>JALHRS010000074.1 GCA_022841325.1 Lysobacterales bacterium | reverse complement strand
GCCGCGCTTTCCCCGGACCTGAGGGATCTGTCGGTCCAGACTTGTCTGGACGCTCTTTCAGCCCGTTGCCAGAAGCGTCCGGACAAGTCTGGACCTACATCAGTCCCTCGAACCACGCTCTTCCCTTTTCCCCGTTTCCCCTTTTCCCTTTCCCTTTTTCCCTTTTCCAGGTCGGTCAATCCTCCGCCACGGCCGCCAGATTCGCGTCCAGAAACTTCAGCACGCGCTCGTAGAGTTCCTGGCGATGGGCCTGACGGTAGAAGCCATGGCCTTCATCGGCCTCGTACATCCATTCCACCGACTTCCCGGCCTTTTCCAGCGCGGCTTTCATCTGCTGGGCGTGGATCGGTGGCACGCGCTGGTCCTCGCCGCCGTGGATCAGCATCACCGCGGCCTTGATGTCGGCGGCGTGATTGACCGGCGAGTAATCCCGCAACTGGGCTTCATCCTGGCCGATGGCCAGCTTCAGGTAGTTCTCGCCGTAAACGGAATCATTGATGTCGCCGCGTTTGTACATCAGCGACAGATCGCTCAGGCCGGCGTAGCTGATGGCGCAACGGAACATGTCGGGCTCGCGTGCGGCGCTCATCAGGGCGGCGTAACCACCATAGCTGGCGCCGAAGATGCAAACCCGATTGGCATCGACATGGCCCTGCTCGGCCGCCCAGCGCACGGCATCCGCCAGATCCTGCTGCATGGCACCGCCCCACTGGCGATAGCCGGCCACCCCGAAATCCTGGCCATAGCCGCCGGAGCCACGGTAGTTCAGTTGCAGCACGGCATAGCCGCGGCTGGCCAGCAGTTGCGACCACAGTTCCCACGTCCAGTCGTCGCGAATGCCGTGCGGACCGCCATGGGGCAGTACCACCATCGGCGGCTTCACGCCCTCCGCGCTCTGCGGCGCAGTGAGATATCCGTGCAGCGACAAGCCATCGCGGGCCTTGAGTGCTATCGGCTGGCGCGGTCGCATCAGATCCGGATCGGCCCACTCGTCGCGCGCCAGCAGAAAGCGGGCCTTGCCGGTGTCGCGGTCGTACAGATAGTACTCGCCGGAATTGCGATCGCTCTCGACATGCACCAGCGCCTGTTTGGCGCCCAGCGACCAACTCACCGGCAGCACCAGCGAGCCGGCAAAACTCTTCGCCATCAGCGCCTGGGTGCGGGCTTCTGGAGCATTGGCATCGATCAGCACCACATCGCTGCGGTCGTCTGCGGTGATCACCCCGTAGAGCTTGTGGGCATCGGCGGTCAGGAGCGCGCCCAGCGGCTCTGCGACCTTGGCCTGATGCAGGGTCTGGCCGACGCCGCTGTCCGGATTCCAGAGCACGATGCGACCCGGACCCTTGGGCCCCAGGACCTGCATGGCGACGCTGCCATCGTCACCGGCGATGGCCAGCGGCGTCAGTTCGTTGCCGCTTTGCTGCTCGTCGTCGACCAGCAGCCACTGCTCATCGGCGCTGCGCCGGTACAACTGATGCCAGCCTTCCGGCGTGGCGCCCCAGGCGTAGACCGGATTGGCTTTCGCATCCAGCAGGAAATCGGCACCGCCGATGGGCGCCTTGGCCAGCTTGGTCCGCTTGCCGCTGACCACATCGACCGAATAGAGCTCGGTGTAGGGCACGTCCTGGGCGCCCGACCACACCGCAATCACGGCGTGTTTGTTGTCGGCCGGCAAGGGTTCGACCATGGTGGCGAAGCCGGTGTCGTTGGCGCGGGTCTTCATGCGCGTGCCGGCCTGCATGGCACCGGACAGGCCGTAGATGGTACGAACGCGCTTGCCATCGGCATCGACTGCGATCAACTCGCCGGTGTACAGCGGCTCATCAAGACCGCCAAAACGCTGCGCCACAGCCAGCACCAGGCGATCACCCGCGACCCACCAGAAGTCACCCACCAGTCGGCGCTGCGCCGAGCGCAGCCCGCCCACGGCCTTGAGCGTGGTGCTGTCCAGCACCACCAGCATGGTTTCATAGTCACTCTGCTGCGTCACCATGGCCAGGTAGCGGCCGTCGGGGGACAGCTTCATGTTGTCGACCGAGGACGGCTTGGCAAAATCCGACACCGGAATGGGCGCCGCCGATGCGCTGAGCGCCAGCGCCAGGATCAGGGGAGTCATGAGTTACGATCCATCACAAAGATGGCGGCGAGACTAGCAGCTGGCATTGGCGGAAGGAACCGAGTCGTGAAACGGGGGCCATGAGCCCTGCAGCCACGGAGCGGCTTTGAGGAGGGACGCGCGCCTGCGCGGCCGCTCTTGATCTCCCGGCAACTCAGAGCGGCGCCACAGCGCGGCGCCCTCCAATGCCAGCACCCGGCACGGCACTGGCGACCTGAAACCCGCCTCAGGCGATGCGCTCGGCTCCGCCCATGTAGGGCCGCAGGGCGTCGGGGATGGTGATCGAACCGTCCTCGTTCTGGTAGTTCTCCATCACCGCAATCAGCGCCCGGCCGACGGCCACGCCCGAGCCGTTGAGCGTGTGCACGAGTTCGGGCTTGCCGGTGGCCGGGTTGCGCCAACGAGCCTGCATGCGGCGCGCCTGGAAACTCTCGCAGTTGGAGCAGGAGCTGATCTCGCGGTAGGTGTTCTGGCTCGGCAGCCAGACCTCGATGTCGTAGGTCTTGGTGGAGGCAAAGCCCATGTCGCCCGAGCACAACAGCATGGTTCTGTAGGGCAGGCGCAGGCGGTTGAGGATGCTCTCGGCGTGGCCGGTCATCTCTTCCAGTTGCTGATAGCTGTCTTCCGGCTTGACGATCTGCACCAGCTCCACCTTCTCGAACTGATGCTGGCGGATCATGCCGCGGGTATCGCGTCCGGCGGCGCCCGCTTCGGCGCGGAAGCACAATGAATGCGCGGTCAGCCGCTGCGGCAGGGTATCGGCTTCGACGATCTCGTCGCGATAGAGGTTGGTCAGCGAGACTTCGGCGGTCGGGATCAGGTACATGCGCCGCCACAGCCAGCGATGCAGCGTTGCCACCATGGCATCGGCCGTGTGCAGATCGTCCCAGAGTGCTGCCGGTATCCGACCCAGCGTCTGCAGCCCGAGGTCACTGGCAATACCGTTGATCAGGGCCAGCGCGTCGTCCTGATCGCGGCGATGGATGGCGCCGTAGAGCGCGTCCTTGGCCTTGCCGTCGATGGCCAGATAGCGGGTGCCGATCGGTACCTCGAACAGATCTTCCTCGAACTTGGGCAACTGCCCGGTGCCCTGCATGGTTTCGCTGGTGACCAGCACCGGAACGTTGACCTCGGTGTAACCGTGATGGTTGGTATGCACATCCAGCATGAACTGCGCGAGTGCCCGGTGCAGCTTGGCCAGGCCGCCACGCAACACCGTGAAGCGCGCCCCGGAGAGCTTGGCACCGGCTTCACCATCCAGCCAACCGTTGCGGGCGCCAAGTTCGACATGATCCTTGACCTGGAAGTCGAAAGTGCGAGGCGTACCCACGCGGCGCAGGGCGACGTTGCCACTCTCATCGGCACCGACCGGCACGCTGGCGTGCGGGATGTTCGGAATCCGCAGCACGATCGCCGACAAGCGCTCCTGCAGCACCGCCAGACGATCTTCGGCCCGCTTGAGCTGATCGGGAAGCGCCTGACTCTGCGCCATCAGATCATCGGCATTCTCGCCGCGACTCTTGCGCATGCCGATCTCTTTGGCCAGGCGATTGCGGTTGGCCTGCAGTTCCTGGGTTTCTGTCTGCACCTGCTTGCGTTCAGTCTCGAGCGCCTCAAGGTCCTGCATCGGCAGGTCCAGACCGCGCAGACGCTTCAGGCTTTCGGCAGTGGCTTCCAGGTGATGGCGGAACAGCGCAGGGTCGAGCATGAGTACACCTCGCAGAGAACGGCAAAGACTCGGGATTATGCAGCTGCCGCATTGTGGCCGCTCCGCCATGCCACAAATTTGTTCGAAATCATGGCTGCGGAACTGAAATCGACTGGAAAGAAGGCGCTGGCGGTCAAGATTCGGACGTCTGATCGCCGGGCAAGCGGACAGGCGCCAGTTCCCGATCAGCCTCTCCAGCCTGTCGATGAACTCATGTCTCAAGCTCTTCACGCGTCTTTGCGAGGAGCGCAGCGACGAAGCAATCCAGTGCTTCTGAAACTGCGCATCTGGATTGCTTCCCCCGGATCAAGTCCGGGGTCGCAATGACGCCGGAGGTTCTTGGTCCGTGGGCGGTTTCGGGCCGAAACAGGTGGCTCGTGTAGATACGGCCAACCCCCTGCCCCTCTCCACCTCGCTGCCAAATCAACCGCTTGCATCAGATTCATCGAAGCACTCCCTGGCGCGGGCATACTCACACCTCATCGCCTCAGCAAAGGACAGCACCATGGGACTGGAACGCGTACCCGCCGGACGCCAGGTACCCGATGAAGTCAACGTCATCATCGAGATTCCGATGAACGCCGAACCGGTCAAATACGAGGTCGACAAGGAGTCCGGCGCCATCTTTGTCGATCGCGTGCTGACCACGCCGATGCGCTACCCCTGCAATTACGGCTACATCCCGCACACGCTCTCCGGAGATGGCGATCCCGCCGATGTGCTGGTGGTGATGCCGCTGCCGCTGATCCCGGGCTCGGTGATCCGGGTGCGCCCGATCGGCCTTCTGGCCATGGAAGACGAGGCCGGCGAAGACACCAAGCTGATCGCCGTGCCCATCGACAAGATCTTCACTGCCTACGCCCATATCCGCGCATTGAGCGACGTGCCCGAACACACGCTGGAACGCATCCGCCATTTCTTCGAGCACTACAAGGATCTGGAGAAGGGTAAATGGGTCAAGGTGCGCGGCTGGGAGGACGCCGCCGCCGCCAAGCGCGAGATCGTCGAGTCCGTGGAGCGCTATGAGGCGCTGCCGGTCAAGCCGGGATATTGAAGAGCGGGGAAAGGGGAAAAGGAAAAAGGAAAAGGGGGGAGCCGTGGCTCGTGGGGCGGGCGTTGGTGGCAGAGGTGGTGCCAGACTTGTGCCAGGTGCGAGTTCTTGTGGGACCGGATTGGTCTGGACGCTCACTGGAATTGCGGAGCTGCCACGGTGGCTTCGCGGGAAGGCTTCGCTACCCTCTCTCCCTTGACCCATCTCGCAAGTAATTGATTTTGTGCAACGCGGCGATGGTGCCGTGGCCGTAGCGCGGTTCCGGCGCGCGCGGGCCTGGGTGAGCGCCAGCGGATATTCGCGCCGGCGACCGCGGCTCTGTGGACGGCAAAGCGCCGGGCGCCTCGCGTGTGGGAATCTTGGCTCGATCAAAGCCAGTCGACGCGAAGGACCCGGCCTACGCCTGCGTCAGGACTCGATTGTCGACGCGCCGGCTCTACCGACAACCGACAACCGACAACCGACAACCGACAACCAGCAACCAGCCCCTCTATGATCGAGCGATATCTTCCGGACTATCCCGCCACCATGACTGATGCCATCAATCTCGCCGAGCTGCGTGCGGCCGGCTACACCCGTGTGCCGGTGGTGCGCCATGTGCGTGCGGATCTGGACACGCCGCTGTCGGCCTACCTCAAGCTGGTCGATGGCACCGATGCCTATCTGCTGGAGTCGGTCGAAGGCAGTGAGACCTGGGGCCGCTATTCGATCATCGGCCTGCCGGCGCGCGAGCGTATCGAGGTGCGCGGCCGGCAATGGCGGCGTCTGCTCGACGGCGTCTGCGTCGACGAGCGCGAGGTTGCCGATCCGCTGGCCGAAGTCCAGGCGCTGATCCACAGCGAGAAGGTGCCGATGCAGGAAGGTCTGCCCGCCTTCGCCGGCGGCTGGGTCGGCTATTTCGCCTTCGAGACGCTGGCCTACATCGAAGACAAGCTGGCCCGCGATGACCGTCCGGATCAACTCGGCACGCCCGAAATCGTGCTGCTGCGCACCGAGGAACTGGCGGTTTTCGACAACCGCAAGGGCAGGCTGTCACTGATCGTGCACGCGGCCACCGACGAGCCTGGCGCCATCGAACGCGCCGAGCGCCGACTGGATCGCCTCACCTACCGGCTGCGGGCGCCCGCCCCGGGCTACCCCGAAGTGCTGGATCCGCAGGCACTCGACGAGGCCCATTTCGTGTCGGGTTTCACCCGCGAGGAATTCGAAGCGGCGGTGCGTCGCTGCCAAGAGTACATCCTAGCCGGTGACGCCTTTCAGATCGTGATCTCGCAACGCCTGTCGGTGCCTTTCAGGGCCCGTCCGATCGATGTCTATCGGGCGCTGCGCTCGCTCAATCCCTCGCCGTACATGTATTTCATGGACCTCGGCGAGCTGCACGTGGTCGGCTCCTCGCCCGAGATTCTGGTGCGGCTGAAAGCCGGCGAGGTGGTGGTGCGCCCGATTGCGGGCACCCTGCCGCGCGGCGCCAACAGCGCCGAGGACGATGCCAACGCCCAGCGCCTGCTCAGCGATCCCAAGGAATGTGCCGAGCATCTGATGCTGATCGACCTTGGCCGCAATGACGTCGGCCGGGTCGCGCAATCGGGCACGGTGCAGCTCACCGACCAGATGGTGGTCGAACGCTATTCCCACGTGATGCACATCGTCTCCCAGGTGGTCGGCCAGTTGCGCCCGGAGCTCGACATCATCGACGTGCTCCGCGCCACCTTCCCGGCCGGCACGCTCTCCGGCGCGCCCAAGATCCGGGCGGTGGAAATCATCCAGGACCTGGAACCGATCAAGCGCAATCTCTACGGCGGCGCCGTCGGCTACATCAACTGGCAGGGCGAGGCCGATCTCGCCATTGCAATCCGCACCGCGCTGATCAAGGACCAGACCCTGCACGTGCAGGCCGGCGCCGGCATCGTCGCCGATTCCGATCCGGGCATGGAATGGGAAGAGACCATGAACAAGGGCCGCGCCGTGTTCCGCGCCGTGGCCGAGGCCGTGCGCGGGCTCTGAGCAGAGCCGCGCTCTGGTAGCCCGAACTGCGCGCAGCGCTGTCCGGGCGGTGACGCCAAAGAGCCCCGTTGAGCCGCTGCGCGGCACAACGGGCTAAAAGAGCGGCGCCGCAGCGCGGCGCCCTCCCAAAGCCAAAAGGCCCCGCTGAGCCGCTGCGCGGCACAACGGGCTACGCAAAGCCCCCGATCAGTCCCTGTTACAACTTCGGCGGCCACACTGAGGCCCGTTACGGTGGCTACGGGACTCAGGCATGGCTGCAACTTCCGCACGTCGGTGGCTGTTTGCTGGCGCGGGCTTGCTGGCGCTGGCGCTGCTGGCGCTGAGCCTGCGCACCCATCTGCCCGGTCCCGGCGAAATACCGGTCGAAGCGCCGCCGCGGTTGGGAATGACCCTGCCGCAGACGCCGGTAGCAGACTCCCTGCTGCTGTTGCCAATCGAGCTCACGGCTGCTGCACTGGCCGAAATCGCCGATCAGCTACCCGAGCACATTCCGATTGCGCCGCGGCGCGAACGCAAGAAGTTCCGCTTCGGCAGTGTCTCCATCGATACCGAGGGCGATGTCTGGCTGTCACGGACCTCGGTGCGCGCGCATGACGGCGCGCTGTGGGTCAGCACCGACGCCGACGCCGAACTGCGTGCCGAACTGGCGGGGCGGCGCAAGACGGTGCGTGGGCGTGCGGCCATCGATGCGCGGGTCACCCTGCAGGTCGGAGCCGACTGGACGGTCAAACCGGAAATCGAGCTGGATTATCGCTGGCTGGATGCGCCCAGCACGCGAGTTTTCGGCATCGATGTCGGGCTGCGGCGCCAGGCCGATCGAGCGCTGCAACCGCGGCTGGCTCAACTGGAGCAGCGCTGGGCCGAGTCGATCCAGAAGAAGCTCGACCTGCGAGCCCGCGCCGAACAGTGGTGGACGCGACTGCAGCAGCCGATCGTGCTCTCGAGCGAACCACCCTTGTGGCTGCAGGTGGATCCGGCCAGCGTCTACTGGCAGTCACCACGCACCGAAGACGAGAGCCTGCAGCTGCTGCTGGGCGTCAAGGCGAAACTGCAGTTGGTGCATGGACCGGCGCCCGAAGCGCGCGAGGCCACGGCGCTGCCCGAACTCAGCCTGCGGGCACCCGGCGAAACCCGGCTGCTGCTCAATCTGGACGTCCAGGCCCAGTACCAGGCGATGACTCAGGCGCTGCAGGGCGCGCTGGGCGGCAAGTCACGCACGCTGAACTACTCCGGCGGCAGCGCTACCGTGCATTTCGAGGAATTTCAGGTCTATCCCTCGGCGCCGGATCTGGTGCTCGGTGCGCGTCTGCGCATCGAAGGGCTGGGCCTGCGCGATAGCAGCGGCTGGGTCTATCTGCACGGGCGTCCCAGCTTCGATGCACAGACCCACACCATCCGCATCGCCAACATCGATTTCGTCAGCGTCAGCGACAATCCTCTGCTGCAGGCGGCATCGGAGCTGTTGCGCGAGCGCATCCGGGAGCAACTGGCCACGGCGGCGCAGCTGAATCTCAGCGACCGACTTCAGAAAGCCCAGGAGACCGCCCGGACCCAGCTCAACCAATGGGTGGAGCGCACCGTGGGCGCCGTTGACGGCGCCAGCGATCAGGGTGCAAGGCTGGCGCAGCATCTGCATCTGCATCTGGCCGCCAGCGTCGACGATCTGCAATTGCTCGATCTGGCCCCTGGCGACGAAGCGCTGCTGCTGCGCGTATCGCTCCGCGGCCAGCTGGCGCTGGAGTTGCGCTGAGAGGGTCGAGGGTCTATGCGAAGCGACACCTGCGACAGTAGATCCCCGGCGTCATTGCGACCCCGGACTTGATCCGGGGGAAGCAATCCAGACACACACAGCCGCAGAAGCACTGGATTGCTTCGTCGCTGCGCTCCTCGCAATGACGCATCCACGCCAGGCGTCCTGCATTCATCGCGAATGCCTGATCTGCCGTGCAAACTCCCGGAACGCCGCTGCCACTTCCTCGACGGCCTCCAGCTGCGGGTAATGACCGACGCCGGCGAGTTCGACCACGTCGGCCCTGGGCACGAGCTCTCGATAGCGCCTTACCAGTTGCGCACCGGAGATGGGATCGTCGATGCCGTCGATCAGGCGCATCGGGATCGCGCTGCGCTCCAGGGCGCCGACCCAGCGTGAGCGCAGGCGCCGGCGCTCGGCCATGTAGCGGATCAGGCGGGGCAGCACGGCGCGGCCGTTGTTGTGCTCCATCAGTTCCCACATCGAACGCAGCTCGGCCTCGCCCAGAGGCCGTTTGCAAATCTGGTTCATGGTGGCAGCAAAGCGCGAATAGCGGGTCATGCGCGCGATCAATCCACCCAGCGGCGAGGCCAGCAGTTTCTGGATCAGACGCGGTTTGTGGGCTTCGGGAAACAGGCCACCATTGAGCAGACACAGCTGCTGCATGGCAAATGCCTGGCTGCCTTCGAGCTGGCGGGCCAGCAGTTCCTGGGCCACGGTGTCGCCATAGTCATGCGCCAGCACCCGACACGCCGCTATGCCGAAATGCGCGAGCACCGCTTCGGCGAGATCAGCCTGCGCGGCCATGCTGTAGTCGAAATCCAACGGCTTGTCGGATCGGCCGAAGCCGAGCAGGTCGAAGCTGATGCAGGTGAACTCTCGCTCCAGCCGCGTCACCAGTGGCTGCCAGTCTCTGGATGCGGTCGGAAAACCGTGGATCAGCAACAGCGGATCACCCTGGCCGCTGCTGCGCACGAAGATCCGGTGTCCACGCCAGTCCAGAAACCGTCCGGCCGATTCCCAGCTCGAGGTGCTCGATTCACTCATGTTCGGATTTTGCTCCGCGGCAGGATTCGCTGGCAGTATCCCAGAGTGCAGCCACCGCGCCTGCCGCGGGATCCGAGATCAACAGGGCCAGTACCGGCCGCATCAGGGAGAAGACCACAGTGACGCGAAACGGGATACGGCTGAGTCTGTGTCTGGCGCTGATGCTGCATGCCAGTGCGGCTTTCGCAGCGCGTCCGCTTCCGCGAGCCACCGGCAGCGACCTCAGAGTCGTGGTGTGGAACGTATCCCGTCATCGGTTCTTCGAGCATCAGAAGGGCTATATCAAGGCCTTGAGCGCGGTCGATGCCGACGTGCTGATCCTCGACGAGATGCCGGCCGAACGGAACATCGACGACGTCCGCGCCGTGCTGGCGCAGATCGACTCCGGCCGCGAACCCGACTGGCAGATCGCCTATGGCAGCAGTGGCGACAACCAACGCACCGTGTTCGCCGTGCGCGGGCAGTTGCAGCCCCTGACTGAATTCGCCTTTCTGCCCTATCCGGAGAGCTTCCGGACACAGATGCGGGAGCTGTTCTCCGACAGCCCCGAGCAACTGGGCATGGAGCAGAAACTGGACGGCGGCATCGCCAGCTTCGGAGTCGAGGCTCGCATCGGTCAGCGCAGCGCACTGCTGGTGGGGGTAGACCTGACCTGCTGCGGCGACAGCGACGATGCCTGGGAGGAACAAGCCAGACTGGTCGAGGCCAGGGAAATCCGCGCCGCGCTGGATCAGGCCTGGTCAACACGGCAGGTGGATGCGGTGATCGTCGCCGGCGACTTCAATGCCGTCCGTGGCCGCAAGCCACTGCTGCCGATCCAGGGCGATCCGGCCAGTGGCGACAGCTATCTGCGGGTCGCCGAAGCCGCGCACGCCAACGGCACCGATCGCTGGACCTGGGACGGTCGCGGCACACCCTTCCCCTCGCGCCCGCTGGATTTCATCCTCCACAACGACGGCCTGCAACTGCGCTTCGCTCTGGTCTTCGACCCGGAAACCATGGGCCCGCGCGAGCGCAAGCGCCTGGGCTTGCGCCGCGAAGCGCTGATTCCACTGAGCGCCCACCGGCCGGTGATGGCGGACTTTGCCTGGCGCTGACGCACACCTCTTGCCCACCGGACGTGGTTCAGACTGCGAGGTGCAGGGGCGGCAGCCTGGCCCCATCCTGCATACGCCGGCCCGCCATCTCTGGAGCGAATCATGAGCAACAAACCTCGACTGACGGCCGCGGACTTCGATCCGACGGTCCTGCGTCTCTTCGATGAATACGTACACGGCATCATCGACCGTCGCGCCTTTCTCAAGGGCGCAGCCGGCTTTGCCGTCGGTGCAGCCGGCGCGAGCGGACTGCTGGCCGCGCTGAGTCCACGCTTCGCCGAGGCCCAGCAGGTGCCGACCGATGACGCCCGGCTGACGACCGAGTACGCGGAGATAGCATCACCGAAAGGCTACGGCAGCGTGCGTGGCTATCTGGCCAGGCCCCGTGCAGCAGAAGCAGCGCTACCGCTGGTGCTGGTGATCCACGAGAACCGCGGCCTGAATCCGCATATCGAGGACGTGACCCGCCGCCTGGCGCTGGAGAACTTCATCGCCTTCGCGCCCGACGCGCTGTTTCCGCTGGGCGGATATCCCGGCGACGAGGATGCGGCACGCGCGCTCTTCGGCAAGCTCGATCAGACCAAGACCCGCGAGGACTTCCTGGCGGCGGCGACCTGGCTGGAAGAACGGGAGGGCGGCAACGGCAGTCTCGGTGCCGTCGGCTTCTGCTATGGCGGTGCAGTCAGCAATTTTCTGGCCACACGCCTGCCGCAACTGAAAGCTGCCGCGCCCTTTTACGGCAGCGCACCGGCGCTGTCCGAGGTACCCAACATCAACGCCGAGCTGTTGATCGTGCTGGCGGCCAATGACGACCGCGTCAACAGCGCCTGGCCCGATTACGAAACGGCTCTGAAAGCGGCGGGCAAGCGCTACCAGCTGTTGCAGCCGGCCGACACCTTGCATGGTTTCCACAACGACACCACCCCGCGCTACCACGAAGGCGCCGCCAGGGAAGCCTGGGCGCAGACGCTGGCACTGTTCAATCGCACGCTCAGGTCCTGAGGCGATTGCCACTACGTGGGTCGGCCTTCGCTGGTCGGCGAAGGTTCACACGGATCGTCATTCCCGCGAATAGCCTGCCCCCGCGAAGGCGTGGGGCGGGAGTGCGCGCCTACGCGAGTGCCTGAAACGCTGGATTCCCGCGTTCGCGGGAATGACGGTTTATGGGGTTCAGGGGGTCACCTACCGGCGGGCCCCGCCGGCACAAGGATGCTCCACCCATCCGCATCCCGGATTGAATCTCGTCAACGCTGCCGCGATGGTCCCAAGTCCCGCCATTCGGTGTTTCCCAGGGAGAGACACTCGATGAAGGGATAGTCCGATGACACGCTGGTTACTGTGCACAGTTCTGCTCTGCGGCGTCGCCGCCGCGCAAACGCCCCTGGGCTCCGGCTTCAGCTATCAGGGCCTGCTCAAGGACTCCGGGCAGCCGGCGACGGGTTTGTACGATCTGCAGGCCTGTCTGTTTGGCACGCCGACCAGCGCCACGCCCCTGTTGTGCATGACCGATCTCGCCGATGTGCCGGTGGAGAACGGCTTGTTCACGGTCACCCTGGACTTTGGCAGCAATGCCTTCAACGGCCAGCGACGTTATCTCGAACTTCGGGTTCGCCCCGGCGCCAGCAGCGGCGCTTACAGCACGCTGACACCACGCCAGCTGATCACCCCCTCCCCCGAGGCGCTGCGCGCGGCCAGCAGCGCCACCACACCGTGGGCGGGACTGTCCGGTGTTCCCGCCGGCTTCGCCGACGGCATGGACGATATCGGCACCGGAACCGTGAGTTCGATCGTCACCGGGTCCGGGCTGACCGGCGGACCGATCACCAGCTCGGGCACCGTGGCGATCGCCAGCGGTGGCGTCAGCTCTGTTCACATCGCCAACGGCGCCGTTGGTTCTGCGCAGATCAATGTCAGTCAGGTGCAGAGGCGCATCGGCGGCAGCTGCGCCATCGGCACCTATCTGCGCGCGATCAACCAGGATGGCTCGGTCGAATGCAGCGAACTGCCGGGCGCCGCCTTCGTCGTGACACTGATCAACTCCCTGCAGCGCAATGGCGAATACAGCGACATCGTGGTCGGCAACGACAGCATTCCGATGATCAGCTATTCCGAGTTCAGCTCCGGTAGCTTCGCCCATTCCCTGAAGCTGGCGCGTTGCCTGAATCCCAGCTGCAATGGGCCGGCGCTGGTGCGGACCATCGACAACAGCGCCAGCGTGGGCACCTACAATTCGATGGCCATTGGCGCCGATGGCAATCCGGTGATCAGCTACTACGATGCCAGCGCCCGTGCGTTGAAAGTCGCCAAGTGCGGCAACGCCGACTGCACCGCGGCCATCACCCTCAGCACGGTTGACGATCCCGCCAATGACGTCGGCAAACACAGCTCGCTGGTGGTCGGTCTGGATGGACGCCCGGTGATCAGCTACCGCGACAGCACCAACCTTTCGCTCAAGGTCGCCAAATGCGCCAACCCCGTCTGCAGCGGCAGCGCCACCCTCACGACGCTGGACGACCCGGTGAACGCCGTGGGCGAATTCAGTTCTATCGCGATGGGCGCCGACGGCTTGCCGGTGATCAGCTACTACGATCGAACCGCCCTGCTGTTGAAGATGGCCAAGTGCAGCAATCCTGCGTGTACCGCCGCCACCCTGACCACGGTCGACAATCAGATCAACGACATCGGTCAGTACTGCGCCATCGCCATCGATGTCGGCGGTCTGCCGGTCATCAGCTACCAGGACACCACCGCCGGTACGCTGATCGTTTCCAAGTGCACCACACCAACCTGCAGCGGGGTCACCCGGACGGTGGTGGATGATCCCAGCAACAGTGTCGGTTCGTACACCGCCATCGCCATCCCCGAAGACGGGCAACCCGTGATCAGCTACTACGACAGCAGCGCCCAGGGGCTCAAGGTGGCCAAGTGTGCCAACGCCGCCTGTACCGGCAGCGCCACGATCACCACCGTTGACGACCCGGGCGATGATGTCGGCCAGGCTAGCGCCATCGCCATCGCCGCGGATGGCCTGCCGATCATCGTCTACCGGAACGTCAGCGACGGCTCGTTGAAGCTGATCAAGTGTGGATCAAGGTCATGTCGATGAAGACCTCCTGCAGGCGCAGATGGATCGTCCAGGCCTGGGTGTGGGCGTCACTGCTTCTGGGCGCGGGCAGCGCCAGTGGCCAAACCCAGGGCTCAGGCGGCAGCTACAGCATCGACCACTACAGCATAGACAATGGCAGCGCGTCGATGAGCGCGGAGTCTTTCGTGGTGGTCGGAAGCGTCGGCCAGCCCGACGCCGAGCCTCTGCAGCCTGCTGGAGCCGGGAATTTCCAGCTGGTCGGCGGATTCTGGGCCGGCGTCTCCCAGGCCACGGCGCCCGCAGATCTGTTGTTCTACAGTGGTTTCGAGTAGCCGAATTCGAGCCGTCGAGCCATCCTAGTCAGCGCTGCACTGAAGCAAACAGTGCGATCAGCGCAGTGGACTCCGGTGCACTTGCGCACGATCAAGGACCGCACGCCCGACGCAGTTAGGATTACGCCGCTCGGTGACTGTCTGGCTCAGCTTGTTCCGCGTATCAGCGCGAGCGTCATGATCGGCGAAGCCGACTTCGGTCCGCGAATCAGGCCCACGGCCTGGCGTGAACGCCGCTGAGCAATCAATGCCGGGCGAACTCATTCCTTCCAGAGACCCGCCGTGACCGCATATCCCAGCCGCCAGGATTTCACCATCGGCGAGAAAGCCTCGCTGTCCAGGCAGATCAGCATCGAAGACATCCAGCACATGGCCGCCATCACCGGGGACTTCAATCCGGTGCATCTGGACGAGGAATACGCCGCGCTGACGCGTTTCAAGGGCCGGATTGCCCACGGCGTGTTCAGCTCCGGATTGATCTCGGCCGTGCTCGGCATGCATCTGCCCGGGCCGGGCTCGGTCTATCTCAGGCAATCGCTGCAGTTCCTGTATCCGCTGCGCCCCGGCGATGTGCTGACGGCCGAAGTCGAGGTCACCGCCTGGCGCTCCGAAAAACGCATCGTCACGCTGAGAACCCGCTCCATGAACCAGCACGGCAATGACATTGCCGAGGGCGAGGCAGTGTTGCTGGTGGCCTGAGCGATGCCCCGGATGGCGCAAAGCCTGCAGCCGGTCTTCGGATGAAAACTCCCGGGGTAGCATCGCCGCCCATGGACGCCTACGAAATCTCGAACGATCCCGGCCGCAGATGATTGAGATTCTTCCCTACCGGCTCGACTGGCCCGTCGAGTTCGAGCGCCTCGCGGCCAGGATTCGAACGGCTCTGGGGCAGCGCGCGCTGCGCGTGGATCACATCGGCTCGACCTCCGTTCCCGGCCTCAGCGCCAAGGACGTCATCGATATCCAGGTGACGGTGCCCGCCCTCAGTGCTGATATCGCGCTGGCCCTGCGCTCGGCGGGCCTGGTGCAGCGCGGGCAAGTCCGCCTGGATCATGTTCCTCCGGGTGAAGTGGCCGATGCCGCCGAGTGGAGCAAACTGCTGTTCGCACAGCCGCAGGGCGAGCGCCTGGCGCATGTGCACATACGCGTGGCCGGTCGCCGCAATCAGCGCTACGCGCTGCTGTTTCGAGACTATCTGCGAGCCCATCCGGCCACGGCCGAGGCCTACGCCGAACTCAAGCGCCGGTTGGCGAGCTGCCTGGCTGATCCGAAGGACTATCCGGAGGTGAAGGACCCCGCCGTCGACCTGATCTATCTGGCGGCACAGGCCTGGGCCGCGCAGAGTGCCTGGGCACCGACGCAAGACTGAACTGCGTCGCCCCAGGAAGCCCTGGTTCAGGGCTGAGTCCGTTCGAAATCCATGGTCCAGTTGGTCTCCCAGGTCTGGCCGGCGTCGGCGGAGAAAGCCTGTTCCCAGCGCGCCGCGTCAGCAGTCATGGGCAACCACAGAAAGCGCACCCGGATCGGCCGCCCTGCCAGGGTGTCCTCGGCGTAGAAGCGGCCCTGAACATCGCTGAATCGCCCGACCACCGGCGTGTCCAGATGATGCGGCGAGCGCCCGTCCAGCCACCAGATCGCCCACTGCCCGCTGGCCACATCCAGCGAACGGAAAGCGGCGGCGCGGTACGGTCCTTCGGGCAGATGCAGCAGATTGTCCTCGACATTGCCGCGTCCCCCCAGAATCTTGCGGGTGGACGAGATTCCGTCAAATTCCTGCCACTCGGTGCAGCCTGCCAGCCTATGCTTGAGCCGGCGATGGCGCACGCGCCAGTCGCCGATGATGAAATCGAAGTCAGACTCCTGGGATGACGGAAGGCCGGCGCTCATGGGTGTCTCGCTCCGATGGCTCAGGGAATTATCGAAATGTCCAGGACCGAGATCATCGATCAAACCGAGCACGATCCACCGTGCACTCCCGCCACCGAACTGGCACCAGCCTGCAGCCAGAGCGACGGCCCCGCATCAGGAGCGAAGCATGTTGCTGCGCCGATTCACGCAATCGCTGAGGGACCAGAACTGGACCGCGATCACCATCGAGTTCGTGCTGCTGGTGGTGGGCGTGTTTCTCGGCATCCAGGTATCCAACTGGAATACCGAGCGCGAGACCCGGCAGAAGTCCGCCATCTTCACCGAGAGACTCCAGGAGGATCTGCGGATCGAATCCTGGCGCTACCAGTTTCTGCTTGCCTACTACACCGATGTGCGCGACGCCACCGAAGCCACCGCGAATGCACTGAGCGGCACGGCGCACCTGACGAACCGGGATTTTCTCGTCAACGCCTACCGGGCCACCCAGTACAAGCAGGGCGCCAGCCGTCGAGCCACCTACGATGAGTTGATCTCCACCGGCAACATCGGGCTGATCGAGGACCGTGAATTGCTGAAGCTCGCGGTACGCGCCTACAGCGTGGCCACGATCGACAACATGGTCCAGGAAGGGGTCGAATCCCCCTATCGCGCACTGTTCCGCATGAGCGTCCCCAACGAGACCCAGCGGGCCCTCGGCCAGCAGTGCGGCGATCGTTACATCCTGCCCGGCGACTATCGCGACTTCGATCATGTGATCGACTATCCCTGTGAACTGGAACTGCCCGATGCCGATATCGATGCCGCCGCGCAGGCTCTGCGCGCTGACCCGCAAACCCTGCGCTATCTGCGCCTGAGAGTGGCGGATATCGAAACCCGTCTGGCCGATCTGACCGGCAACAATCGCGACGTCTTCGAGGGCTTTCTGGAGATTGCGAAACAGAAACCATGATCCTGTCGGCGCTCAGCCCCGATGAGCGCGCCTGACCATTGGTGGCATCCTGTTCTCTGGTCTCGGCAGCGCATCGCAGGCATGCAACCCTCACAGGACTCGACCGGCCCTGCGCCTGACTTGATTTCATCAACAGCAATTGCTGCTGCGGCGGATCAGCGTTGATCTATGCTTGCCGTCCATGGCGGGTCGGCGCAGTGAACCAACGAGCGGGGGCAATGATGTTCAGCAATCTTTTGATCACCAAGCCGATTCAGGCCAACCCGGAAGTGCACGCCGGTGAGGACCTGCCACTGACGCCGGAAGCAGCACGTGCCGGTGGCCAGCACGGACAGCTCAAACGCACGCTCAGCGGCTGGCAGCTGCTGCTGCTCGGTATCGGCGGAATCATCGGCGCCGGCATTTTCGTGATGACCGGTCAGGCGGCTGCGAACCACGCCGGCCCGGCGATCATGCTGAGTTTCGTGCTGGCCGGCCTTGCCTGCGCCTTTGCCGGACTGTGTTACGCCGAATTCGCCGCGATGCTGCCGGTTTCCGGCAGTGCCTACAGCTACACCTACGCCACCATGGGTGAAGCCCTGGCCTGGTTCGTGGGCTGGTCGCTGGTACTGGAGTATCAGTTCGCAGCCGCCGCAGTCGCGGTCGGCTGGTCGGCCTATACGATCAGTCTGATGGAGTCGATCGCACATCTGGCTGGGTTCAACTGGCATTTCCCGGCCGCGCTGGCGTCGGCGCCGTTCACCTTCCGGGACGGTCAGCTGGTGGCAACCGGAGCCTGGTTCAATCTGCCTGCCGTGCTGGTCATCGGGGCGGTGGCCAGCTTGTGTTATGTCGGCATCAAGCAGTCGGCATCAGCGAATGCCGTGATTGTGGCGATCAAGGTGACGGTGATTCTGGCGCTGATCGGATTCGGCGCCGGCCATGTCAACGTCGACAACTGGAGCCCCTTCATCCCGGCCAACGAAGGCGGGGATCGCTTCGGCTGGGAGGGCGTCTTCCGTGGTGCATCGATCGTGTTCTTCGCCTACATCGGCTTCGATGCGGTTTCGACCGCGGCTCAGGAAGCCAGGAATCCGCAACGCGACATGCCCATCGGCATTCTGGGCTCGTTGATCGTTTGCACCATTCTCTACATCGCGGTGGCGGCCGTACTCACCGGCATGGTGTCGTACACCGAGCTTGGCACGGCGAAACCAGTTGCCACTGCCCTGGAGGGCTATCCCAGTCTGGCATTGCTCAAGTACGCCGTGGAGATTGCTGCCGTCGCCGGACTCACCTCAGTGATCCTGGTGATGATGATGGGCCAGCCACGGATTTTCTATGCGATGGCCAACGACGGTCTGATTCCGAGGCTGTTTGCAGCCGTGCATCCGCGGTTCCACACGCCACACAAGGCGACGATCATCGTGGCCGTTGTGGCCGCGCTGCTGGCAGCCTTGTTTCCTCTGGGTGTGCTCGGGGATCTGGTCTCGATGGGCACACTGCTGGCCTTTGCCGTGGTCTGCGTCAGCGTGCTGGTGCTGCGTCGGACCCGACCCGATCTGCATCGGGCGTTCAAGGTTCCCTTCGCGCCGGTGGTCTGCGTGCTTGGCGCGCTGTCCTGTCTGGCACTGGTGTTCTTCATGGGCTGGTACAACTGGGCACTGCTGGCGGCGTGGACGACCATCGGTTTCACCATCTACTTTGGTTACGGCTTCCGCCATTCGGTGGTGAGGAAACAGGCGAGCCGCGCCTGAAGCCCCCTCAGGCAGGCACTGTCCACTGGCGGAGCCGGAGACCGTCGCACCAGGACCGGAGCGCAATGGTCGATTGCGATTTTTCGGCCGCCTTGCTACAACTCAGGGCGATGCGATTGCTAGACTGGAATCGCCAAATCGGTAACTACCAAGGGAACAAGCGATGAGCCGCTCTCAGAATTGCCTTCGACTGGCCGTGGCGCTACTGCTGACCTCGGCAATGCTCCCCGCTCTGGCGCAGGACGAGGACACCCAGCCGCCTCCAGAAGAGCGCTTTGAACTCACCGATGACGGCAGCGTGCGGGACAACGAAACCGGTTTGCTCTGGGCCGCCCGGGACAACGGCGGCGATATCGACTGGCAGGGCGCGCAGAACTACTGTCAATCGCAGGGTGGTGGCTGGCGCGTGCCGAGCAGTGCCGAACTGCTCAGGATCTACTATCCCAGTGACGATCAGATCCAGGACTGCATCGGCAAGCTCACCTGCAGGGTCACGCCATTGATCCTGTTGTCCGGGCTGACGCCGTGGAGCAGCGATCGCAACGGCGCCACCGAGGCCTTCTACGTCTACTTCAATGACGGCCAGCAGTACCCGTACGCCATGACCAACACCCAGGGCAAGCGCGCGCTGTGCGTGCGTAATCCCTAAGCGGGGCACGGGGCACGGGGCACGGGGCACGGGGCACGGGAAAAGGCTACAGGCCCGGCGCTCTGGTGGGTTGGGCAGGGCAGGCACTGCCCGCAGCGCGCGAACATCTCGCTGGATCGGTGCGGCTCTGCGGAGGGACGCGCGCCTGCGCGGCCGCTGTTGATTTCCCGGCGAGGCAAGGCGGCGCCGCGGCGCGGCGCCCTCCAGGAGCGACAGCTTGGGCGATGACCTTGGAACGGCGTCAGTGCGAGCCGCGCGTATCGACCCGAAACCGCCCCAGGGCCATGAGCTGTAGGTTGCCGTGAAAGTCGTTCAGGCGAGTGCTGTCGCTCCCTCCCCGATGTTCGGGGAGGGCTGGGGAGGGGTTAGGCAAGAAACCCTATGCAACGGTCATGGCACCAGCGACTTTCATGATTGCGGGTGGCTCGCAGCCATGACCGTTGGGCTAAGCGCAGCGTGCCCAACACCAGCGTCCACTGTTGGGCACGCTGCGCTTAGCCCGACCTACATCATCGTGCCCAAATCAACGCGTTACGACCTGGGCCCAAGGAAAGCGCCGCTGCCCGCCATCGGTCATGCTTTTTCCAGCCGCGCCCGAATTCGGCCTCAGGCCGTCTCAATGTGCCTGAATGCAACTGCTAGTCTGCGGAAAAAACCCGGAGACTCGCCATGTCGAAGCATCGCTCTGCCCTCTGGTCTCGCGTCGCCTTCATCGTCCTGGCCAGTCTCCTCGGCCTGTACGCCGTCGCCCAGGTCATCCAGCCGACGACCGAGTTTGCGGTGGTCGGGGTCAGCAACGAAAACGCCAATGGCCGACCGACGGCGGTGCTGCGCTTCAACCGTCCTCTGGACACCAGTCAGGTCTTCGACGCGCTGGTCCATCTGAGCACGCCCGAGGGCGGCCAGGTCGATGGCTCCTGGGCGCTGACACATGACGCCCGCACGCTGGAATTCCCCTTCCTGCAGACGCTGTCGAATTACCGGATCAGGGTCGACGCCGGACTGCGCGCCGCCGACGGCAGCACCCTTGCCAGTGCCTTCGAGCAGCAGATCAGCACCCAGGTGCTGCCCGGCAGCGTGCGTTTCCTGAGCAGCGGCAGCGTGATTCCGCGCCACGCCCATCAGGGACTGCCGATTGCCAGCACTAACATGGAATCGGTGGACGTCGAATTTCTGAAAGTCCACCCGGAGAACTACGCCGGCTTCTTCCTCGGCTACGAGTTGCCTTATGGGCGCTGGCCGGGTGTGCGCCGTCAGGCCAAGCGCGGCGGCGGCGATAGCGAAGAGGAATACGACTGGAAGAGCGAACTGGAACGCATCACCGATTTCACCGAGTCGGTGTACCAGCAGCGCTTCACGCTGGACCATCCGGGCGACCGTCAGGCGCTGACCTATCTGCCCGTCCACCGGATCAAGGAGCTGCGCGCGCCCGGCGTGTACATGGCGGTGATGAAGCGACCGAACAACTTCCCCGGCAGCTGGCAAACCGCCTATTTCGTGGTCACCGATCTCGGCCTGCACGCCCGCCGTTACGGCGATTCGGTGTGGGTGCACGCGGCCTCGCTGAAGACCGGCAAGCCGCTGCCCGGCACCCGCATCCAGGCCCGCGGCGACGGCGGCAAGGACCTGGGCTCAGCCGTCACCGACGCCCAGGGCAACGCCCTGATCAACGTCGAACCGCAGGGCTTCGGTCGATACGACGACTACGCGCCACAGCAGAAATCCGACAGCAACGAACTGCTGCTGCTCAGCGGCGAGCACGATGACGACATCGCCATGCTGCCCCTGAACGCGCCCGCGGTCGATCTGTCGGCGCTACCGATCAGCGGTCGCCAGCAGCAGCCTTTCGATATCTACAGCTGGGGCAGCCGGGATCTCTACCGCCCGGGCGAAACCCTGCGCGTGCATCTGCTGGTGCGTGATCACGACGGCCACCTGCGCCAGCAGAACACGCCGCTGATCGTGCAGCTGCTCAACCCGGAAGGCGAGAACGTCGAGAATCGCGCGCTCGAAGTCGGCCCGGGCGGCTATGCCAGCTACAGCTACAAGCTGGCCGAGAACGCGGTCACCGGTCTGTATCTGCTGCGCCTCTCCACCGATGGCAACAGCGAGCAGGCGCCCTTCAGCATGAACCTGCATGTGGAGGAGTTCCTGCCGGAACGCTTGAAGATCGATCTCGGCAGCGAGCAGGCCACGCTGGTGCCCGGCGAGAATCTGCTGCTGAAAGCAACGTCCGCCTATCTCTACGGCGCCCCGGCCGGCGGCAATCGCTTTGTCGCCTCGATGGTGCTGACCCCGGCCGATCATCCGGTCGAACTGTACAAGGACTTCCACTTCGGCGACGCCAGCGCACGCTTCGATTCCACACCCACCGAAGTGCTGGACGATGTCTTCGACGAACAGGGCGAGATCAGCGCCGAGGTCGATCTCTCCCAGGTCGCCCGTGACAAGGGGCCGATCGAGGTCAAGATCCTCGGCGAAGTGCAGGAGAGCGGCGGTCGCGCCGTCAACAAGATCCTGAAACGGGTGATCTGGCCGGCGCCGGTGCTGCTCGGCCTGCGCCCGCAGTTCGATGACGACAGCGCCCCGGGCGATACCACCGCCAAGCTCGACGTCATCGCCAGCAACGTCAGCGGGCAGCGACAGTCGGTCAGCGGTGTGCAGGTGCGCATATTGCGCGACTGGCGCGATTACAGCTGGTACTACCGCAATGACGACAGTTTCGACGTCAGCATCATCAGCTCGACCACCGTGGAGAGCACCCAGAGCATCGATCTCAGCGCCGATGGCCGACCCTTCGAACTGCAGGTGCCGATCAAATGGGGCGGCTACTGGGTGGAGTTGATCCACCCCGATTCCGGGGTGGTCACGCGTTACCACTTCCAGGCCGGCTGGAGCTGGGGAGGCGACAGCCAGATCGCGCGCGAGCCGCGCCCCGACCAGATCAAGCTGGAGTTGGACAAGGCCGCCTATCGCGTCGGCGACACCGCCAGACTGAGCATCCACGCGCCCCATGAAGGCCCCGGCTTCGTCATGGTCGAGAGCGACCAGCAGCTGTTCCATGCCGAGTTCAACGCAGGACCGGATGCCGAGGTCAGCATCCCCATCGACGAGCGCTATCAGCGCCACGACATCTACGTCAGCGCCGTGGTGCTGCGCCCCGACGGCAGCAAGGACGCACTGGTGCCCTCGCGCGCGGTGGGCATGCTGCATCTGCCGCTGGATCGCTCGGAACGCAGTCTGGCTGTGGCCCTGGAGGCGCCCAGGCTGAGCCGCCCCGGTGCCGACATGCGCATTCAGATCGATGTACCGCAGCTCGCCGGCCAGCAGGCTTCGGTGGTGCTGACCGCGGTCGATCAGGGCATCACCAACATCACCCGCTACAAGGTCCCGGATCCGGCCGGCTTCTTCTTCGGCCAGCGCCGTTTCAGCCTCGATCTCTACGACATCTACGGCCGAGTGGTCGAGAACTACGCCGGTGCCCGCGCCGGCCTGCGTTATGGCGGTGACGGAGAATCGCCGGAGTTGCCGGAGATGCCGCGGGATCAGCTCAAGGTGCAGCTGATCGATCTCTACCAGGGACCGGTCACGCTGGATGCCAGGGGTCACGCCACGATCAAGCTGACCGCACCCGATTTCGACGGCACGCTGGACGTGACCGCACTGGTCTTCAGTGACGACCGCTACGGCAAGGCCACGGCCGAGCCGATCGTGCGTGCGCCGGTCGTGGCCCAGCTGTCGGCACCGCGGGCGCTGGCCCCGGGCGATGTCTCCACGCTGGCGCTGGATGTGCGCAACCTGAGCGGCAGCGCCCAGGACATCGGCATCAAGCTGACCAGCGAGGGCGATATCGAGTTGCGCGATGTGCCGAAGGCGCCACTGGCGCTGGCCGATGGCGCCAAACAGGTGCAGATCATGGGTCTGGACGCGCACGGCATCGGCCCGGCCACGGTCAGTGTCGACCTGAGCTCGGCCGAAGGCAAGGTCAGTCGCAGCGTGTCCACCGTGGTCCGCCCGGCCTACGCGCCGGTGCGCCGCATCGAACAGAGCACCGTCACCGGGCCGATCACCGTGCAGCCACAGGCCAGTCTGGTCGCCGGCATGTTGCCGGGCGCGAAACTGCAGTTCACGGTCAGCAATCGGCCGCTGTTGCCGCTGGCTGGTGCGGCGCAGGAGGTCACCGAGAAACTGTGGTGGTATTCCTACCTCAAGCTCAATGTGCAGCGTGGTTTTGTGCATCTGCTGCTGGACAGCAACAATCGCCAGCGCTTCGGCGTGCGCAGTCTGGACGAGAGCACGCGCCGCGCCCTGGTCCAGGCCAGCATCGACGAGTCGATCGCCCAGCAGACGCCGCTGGGGCACTTCTTCATGTGGGGCAAGGACAGCTGGATCGATACCCAGCTCACGCCCTATGTGGCTGAGTTCTGGATCAAGGCCAGGCAGGCCGGCTTCCGGGTCGACGAAAGCGCGCTCAACCGCACTCTGGCGCGGATGCGACAGGACCTGCAGAACGGCGGCAACGCCTATCTGGCGCACGAGCATCATGAAGCGATCAAGTTCTCCAACAACGCTTACGCCGCCTATGTGCTGTCGCTGACCAACGCCGCCCCGATCGGCACCCTGCGCACGCTCTACAACGAACGCGCGAAGGACGCCAGGACCATGCTTCCGCTGGTGCAACTGGGCCTGGCGCTGCGCACCATGGGCGACAACAATCTGGGCGATCAGGCCCTCGCCCTGGCGCTGAACGGAAAGTGGGACAGCGCCTGGGGCATCGGCGACTACGGCTCCACCGAACGCGATCTGGCCTGGTCCTACGCCCTGCTCAGTGAACACCAGCTGCTGAACCCGGCCTGGGAAGCGAAGTTGCTGCCGCTGGGGCGCAATCTGACCGGACGCAGCCGCGATCAACGTTGGAAGGGCAGCTATTTCAACCTCGACGAGGCGGTCGCGCTGGTCCGTCTGGGCGTGCAGATGTTGCAGCAGCCGGCCGATCCGCTGAAGGGCACGATGGCCAGCGGCAAGGTCCTACAGGCCATCGAACAGAAGCGCCAGTTCAGCTTCGAATTCGCTGCCGCCGACCTTGCCCAGACCAGCGCCAGGCTGGAATCCACCGGCACGCTGTACGTGGAATGGAACAGCGTCGGCTTCACCAGGACGCCACCGCCGGCCGATCAGAGTCAGGTGGCCATCAGCCGCGAGTACTACACCCTCGACGGCGCCGCCTGGACCGGCACCCGTTTGAAGCAGGGCGATCGCCTGCTGGTGCATCTGCGGGTACAGGCCGAGCGCGACATCCGCGACGCCGTGCTGGTGGATCTGCAGCCCGGCGGACTGGAAGTCGAAAACCTGAATCTCGGCGATTTCAGCGAGTTGGCCAGCGTCAAGATCGAAGGCCGCCCGGTCACCGACTACACCTACGGCACCACGCTGCGCCGTCAGGAATACAAGGACGACCGCTACCTCGCCGCCATCGACTTCTCCGCCTGGAACGGCGGCACCATCAACCTGTTCTACATCACCCGCGCCGTGACCCCGGGCGACTACGTGGTACCACCGCCCTTCATCGAAGACATGTTCCGCCCACAGGTCAAAGGCCAGGGCGCCACGGTGATCCCGCGGTTGAAGGTGGAGTGAGGTGCTGATCTGGCATGTGCGTGCCGTGTTCACCCGTAGGAGCGCCCTTGCGGCGCGACCGCAG
This sequence comes from Lysobacterales bacterium, assembly GCA_022841325.1. Taxonomy (GTDB): domain Bacteria; phylum Pseudomonadota; class Gammaproteobacteria; order Xanthomonadales; family SZUA-5; genus JADKFD01. Next base: position 321 of record JALHRS010000074.1, on the reverse strand, counting down.
TTACGGACGTGCAGCGATACCCTGGATTGCTTCGTCGCTGCGCTCCTCGCAATGACGCATCAACAACTTAAGATATGGGTTCATGGAGAGGAGCGCAGCGTTGGCTGCGCCGCAGTGGGGGCCGCGGCTCTGGAGGGGGCCGCTGCTCTGGAGGGGGCCGCTGCTCTGGAGGGCGCCGCGCCGCGGCGCCGCTTTGCGCCTTGCGAAGATCAACAGCGGCCGCGCAGGCGCGCGTCCCTCCGACAGCCCGCTCCGGCTGCCGTAGCGCGGCTCCGGCGCGCGTGGGCTTGGAGAAGCGCCTCCAGCGCATTCGCGCCGGCG
>JALHRS010000073.1 GCA_022841325.1 Lysobacterales bacterium | reverse complement strand
GGCGCTGACGCGCTGACGCGCGTCGGGTGGTTGGTTGTCGGTTGTCGGGTGTCGGGACTCGGGACTCGGGACTCGGGACTCGGGACTCGGGGCTCGGGGCTCGGGGCTCGGGACTCGGGACTCGGGACTCGGGGCTCGGGGCTCGGGACTCGGGACTCGGGACTCGGGACTCGGGACTCGGGACTCGGGACTCGGGACTCGGGACTCGGGACTCGGGACTCGGGACTCGGGACTCGGGACTCGGGACTCGGGGCTCGGGGCTCGGGGCTCGGGGCTCGGGGCTCGGCGGTTGTGGGTTGTCGACTGCGGGCCCAAAATCCGCGTCATTGCGAGCCACCGGTATCGGTCCCACACTGCGTACGGGCCATGAACTCCCCGGCGTCATTGCGACCCCGGACTTGATCCGGGGGAAGCAATCCAGGGGCGTGTGGCGATACCTGGATTGCTTCGTCGCTATGCTCCTCGCAATGACGCATCAACAACTTACGACGTGGATTCACGGAGAGCACAGCGGAGCAATCCATGACAGCGGCAAGCTTCAGGTCCAGCTCTACGCCCGGCGTTGAGGAGCGAATTTCTGTTGGTCCAGACTTGTCTGGACGCTCTTTGCCCGGTGATGGAGAGGCATTCGACACGTCTGCAACCACAAGAGCGCACGAGGCGATCGCGGGCAGAGCCCGCTCCCACAGGGGCTGGCTTCAGGTCCAGCACCGACAACCAACAACCAGCAACCAGCAACCAGCAACCAGACGCAGCTGTCACGTAGACCCTTCGGGTCAACGTGACCTACCTCCACGGTTTGTTGCGCGAACAAGCGCTCCGCCAGGCGCCGGGACTCCCACAGAAGCATGGTCGGTCCAGCCTTTCTCCGCGACCTCCGCGTCTCCGCGTGAGCCAGCTCCTTCCGACAACCGACAACCGCCCTAAACCCCCTTGCTCCAGCGCAATTCGGCGACGCCGACCGGCGGGTCGAAGCTGTCGGCCCGGGCATCGGACCAGAAGCGCTGGAACACCGAGTGGCTGGGTGTGCTTTCCAGCAGTTCGCCGGGACGCAGGTATTCGTACAGGCCGGCCAGTGAGCGGATCTGCTTGGCCGACACGCGCTGGATGATGTGTTCAGGGCCGAGTTCGCCCGGGTGATTGAGACCGGCGGCCGCGATCAGCTCCTTCAGCGCCCGCAGCGTATTCTGGTGAAAGTTCTTGACCCGCTCGGCCTTGTCGGTGACGTCCAGCGCGCGCCAGCGCTTGGGGTCCTGGGTGGCAACGCCGGTAGGGCAATGATCGGTATGGCAGGCCTGTGACTGGATGCAGCCCAGCGCGAACATGAAACCGCGGGCGGCGTTGCACCAGTCGGCGCCGATCGCCAGCGTCCGTGCCACATCGAAGGCGGTGACGATCTTGCCGGCCGCGCCGATGCGGATCTGATCGCGCAGATTGAGCCCGACCAGGGTGTTGTGCACCAGCATCAGGCCCTCGCGCATGGGCACGCCGACGTGGTCGGCAAACTCCATGGGTGCCGCGCCGGTGCCGCCTTCGCCGCCGTCGACGACGATGAAGTCGGGCTTGATGCCGGTGCTGAGCATGGCCTTGGCGATGCCGAACCACTCCCAGGGATGACCGATGGCGAGCTTGAATCCGACCGGCTTGCCACCCGACAGTTCGCGCAGCTGGGCCACGAAATGCAGCAGCCCCTCGGGCGAGTCGAAGGCCGAATGGCGGGCCGGCGAGATGCAGTCCTCGCCCATGGGAACGCCCCGGGTGCGGGCGATTTCGGCACTGACCTTGGCGGCCGGTAAGACGCCGCCATGCCCGGGCTTGGCACCCTGCGAGAGCTTGATCTCGATCATCTTGACCTGATCGAGGACCGCTTTTTCGGCGAACTTCGCAGCCGAGAACACTCCGGCTTTGTCGCAGGCGCCGAAATAGCCCGAACCCAGTTCCCACACCAGATCGCCGCCGCCCTCGCGGTGATAGGGCGAGATCGAGCCCTCGCCGGTGTCGTGGTAGAAGCCACCGCGACGGGCGCCTTCGTTGAGCGCGTGGATGGCGTTGGGCGAAAGCGAGCCAAAACTCATCGCCGAGATATTGAAGACGCTGGCCAAGTAGGGTCTGGCGCATTGCGGGCCGCCGACCGGCACGCGGAAATCATGGCTATCAAGCTCGCTGGGGCGCATCGAGTGGTTGATCCACTCGTAACCATCGGCATACACACTGAGCTCGGTGCCGAAAGGCCGGGTCTCGCGTTGCTGCTTGGCGCGCTGGTAGACGATCGAGCGCTGCTCGAAGGAAAAGGGCACTTCCTCCTGATCGCCCTCCACCAGATACTGGCGCAGCATCGGTCGCACGGCCTCGAACATGCGCCGCAGATGGCCGAATATGGGGTAGTTGCGCAGCAGCGAATGGCGCTTCGAGCGCAGATCACTGATGCCCAGCGCCAGCATTGCGGCAAAGAGCAGAGCGCCAGCGCGCCAGTCCCAGCCCTGCGGCCATTGCCACAGACAGATGGCGAGTCCGGTGACCGCGATCAGCAGTCCCCAGAATCTCGGTGCCAGCCAGCCCATCATGCAGCGTCGACCTCGGCCAGAAACTGGCGGATGGCCTCGGTCACGGCTTCGGGTGCCTCGATGGAACTGTTGTGACCGCAGCGCGGCAGCCGCAGCAATCGAGCTCCGCTGATCTCCCGTACCAGCAACTCGGCCTCCGCGGGCGGTGTGGTCTGGTCCTCTTCTCCCACCAGAACCAGGGTGGGGCAGCGGATGTATTTCAGTTCGGGCACCACGCTGGCACGGCCAATCACGCCGCCCACCGGACCGACGACCCGACGCGGCAGCGATTGCACATGATGGACCCAGCGCTCGAGCTCAGCCCGGCGGGCGGGATCGGTGCGGAAACTCGGGCCGAACATGACCGGCAACAGCGCACCCATGATCGGCCTCGGGCCGAACAGCGCGAAAACCGCCTGCATGGCCCGATAGCGCACCCGTTTGAGCCAGGATTCTGCCGAAGCGCTGGTGCTGAGCAGTGTCAGCGAACGCACCAGTTCGGGATAGCGGGCAGCCAGTCGCAAGCCGACGAAGCCGCCCATGGACAACCCGACGAAATGGCAGGGCTCGCTGTGGGTGCCGCGGATCAGGTCGACGGCATCCTCGGTCAGCGTGTCCAGGTCATAGCCGCTGGCGGCCGGTGCCGACTCGCCCTGGCCGCGATGGTCGTAGGCGATGACTCGATGATGATCCGACAGCGCCCGCCGCTGGTGCTCGAACATGTGCAGGTCGTAGAGCAGGCCGTGCGCGAACACGACGGTGTGCTCGCCAGCACCGGATTCGGCGTAGTTCAGGTCAATGCCGTTGGCCGTGGCAGTGGGCATGAAGGAGCTCCGGTTCAGCAAAGCCCCGAGCATGGCCGATGCTTGGTCGCTGGGGAAGTCCGCGGGTGTCAGTCGTTCACGGTCAGGCGCTGGAAATGCGCCAGCGAAGCCCAGTAATAGGGATGCCGGTAGGCGCGCGAGTTCTTCAGCGCCAGCTGCGCCGCGTGCAGGGCGTCCATGCTGTGGCTGGCGGGCTGATCACGCATGGCGCTGTAGAAGGCTGGAATCCAGATGGCGCTGGCGCTGTCGCTGATCGGCCAGAAAGCAGCCACCACATGGTCCACGCCAGCTGCAGTCACCGCCGACGCAAAGCTCAGGCTGCTTTGACTGGTGGCGTCCGGGCCGGCGGCCAGCTGACAGGCATTGAGTACCGCCAGTTGCGCCCTCAATGGCGTGTCGATGATGTCCATCCAGCTCAGGAAATCACTCCTGGCCGGGTCCTTCGGATTTGCCAGCCAGGTTCCGGCATAGCCGAGCAGCTCCGGTTTGGCATAGCCGTGCGCTGCCAGATGCACCCAGGCATTCGGGTCGGATAGCGCCGAGAGCAAGGCCGAGCGGGTGGCTTTGAGGTCGCTGGCCCGGATCAGTTGGCGCTGCGGCTCAGTTCTGGCAATCAGATCGGCTTCCTGCTCGGCGTAGCGCAGCTTGCCCAGGCCGACTTTTTCGGTCGCCGCATTGCCCGGGGCGATGATGGCGTGGATAGCCGCACTGTCGTTGTCAGCTTTCACGCCTTGATCGAATCGCGCGATCCAGCCGACGGTAGTGGTCTCGATCAGGGGCCGCTCGGATCCGGGCCAGGGCAACAGCGACAGCGGCACCGTACCGATCAGCTCATCGCTCAGCACCAGCAGTCGTTCCGGCGCCGCAGCCATGGGCGCGCCTGCATACAGGCTGGCTGCGAGCGCACCGGCACTGCGGGAAATGCTGGCTACGGGACGGCTGGGTGATTGCAGATCGGCGGCGAGCTGGCGGACCTGATCGCGCAGTTCACTGCTGCCCGGAATCGGGACTACCAGCGCGCGCTCGGCACTGATCCAGAGCGCCGCGCTGCGCGGTTCGGAAGGAACCACGACCAGCAGCCAGCTGCTGCCCAACTGCTGGCGCACAGGCTCCAAACTGGGCATCGGACTCATGGTCTGCTGCGCTGTGGCATTGGTCTGGGCCAATGTGGTCAGCAGGGCCCGATCGCTGGCTTCGCTGCTGCCGTTGCCCAGCAGCTCCATGGACAGCGCCGAGCTGAAGCGGTTGTCGCCCGAGTGCTGTCCGGGGCGCACCGATTGCAAGGGCGCGCTGGCGACCAGCACTCGCCACCAGGCGTCGACAGCAACTGCCGGCGACTGGCTGAGGGCGATCCGCACCCAGTCGGCGCGCAGATCGCGACCGGCACGCATGGCCAGGTATCCCAGCACCCCGTTCGAACCCTGCGCCGCCAGCTGCTGCAGTTGTTTCAGTTCGGCTTCAAGCAATGACAATGCCGCGCTGGCACGGCCCTGCTGCACTTCGAGCTCAGCGCGCAGGCGCACCGCCAGCAGTTGCTGTGGCAGCGCGCGGGTTGTCGCCTTCGACGCATCGAGCAGGGCACCGGCCTGATCGTATTGGCCTGCGGTGATCATCCAGCGCACCTGGACCAGTGCCAGGCGACCGGCGTTGGCCGCCGACAGTGAACTCCAGTCTCTGGACTGGCGGAGTGCAGCCTCGGCCTCGCTGCGATCCCTGGGCAGACGGGTCTCCAGCAGGCCGAGTTCGGCGTCGGCACGCTCGATCGGGCGGCCGAGCAGCGCGTAGATGCGTTCGGCTCGCTGATACCAGGCGGCCGCGGCTTCGATGCGGCCATTGGCGCGATCAAGGATGGCCAGCTTCATCAAGGCCGCAGCGATGCGATCCGGGGCCGAGGTCGGGTCGTACAGCGAGATGGCCTGGGCCAGCAAGCGATAGGCCTGATCGCTCATGCCGAGCTGTCCGTAGATATCGGCCGCCTGCAGCAGGGCGCTGGCCTGCCAGCGCTCGCGACCTTCGGCGGCGCGTTCGAATGCCTGCAGCGAATCGCTGATCAGCGCCAGCGCATTCATCAGCTTACCGCGATCGCGTTGCACGAAGCTGCGCATCAGGGCCAGGTATCCCCGCGTGTACCAGGACGCCCGCTCGAGCATGGGATCGCGGTCGATCTCGACCAGGACCTCCTCGATGCGATCCTGATCTCCGGAGTCACGAAAAGCGACGAGCAGCTGTCCCGCCATTCGTATGGCTTCGTCCAGCTCTCCGATCCTGCGGAGTTGCCGGATCACGTCGCGATTGCAGGAGATGATCTGCTCCAACTTCCCTTCCGCCTTGAGCCGATCGCATCGAGTCAGGGCGGCACGGCTGGTGAAGTAGGCGTCGGCGTTCTTGTCCAGCAGGTTTTCGGTCTGCGCCAGCATCGGATCAGCTTCATGCGGTCGACCGGCACGCTGGTACAGATCCGCGGCACCGAGGTAGGCGCCGCCGGCTCGAGTTCTGTCGCCGATGGCAAGCCAGAGTGGCGCGGTCTCGGCATAGGCTTGCGCAGAAGACAGATAGTCGCCTTGCAGAAACCAGACCAGCGCGCGCATGTGCATGGCGGCCGCGCGGTCTGCCGGATCTTGCGCTGAATCCACCAGGCGATCGAAGTCAGCCATCTTCGGATCGGACTGCACGTGGCGATCAATGCTGTCCGCCAGATCCTGTGCCTTCGCCAGCCAGGCTTGCCGCGTCTGGTCCGGCGGCTCGCACCGGACATGTACTCGGGCGGTCGCGTCGGCGGTTGATCCGGCTTTCAACTGAAGCCGAATGCCTTCAGGCGAAGGCATCAGCCAGCGCCAGGCATAGCGGGTCATCGGATACGTCAGGTGCCGAAACTCCGCATTGTCCACCGACAGCATGAGGTCCGCACCGCGCTCCTCGATGATGATGGGCGCCGCGAGCTCAGCCTCCGCAAGGCTCAAGGTGAGCGGCCGTTGACCCTCGATGATCACATCGTGACGGTCGCGGCAGGACCAGGAATCCGCAGCTGCGGGGGTGCCGAATCCGGTACCCCCGAGCGCCGCCAAAAGGACAGAAACTCTCGCGACCATGCATGGATCAGGGCAACGGCGGCTCCTGGCCCCCGCCTTCTCCCGGCTGTTGGCTGGCAACTGGGCACTGGTTGAACTGCCATCTTGCCTGGGCTGCATCTGGGCGGTGGTCCTGATCGATTCCGGTCGGAAACACTTCAAGCTGAAAATACCGGCACTGCGCGTCGGCCGGATAGTCAAAGCCCGAATCCGTGCAGTGCCTCGTGCCGGTATAGTAAAGAAAGACCTGCTGGCCGTAGGGATTGTCGTTGGACTGGGAGAAGCCGCTGAGGAAGCGCCCGGCAGGATCCAGTTCCATACGTGCGATATCGCGAACCACGGGGCGCCCTGTGGGTCGGCTGCGATGCAGGATCAGCTCGCCCTGCTTGTTCTGACTGACCGTCACTACGTCACCCGCTGACACATTGCAGGCTGCGCCGAGCATGGTGCATTCGGGATGATTCTTGCCCTGGTAGATCAGAACTGCGCCCTGGCTGATCCAATCCGTGATGTCGGTGAGCGTTTCGGCGCTGCGGAAGTGCAGGCCCTCGCCTTCGCCGCGGCTCAGGCACCACTCCTGGCCAGCGTTGGCGGTGGCGCTGACACCCAGCGTGATCAGGGCCAAAGCGATAGCATGGCGGCGGGCGATCTTGGAATTCGTGTTCATGGGCAACTCTCCTGTGAGGTCTGCGGCGCGGTATGCGCCGCAGTGGTGTTGCGCGACGGTCTGGGGTCAGCCGCCGCGCGTGGGAACGGACTGCACATCGCCCTTCAGGGGGAGCTTGAGCGCAGACCGATTCGGGCGTTGCGGCGGTGACTGAGGCCGCCGAACGCTGGCGATTTGGCTATCGCCTAAGCCTTGCGCCGCGACAGGTGGCGGACTTGTTGACCCGTCGGACCCAGTTGGTCGAGGACCAGATCGGCTTCAGGCTGGGGCGCAGCGACGGCGCCCCGCTGTTTGTGCCGGCGCTGGGGGCGGTGTTCGTTGGCGAGGTCGGGGGTGGACAGCTGTTGCGCCAGATCCGGCGTCGGGCCCTGCGGGTGGATCGTCCCGAAAGCGTCGGCCACATGGCGCAGAGTCAGGACTGCGTACCCCCCGATCCAGGACCCCGCGTACTGGCGCCGCAGGCGCTGGGACTGAAGCCCGACGTTCCCGCAGGGGCTGGCGTGTGCGTCGCTGTTCTCGACAGTGGCGTGGATCTCGGGCATCCCGATTTCGGCGGCGATCGGATCGCAGGCAGCATTGCCCTGGTGGGATCCGGCTCGGTCCAGGATGGCAGCGCGGACAGCCACGGCACCGCCAGCGCCGGCATCGTCGCCGGGCCCCGTCAGCCCTTTGATGGCGGTTGTCGCTATGGCGTGGCTGCCGATGCGCGCCTGCTGATCGCCAAGGTCATTGAGGACAATGGTCGCAGTGACAGTTTCGCGGTCGAACTGGCCTGCGCCTGGGCCTTGGCGCAGGGCGCCGACATCATTTCCCTGAGTCTGGGATTCGATCGTGCCCGAGACGCGCCGCCGAGCGTGCTGTCGCGTTCGCTCTCGCGGCTGTCGCGTCGGCAGCGGTTGCTGATCGTCGCCGCAGCCGGTAATGGTGACCGCCAGAGAGACGGCATCAAGAACCCGGCGGCGGGTTCCCGGGTGTTGGCCATCGGTGCGCTGGATCTGGCCGGCAGGGTGCGCCAGGACTCGCTCCGGAGTGACGCCCGCGTCGACGTGTTCTGCGTGGCTCCCGGTGCCAACGTGGTGTGCCCCAGACGAGAAGCCAATCCACGGATGCCGGTGGGATCGCGGCACTTCTTCAATGGCACCTCGGCGGCCGCTCCGGTGGTCGCCGGTCTCGCAGCGGTGATCCGAGCCGAGCAGCCGGGCTGCTGCGCCGACATGCTGGCGGCTGAACTGGCCCGTCGCTGCCGTTTGCCGCCAGCGGCGGACCGCGCCGCCTATGGTCATGGCGTGGTGAGCGCCTGATTCCTGCACTGCGCTGCAGATCATCGCGTCGCGGGCGTCGTTGTATCGATCCAGCAGCTCGATCAAGGGCTCCTGGGTCAACAGCCAGGCTTCGAACCAGGCCGATGTTTCTGCATCCAGGGCATCGTTGAGATAGCCCATCAACAACTGCCGCTGGTTCAGGCTTGCCGGTTTCAGGGTAAAGGCCATGACGCGCTCCAACTGACTCTCCAGAGTTCAGTCAGGAGGGGCGAGCGCGGCAATTGTCTCAGCGCAGGTTGTGCATGCCCACCCGCTGCATCGCTTCACGCAGGCGTAGTCGAGCCCTGTGCACCACCCGATGAAAATGGCCTTCGTCTATGCCCAGCGCCTGGCAAACCCGGCGCCGATCCTGATCGTGCAGATAGAAGCGGCGAAGCACTTCACGGTCGCGTTCGACCGGCAGTTCGGCGATGAGCTCGCGGATGACCTGTTGCAGCTGGCCCCGATGCGCTTGCAGCTCAGGGTCCTCGTCCTGGCTGCGGACCTCCTCCAGCGGGGAGGGCAGGGGCATGCTGCTGTTGCGGCGATAATGCGCGGCGCAGGCGTGGCGTATCGACACCCGCAGGTAGTGCGGCAAGGCCTGCAGATCCTGGATGGCGCCCGCCCGCAGCCGACCCAGCAACTGGGTCAGGATGTCCTGGGTGAGGTCGTCGACCTGGGATTCTCCCGGACGGCAGTGGTGTCGAACCACCGCCCGCACGCCGCGGGCATAGCTGCCCATCAGCTCCGACTCGGCCTCGCGATCGCCGTTCTGGATACGCTCGACCAGCGCCTCGAGCTCCTGCCCTTGCACCGATGGCGATACCGGGGAGGACACGCGCGCGCTCTCCACAACGTTGAGTCTGGATTACGCTATCACAGCGCCGGGCGGGTGGCTCGCTTTGCCGCTCTCTTGACGCAGGTCACGCCAGCAGGTTGTCGCGGGCTTTAAGATGACTGCCGAAGTTACGTGCCCGGAATCTGATGCTGCCGCACAAGGCTCGTACAATTACAATGATCCAGTGGGCAGGAGAGCACGGATGACGGAGGAATCGGTTTTCGGTGGTGATCGGCGCAAGCTTGAATGGCGCGCTTTCCTGTTCCTGACGGTCGTCCTGTTCCCCTTGCTGGCGGTGGCAGTGGTCTCTGTGTTTGTATTCCTGATCTGGATCTGGCAGATGTTCAGTGGGCCTCCGGGAGCCTGATGCCATGAGTGCCCACGCTTTCAATCCAGCTCGCCGGGATCTGTTGCGTGGTCGCCAGCGCGCTGGCACTCCGATGCGCCCGCCGTGGGCCCTGGAAGAGCCTGATTTCCTGGCCTCGTGCACTCGCTGCGGCGATTGCGTGCGCCAGTGTCCCGAGCGCGTCCTGATTCACGGCGATGGTGGCTTCCCGGAGTTCAGCCCCGGTGCCGGAGAGTGCACCTTCTGCCGCGTCTGCGTAGACCATTGCCAGCCTCAGGCCTTGCGTCTGCATGCTGGCAGACCCTGGGCATGGCACGCGGAGGTCTCAACGCAATGCCTTGGAAGGTCGGGGGTCGTTTGCCAGAGTTGCAAGGACACCTGCCCGAGCTCCGCGATCAGCTTTGCGCCCGGCGCCGCCGCTCCGGTGCCGCGTATCGACGCGGAGCAGTGCAATGCCTGTGGCGCCTGCCTGTCCTCCTGCCCGGTGCAGGCGATCAGCCTGTCCAGGGACGTCGCATGAGTGAGATTCTGCACATCGCCAGTTTCGTCATACAGCACCGGCCGGAAGCCGCCGTTGGTCTGGATGCCGCCATCGAGCAGTTGCCCTGCATCGAACTGGTGTTGCGCCAGGGCAGTCGCAGCGTGGTGCTCTGCGAGGCCGAAAACGAGCATCTGCTGATGGAGCAGGTCGATGTCTTGCGTGGTATCGAAGGAGTCATGGGCTGCAGCCTGGTGCATCACCACGCCGAGGCCACCGCTAGCTTGATGGAGGAGATGGATCATGACGACGCGCCGTGATTTCGTGCGCCAGACAGCGGTCGCAAGTGCTGCCGCGGCTGCCGGCATTCCGATGGCAGCCAGCAGCCAGAACGTGGTGCTGTCGCGGCCAGTGACGGAACTCAAATGGTCCAAGGCGCCCTGTCGGTTCTGCGGCACGGGTTGCGGCATCAATGTGGCCGTGAAAGAGGGACGGGTGGTGGCCACCCATGGCGATGTCCATTCAGAGGTCAATCGCGGCCTGAATTGCGTCAAGGGTTACTTCCTGTCGAAGATCATGTACGGCGCTGATCGCCTGACCCAGCCGCTGCTGCGCAAGAGGGACGGCGTCTATGCCAAGGACGGCGAGTTCGAAGCGGTGAGCTGGACCGAAGCCTTCGACGTCATGGCGGCGCAGTTCAAGCGTGCCCTGAGGGAGAAGGGCCCGGAAGCGGTCGGCATGTTCGGCTCGGGGCAATGGACGGTCTGGGAGGGATACGCGGCCAACAAGTTGTTCAAGGCGGGATTCCGCAGCAACAACATAGACCCCAATGCACGCCACTGCATGGCCTCTGCGGTCATGGGGTTCATGCGCACCTTTGGCATGGATGAGCCCATGGGTTGCTACGACGATCTGGAGCAGGCCGATGCCTTTGTGCTCTGGGGCTCGAACATGGCGGAGATGCATCCGATTCTGTGGACGCGGCTGACCGATCGCCGCCTGTCACATCCGGCGGTCAAGGTGGCGGTGCTGTCGACCTTTGAACATCGCAGCTTTGATCTGGCTGACATACCGATCGTGTTCAAACCGCAGACCGACCTCTACATCCTCAATTTCATCGCCAACCACATCATCCAGAGCGGCAAGGTCGATCGCGAGTTTGTCGACAAGCACTGCAGTTTCAAGCTCGGCAATGACGATATCGGCTACGGCTTGCGTGACGAGGATCCGCGCCAGCAATCGGCGAAGAACGCCAAGGACGCCAATGGCGGCCAGATCATCGATTTCGCCGCGTTTGCGGAGTTCGTCAAACCCTACACGCTGGAGCGCGCTGCCAGGGAAGCCGGTGTCGATGAGGGCTGGCTGATCAAACTGGCGGAGTTGTATGCCGATCCCGCGATCAAGGTCACCAGTTTCTGGACCATGGGCTTCAATCAGCACACCCGCGGTGTGTGGGCCAACAACATGGTCTACAACATCCACCTGCTCACCGGAAAGATCGCGGAACCCGGCAACAGCCCATTCTCGCTGACCGGGCAGCCTTCCGCCTGCGGTACGGCCCGCGAGGTCGGTACCTTCAGCCATCGATTGCCAGCCGATCTGGTGGTGATGAATCCGGAGCACCGCAAGCTCGCCGAGAAAATCTGGAAAATCCCGAACGGGATCATTCAGGAGAAACCCGGTCTGCACGCGGTGGAGCAGAATCGTGCGCTCAAGGATGGGCGGCTGAATGCCTATTGGGTGCAGGTCAACAACAACATCCAGGCATCCGCCAACTGTGCCAACGAGGGCATCCCGGGCTATCGCAATCCGGACAATTTCATCGTCGTCTCCGATGCCTATCCCACGGTGACCGCACAAGCGGCGGACCTGATCCTGCCCACCGCGATGTGGGTGGAGAAGGAAGGCGCCTACGGCAATGCCGAACGCCGCACGCAGTTCTGGCATCAGCTGGTCGACGCGCCCGGCGAATCGCGCTCGGATCTATGGCAGCTGATGGAATTCTCCAAGCGCTTCACCACCGATGAGTGCTGGCCCGAAGACTTGCTCGCCGCGAATCCGGCATTCCGCGGCAAGACCCTGTTCGATGTCCTGTTCCGCAACGGCAAGGTCGATCGCTTCAGCCTGGACGAGACGTCCGCCGACTATGCCAATCACGAATCGAAGGATTTCGGTTTTTACGTTCAGAAGGGCCTGTTCGAGGAGTACGCGGAATTCGGCCGCGGTCATGCCCATGATCTGGCCAGTTTCGATACCTACCACGAGACACGCGGACTGCGTTGGCCGGTGGTCGAAGGCAAGGAGACGCTGTGGCGATATCGCGAGGGTTACGATCCCTACGTCAAGGCCGGCGAGGGCGTGTCCTTTTATGGCAATGCCGACAAACGCGCGGTGATCTGGGCACTGCCCTACGAGCCGCCGGCGGAGTCTCCGGATGCCGAATACGATCTGTGGCTGTGCACGGGGCGTGTGCTTGAGCACTGGCATTCCGGGTCGATGACTATGCGCGTACCCGAGTTGTACAAGAGTTTTCCGCAGGCCCCGGTGTTCATGCATCCAGACGATGCTGCCGAGCGCGGACTGCGTCGCGGACAGGAAGCGCGCCTGAGTTCCAGACGCGGCGAGATCCGGGCCCGGGTCGAAACCCGGGGTCGCAATCGGCCGCCACGAGGACTGGTGTTCGTACCCTGGTTCGACGCCAGTGTGCTGATCAACAAGGTCACGCTCGATGCGACCGACCCGATCTCCAAACAGACCGATTTCAAGAAATGCGCATGCAAGATCGAGAAGGTTTAGGAGGCCGCATGAATACGACAGCCGCCGCAGGGGTAGGGGCACGGGGCAGGGGGCATGGGGCAGGGGAAGAGCGCTCGCTTCCGTGGTTCTCCCGAGCCTTAGGCCGCCTGGTACAAAGTGCAGACCGGTCGCTTCACCTCTCCCGAGCCCCGTGCCCCGTTTCCCGTGCCCCGCTCTTCATGCTTCTGCTCGCGCTGTGCTTTCCGCTGGCAGCTCAGGATCCGGGTGCCGATGATCCTGCGCCGCCGGAACAGGCTTATCACTCCATCGATGCGATGCGACGTGGCGCGCCGCTGAGCACGGAGCCGGTATCGGCACCGATGGCCCGCGTTGAGAACGCGGACCTGCGCAGGCAGCGAGCCTGGCCGGAGCAGCCACCGACGATTCCGCACAGCATCGATGGCTATCAACTCGACAAGAACTCGAATCGTTGCCTGATCTGCCATTCGCGCACCGGGACCGAGGCCTTCCAGGCGCCGATGGTCAGCGTCACCCATTTCATGGACCGCGACGGCCAGGTGCTGGCGCAGATCTCGGCCCGGCGCTATTTCTGCAATCAGTGCCATGTGGTGCAGACCGACGCCAAGCCACTGGTGGCCAATATCTTTGTCGATGTCGATCAAGTGATTGCCCAGCCTGCCAACGCCAGGGAGTAGCCCATGTTGAAGCGGCTCCTGAGCTATCTGCAAGCGCGATGGAAAGTCCTGAGCGCTCCCAGCCTGCATTTCAGCCTGGGCTTTCTGACACTCGGCGGGTTCATCGCCGGGGTGATTTTCTGGGGCGCCTTCAATACCGTGCTCGAAGCCACCAATACCGAGCAGTTCTGCACCGGATGCCATGAAATGCAGGACAACGTCTTTGCCGAGCTCAAAGGCACCATTCATTACAGCAATCGTTCAGGCGTGCGCGCCACCTGTCCGGATTGCCATGTGCCGCATCGATGGACCGACAAGATTGCCCGCAAGATGCAGGCTTCCAAGGAGGTCTGGGGCAAGGTCTTCGGCACCATCAGCACGCGCGAGAAGTTTCTCGACAAACGGCTGGAACTGGCGCAGCACGAATGGGCCCGGCTCAAGGCCAATGATTCACTGGAATGCCGCAACTGCCATGCCTTTGATTCGATGGACTTCACCCGCCAGAGTCCGCGCGCCGCGCAGATCCATGAGCGATGGTTGAGCAACGGCGAAAAGACCTGCATCGATTGTCACAAGGGCATCGCCCATCGCTTGCCCAATATGGAGGGTGTGCCGCAGGGCTGAGCCTGGCAAAGTCCCGATCGCCCCTGGCGGTGCGCTTGATCGCGCATCGAGCGTTGGAGGGAGTGAGGGCGCGCAAGTGCAGCCTTACGTCGAGCTCTTGCTCTTGCGCGCCCTCTTGCCCTCTTGCGGGGCTACTTCTTCTTGGCCGGCTTCTCCGGCTTGGCTTCGTCGAGCAGGAAGGTCAGGCGCAGGGTCACGCGATAGTCGACCACCTTGCCCTTCTCGACCACGACCTTCTGCTCGGACACCCAGGCGCCCTGGATGTGCTTGATGGTCTCCGATGCGCGGGCAATACCGGCGGCGATGGCGTCTTCAAAGCCCTTGGGCGATGACGAGGAGATTTCGATGATCTTGCATACGCTCATGTGCAGCTCCTTGCTTGGTGGAACGAAGATGGTGGCCGCGAACGGACATCACCTGGGGGTCTATGCCGTTGCGCGCCCGCTCGAACCTACCCGGGCGCGTCAGGCTCATTGTAGCCACAACGCCGAGCCCGAACGGAGGGTCAATCCCGACGGCGCAGATTCAGCCGCTGTTGATCGCGACCGCAGGCGCCATTGATCTGCACGCTGACCGTGCCCTCGTTGTTGTCCTCGTCGAGCTCGGCAACCTTGTCCTGCGGGTCGATCCGGGCGCGCAGGCGGTGCTGCCCGGCCGGCATCGACAGCATCACGACGCCATCAATCTGCGCGCCTGCAGCCAGCGCCGGAAGCGCCTGATCCTGGGTCCGGCCTTCGATCATGAATTCGATCTGGGTGACCGCGCTGGCCGCCGATCCGCGATTGATCACGCTGTATTCCAGGCGCAGCCCGCAGCTGCCGCTGCGATCAAGCGCCAGCGCACTGCCGGTCAGCGGCACCGTGGTCTGCCAGGCCTGGGTGCTGCCGGCAAACTTCGGTCGATCGCCCAGTTGCAGATCGGGCGCCGCGCGCATCAGCCGCCGTGGATCCAGGCGTGGCTGCAAGCGCTCAGGCGGGTAGTCTGCGTCTCCGGAACGCCTGGGTGGCAGGGCCTGCGTTTCTCCAAGGGCTCCCTGAGGCAGTTCCAGCGCGCCGACGTAGCAGGGTGCGTCGACCCCCCAGAAATTCGGATCGGGTTGGCAATGCGGCAAACGCGCGCCGGGCAGGCGTTCGCCCAGTTTCAGGATGACGCCGGTGTTGTCGCAACTGATGGCCAGCGGATCGCGGGTGGTCTTGCAATTGATCATCCGCAGCGAGGCCGCGGTGTTCGGCTGGCGCAGGCGCATTTGACCCGCAGGCCCGGCGGGCGCCCGATTCAGGGCATCGAGGATGCGCTCGACCTCGGAAAGCGCCTGGGCGTAGGCTGGTGTTTGCAGGTAGCGGCAGCTCAGGCCGGTATGGGCGTACTGACCAAACTGGCGGGCCTTGCCCAACTCGTTGTCGCAGCGTGATTGCAGCCAGGGTCGCAGACAGACGATTTCTCCTGCCGGGGTGTGACTGCAGCGGGCCCGGCCGCCGAGTTGTTCCACCACCTTCCCGGCAAGTTCGATATCGGCCTTGCGCTGATCGAAGCTGCAGCGCTTTTCCGGATGAGCTGCGGACAGCGCGTCCAGGCACTGCCGGTAGCCGAGGTAATCGCCGCATTCGAGTTGCGCCCCATCGCTCTTCTTCCATCCGGCCGGCACCACGCAGGCGCCAGACTGCACCAGTTGCTTGACCCTGGACTCGACCTTGATGCGCGCAGCCAGCAGGTCATTGGTGAATTGCTGGCCAATCTGCTCGCAGCGATCTTCCCACACGCTCGGCTGCGGCACCTGGCGTACCTGGCGGTTGGCGCATTGCTGGTAGAGAGCCTCCAGACCCTGTTTCCACTGAGCCCCCATGCGCTTGGCCATGTCACTGATGGCGGTGCACTGGCGTGGATCGGGCTCGGGAAACGGGAACTTGGCGCGCAGGTCCACCTCGCAGCCATTGACGATCAGCGGTCGGTGCGCGGCCAGCGTATCGCCCTTGCCATGGTCGGTGACTCCCCAGACTTCGGCCAGCGGCAAGGCGACGGCCCGGCGGTAGGCCTCTGGCGCCTGTCGCATGGCCTGCACAAAGATTCCGACCTCCCGCGAAAAGCGGTCGCGCATGTCATTGCAGACGCGTTGCGCGTGGTCCTGACTCATGGTGTGCGAGTCGAAGTAGTCCTCGCAGGGATCACGCACCTCTTTCAACAATCCACCCCAGCCCGACTGCCCGCGCAACTGGATCAGCGTGCCGGTGTGGTACCAGGGCTTCCAGTAGAGCGCGTAGTAGGTTTCTACCGGCATGTGCTTGTTCTGCCCGGAGATCCATTCACCCACTGCGGTGGCTGATCCCCACACGGCGTTGGCAGCATCGGCCACCGCCTGTACGGCGCCACCCAGCACCTGACCGAGCACGCTGCAGACCGCGTCCTTGCCGGGAATGGACGAAGGCATCAGATCACAGGCCAGCGTCGGGCCGGTCATCGTCGCCACCATCAGCCAGTCGTCCAGATCGCCGGACTTGACCGCCACCAGCACCTGACGAACCACCGGTTTGGCCTGCTTCGCCACCTTGACCATCAGCCCGGAGCAGATGAACTCCTTGACCGCGCCGCCGGCTGGAATGCCGGCATTGCAGGCGACCTGGGTCAGCACATCGGTGCCGGTGAGTTCAAGCACCAGCAGCCAGTCGCTGGCGCGTGCAGCGCGGATCAGGTCCACCACCAGCTTGACCTTGGGATCGCTACCGCTGAGGTAGGCGCTGCCTTCGTCGATGCAATATTGCGGCGAATGCTCGATCACGCACTGCACCAATGGCTTGGCATCAACCACACCCTGATCGATCAGCTGGGCACTGTGCAGGATCTGCAGCACCGTATCGAGGGTGTCGGCGCGTGCCGGCGCGGAGGCCAGGCCCAGCAGTGCTGCGAGGACCGCGGCCCACAGCCGTGACTTGTGCATGGATTGCTCCTCGAAGCCTGGATGCTTCGAGCGTAGTCCCGGGCCTGTCGGGTGCCTTGATCTGGATCAGTACGCGGAGGCGCCAGGGCGAGGCGACACTAGGGACTCTCGGGCACAGCCGCGCTGGTGCGAACCCGATAGCGGCAGCGGCCGGCCGCATCCAGCAGTTGCTCGCCGAGCAACCAGCTTCGGGCGTCTTCGGCATCCTGTTCGAACCAGGCCCTGGCCGAGCCCAGACGGAAGCTGTAGCCCCAGGCGTCCATGTCGACCAGCGCGCGTTCGCGGCCAAACTCGGGTATGTCGTCGGCCAGCACGATCTGCAGATAGCAGGTGGCGCCTTCCTCGGCCTCGGTATCGGCGGCATCGGTGTGCAGCGTTTCCCGCCGTTCGGGACTGCAGGTGATCCAGTGGCAAGCCTCGTGCAGGATGGAGTGCAGCGGCGTGTCGGCGCGGGCGTAGAGCTGCTCGCCGATCAGCCCGGCCTCGCAATCGCCCCAGTAGCTGCCAGGAATCTCCGCAGCATCGCCCAGCACCGACATCCGCAGGCCAAATCGCGACAACAGGGCCGCCACGGTACTGGCATCGATGTCGCGCAGGCGCAGGACGGCGGGCTCGGGCGTGTCGGTCATGTTCAAGGGACGCACAGATGGCTTGGCGGTGGCACGGATTGAGCGGGCTCGGAGCTGCGCTGAGGAGGAACGCACGCTTGCGCGGCCCGCCGTTGGCCCCAAGCCAGCCATGATGCGTCAATGCGAGCCGCCTGTTCCGGCCCGAAACCGCCCAAGGGCCATGAACTGTAGGTTGGGCCAAGCGCAGCGTGCCCAACACCAGCGTCCATTGTTGGGCACGCTGCGCTTAGCCCAACCTACATCAACGACCACAAATCAACACCTTACGACATGGGTTCATGGAGAGGAGCGCAGCGGCGAAGCAATCCAGTGCAATGCCGCTCACGTCTGGATTGCTTCCCTCGAACCAAGTCCGAGCTCGCAATGACGCTTTCTTGTGGTTCCGTCCCGAGTCCCGAGTCCCGAGTCCCAGCAACTAGCAACTAGCAACCAGCAACTAGCAACTAGCAACTAGCAACTAGCAACTAGCAACCAGCAACCAGCAACCAGCAACCAGCAACTAGCAACTAGCAACTAGCAACTAGCAACCGACAACCGACAACCGGCTTCTACTCCTTGTCCGGCAGCGTCACCGACAGTTCCAGCACTTCCTGGTCCCCCTCGCGCTGGACATTGACCATGACCGCGTCGGGATCGACATTGACGTACTTGCGGATGACCTCCAGCAGTTCGCGCTTGAGCAGGGGCAGATAGTCGGGTGCCGAATCGACCCCCCGCTCCTGCGCCACAATGATCAGCAAGCGTTCCTTGGCCAGTTTCGCGGTGTTCTTCGGGCGACTCTTGAACAGATCGAACAGTCCCATGTCTATCCTCCAAAGACGCGTTGGAAGAAGCCCTTGCGCCTGGGCTCCACAAAGCGCATTGGACGGTCTTCGCCCAACAACCGCGCTACCGCATCGGCGTAGGCCTGCCCGGCGTCCGCCTGTTCATCCAGAATCACCGGCACTCCCGAGTTCGACGCCGACAGCACCTCCGGCGCCTCCGGAATCACGCCGATGACCTTGACGCCGAGGATCTCCTCGACGTCGGCAACGCTCATCATGTCGCCCTTCTCGACCCGATCGGCCGAATAGCGGGTCAGCAGCAGATGTTCCTTGATCGCGGTCTGGCCCTGTTCGGCACGTCTGGACTTGCTCGACATGATGCCGAGCACGCGATCGGAGTCGCGCACCGAGGACACTTCCGGGTTGACCACGACCACGGCGCGATCAGCAAAGTACATGGCATAGAAGGCGCCGCGCTCGATACCGGCTGGTGAGTCGCAGATGACGATATCGAACATCTCCCGCAGCTCGTCGATGACCTTGGCCACGCCGTCCTGGGTCAGGGCGTCCTTGTCCTTGGTCTGGGAGGCCGCCAGGACCGACAGATTGTCGAAGCGCTTGTCCTTGATCAGGGCCTGTTTCAGCGTGCAATCGCCATTGATGACGTTGACGAAGTCGTAAACCACGCGGCGCTCGCAACCCATGATCAGATCGAGATTGCGCAGTCCGATGTCGAAGTCGACGACGGCGGTCTTCTTGCCCCGTTTGGCGAAGCCACAGGCCAGACTGGCGCTGGTGGTGGTCTTGCCGACCCCGCCCTTGCCTGAGGTCACCACGATGATTTCGCCCAAGCTATCTCTCCTCAAATGCGTAATGGACGGATCTCAAGTCGACCCTCGTCCAGGAAAATTTCGACGGCCTTGCCGGCAATATCACGGCTGGCGGATTCAAAAACCTTGAAGTTGCCGGCAATGGAGACCACTTCGGCACCAAAACTCAGGCAATAGACCCGGGCGCGCAAGTCGCCGGCGGCACCGGCCATGGCCTTGCCACTCAAGCGGCCATAGACATGCACGCAGCCATCCGCTGCCACTTCGGCGCCGGCGCTGACCGAGCCGGTGATGATCAGATCACGTCCGCGAGCATAGACCTGCTGACCGGAGCGGATCGGTCCGGGCAGCACCAGCGGCGGTTGCAGCCCGGGTGGCGCCGGTTTGACGGCCTCTGATTCGGGCACTTCAGCTGCCTCGGGCGCCTCGACCTCCGCTTCGGGCTCCATCGGCAGCGGCAGCTCGGCCTGTGCCGAGCCGGATTCGACCGCGCGCATGCGCTTGCGATCGACCCCGAGCAGCGGCAGATCCAGCGCCGCCGCAGCCGCCTCGGCACCGGGATTGGCCGCCAGCGCGATCACCCTGAGGCCAGACTGCTGGACGCGCTTGATCAACTCGCGCAGCAAACCATGATCGGCCAGCTGTGACAGGGGATTGAGGTCCAGCACCACCGGCGCACCCTGCAACAGCGCCGGTGCGGAGGCCACGTGTTCACCGAGTTCGGTTTGCAACTGCAACAGGTCCAGATGGCGTATCGCCAGCACCATCAGCGAGAACTGCCCTGAGCGCAGCTCGAATGCGGCGCCATCGCGAGCCTTGGTGGCGATGTCGCCGCGGGGCGCCATCAGGCACTCCTCCGACTGAGGCGATCCACATCCAGATTTTCAGGCAGCGACCCCACACCCGGCGCGCGATAGGTTTCCTGGACGAAGGGGTAGGCCTTCATCTCCTTGACCATCAGACTGACCCGACGGTCACCCTGCAGCAGTTGTTGGCCGACTTCGTGGAATCCATTGGTGCCAAAGAACACCAGTGCCACATCGTCGCGTGGCTCGATGAAGACCTCGCAGCAGAGCAGCGGAAAGCGCACTTCGGCAAAGCTGAGCACATCCGCATAGAAGACCCGGCCAATGCCGTGGCGGCGAAAGCGCGAATCGATGACGATCCGGTCTATGTACAGGAAATCTGCCAGCGCGCCTCGAAACCAGAGGAAGTTCGGGCTGTCGTAGTTGGCGTCGGGGGACAGCCCGATCTGGAATCCGGCCAGTTCACCGTTGTAATGAGCCACACGGAAATACCGGGCGACATCGAACAACTGGCGCATCCGGGCCTGGCTGATCGGCAATATGCCCGGTCCGGCGGCGTTGTTCAGTGCCAGGACTGCGTCCAGGTCGCTTGCTTCTATGTCGCGCAAAATCAGGGACATTGCGGCTCTGGCGCTCGTGTTTGCTGTGATATGGGGGTGCTCGCGGCCCAGAATCGGGCGGAGCGGGCGAATTATGCACGCGGATGCCCGTGGCGGCGACCGAACTGCGCGGGTGCCTGACGATCGGCATATTCCGGCCCGGGCCCGGGCGATTGCTCGCACGCATGACTTCTGGACTTTCCTGCGAGCGCCATACACCGCTAGGCTGCCGATCTCAGGAGCTACCGACCCGGAGCCCGCAAGAGTCATCGACGCCGCGCATGCGCTTCATCCGCACCTATTCCCAAAGTCAGCTGCTGCGCTACGCCGGCCTGTTCACCTGGGTCTGCGTTGGCATCTCACTGCCATTCATTCCGCACCTGAGCTCCGCCGCAGGCGGACCGGATGTGGTCGGCACCGTGGCAGCCTATTTAGGTTTCGCACTGGCCTACTGGATACTGACCCGGGAAATGGACGGCGCCGGCCGTCGCTGGGTCTATCTGGTGACTCTGGTGGCGATGACCCTGTCCTCACTGGCCATCGGCCATCTGACCGGTACCGGCATTGGTGCCATCCTGATTCTGGTGTGTGCCAGTGTGTTGCCCTGGGTGCTGCCGCTGGGGCAGGGCGTATTCTGGTTGCTGCTGCAGAATCTGGGCATGCTGCCGGTGTTTCTGGCGCGGCCCAATTTCGGGTTGCTGGAAGCGGTGTTGCAGGTCGGTCTGTATCTGAGTCTGTCGACTCTGACCTTCATGACGTCCTACGTGGCGCGACGTCAGACCGAAGCACGCGAGGAACTGCGCGTGGTCAATTCCGAACTCCGGGCCACGCAGCTGCTGCTGGCCGAAGGCGAGCGTGCCGGCGAGCGCCTGCGCATTTCGCGCGAACTGCATGATGTGGTTGGCCACCACCTGACCGCGCTCAGCCTGAATCTGGAAGTGGCCAGCCATCTGGTGACCGGCAAGGCCCTGGATCATGTCAAGCAGGCCCAGTCGGTCAGCAAGCAGCTGCTGGCGGATGTGCGCCAGGTGGTCAGTGCGCTGCGTGGCAGCGATACTGTGGACCTGGATCGCACGCTGCATGAGCTGGTGGCCTCGGCGCCGGCGCCGGATGTGCATCTGACTCTGCCCGAGCCCTTCCGGATTGCCGATGCCCGTCGAGCTCAGGTACTGGTGCGGCTGACACAGGAAATCCTGACCAATACCATGCGCCACGCCAGGGCGCGTAATCTGTGGCTGGATTTTCGGGTCGATGGCGACGAAGTGGAACTGGTGGCGCGGGACGACGGTCGTGGCGCCACCGAACTCAAGGCCGGCAACGGTTTGACCGGGATGCGCGAACGCCTGGAGATTTTTGGAGGATCATTGGATGTGGAAACGCGCCCTGGATATGGGTTCGTCGTACTCGCCCGACTACCGCTGGAGAGCAAGTCATGATTAGAGTGTTCCTGGTCGACGATCAGACGCTGGTGCGGCAGGGCGTGCGCAGCCTGCTGGAGCTGTCCGATGCGGTGCAGGTGATCGGCGAGGCCCGTGACGGCGACGAAGCCATCATCGAGATTCCCAAGGCGCAGCCGGATGTGGTGCTGCTCGATCTGCGCATGCCCGGCAAGTCCGGCCTCGAAGTGCTGGAGCATCTGTCGCGCACGGGCGAGTTGCCGCCGACGATCATCCTCACCACCTTCGACGAGGATCAGCTGGTATTGAACGGGCTGCGCGCCGGCGCCCGCGGCTTTCTGCTCAAGGATGTCTCACTAGACCAGCTGGTCAGCGCCATCAAGACGGTTGCGGGGGGCGGCTCACTGGTGCAGCCTGGTCTGACCGATCGCCTGCTGCGCGGCGTTAGCCATCTGGAAAACAAGTTCGCCAGCCTGGACGAACCCGATCCGCTGACCGAACGCGAGACCGAGATCCTGCGGCTGATGTCCGGCGGCTATTCCAACAAGGAAATCGCGCGCTCGCTCGACGTCGCCGAGGGCACGGTCAAGAACCACGTCTCCAACATCCTGTCCAAGCTGGGTGTGCGCGATCGCACGCGCGCGGTCCTTAAAGCTCTGGAACTGGGTCTGGTGCAGGGCGTGAAGCGCTGAGCCGTCATCGGTCGCCCGTCAGTCACGTGGTCCGCAAGGCGGACCCGTGACGACAGTCGCCGGCTGAACTCAAGCCGCCGCCCGCGCCTTGCTGGCGAACAGCCTGGCCAGAAACTGACCGGTGTACGAACGCGAGTTCCTGGCAATGGCCTCGGGCGTGCCGGTGGCGATGATCTCTCCGCCACCATTGCCGCCTTCGGGACCCAGATCCACCACCCAGTCTGCGGTCTTGATCACGTCCAGATTGTGTTCGATCACCACCACGGTATTGCCGCGCTCGACCAACTGGTGAAGTACGCCCAGCAACTGGTCGATATCGTGGAAGTGCAATCCGGTCGTGGGCTCGTCGAGAATGTAGAGCGTGTTGCCGGTATCGCGACGCGACAGTTCCGTCGCCAGCTTGACCCGTTGTGCCTCGCCGCCCGACAACGTGGTCGCCGCCTGGCCCAGCGTAATGTATGACAGGCCCACGTCCATCAAGGTCTGCAGCTTGCGTGCCAGCGCCGGGACCGGCTGAAACAGCTTCAGCGCGTCTTCCACGGTCATCGCCAGCACGTCGGCAATGGAATGGCCCTTGTAGCGTATCTCCAGGGTTTCGCGGTTGTAGCGCTTGCCGGCGCAGACATCGCAGGGGACATAGACATCCGGCAGGAAGTGCATTTCCACCTTGATCATGCCGTCGCCCTGGCAGGCCTCGCAGCGACCGCCCTTGACGTTGAAGCTGAAGCGCCCCGGCAGATAGCCGCGCGAACGTGACTCCGGCACCTGGGAAAACAACTCGCGCATCGGCGTGAACAAGCCGGTGTAGGTGGCTGGATTGGATCGCGGCGTGCGACCGATCGGGCTCTGATCGATATCGACCACCTTGTCGAACAGATCCATGCCCTTGACCTCGCGGTAGGGTGCTGGTGAGCCGTTGGCGCCATTCAACTGGGTCGCAGCGATCTGATGCAGGGTGTCATTGATCAGCGTCGACTTGCCCGAGCCGGAGACGCCGGTGACTGCCACGAAGCATCCGGCCGGAATCTCCAGATCGACATTCTTCAGATTGTTGCCGCTGGCACCCTTGAGCTTGAGCCAATGCTTGGGTGTCGGCTTGCGACGCTCGACCGGCGTATCGATCTGCAGGGCACCACTCAGATATTTGCCGGTGATCGACTCCGGCGCCGCCAGGATGTCGGCATAGCTGCCCTGCGCCACGACTTCCCCGCCGTGCACGCCGGCACGCGGACCGATGTCCACGATATGGTCGGCCAGCCGGATGGCGTCCTCGTCGTGTTCGACCACGATCACGGTGTTGCCCAGATCGCGCAGGCGCATCAGCGTGCCCAGCAGGCGTTCGTTGTCGCGCTGGTGCAGGCCGATCGAGGGTTCATCGAGCACATACATGACCCCCACCAGCCCGGCGCCGATCTGGCTGGCCAGACGGATGCGCTGGGCCTCGCCACCGGACAGGGTTTCGGCCGACCGGTCCAGGGTCAGATACTCGAGGCCGACATCGGCAAGAAACCGCAGTCGCTCGCGAATTTCCTTGACGATCTTGACCGCGATTTCGCCACGCCAGCCGGGCAGGGACAGCTGGTCGAAGACCGACAGCGCCGTGGCTACCGGCAACGCTGCGCATTCGTGGATGGCGCGGCCGTCGACGCGCACATTGCGCGACGAGCGGTTGAGGCGGGCTCCGGCGCAGTCCGGGCAGGCCCGGTGGCTGATGTACTTGGCCAACTCTTCGCGCACCGCGGCCGATTCGGTCTCGCGGTAGCGCCGTTCCAGATTGGTGACCACGCCCTCGAAGGGCTGCTTGCGGGCCACGCTGTGCTTGCCATCGCCGAAGTAGCGGAACTCGATCAGTTCACCGGCGCTGCCGAACAGCAACTTCTGCTGGATGACCGGATCGATCCTGGTCCAGGGCGAGTCGACATCGAATCGATAGTGCCGGGCCAGCGCCTGCAGCATCTGGTAATAGTACGGATTGCGCCGATCCCAGCCGCGGATGGCGCCGCCGGAGAGGGGTCGTTCCGGATGTGCCACCACCCGGGCCGGATCGAAGAACTGGGTCACGCCCAGGCCATCGCAGCTGCCGCAGGCTCCGACCGGAGAATTGAAGGAGAACAACCGCGGCTCCAGATCCTGCAGGCTGTAGTCGCACAGCGGGCAGGAGAACTTGGCCGAGTACAGCGTTTCCGGCACCGGCGCATCATCCATCGGCGCCAGGATCGCCAGGCCGTCACCCAGGCGCAGCGCCGTTTCGAAGGACTCGGCCAGGCGTTGCTTGAGATCGGCACGCGGACGAAAGCGATCCACCACCGCCTCGATGGTGTGCTTGCTGCGCAGGGCCAGCGCTGGCACCGCATCAATGTCATGCACCACACCATCGACGCGCACGCGCACGAAGCCCTGCGCGCGGAGCTGCTCGAAGACCTGCTGATGCTCACCCTTGCGCTCCCGGACCACCGGCCCCAGCAACATGAAACGCTGATCCTCGGGCAACGCCAGCACGGCATCCACCATCTGGCTCACGGTCTGTGCCGCCAGCGCATTGCCATGCTCCGGACAGTGCGGGGTTCCGACCCGCGCGAACAGCAGGCGCAGGTAGTCGTAGATCTCGGTCACGGTGCCCACCGTGGAGCGGGGATTGTGAGAGGTCGATTTCTGTTCGATCGAGATCGCCGGCGACAGCCCTTCAATGGTGTCGACGTCCGGCTTCTCCATCATCGACAGGAACTGACGGGCGTAGGAACTCAGCGATTCCACGTAGCGGCGCTGGCCTTCCGCATAGATGGTGTCGAAGGCCAGCGAGCTCTTGCCGGACCCGGACAGGCCGGTCACGACGATCAGCTGATCGCGCGGAAGATCAAGCGAGATGTTCTTGAGATTGTGCGTACGGGCACCACGTATACGGATGGACGACATAGCGAAGGTCTGGGCTCTCGGGAAGTAGCGGCTATCGGCCGGCAACCCTAGAGCTTAAGCTCAGTTCCGTCATCGTAGTGTCCGCACCCCTGACGACGCACCGGCGGCAGGCTGAACGAAAGCTAAAAACTTTCGATCAAACGAAAAGAAGGTGTTGACAGCCATCGAAGTTGAAGTATGATTGCTGGCTCACCCGACGAGATGTCGGGATGGGTTGAAAAGTTGGAAGGTTCTTTGACAACGGATTCGGAGTGTCTTGTGTGGACG
>JALHRS010000072.1 GCA_022841325.1 Lysobacterales bacterium | reverse complement strand
ATCCGTGGCCGAGCGTGCGCTTTGCCGCCAATCACCCAAGGTGGGAGCCCGGTGCGTCAATCACGCCCGCCGGGATCTGTGCGGGGGGCGTGCCGTGAGGCGCGTCTCTACCGCGATCCCTGAGGTAGCCCGGGTAAGCGCTAGGCGCACCCGGGGCTTTGCGGCACCCGGCCCCAGGTGCGCTGCGCTTACCTGGGCTACAACGGCTGTGCGAGCGGACGCTGTCCGCAGTCAACGCCCGGGCCAGATTGCTGCCATCGCGGGCGAAGCCCGCTCCCACAGGCTAACGTGCCTGGTACTTCTCCGGCCGCAGCACATCGACATCCTGGGCAAACAGGATGATCGAATGGTGCTCGAAATAGCGTTCGCGCAGCTTGCCGGCGATGGCATCCACGCGCTCGCGGGAAGCGATCACCTGGATCTCGATGTTCTCACCCTGCCACTCGTCGACGGCAAAACCGCGCGCACCGCGACCTTCGCTTTCGATCAGCGTGTAGCCGCTGACGCCAAGCTTGTCGAGGTGACGCAGTATGCGGTCCTTGAGCACGCGTTCGGCGACGATGGTCAGCAATCGCACCGGTGTCCAGGGCAGCGCGCCCGGCTTGGAGTCAGTCATGAGCCACCTGCGAAATAGCGGGCCGCTGCCAGATACAGCGGGATGCCGATGGAGAGATTCAGCGGAAAGGTGATGCCCAGCGAGGCCGTCAGATAGAGGCTGGGATTGGCCTCCGGCAAACCGGTACGCACCGCCGCCGGTGCGGCAATGTACGATGCCGACGCCAGCATGGCGCCGAATACGGCCGCCCCGCCCACGCTCAGACCCAGGGCCGTGCCCAGCCAGGCACCGGCAATGCCGTGCGCAATCGGCATCAACAAGGCAAAGGCAATGAAGGGCCAGCCAACCTTGCGCAGATCGCGCAATCGGCGCGCAGCGGCCATCCCCAGATCCAGCAGGAACAGCATCAGCACGCCGTCGAAGAGACTCACGAACAGCGGCGTCACCCGCGCGGTGCGTTCGGGTCCGGCGATCCAGCCGATCAGCAGGCCGCCGCCCAGCAACAGCATGGTGCGTCCGGTCAGCACCTCGCGCAGCGACAGCCACAGGCGCGACTCGTGGCCACCGCGTTGTCCCAGCCACAGCCCGAACAGGATCGCCGGCAGTTCCAGCGCCACCAGCAACGCCACCATCAGACCTTCGACCTCACCCACACTGCGTGTAGCCACATCGCGCGCAGCGATGAAGGTCACTGCCGACACCGATCCATAGTGAGCGGCAACGGCGGCCGCATCCACACGTTTCAAGCCGACCAGCTTGCGCAGCACCCCATAGGCCAGACCGGTGGTCACAAATCCCGCAGCAACGGTACCCAGCAGCGGGATCAACAGGGTGCCTGAGGCGCTCTGGGAGATGGCCATGCCACCCTTCAGACCGATGGCCAGCAGCAGAAACAGCGACAGCGAGGTGTGCAGCGCCGGCGGAATATCCAGATCCGAGCGGATCACGGTCGCCAGCATGCCCAGCGCAAAGGCCAGCACCATCGGCGACAACAGATTGGCAGCAAGCAGTTCCGAGCTGAACACGGCAGGCACCGACGTGGGATCGCCGCAAGATACAGCAAGCCGCAGCGCCTGTAGGGGCGCCCTTGCGGCGCGACCGGCGCGGTGAAATCCGATTGTCGAGGTCGATTGGAGTCAGAAGCAGAACGCAGAGGACGCAGAGAAACAGCAGAGAGAACGCAGAGTAAAGCGTTCCTGACGTGCGGGCAGACGCTTCGGAGCGCCAGTGGGAGCGGACTCTGTCCGCGACCGGCAGTCAGTTGGCGCGCGATCCAGCGGTCGCGCCGCGAGGGCGCCTACAGTGCAGCGAGCGCCACCACCGTCGCCACGGTCTCCGCCATGGCGCCGCCGTAGCACAGCAGCTTGGCCACCAGCCCGGCGTGTATGCCGAGATCGTGCAGGGTATGGAAGATCCGGTGCGCGCTGTGCCACAGGAACAGGCCGATCACCACCAGCAGGCTGGCCTGTCCGAGCCAGCTCTGGGCAAATCCGAGCACGCGGCCGTAGCTGAAGGCATCGGCAGGCAGCAGAAATCCCAGCGGCGCCGCCAGACCCGTGCTGAA
Source organism: Lysobacterales bacterium (assembly GCA_022841325.1). Lineage (GTDB taxonomy): Bacteria > Pseudomonadota > Gammaproteobacteria > Xanthomonadales > SZUA-5 > JADKFD01. Next base: position 24,885 of record JALHRS010000072.1, on the reverse strand, counting down.
GACCAGTGCGGCGCCGATCAGCGCCGATAGCATGCCGCCGGCACCGAACAGCAGCCAGAAGATCGGAGCATTCGAGCGCTTCATCCTGGAATCCTCAGTTGGACGGGGCAGAGTGTGCGGTTGTGGGGGTGCAGGGCAAGGCGCAATGAGGAGGAATAGCCAGCTATTCCGACGAGTTGCAACGCAGCCATGCACCGCCAGAAACGTGCAATCTGCCACGTAGCGCACTCAGCTGATCGGTGAGCCGCCCCAGATGCGGAAGAGACCATAAAATCATCAGTCCATGAGTCTCGAAAAGCGGTCAACTGAGGTTTCTAGCCCGCATTTCTCACACCTGTTGCGGAAGATCGCGCAGGGCTTTGCGACTAGCGCAAGGCGCGACGACGAGGAATGGTGATTCCATTGCGAGGAGGAGCAACGCAGCGATAGTCGCAAGGAACCAGCGAGGTCCGCAAAGCGGGCAGATGCACGCGGCACACTCTGCGATTGCGGTGTGCCCACCGATTCGCTTTGCGCTGCAAGGCAATCGCAGCATCTGCACGCGCAGGTGTGAGAAATGCGGGCTAGGATCATGAGGCCCACCATTTGATCAGGGCGAAGACCGCGATGCTGGCCACTGCCGCCGCCATCAGGCCGCTACCGGTGATCGCTCCGGCCGACACCCGCAACCCCTGGACGCGGATCGGTGGCAGGGTCCGCGGCATGATGTTGAACCAGGTCCAGCTGTGGTACAGAAAGCCCAGCAGCAACACCCCGTGCAGCAGCAGCGCCGGCCAGCTGCGCAGCAGCCCCAGCCATTCGTTCCATGCGTGCTCGCCGCGCCCGAGCACGAACAGGCTGATCAGCAGGATCAGCGCGTACAGCGCCACGATCACCGCAGTGCCTTCATGCACCATGTACTCGACGAAGTACGGGTTCTTCTTCCACCAGCCGGTCATCGGCCGCTGGTAGGGGCGCCGGGCGCTCATGACTGGCCTCCCTTCGGAGTGACGAAGCGCAGGAAATAATCCATGGCACTGGCGGTCTTGTTGGTGTTGACCGCATTGGCCGGATCCACATCCTTGGGGCAGACCTCCGAGCAATAGCCCACCGCGGTGCAGTTGAACACGCCCTCCTCGGCATGGATCAGCGGCATCCGCTGTGCCGCTCCGCCGTCACGGCTGTCGAGGTTGTAGCGATGCAGCAGCACCGTGGCCGCCGGTCCGAGGAAGCTGGTGTTCAAGCCATATTGCGGACAGGCGGCGTAGCACAGCAGGCAGTTGATGCAGGAGCTGAACTGCTCGTATTGATCGAGTTGTGCCGGCGTCTGCAGGTATTCACCCTGCGCCAGTTGGCGCTGCTCCTTCGGGATGATGTAGGGCTTGATCTGGTGCAGCTTGGTCATGAAGTCATCCATGACGATCACCAGATCGCGCTCGATCGGGAAATGCGCCAGCGCTTCGACGCGCACACCGCCCGGATGGAATTCGCGCAGGAAGGTGCTGCAGGCCAGTCGCGGCACGCCATTGATCATCATCCCGCAGCTGCCACAGATGGCCATGCGGCAGGACCAGCGATAGGACAGCGAACCGTCCAGCTCATCCTTGATGTATTGCAGGCCCTGCAGCACCGACATGTCGTCGCTGAAAGGCACCTCGAAAGACTCGACCACGGGCTCCTGATCCTGCTCGGGACGGTAGCGCAGGATCTCGATGCGGATGCTGCGGGTTGCGGTAGTCATGCCTGCCTCCCCTTCGCCGCGGCCGCCTCGGCGGCCTCGGCCTTTTCTCCGGCGGCACCGTAGGCGCGAACCGCGGGCTGCGAATGGGTGATCCTGACCTCGCCGTAGCTCACGGTGGGCTCGTCGGCACCGGCATAGGTGGCCAGTGAGTGCTTCAGATAGTTCACGTCATCGCGCTGGTTGAACTCATCCAGGCGTTGATGCGCGCCGCGGGATTCGCGCCGGTTGAGTGCCGATACGGCCATGGCCTGGGCCACTTCCAGCTGGTAGCCGAGCTCGATGGCCAGCAGCCATTCGGTGTTGAAGACGCTGGAGCGATCATCCACCCGAACCTTGCGGTAGCGCTCGCGCAGCTGCGCCAGGTGCTCGCAGGTGCGCTGCATTTCCTCGGCGGTGCGGTAGATGCCGCAACCACGCTCCATGGTTTCGGCCATTTCCCGGCGCAGCACCGATATGCGCTCGCTGCCCTGCTCGCCCTGCACCAGCGCACGGGCACGTTGCTCGGCCGCGGCAGCCTGAGATGCCAGTGTGGCGGATGCCAGCGGCTTGCTGTCGCGGGCATGGCGTGCAGCACCCTCACCGGCAACCTTGCCGAACACACAGAGTTCGGCCAGGGAGTTGGAACCGAGGCGGTTGGCGCCGTGGATGCCGACACTGGAACACTCGCCCGCTGCGTACAGCCCTGCCAGAGGCGCCGCGCAATGGGCGTCGACCAGGATGCCGCCCATGGTGTAGTGCACCGCCGGACGAACCGGGATCGGCGTGTGCGCCGGATCCACGCCGAGGAACTGCTCGGCCAGTTCGTAGATTTGCGGCAGCCGCTCGCGCAGCTTCTTTTCGCCCAGATGGCGCAGATCCAGGTGCACCACCGAGCCATGCGGCCCTTCGATGGTGCGGCCCTTCTGCTGCTCGTACCAGAAGGCCTGGCTGAGGCGATCACGCGGCCCCAGCTCCATGGCCTTGTTGCGCGGCGTCGGCTCCGCCGGACCGAGGCCGTAATCCTGCAGATAGCGATAGCCATCCTTGTTCAACAGGAAGCCGCCCTCGCCGCGACAGGCCTCGGTGAACAGCAATCCGGTGCCGGGCATGCAGGTGGGGTGGTATTGCACGAATTCCATGTCGCGCAGTGGCACGCCGTGGCGATAGGCCAGCGCCATGCCGTCGCCGGTGACGATGCCGCCATTGGTGTTCTCGCGGAACACGCGGCCAGCGCCGCCGGTGGCGATCACCACTGACCGAGCTTCGATGGTGATGAACTGGCCAGTCGCCACATTGATGGCGACAGCGCCGCCGACGCGGCCTTCGGCCACCAGCAGATCGACACAGAAATGCTCGTCGAAACGCTTGATCGACGGAAACTGCAGCGAGGTCTGAAACAGCGTGTGCAGCATGTGGAAGCCGGTCTTGTCGGCCGCAAACCAGGTGCGCTCGATCTTCATGCCGCCAAAGGCGCGCACGTTGACATGGCCATCGGCCTTGCGGCTCCAGGGGCAGCCCCAATGTTCCAGCTGCACCATTTCCTCGGTGCAATGGGCCACGAAGTAGTCGACTACATCCTGCTCGCACAGCCAGTCGCCGCCGGCGACGGTGTCGTGAAAGTGGTTTTCCAGACTGTCATGTGCCTGCACCACACCGGCCGACCCGCCCTCGGCGGCGACCGTATGACTGCGCATCGGGTAGACCTTGGAGATCAGCGCGATGGTCAGATCCGGATCCGACTGGGCCACGGCAATGGCCGCGCGCAAACCCGCGCCACCCGCTCCAATGATCGCAACATCCGCCTTGAAAACGTCCATGCGATTCCCTGATGTGTTTCAATCGGGGGCGCAGTGCTGCGCCCGAACTCGATCATGGCAGAGCGCTCGACGGGCGCAGTTGAGGAGGATCAAGCAGCGCCGGCTTGACCTCGATCAGCACCGTTCACGGGCAGACGCTGGACCATGGACTGCCGCATCTGCCGGTCTCCGGGCCATTCTGCAGACGGCGGGTTATGGTGACCGGTTGCCCGAGGTCGGTTGGGAGCTAAGATGACGGCAGAAGTCGAATCCGAGGCGCAAGCTCAGTTCAGCGCAATCCAGGCGCGGCTGAAGCCCCTGTTTGCCAGCGTGCAGTTCGATACGCTCGCACCGCGCACGGTCGTGGTCGTGCCCGGCCTCAGTCTGGACGCCGATGTGCTGGCCGAGGTACCGGGCGCCCGCCACTACGAGGAACGCCAGCTGAGCATGCTGATGCTGCTGCGCATGCCGCATACCCGCATAGTCTTTGTCACCTCGACACCGATTCCGGGCATTGTGGTGGATTACTACCTGAATCTGCTGTCCGGCATCCCCTGGACCCACGCCCGCAAGCGCCTGACCCTGCTCAGCGCCCACGACGCCTCGCCGCGCAGCGTCACCGAGAAGATCCTGGAACGGCCGCGGCTGCTGCATCGTATCCGCGCAGCCATGGGCGATTCCAGCCAGGCACACCTGTCGGTCTTCAATGCCACCAGGCTCGAACGCGATCTGGCCATCGCCCTCGACATACCGCTGTATGCCTGCGACCCGGCGCTGTCCTGCTGGGGTAGCAAGAGCGGCAGTCGCGAGGCCTTCCGTCGCGCCGGCCTGAAGTTTCCCGACGGACAGGAAAATCTCTGCAGCATGGATGACGTGGCCACCGCGCTGGTGGCATTGCGCCAGCGCAATCCGAGCTTGCGCAAGGCTGTGGTCAAGCTCGACGAGGGCTTTTCCGGAGACGGCAACGCGCTGTTCGACTTCCAGGGAGCACCCGAAGGCGATGCGCTGAATACCTGGGTCCGCGCGGAATTGCCCGAGCGCCTGCGCTTCGAAGCGGCAGGCATGAATTACCCGCGCTATGCCAGCAAGTTCCGGCAGTTGCACGGCATCGTCGAGGCCTGGATAGACGGCGACCACAAGCGCTCGCCCTCGGTGCAGATGCGGGTCAACGCCCTGGGTTGCCTTGAAATCATTTCCACCCATGATCAGCTGCTCGGTGGTCCCAACGGCCAGGTTTTCCTCGGCAGTCACTTTCCAGCCAATGTGCGTTATCGGGGAAGCCTGCAACAATGCGGACAGGCGGTGGGCCGGGTACTACAGGAGGAAGGCGTACTCGGCAGATTCTCGGTCGACTTCATCAGCGTGCTCGAAGACGAGCAATGGCAGCACTACGCCATCGAAATCAATCTGCGCAAGGGCGGCACCACCCTGCCCTATCAGATGCTGCAGTTCCTCACCGCCGGCCGCGTCGACGCCAACGGCGAGTTCCAGACGCCACTTGGCCAGGTGCGCTGCTATCGCGCCACCGACAATCTGGTCGACCCGCGCCTGAAACGGCTGGTCCCCGAGGATCTGATTGACATTCTGGTCGAACGACGACTGCATTTCGACGAGATCACCCAGCAGGGCGTGGTCTTCAATCTGATCGGCGCACTCAGTGAATTCGGCAAGCTCGGCCTGGTCGCCATCGCACCCACACGCGAAGCGGCGGACGCGATGTTCGAGCAGACCGTGACGGTGTTGCTGATGGAGGCGGAAAAGGCGTGAGCTTTTCCGGCTCAAGCCGGTCTGTCGTTCATTGACCACGCTGGAGCCAACGAATGACCCGATTCATCGCCGCAGCCCTGATGCTGACCGCCGCCACCCTGCCGCAAGCCCAGGCCCAGATCGCCGACTCGGCCACCGCGGTGCGCCCGATACTGGTCGGCAGCGCGGCTCCGGAGGTCAAACTGAGCTCGCTGGAGGGCAAGGCCACGACGCTGTCCGCATTGCTCGGCGGCAAGCCCACCGTGCTGGTGTTCTACCGTGGCGGCTGGTGTCCCTTCTGCAATCTGCAGCTGAGCGAGTTGCGCAAACTCAATCCGGATCTCAAGGCCCAGGGCTTCCAGTTGCTGGCCATCAGCCCCGATCGCGCCGAAGAACTGGCGAAGACGGTGGAGAAGGACGAGCTTGACTACACCCTGGCCTCGGACGCCAAAGCCGAGGCGCTGCAAGCCTTCGGGATCGCCTTCAGGATCGACGACGCCACGCTCGAGAAATACGCCGAATACGGCATCGATCTGGAAACCGCCAGCGGCGAAAAGCACCACGCATTGCCGGTGCCCAGCGTGTTCATCATCGACGCCCACGGCGTGATCCAGTTCTCCTACGTCAATCCCGATTACCGCACCCGCGTTCCGCAACGTCTGATTCGCGCCGCCGTGGAAGCCGTGGCCGCCGGCGAAACCGGCCGTCCCCTGAAATAGCGACACGACCCTGTGGGAGCGGATTCATCCGCGATCAACCGCCATCCTGCAACTGTGGGAACGGATTCATCCGCGACGGCCGATCAGTTTGCTGAAAACGATCGCGGGCAAAGCCCGCTCCCACAGAAAGCCGTTCGACCTGCCCATGTTGACTCGGCATCATCAGGTAAAACATCCACATCGGGGTTCACATGACCGTTCTGCGCACGCCAGACTCATGCTTCGAAAATTTGCCGGGTTACGCCTTCGCGCCGAACTATGTCGAAGTGCCGGGTATCAGTGTTGCCGATCCCCTGCGCCTGCATTACGTGGACGAGGGCCCGAACAGCGCCGCGCCGATCCTGATGCTGCATGGCGAACCCTCGTGGTCCTACCTGTATCGAAAGATGATCACGCCGCTGGCCGCCGCCGGACGTCGGGTGCTGGCACCGGATCTGATCGGCTTCGGGCGCTCGGACAAGCCCGCTGCGCGCGGGGCCTACAGCTACCAGAACCACGTCGACTGGATGCGCGCCTGGGTGGAGGCGCTGGACCTCCGGAACATCACGCTGTTCTGCCAGGACTGGGGCGGCCTGATCGGTCTGCGACTGCTGGCCGAGATGCCCGAGCGCTTCGCCCGGGTGATCGCCGCCAATACCTTCCTGCCCACAGGCGATCAGGCGCCCGGCGAGGCCTTCCTGGCCTGGCGCAAGTTCTCCCAGGAAGTACCGGTGTTTCCGGTGGGCACGATCATCGCCAAAGCCTGTTCACGCCCGGTATCGGCAGAGGTGCAAGCGGCCTACGATGCTCCTTTCCCTGACGAGAGCTACAAGGCCGGCGCCCGCGCCTTTCCGCTGCTGGTACCGATCAGCCCGGACGATCCTGCCGCCGAGCCCAACCGCCGCGCCTGGAGCGTGCTGCAAACCCTCAAGATCCCGTTCCTGACTGCCTTTAGCGACAACGACCCGATCACCCGCGGCGGCGATCGCGTCATGCAAAAGCTGATCCCCGGCTGCGCCGGCCTAAGCCACCCGACCATCGCCAATGCCGGGCATTTCCTGCAGGAAGACGCTGGCGAGGAACTGGCGGAGTTGATTGCCGGATTTGTGGTGAGCACTCGGTGATGTGGTTGTCGGTTGTCGGTTGTCGGTTGTGGGTTGTGGGTTGTGGGTGGTTCAGAGCGGCGCCGCCGGGTTGGCTAGCCCGACAGCCTGCGTCCCGGGTGGCGACACATCGGTGCCCCAGGATCGCGTGGACTCGTGGAGGACGCCGCGCCTGCGGCGCCGCTGTGCTTCGCGGGCGTGACAAAGCAAGAGCGGCCGCGCAGGCGCGCGGCCCTCCTCAGGATCGCTCGGAGCATGTCCCGTGACTCATGTCCGACTCATGGACCCAGGTCCTGGGTTTATTGATGCGTCATTGCGAGGAACGCAGTGACGAAGCAATCCAGTGCTCTTGAGAGCCTGCGTCTGGATTGCTTCCCCCGGATCAAGTCCGGGGTCGCAATGACGCCTACACCGGGCACCGGCGCAGTCCCGACCCCCGAACCCCGAGTCCCGCAATTGACTGTACATCCATACAGTATCCGCTACCATGGCAGTTCCAGATACCGCCGCCATGTCCAGCGCTTACGCCGAACTCCATTGTCTGTCGAACTTCAGCTTCCAGCGCGGTGCTTCAACCGCGATGGAGCTGTTCGAGCGTGCGCGCAAGCTCGGTTATCGGGCGCTGGCGATCACCGATGAGTGCACGCTGGCCGGCATTGTGCGCGCCCATGAAGCCGCCAATGAGCATGGGCTGGCGCTGATCGTCGGCAGCGAATTCCGTCTCGAATGCGGTCTGAAACTGGTGTTGCTGGCCACCGATCACGAGGGTTACAGCGGCATCTGCCAGCTGATCACCCAGGCCCGTCGGGCCGCGACCAAGGGCGAGTACCGGCTGACGCGGGCGGATTTTCCACCGGTGATGGAGGGCGTGGTGGCTTTGTGGGTGGCGGAGGAGCCGGGGCAGGGGGCACGGGGCACGGGGCACGGGAACAGCCGGCGATATTCAAAGGGTGTCGCTCAATCCAGCCATCAGCGCGGCAAACCTGACTCTGGCGAGCCTTTCCCCTGCCCCCTGCCCCCTGCCCCTTGCCCCGGCTTCTCTGCCCCCTGCCCAGTGACACTCGCCGACGCCGCCTGGATCACCCAGCACTTTCCCAAACGCGCCTGGATCGCGGTCGAGCTGCACCAGCAGCCCAGCGATGCGGTGCGCCTGAACTGGCTGCGCACGCTGGCGCTGGCGGCCGGCATGCCGCTGGTGGCCTGTGGCGATGTGCACATGCACGAGCGTGGCCGGCGCGCGCTGCACGATGTGCTGACCGCGGTGCGTCACCACCTCAGCGTGCGTGAGGCCGGTTACCGGCTGCTGCCCAACGGCGAGCGGCATTTGCGCACGCTGCCCGCGCTGGCCCGCATCTACCCGCAGGAGCTGCTGGAAGAATCCATCTACATCAGTCAGTTATGTCGATTTTCTCTGAATGATCTCAGGTATGAGTACCCGCACGAGGTGGTCCCCGATGGCCGCAGCGCCAGCGATCATTTGCGTGAACTGACTGAAGAAGGCATCCGCCAGCGCTGGCCTCGCGGGGAAACGCCGGCGGTGCGCCAGCAGATCGAGAATGAGCTGGCGCTGATCGCCGAGCTCAGGTACGAATCCTATTTCCTCACCGTGCACGACATCGTGCGCTTCGCCCGCAGCCAGCAGATTCTCTGTCAGGGCCGCGGTTCGGCCGCCAATTCGGCGGTCTGCTACGCGCTCGGTGTCACCGAAGTCGATCCGGCCCGCGGCAATCTGCTGTTCGAGCGCTTCATCTCGCGCGAACGCAATGAGCCGCCCGATATCGACGTCGATTTCGAACACGAACGCCGCGAAGAGGTGATCCAGTACATCTACGGGAAATACGGCCGCGAGCGCGCCGCCCTGACCGCCACCGTCGCCAGCTACCGCGCCAAGAGCGCCATCCGCGATGTCGGCAAGGCACTCGGCCTGGCGCTGGATCAGGTCGACCAGATCGCATCCTCGCTGGCCTGGTGGGACGGCTTCTCGGCCATCGAGGAACGCCTGACCGAGCGCGGCTTTGATCCCGCCAGTCCACAGATCAGAAAACTGTTGAAGTTGGTATCGCAACTTCTTGGTTTTCCGAGACATCTATCCCAGCATGTCGGCGGCTTCGTGATCTCGGAGCGACCCCTGCACGAACTGGTGCCGGTCGAGAACGCGGCCATGCCCGACCGCACCATCATTCAGTGGGACAAGGACGATCTCGACACCCTGGGACTGCTCAAGGTCGATGTGCTGGCGCTGGGGATGTTGAGTTGCATACGGCGCTGTCTGGACCTCATCAATAACTGGAACTTGAGGCAGGCGCCGTTGGGGGAAAAAGGAAAAGGGAAAAAGGAAAAGGGGAGATCAACGGCAGACGCAGCTTCGCCTGGCAATGTCCCTGTCTGTTCCCGACAAACCTCTGAACTAGGCGTCATTGCGAGGAGCGAAAGCGACGCGGCAATCCAGACTCGTTTGGACGACATTGAAGGACTGGATTGCTTCGCTGCGCTCGCAATGACGCCAGGCGGAACTGGAGAGGAAGCGGGATCCACAGGCGACGCCGCTGCACCAAAAGCCGGCAAGGCCCCGTCTGACGAGCCTTCCCCTTTTCCATTTTCCCTTTCCCCTTTTCCCCTGCTCGCCTTGAGCACCATCCCCGCAGAGGACCCACAAACCTACGCCATGCTCCAAACTGGCGACACCGTCGGCGTGTTCCAGGTGGAATCGCGGGCGCAGATGTCGATGTTGCCGCGGCTGAAGCCGCGAAATTTCTACGATCTGGTGATCGAGGTGGCGATCGTTCGGCCGGGGCCGATCCAGGGCAAGATGGTGCATCCGTACCTGCGGCGGCGGCAGGGGCTGGAGGCAGTCAGCTATCCCTCCGAGGACCTGAAGAAGGTCTTCGAACGCACCCTCGGAGTGCCGATCTTCCAGGAGCAGGTGATGCAGCTGGCCATCGTCGCCGCCGGGTTCACGCCCGGCGAGGCCGATCAGCTGCGGCGCTCGATGGCTGCCTGGAAGCGTCGTGGCGGCATGGAGCATTACCGCCAGCGCATCATCGAGGGCATGACCGAACGCGGTTACGAGACCGGTTTTGCCGAGCAGGTGTTCGAGCAGATCAAGGGCTTTGGCTCCTACGGCTTCCCGGAATCCCACGCCGCCAGCTTCGCCCTGCTGGTGTACGCCTCGGCCTGGCTCAAATGCCATCACCCCGCCGCCTTCGCCGCCGCCCTGCTCAACGCTCAGCCACTGGGCTTCTACTCAGTCAGCCAGATCATCCAGGACGCCCGCCGCCACGGCGTCGAAGTGCGGCCGGTGGATGTAAGGGTGAGCGGGTGGGAGGCTTCACTGCAGGAAAATGGAAAAAGGAAAATGGAAAAAGGGACGGCAAAAGCAGCTGACGCTCCGACGAAGGCGCGCATGGCTCTGCCCGTGGAAGAACAGCAGGAGCTGCCTGGCAACCACCAAGTTTGTACTGGCGAGCTTTCCCCTTTTCCTTTTTCCTTTTTCCATTTTCCCGCCGCTTTGCGGCTGGGCCTCCGCTCCATCCGCGGCCTCAATCAGGATGCCGCCGAGCGCCTGGTCGATGCGCGCGCCGCTGGGCCGTTCCGGGACGTGCAGGATCTGGCTGATCGGGCGCAGCTGGATCGGGCGACGCTGGAACGGCTGGGTGCGGCGGGTGCACTGCGCGGGCTGGCCGGGCATCGGCATCGGGCGCAATGGGCGGTGACCGGGGTGGAGCGCATGCCGGATCTGTTCGCCGATGCGCCCATTGCTGATGAAAAGGTGGTGCTACGCCCGCCGACGGCTGCCGAGAACGTGCTGGCCGACTACCGGACCACCGGTCTGACCCTGGACACGCATCCGCTGAAACTGCTGCGCCCGCAGCTACGCGCACGGCGTATGCGCAGCATCGCGGAGGTGCAGGCGCTGGCGCATGGCACGCCGGTGCGGGTGGCGGGTCTGGTCACGCTGCGGCAACGCCCCGGCACCGCCTCGGGGGTCACCTTCGTCACCCTGGAAGACGACAGCGGCTGGCTCAATCTGATCGTCTGGCGCGATCTGGCCGACCGTCAGCGCCGGGTGCTGCTGGAATCACAGATGCTCGGCGTCATTGGCGAGTTGCAGAAGGCCGAGGGCGTCACTCACGTACTGGCGCATCGACTGGAAGACCTGAGCGAGTTGCTCGCAGGGCTGGACACCCGCTCGCGCGACTTTCATTGACCCGCAGCAGCCCCATGTCACGTAGACCGCTGCGCGGCCAACGTGACCTACCAGAGCCAGTGACCTACCTCAGCCAATACCCCGTTCGTCGAACTAGCCCGGCGGCTCCGGTAGGTCACGTTGCCCCGCAGGGGCTACGTGACAAGATGAAGCGCCAGTACCCCCAAAAGCCGAAGACCTGCCCCGCATGGGCTAGCTGCCGACCATGACCCGCTCGGCGCCACTGTAGATATTGAACCCATGCTCGCTCAGAAATCCGACCAGGGTGATGCCCGCTGCCTGCGCCTGTTCCACCGCCAGACTCGACGGCGCGCCGACGGCGGCGACGATCGATGCGCCGGCCATGGTCGCTTTCTGCAACAGCTCGAAGCTGGCGCGGCCGGAAAGCAGCAACACCTGATCGGTCCACGGCAGGGTCTTTGCCAGAAAAGCCTGCCCGACCAGCTTGTCGAGCGCGTTGTGGCGACCCACGTCCTCGCGCAGCGCCAGCAAGCGGCCGTCCAGATCAAACAGACCCACGCCATGGCAGCCGCCGGTGGCTGCAAACAGCGTCTGCGCCGCGCGCAGGCCTTGCGGCAGCCGTCGCAGCACGGCAGCGTCGACGCGCTTGCCACCCGACACCCGTCGCGATTGCGAACTCGCGGTCACGGCTTCCAGCGTAGTCTTGCCGCAGACCCCACAACTGGAGTTCATCGTGCCGGCGCGCTGCAGCGAATCCAGATTCGGCGCGGGCCCGTCGAGGTCGATGCGCACGGCGTTGGGGTTGCCGGCGCAGGCGCCGATCTGCACGATCTGCGCCGGATCGCTGAGCACCGCTTCGGCATACAGATAGCCCGCCACCAATTCCGCATCATGACCCGGTGTGCGCATGCTGATCGCCAGTGTCTGCGCGCCGTCACCCAGCGCCGGATGCGACAGACGGATCTCCAGCGCGTCCTCCACGGCAATCCAGTCCGGCAGCGATTGGCGGCCGCTCGCGCTGATGCGATCGATGCCGAGTTGCTGTTGCGCCTGCGTCTTCAAGACTGCATTCCGATGTCTCTTCCCGGATCGAATCGTAGGCCGAACGCCGCGCAAACGCATCTGCGACACCCGCCCTGCACACCGACAGCCGTCCGCTCTCGCGTCCGAATTCGGACGGACGCAAAACGGTAAAATCACAACATATTGATTTGCATTGATATTATGGCTGGCACGGCAGCTGCATGGAGGCGCCCATGAACAAGATCGAATCAAAACGCAAGAAAGAACGCTCGCCGGTGGTCTTCGTGGTTCTGGCAGCATTGTCCCTGAGTCTGCTCACCCTGAGCTGGCTCTACATCTTCCCGCCGATGATGGGCTCGGTATCGGCCGACACGGTGGAAGCGGCCTACAGCGCGCTCGAGGCGCTGTTCGCCGGCCTGGCCTTTCTCGGACTGCTGTCCACCATCTGGATGCAGCGTCAGGAGCTGCGTCTGCAGCGGGTGGAGATGGCGCAGACCCGCGAGGAAATGCGGCGTCAGGCCGAAGCCCAGGAAAAGAGCGAGCGGGCGCTGCAATCACAGGCAGAGGCACTGCGCGAGGAAGCAGAGCGCCAGGCCCGTGCCTATTTGCGTATCTCGCTGATGCCCACCGGCAGTTCCAGCTGGGCGCTGGAAATCACCAATGCCGGGCGCAGTCCGGCCGAGGATGTGCGCCTGTCGGTCGATCGTCCGGTGTGGCTGTGGGGACGCGACGACGTGCTCAAGCTGATGTCGCAACTGCCGCTGTTTGCCAAGGGCGGATTCAGCATCCCGCCCGGCTTCACGCTGAGCTACGCCCTGCAGGACGGCCGCGTGCTCTCGCATGTGTTCGAGCGCACCGTGGACCAGCCCACCCAGTTTGCCGTGACCGCCCATTACCGTAGCGGTAACGGCAAGCCGATCGAAGAAACCAGTCGCTTCAGCCTGGACCTGCTGGAAGAGACCGCTGCCGGCGACAAGGATTTCTGGACCCGCCAGGTGGTCCAGGCCCTGCGTGACCTGAAACCGCGCGACGGGCGGTCGTAGTCTTGAAGTTCGTCATGACGGCCAGGCACGGGCCATCCAGGCCCGACAATCTTGCCGGCCGCTCCTTACCAGAAGCGTCAACGCGGAGAACGCAGAGAGCCGCAGAGTACGCAGAGAAAAGCCGAATCGGGATGGCTCTTGAATTCCTTCGCGTTCTTTCTGCTTTTCCTTCGCGTCCTTCGCGTCCCGCTTCTGGCATCAGCGCTCCGCAAGTTCGGGTTTTCGAGATGACGTACGGCCAGCGTCACGTAGTCCGACTTGCGGACAACGTGACCTACCAAAGCGATCGCGGCCAGAGGCCGCTCCCACAGAGCCACGCCTCCTGTGGGAGCGGATTCATCCGCGATGGCTTCTGGCCTGGATGGAAGCCTTGATCGCGGGCAGAGCCCGCCCACGAAAAATCCGACGCCGCGCGAATGAAAACTCGCATTCGCTTCTCTTGGCGTCCTTTCTGCTTTTCCTTCGTGTCCTTCGCGTCCTGCCTCTGGCATCAGCGCTCCGAAGACTCGGGTTTTCGCGATGATCCACGGCCAGCGTCACCTAGTCCGCCCTGCGGACAACGTGACCTACGAAAAGCGATCGCGGCCCGAGGCCGCTCCCACAGGAGAGCCGCGGTTCAGGGCGCAAAGAAGCGACTGGTTTCGATGCGTTCGACCTTGGGGTCATCGGCTGCGGTGACACGCAGGCGCAGCGGCTTCATGCCCTTGAACGCGCCGGGTTCGGCCTGCAGCGTCAGCGCCAGATTGTTGATGACACCCCCGGCAATCTCGACCTCGGTAACGCCGACGATGCTGAGGCCCGGCGGATCGAGCACTTCGACCACAAAACGACGCGGCTGCTCGGACTTGTTCATGATCTTGAGCTGATAGCTGTTTTCGATCCAGCCGTCGGAGTTTTCGCGGTAGAGCTCGCCACGGTCGCGAATCACGTCGACCAGCAGAGGGACCCGGGTGGCCAGCGAATACAGCAGCGCGGAGACAATCGCCGTCAGCAACAGCGCATAGAACACCGTGCGCTTGCGGATGACCTTGGTCGGCTCTCCATGCACGGCGTGCTCGGTGGAATAGCGCACCAGTCCGCGCGGATACCCCATCTTGTCCATGACTTCGTCACAGGCGTCGATGCAGGCAGCGCAGCCGATGCATTCGTACTGCAGACCATCACGGATATCGATGCCGGTCGGGCAGACCAGCACGCAGGCCTTGCAGTCGATGCAGTCGCCGAGGGTGGTGGGGGATGGCTGCGCAGTTTCGACAGCCTTGTGATTGGATGCGGAGGAATCCTGCTCGGGACCGGGGACCCGGGACCCGGGACCCGCAAGAGCCGGTCCACGGACCTCGGCGTCAGCGGCCATTCGCATCAGCGCACTGATGCCGGTTTCACCTGCTCTGGATGGCTCGTCAGCCCCTGGCGCTTCGGGAGCATTTCCCGGGTCCCCGGTCCCGGGTCCCCGGTCCCGCGCTTCAGCTCTGCGCCGCTCCTCCACACTCCTCACCGCCCGCTTGCGCGCGCCGCGCGGCTCGCCGCGAACGTCGTCGTAGGTGATGACCAGCGTGTCCTTGTCGATCATCGCGCTCTGGAAGCGGGCGTATGGGCACATGTACTTGCAGACCTGCTCTCGCAGCAGTCCGGCGTTGCCGTAGGTGGCCAGGCTGTAGAACAGGAACCAGAACAGTTCCCAGCCACCCAGCTGCCCACTGATCAGACTGTGGCCGAGTTCGCGGATCGGGGTGAAGAAGCCGACGAAGGTAAAGCCGGTCCACAGGGCAAAGGTGATCCAGAGGAACTGCTTGAAGGCCTTCAGCCGCAGTTTGCGGGCGTTCCATGGCCCCTTGTCCAGCCGCATCTGGGCGTTGCGATCGCCTTCGACCCAGCGCTCCATCCACAGGAAGACTTCAGTCCAGACCGTCTGTGGACAGGCAAAGCCGCACCACAATCGACCAGCCAGCGCAGTGAAGAAGAACAGGCTCAGTGCAGCAACGATCAGCAGCGCCGACAGGTAAAAGAAGTCCTGCGGCCAGAACACCAGACCCAGAATGTAGAACTTGCGGGCTGGCAGATCGAACAGCACGATCTGACGTTCGTCCCAGTTGATCCATGGAAACAGGTAGTACATGCCCAGCAGCCAGAACACGGCGGCCTTGCGCAGGCGCTGAAAACGTCCTCCGACCTCACGCGGGTAGATCTTCTGATGGGCCGCGTACATGGCGCCGTCATCGTTGCCGATGACCTTGAGTGCGACTGGCAGTGGTTTGCCTTCCATGGGGGCGTCCGTGTGGCTCAGGAGGTTCGTGCGGCGCGGCGGCAATGCCGCGGGTGAAAAAGAGCGGGGTTGGGGGCTGGGGGCTGGGGCGCGATGCTGGGATGCATCTGGTCCTGGGATGTCCACGAGGAGGCAATAGCGCAAGGCTTCAATTCCTGGAAACCGACGCCAGGTCCACGCCCCAGCCCCCAGCCCCGTTCTTGCTTCACCAAGCCCCGCCCCTGATCCACCGAGCACCGCTCCAGCTTCACTTCACCCCATCGATCTCACGCCTGGTCCGCAGCAGGATCGAGGTAAACAGGCTGCTGCTGAAGGTACAGGCCCAGAACATGAAAAAGCCCAGGGTGTAACCGAGTTCGCGCGACACCATCACCTGGGGAAAGGTGATGGTGCCAAGCTCGACCGGGTCGACGAAGGCAAAGAACACCATCGTCGCCACGCCGGCGGCGAAAAACGAGGGCCAGAGCACAGCTCCGACCCGCTGGATGGTAGGCACCCCACCGGATACTTCCGCGCCCTGTAGCGTAGTCTCCGGATCGGTGCCCGCCATCAGTGCTGGCCCTCGCTCTGTGCCACTTCGTTGTCCTGGCGCAGGCTGTAGACATAGGCAGCAACGACCTTGACCGCATCCTCACCGATCAGTGGCGCATGGGCCGGCATCTGGCCATTTCGCCCTTTGGTCAGCGATTCGGTAATGGCGGCTTCGCTGCTGCCGTAGAGCCAGTCCGAGTCGGTCAGATCGGGGGCACCGAGCGCCACCATGCCTTTGCCTTCAGGCCCGTGGCAAGCCAGGCAGATCTGCTCATAGCGTGCCTTGCCCGCGGCGGCGGCGGCCGGATTGTGACCCAGGCCCGCGATCGAACGCACATAGGCCACCACCTGCGGGGTCCCTTCCGGTCCCAGCACGCCCGACCAACTGGGCATGGCTGCAGTGCGGCCCTGCAGGATGGTGGTCAGGATCTGGTCCGGCTCACCGCCCCACTGCCAGCTGGCGTCGGTCAGATTGGGAAATCCGATCGCGCCGCGGGCGTCGGTGCCGTGGCAGGTGGCGCAGTTGTTGGCGAAGATATTGCGTCCCAGGCCCAGCGCCTCGCTGTTCCGGGACAGCTCCGCCACGTCCATTGCGGCGAAACGGGCGTAGGTCTGTCGTGCGATCTCGTCGTACTTCTGCTGTTCGGCACGCAACTGCGCCTCCGAGCTCCAACCCAGGGTGCCGCTGGCCGATCCGAAGCCCGGGTACAGCACCAGATAAATCGCGGCAAACACCACCGAGCCCACGAACAGCCACAGCCACCAGCGCGGCAGTGGGTTGTTGTACTCAGCCAGATCACCGTCCCAGACATGGCCGGTGGTCTCGCCTTCCTTCTTCTCGGGCTTGCGCGCAGTCATGGCCAGCAGCCAGACGCTGCCGCCCACCGTCACCAGTGTCAGCACGATGACGTAGATGCTCCAGGCGCTGTTCATGAGCGACCCTCCTTGTCTTCCAGCGGCAAGCGCGCCATGTCGTCGAAATCGGTGGCGCGCTTGAAGCCATAAGCCCAGACAACGATGCCGATGAATATGACCATCAGCAGCGCGGTGATGCTGCCCAATGCGACTCCCAGACTCATGAGCCCACCTCCTGTGCCATCGAGTCGGCCGATCGGGTCCCGGGTCCCGGGTCCCCGGTCCCGGCTGTCACCTCAGGGCTGGACGCCATCGGCTGACGCTTCGGCGCATAGCGCCCCAGCGACTGCAGATAGGCAATGGTGGCATCCATCTCGGTCTTGCCGCTGACGGCGGCGGCCACACCGGCGATGTCTTCATCGGTGTATGGCGTACCCAGCGTGCGCAGCGCGCCCATCTTCGCAGCCAGATCATCGGCATCGATCAGATTGTCGTTGAGCCAGGGGAATCCCGGCATGTTCGACTCGGGCACCACATCGCGGGCATTGTTCAGATGCACGCGGTGCCAGTCATCGCTGTAGCGACCACCCACGCGGGCCAGATCCGGGCCGGTGCGCTTGGAGCCCCACAGGAAGGGGTGATCCCAGACCGACTCCGCAGCCACCGAGTGGTGGCCATAACGGGCCGTTTCCGAACGCAGGGCGCGCACCATCTGCGAGTGGCAGTTGTAGCAGCCTTCCCGCACATAGACTTCGCGACCGGCCAGTTCCAGCGCGGTGATCGGTTTCATGTCCGGCAGCGGCTGCACCACCTGGGCCTGGAACATCAGCGGCACGATCTGGGCGAGGCCGCCGAAGCTGACCACCACGGCAATCCAGATGCCCATGCGGAAGATGTTCTTCTCGAACTTTTCATGATTGAAGCTCATCGCATCCTCCTCAGGCGTGGGCCGGTGCAGGTACGGCAACCGGCGCCGTGTCGCGCGCCATCTGCGCGGTACGCCACATGTTCCAGAGCATGATGAACATGCCCGAGAGCACCAGCAAACCACCCAGGAAGCGCACGTAGTAGTAGGGATACGTGGCCTTCAGGGACTCGACGAAGGTGTACGCCAGGGTGCCGTCGGCATTGGTCGCACGCCACATCAGGCCCTGCATCACGCCGGCGATCCACATCGAGGCGATGTACAGCACCACGCCGATGGTCATCACCCAGAAATGCACCTCGATCGCCTTGGTCGAGAACATGCCGGGCAGCTTCAGCAGACGCGGATACAGGCTGTAGACGCAACCGATGGTGATCATGGCCACCCAGCCCAGCGCACCGGAATGCACATGGCCGATGGTCCAGTCGGTGTAATGACTGAGCGCGTTGACGGTCTTGATCGACATCATCGGACCTTCGAAGGTGCTCATGCCGTAGAAGGACAGCGACACGATCATGAAGCGCAGGATCGGATCGGTGCGCAACTTATGCCAGGCACCCGACAGCGTCATCATGCCGTTGATCATGCCGCCCCAGCTCGGCGCCAGCAGGATCAGCGAGAACACCATGCCCAGCGACTGCGCCCAGTCCGGCAGTGCGGTGTAATGCAGATGGTGCGGGCCGGCCCACATGTAGATGGCGATCAACGCCCAGAAATGCACGATCGACAGCCGGTAGGAATAGACCGGCCGGCCGGCCTGCTTGGGCACGAAGTAATACATCATCCCGAGGAAGCCGGCGGTCAGGAAGAAGCCCACTGCATTGTGGCCGTACCACCACTGCACCATGGCATCGACGGCGCCCGAGTAGATGACATAGGACTTGCTCATCGACACCGGCAGCGACAGGTTGTTGACGATGTGCAGCAGCGCGATGGTGATGATGTAGGCGGCAAAGAACCAGTTGGCCACGTAGATGTGCGCAATCTTGCGCTTGGCAATGGTGCCGAAGAAGACCACCCCATAAGCCACCCAGACCAGCGTGATCAGGATGTCGATCGGCCATTCGGTCTCGGCGTATTCCTTGCTCTGGGTGATGCCCAACGGGAAGGTGATGGCCACCGCCACGATCACCGCCTGCCAGCCCCAGAAGGTGAAAGCGGCCAGCGCATCGCTGAACAACCGGGCGTGACAGGTACGCTGGACGATGTAATAGCTGGTCGCGAACAGCCCTGATCCACCAAAGGCAAAGATCACGGCGTTGGTGTGCAAGGGGCGCAAGCGCCCGTAGCTGAGCCAGGGGATATCAAAATTGAGCCAGGGCCACGCCAGCTGCGCGGCGATGAACACGCCGACCAGCATTCCGACGATGCCCCAGATCACGGTCATGACGGTGAATTGCTTCACCACCTTGTCGTTATATGTTTCGACCATGTGCGGGCGCCTCCAGATACCTAGTATTTAGGTCGGCCGCGATTGTTCATGTTTCCGCGCCGCGGCAGCTTGACTGAAGTCAACGACAGCCCCGCGGGAATCCCCTGGGTCAGAGAATTTGCATGGATTTCACGATGTTGCCGGACCGGAACCTTCCCGGCTCCGGGACGACAGACGCTCGATCAGGTGCCTTGGGCTGGGCCAGCCATAGCGATGGTCGTAGCTCTCGGCGCCAGGCAGATGGTCGTCGTAGCGCATGCCCAGATGGATCGCGCCCAGCCCCTCATAGAAACGGGCCGCGCGCCAGTTGCCGTCGAGCACCCACAGATGCAGCGGCTGTTGCGCTCGCAGTTCCCGGGCCTTGCGCGCCAGCACCAGACTGAGCGCCCGGCCGATGCCGCGCCCCTTGAAGCCGTCCTGCACGTGCAGGGCGTCAATCAGGGAACCATGTACCGGATCGGCATCCAGCAGCAGACTGCAGACCGCGACCGGCTGGCCTTCCATCAGCGCCAGCCAGGTAAAGCGCCCACTGGCGGGATCGGCCAGGCGCTGGCGCCACAACGCCCGGCGGTTGCCCAGCAGATCCTGATCCAGCAGCGAATCGGCGATCAGCCCGCGATAGGTGGAGCGCCAGCTGTCGCTGTGCAGGCGCGCAATCGCTTCCAGATCGGGCATCCCGGCGACACGAATCTCGGACCACATGCCGCCCCTCCATTCAGGCAGTTCGTGAGAGTTGCGGCAGTCGGGCCGCTGGATGCGCCGGTCGGGGTGATTCCCACCTGTCCCCCAAAGCAGTGCAGACTTGACAGCGATTGCGCTTGCCGCTCGAGGCCATGATGTCCGACTTGCCAGGTGATTCAAATGCAGCCGTGCCGGACTCCGAGATACATCCGGCTGATCCGAGCGAGCGCCGACGCACCATGGCCGCTCTGCTCCTGGTCACCGTGGTGGGGGCACTGCTGATGCTGGCCTTGCAGAATGAGTTGTCCAGCATACAAGCGCGTCTGGTCGCGGGCGATTCCGAACTGGCTGCAGGCCGCTTCGTGATGCTGGCGCGGGGCTGCTTCCTGCTGCTGGCGCTGGTGGGACTGGTCACCGGCGCGGTCATTGCCCAGGGCGCACTCGCCGCGATTCGCGAGCAGCGCTTCCCGCATGCCGGGGCACGTCTGCTGATGGCTCGCCGGATCGTGCGCGGGTCGCGGGCCGTGTGGATGGGTCGAATGGCGCTGCTCGGCGCCGGCGGCTTTGCGGTCGTAGGCTGCGTCGGAGCCGTGTATGGGTGGCAGCTACTGAAATTGTTTGAGTAGTGGCGCCGCTGCAGTCGGCGCGAACGCGACGCCGCGCATGGTCAGAAAGCGCTGACTGGCTTCAGGACTCGTCACTCCACACTTCCAGGCTGTCGGCATAGCCGCCGAGCAGGTTCCACAGCGGTGCTTCCTTGTCGGACGGAATCTGCGAGAAGGCAAATCCGACCTCGTCGTCCGCCACCCGGGCCACCTTGGCCTCGACGTGGATGTTGAGTTCGTCGCCGAAGAGCATGTCCAGCACGAAACGATCGCCGCGTTGGCCGATCCAGTCCACCGGCCGGCGTACCATCACCCCGGTGGCCGAAATATCCATCAACTCGGAAGTCCATGACTCGTCACCGCGCATCATCAGCACAGCTGAGTTGATTGGCATACGCCGATGTCGCTTGCCCACATTGGGAGTCATAGGCCCAGCCTGATTCATGGAAGCATCCCCCTGACGGCGCGCCGCAGTTCTATCGAAGCGATCAAACGAAATCAAGGATTCATCGGACGCTCGGTAACTCATTGTACCTCCGCCCGGACGGCTGACTGCGGAACAGAGACGGACGCTACCGCGAAAACTCGCATATGCGCATGCCGTTGCCACTCGCGACGGCAGCACGCTCGCGATACGGACCCGAGACAACGCTCGCGGCCAACCGCTCCGCGAGCGCCCTCCCCCAAAACCGCTATACAGATCATCGGCTTCTGCAGGAGACGGAAGCAAGAGCCGTTCCATCGGCGATGCGACTTTGAAAAACAATGCAATAGAGAGAACTTCGAAACGACTACCCGAGCTTATCGGGCGGCTCAACGACATCCCCGACAAGCGGCTCCGCCAGTATGCCGCGCCCCGCAGAGCCGGCCCGCACCACGCTTCCAGTCAAGCGTACAGCTTGCGCCGCGGATTGCCGCAGCAGAGCACATGCTGACACGGAGCGTCGCGTCAGCCGCAGCTCAGATGCTCAGGCCTCCGGACGCATGTACGGGAACAGCAGGACGTCGCGGATCGAAGCGGAGTCGGTGAACAGCATGACCAGACGGTCGATGCCTATACCCTCGCCAGCCGTCGGCGGCAGACCGTACTCCAGTGCGCGGATGTAGTCGTCATCAAAATGCATGGCCTCGGCGTCGCCGGCATCCTTGGCCTGGGCCTGGGCGCGGAAGCGTTCGGCCTGGTCCTCGGCGTCGTTGAGCTCGGAAAAGCCGTTGGCCAGCTCGCGCGCCACGATGAACAGCTCGAAGCGATCGGTGACTTCCGGATCCTGGTCGTTGCGGCGCGAAAGCGGCGACACTTCGGCCGGGTATTCGGTGATGAAGGTCGGCTGGATCAGCTGATCCTCGACCGTCAGCTCGAAGATCTCGGTCAGCAGACGCCCCCAGCCCCAATCGGGCTTGGTTGGAATGCGCAGGCGCTTGCAGTGTTCACGCAGGCGCTCCAGATCGCGGCAATCACTGCGCGAGATCTCGGGATTGCGCTGCAGCACGGCGTCGGTCATCGGCAGGCGCAGGAACTGCGGGCCGAAATCGATCTGCCGGCCCTGATAGTGGATCACCGGACTGCCATCCAGTTCGACCGCCAGTTCGCGCAGCATGCGCTCGGTCAGGTCCATCAGATCGCGGTAATCGGCGTAGGCCCAGTAGAACTCGAGCATCGTGAACTCGGGATTGTGCCGGGTGGACACGCCCTCGTTGCGGAAATTGCGATTGATTTCGTAAACGCGCTCGATGCCGCCCACCACCAGCCGCTTGAGGTACAGCTCCGGCGCCACCCGCAGGTACAGCTTCATGTCCAGCGCATTGTGATGGGTCACGAAGGGCCGCGCCGTGGCGCCGCCGGGTATGGCGTGCATCATCGGCGTTTCGACTTCCAGAAAGCCGTATTCGGGCTGTTCCAGGAAGCGGCGGATGAAGCTCACGATCTGCGAACGCCGACGGAAGACCGCGCGCACCTCGTCGTTGACGATCAGATCGACATAGCGCTGGCGATAGCGTACCTCGGTGTCGGACAGCCCATGCCACTTGTCCGGCAGCGGCCGCAGCGACTTGGTCAACAGGCGCAACTCGTCAGCGCGCACGCTGAGCTCGCCGGTGCGGGTGCGCATCAGCGGGCCGGCGGCACCGACGATGTCGCCGATATCCCAGCTCTTGAAGGCCTCATAGACTTCCCCCAGCGAGGCCCCCTGCAGGAACAGCTGGATGCTGCCGGACTGGTCCTTGATGGTGACGAAACTGGCCTTGCCCATGATCCGCTTGGCCATGATCCGACCCGCCAGCTGCACGCGCCTGCCCAGCGCATCCAGCGCTTCGCCGGTCCATTGCTCGCGATCGGCGAATTCCGCCTGCAGCGGTGCACAGAGCGCGTCGATGCGGAAATCGTTGGGAAAGGCGATGCCCTGCTCGCGCAAGCCAGCGAGTTTGGCGCGGCGCTCGGCGATGATGTGATTGTCGTCGCTGGGGCTGGCGGGGATCTGCTCTTCACTCATGATCTGGACTCAGTTTGGATGTGTGAGATTCAATGTCATAGGTCACTGACTGCGAGACAGGCTACGTGACATCTGCTCATGACGTAGCTCTAGGCCATAGTCCTTGCTTCGTCGTTGCGAGGAACGCAGTGACGAGGCAATCCAGTGCTCTTGAGAACGTACATCTGGATTGCTTCCCCCGGATCAAGTCCGGGGTCGCAATGACGCCGGTCAAGGTCACCGCGCAGTTCTTGGTGAAACTGGAGGCTGTCCATGAACCCATATCGTAAGTCATTGAATTGACGAAGTTGGCGCAAAACCGCCTGTCGCAGCCCGAAGTGCGCGCAGCGCTCTGCGGGCGGTGACGCGAAAGCGCCCCGCTGAGCCGCTGCGCGGCACAACGGACTACGCGCGACCGGTTTCAGGGCATCTCGAAGACATTCACGCTCTTCTTCGTGTTCTCTCTGCTTTTCCTTTGTGTTCTCTGCGTCCGGCTTCTGGCCGCGACCTGCCTCAGGACGGGGTCGTCGCGGTGCCGGTGGTGTAGCCGGTCGCGACGCGAGGGCGCTACTGCAACCCGCGGTTCATGGCCCGTGGGCCGTTTCCAGCCGACACCGGTGCCTCGCGATGACGGCAAACACCAGGATCTGCTTACAAGCCCATCTTCAGACTGGCTTCGATGTAATCATCCAGATCACCGTCGAGCACGGTCTGCGTGTCGCGACGTTCGACGCCGGTGCGCAGATCCTTGATGCGGGCATCGTCGAGCACATAGCTGCGTATCTGGTGGCCCCAGCCGATCTCGCTCTTGGTGGCTTCCAGCCGGTCTTTCTCGACATTGCGCTTCTGCACTTCCAGCTCGTACAGCTTGGCCTTCAGCATCTTCATGGCGCGATCGCGATTGGCGTGCTGCGAGCGTTCGGTCTGACAGGCCACGACCGTGTTGGTGGGCACGTGAGTGATGCGCACCGCCGACTCGGTCTTGTTGACGTGCTGACCACCAGCGCCCGAGGAGCGGTAGACGTCGGTCTTGAGGTCGGCCGGATTGATGTCGATCTCGATATCGTCATCGACTTCAGGCGCCACGAACAGCGAAGCAAAGGAAGTGTGCCGGCGCTTGTTCGAATCGAAGGGCGAAATCCGCACCAGCCGGTGCACGCCGATCTCGGTGCGCAGCCAGCCAAAGGCGTAATCACCCTCGACCCGCAGCGAGGCGCTCTTGATACCGGCCACATCACCGGCGCTGACTTCCAGCAACTCGGTGGCGAAGCCCTTGCGCTCGCACCAGCGCAGATACATGCGCAGCAGCATTTCCGCCCAGTCCTGGGCCTCGGTGCCGCCAGCGCCGGCCTGGATGTCTACATAGGCCGGGTGCGAGTCCATCGGATTGCTGAACATGCGCTGGAATTCGATGCGCGCGACACGCTCCTCGATGCCGGCCACATCCTTTTCCAGCGTCGCCAGAGAATCGGCGTCATCCTCGGCCTCGATCATCTCCAGCAGCTCGATCGAGTCGGCAATGCCCTGGGTCATCTCGGTCAGGCCCTTGACCACGGCCTCGAGCCGCGCCCGTTCCTTGCCCAGTTCCTGGGCCCGCTCGGGCTTGTTCCAGACATCCGGGTCTTCCAGTTCGCGGCTGACTTCGTCTAGCCGATCCTGCTTGCGGTCGAAGTCAAAGAAACCCCCTCAGCGCATCGACGCGCTGGCGCAGATCCGCGAGATTCGCGGCGAGCGCATTTGTTTCCATGGATGGAGATCCGGCAAAAAGTGAGCCGCGAATGGTAGCAGAGCCGCGTGCGGCTGGGGCATGGGGCATGGGGCATGGGGCATGGGGCATGGGGCATGGGGC
>JALHRS010000071.1 GCA_022841325.1 Lysobacterales bacterium | reverse complement strand
GGGAGGGCTGGGGAGGGGTTAGGCAGGAAAACCTATGCAACGGTCATGGCACCAGCGACTTTCATGATTGCGAGTGGCCCACAGCCATGACCGTTGGGCTAAGCGCAGCGTGCCCAACAGATGGGCCGGACGTTGGGCACGCTGCGCTTAGCCCAACCTACACCCAAGGCCGCCGATCAGAAGAAGCGGCTGTGCAGGCGCACAAACCAGGCGGCGCCGTTCAGGCCGAACTGCACGCTCTCAAAGACATGGCCGTTGTCGGTCTCGTCGGGGTTCTGCCGGGTCGGTCTGGCGTCGAAGATGTTGGCGCCGCCAACGGTCAGCTTGGTGGCTTCGCTGATGCTGTAGGTCAGGCTGAGATCCGCCGAGGCCTTGGCGTTGTAGTGCTGATTGGGCACCGGCGGGCCGGAGAAGGTGCCGAGGGTCTGTTCGCCGAAATAGATCAGCTTGAGGTTGGCGTTCCAGCGATCACGGGTCCAGTCGAAGCCGACCACGCCCTTGCTCTCCGGTGAGCCATTCTCGATGAACAGGCGCTCGCGCTCGCTCAGCAGCACGTCTTCGCGTCCCACCAGGGCCGCTGGAGCGTGGATGGCGGTGACCTCGGTTTCGCCGATGTTGACGCCGATCGAGGTGGTCAGCTCGCCCTCCCACAGGGTCGAATCCCAGGCCGCGGTGATGTCCACGCCACGGCTACGGGTGTCCACCGAGTTGACGAAGAACTGCGCCTCGCCTACACCCACGCCGGCGAGAATGGCGCCGATGTTCGGGTCGTCGGTATTGAAGCGACCGGAGAGCACGATGCGATCGTCGATGTTGATCTGGTAGGCATCGACCGTGACCGACATGCTGCTGTTCGGGCGCCAGGTGAAGCCGAGAGCGCCGCTGACCGAGGTTTCTTCGGTCAGATCGGGGATGCCGGCAGCGCGGGCGATGGCGCCGCCATTGGGCGCCAGCAGCACGTCCACCGGTTCACCACTGATGAAATCGGTGAAGGTCGAGGAGAAGAAGCGCTGCTGCAGCGAGGGCGCGCGGAAACCGCTGGAGACCGAGCCGCGCAGCACGAAATCGTCGTTGACTTCGAAGGCCAGCGCCGCCTTGCCGTCGAGCGTCGATCCGAAGTCGCTGTAGTGCTCGAAACGGGCGGCAATGTCGGCGGTCAGTCGATCGCTCGGGGTGACTTCCAGATCGGCGTAGAGCGCGTAGCTGTCGCGACTGCTGTCGGTTTCATCGCCGGGCTGGAAGCCCGGAAAGCCCTGGCTGCCGGCATTGCCGCCGCCGGCGCCATCGGCATCGATGTAGCTGCCTGGTTCGCCGGCGAAAATCTGGTAGTTCTCATCGCGATACTCGCCACCGAAGGCGATGTTGGCGCCACCCCAGAGCCCGTCGAAATAGCGGGTGAAATCGAGATTGACGGTGCCCTGACGGAACAGGAAGCCGCCGGCATCGAAAGCGGTGTTGCTCAAGGCCGGCCGGTTGTTGAGCCGTTCAAAATTGGCAATCGAGGCGTTCAGCGTGTTGCTGATGTCATAGAACATCTCGTTGTAGCCATAGGTGGCGGACAGATCTGCGGTCCAGTCCGCGACCAGCCCGCGCGCACCCAGCGTGGCATGACGGTCTTCGAGATCACCGTTGATGAAGGGTACGAAACCATCCGGATACATCGCCGCCGAGTTGCGCGAGGGCACATCATCGACCCCGTCGCGGGCGAAGGCGGCCGAGGAGGCGCGCCGATTCTGCACGCCGGCGTTGAAGTAGACGTCGGCGGTGTCGGTCAGCGGGATTTCGCTGTTGACCACCAGCGTGCCGCTCTCCACGGCACTGTCGCCGATGGTGCGGGGATTGTTGCGCGGCTCGGAACGATCCGAGCGACCACGGTTACCGTACTCGGTGGTTACCGAGAAGATGCCGCCGTCACCCATCTCGATGCCGCAGTAGGCGCTGTACAGCTGATTGACGCCGTCACCCGCGGTGTACTTGCCGTAGCCGGCCAGACCTTCACAGCCCTTGTCGCGCTTGAGTACGATGTTCATGACGCCGGCGATGGCATCGGAACCGTACTGAGCTGCAGCACCGTCGCGCAACACTTCGACGCGATCGATGGCCAGCACCGGCAGGGAGTTGAGGTCGGTGCCGGTATTGCCGCGATTGCGGGCGCCGAACAGGTTGACCAGTGCCGTGGTGTGGCGACGCTTGCCGTTGACCAGCACCAGCGTCTGATCCGAACCCAGGTTGCGCAGGGCCGCGCCGTCAACCAGATCGGCGCCGTCGGCACCGGTCTGGCGGGTCGAAAAGAAGGAGGGCACCGTGAACTGCAGCGTCTGCGCCAGATCGAACTGGGCGCCGCGCTCGGCCAGTTCCTGCAGGGTGAAGACGTCGACCGGCACTGGGGACTCGGTATCGGATCGACCCACGC
This sequence comes from Lysobacterales bacterium, assembly GCA_022841325.1. Taxonomy (GTDB): domain Bacteria; phylum Pseudomonadota; class Gammaproteobacteria; order Xanthomonadales; family SZUA-5; genus JADKFD01. Next base: position 25,073 of record JALHRS010000071.1, on the reverse strand, counting down.
GGCGTGAACCGAGCACCGTCAGCTGATCCAGCAGCCTGGCCTCATCGGCACTCGCCCCGGCGCCAGTCTCCCCACTCTGTGCAAGCGTCGGCGCTGACAGCACTACCGCCGCTGCCGCCGCCAGAGCCGTCCACAAACGCGTGCGCCGCATGAGCGTCATCCTGCCGGAATGAAAACTCGACGTAGATTACGCGTTAACCTTTCGTTGCGGCAGCCCCCGAACTGAAGGATTGCTCAGTGGTGATGACCGCCGGTCCCATGAGCATGACCGTGGGCGATCTCCTCTTCGCTGGCGTCGCGCACTTCGACGATCTCAATGTCGAAATTCAGGTCCTTGCCGGCCATCGGGTGATTGAGGTCTACATCGACCACGCTCATGCCGACCTTGACCACGGTCACCGGGCGCGGCCCCTGCTGGGTCTGCAGCATCACGGTCACGCCCGGACGCAGCGCCACCTGGGTGGGGAAGTACTTCTTGGGCACGCGCTGGGTCAGGGCCTCGTTGCGCGGGCCATAGGCTTCGGCCGCGGTCACCAGCAGCTCGAAACGGTCGCCGACCTTCTTGTCGGCCAGCGCCTTTTCCAGGCCAGGGATGATGTTGCCGGCGCCGATCAGCGCCGCGATCGGCTCGCCGCCTTCGCGCGAACTCTCCATCGCCGGCTTGCCGACTTCGGCCACACTGTAGTGAAAACGAACCACCTGCTGTGTTCCTGCACTCATGGCGAACTCCGCGGCGAAGCTGAAAATGGGGGCGCGTAGCCTAACAGCTGGTGCTGGTTATGGGTGTCAGTGTAGGGGAAACGGGGCGCGGGGCGCGGGGCGCGGGGAAAAGGCTACGAGCCGCAGGCTGTTGTAGGTCCAGACTTGTCTGGACGCTTCTTCAGCATGCCGCCAAGAGCGTCCAGACAAGTCTGGACCTACAAGAACCAGAGCCCGGCAGGCTCTTTCCCGAGTCCCGAGTCCCGGCCCTACCCGCGCTTCTTCGGCCCCAGCTTGCGGGTCAGGGTGTTGCGGCCGCAGCCCAGGCGTTTGGCGGCTTGCTGGCGGTCGCCACCGGTGAGCTTCAGGGCTTCGTCGAACATCACCTGTTCCAGGCTGGCCTTGGCCGATTCCAGCAGATCGCCCTGCTCGAGTTCCAGTTGCTGGCGCGACCAGTCGGCCAGGGCCTTGAGCCAGCTGGGCTCGGCTGCTGGCGCGGCCGTGGCCCGGCGCACTTCCTCGGGCAGATCGCCGCTGAGCACCTGCGCACCGGGGGCCATCAGCACCAGGCGCTGGCACAGATTGCGCAGTTCGCGGACATTGCCGGGCCAGGGATAGCGAGTCAGCGCGCGCACCGCGTCCACCGACAGGTGCTTGGTGGCCACCCGCATCTCGCGGGCGCTTTCGGCCAGGAAACGATCGGCCAGGCGTGGCACGTCGGCGGCGCGCTCGCGCAGCGCCGGCAGATGGATGCGGACCACGTCGAGCCGATGCAGCAGATCGGCGCGGAATTCGCCGCGCTCGACCTTGCCGCGCAGATCCTGATGGGTGGCGGCGATCACCCGCACATCGGCACGGATCAGTTCGCGGCCGCCGACGCGATAGAACTCGTCTTCGGCCAGCACCCGCAGCAATCGGGTCTGCAGCGCCAGCGGCATGTCGCCGATTTCGTCCAGAAACAGGGTGCCGCGCTCGGCCTGCTCGAAACGGCCCTGGTGACGGCGGGTGGCGCCGGTAAAAGCGCCCTGTTCGTGACCGAAGAGCTCGCTCTCCAGCAACTCCGGGGCAATGGCCGCGGTGTTGAGGGCAATGAAAGGACCATCGGCGCGCGGGCTGTGGCGGTGCAGCGCGCGCGCGATCAGTTCCTTGCCGGTGCCGGTTTCGCCGGTGATCAGCACCGACAGGTCGGCGCGCGACAGCCGACCGATGGCGCGGAAGACTTCGCGCATGGCCGGGGTGTCGCCGACCAGACCCTCATCGGACCAGTCGGTCTCGGCCGCCGGCGCTTCGCGGGCCGTGGCCCGCTGCGCCATGTCGATGGCGCTGTCGATATCGAAGGGCTTGGGCAGATAGTCGAAGGCGCCGCGGTGGAATGCGGCCACGGTACTCGGCAGATCGGTGTAGGCGCTCATCACCACCACCGGCACCTGCGCCGCGCGCTGGCCGAGCTTCTCCAGGAAGGCCATGCCGTCCATGCCGGGCATGCGCACGTCGGTAAAGACCAGATCGGGGCTGCGCGTTCCCAGCGCCCGCAAGGCGGGTTCGGCAGCGTCAAAGCTCTCGACCATGAAACCGGCGCCGGCCAGGGCCTTTTCCAGCACGAAGCGGATCGAACGATCGTCGTCGACCAGCCAGACCACCCGGCGCGGGCCGCTGCGTTGATGCAGTTGGGCGCTCATGCAGGCACCGGCGTTTGCTGAAGCGGGTAAAACGTAAAACGTGAAACGTCAATTGAAGCGCGCTTCGTTGACGCTTTACGTTTTACGTTTGACTGCTTTTTCATGGCGTCACCGGAATCAGCAGACTGAAGACCGTGGCGCCGGGGCGGCTGACGAAGGCCAGGGTACCGCCATGTTCGCGGGCGATGCCGAGAGCCACCGGCAATCCCAGACCGGTACCCTCATCACGTCCGGTGACAAAGGGCAGGAACAGACTTTCGCGCAGGGCCTCGGGCACACCTGGGCCGTCATCGCAGACATCGATGCGCAGGGCCAGCTTGCAGGTGTGATCGCCGATGCGTGCGCGGCGCTCGGCACGGGTGCGCAGGCGGATGGTGCCGGCGCCCGATTGCAGGGCATTGCGGGCCAGATTCAGTACCGCCTGGGTCAATCGATCGGGATGACCGTCGAGGTCCGGCAGACTGGGATCGTAATCGCGTACCACCTGGACCTGGCTGCCGGTTTCGGCGCCGATCAGGGTGCGCACGCGCTCCAGCACCTCGTGGATGTTGAAACTCTGGCCGGCGTGGGCCACTTCCGGCCGCTGCAACAAACGGTCCACCAGACGGCGGATGCGATCGGTTTCGGCGCGGATGACCTGCGTGTATTCCTTGAGCGCGGCACTGGGCAACTCGCGCTCCAGCAATTGCGCGGCGCCGTGCAGTCCGGCCAGTGGATTCTTGATTTCGTGGGCCAGCGCCCGGGCCATCTGCTGGGCGGCGGGTTCCGGCGTGGCGTCCACACCCTCACCCAGATCCTGATCGTGTTCGGCCAGGGCATGAAATTCCAGCAGCACGGCGGCCTCACCACGCCACTCGATCGGCGAAACCGCGACATCAAAGCGCTTGGGAGCATCTCGCCTCAGTTCCAGCAGCACTCTGCGGGCCACCAGCCGATGCGGCTGGCCGGCCACCCGGCGCGCCAATTCAGGCAGCGGATGTTCCCCATAGGCCAGGGCGGCGAGTTCACTGCCGGCGAGACGGCGCTCACAGTAGGTTTCGACCAGTGCGGCATTGGCATGCAGCACGCGCCCCTGACCATTGACGATGGCCAGGGGCGTACTCAGCAGATCCAGCACGGCGCCGGAGGAATCCGGCGCCGCCGTTGGCGGCAACCTGGCGTTGCTGGTGGCGTCGCTCATGGAAACGACACTCCGGTTCATCGCACGCTCCGGTCGCGCCAGCTTCATCAGATCGAGTAGTACTGCAGGATTTCGATCGGATGCGTGTGCATGCGGATCGCGGTGACTTCCTTCATCTTCAGATCGATGTAGCCGTCGATGAAGTCATCGCTCATCACGCCACCGGCCTTGAGGAACTCGCGATCGGCATCGAGCGCTTCCAGCGCCTGATCCAGCGAATGACACACGGTCGGGATCAGCTTCTCTTCCTCGGGCGGCAGATCGTACAGATCCTTGTCCGAAGGCGCGCCCGGATCGAGCTTGTTCTTGATGCCATCCAGGCCAGCCATCATCAGCGCGGTGAAGGCCAGGTAGCCGGTGTTGATGGCATCGGGGAAGCGCACTTCGATGCGTCGGGCCTTCGGGTTCGACACCCAGGGAATACGGCAGGAAGCCGAGCGGTTGCGGGCCGAGTAGGCCAGCAGCACCGGTGCTTCGAAGCCCGGCACCAGACGGCGATAGCTGTTGGTGGTCGAGTTGGTGAAGGCATTGATGGCACGGGCATGCTTGAACACGCCGGCGATGTAGTGCAGCGCCAGCTTCGACAGACCGCCGTACTCGTTGCCGCTGAACAGATTCTTGCCGGCCTTGGCAATCGACTGATGCACGTGCATGCCGCTGCCGTTGTCGCCGACCAGCGGCTTGGGCATGAAGGTGGCGGTGTGACCATGCTGATGGGCGATGTTCTTGACCACATACTTCAGCGTCAGCAGTTCGTCGGCCTTCTTCACCAGCGTGTTGAAGCGGGTGCCGATCTCGCACTGGCCGGCGGTCGCCACTTCGTGATGATGCACTTCGACCGGAATGCCGAGGGCTTCCAGCGTCAGACACATGGCCGACCGGATATCCTGCAGCGAATCGACCGGAGCGGTGGGGAAGTAACCACCCTTGACGCCCGGGCGATGGCCGGTGTTGCCGTGTTCGTAGACCTTGCCCGAGTTCCAGGCCGCTTCTTCGGAATCGATCTCGTAGAAGCTGCCCTTCATCGACACATCCGAACGGACGCTGTCGAAGATGAAGAATTCCGGCTCCGGGCCGAAGAAGGCGGTGTCGCCCACGCCACTGGCCTTGAGGTAGGCTTCGGCGCGCTTGGCGATGCCTCGCGGGCAGCGCGAATAGGGCTGCATCGTCGACGGCTCCAGCACATCGCAGCGCAGCACCAGAGTGGGCTCTTCAGCAAAGGGATCGAGGAACAGCGTGGAGGCATCAGGCAACAGCACCATGTCGGACTCGTTGATGCCCTTCCAGCCGGCAATCGAGGATCCGTCGAACATCTTGCCGTCTTCAAAGCAGGCGTCGTCCAGCGTGCTGGCCGGAATGGACAGATGCTGCTCGCGTCCGGCCATGTCTGCGAAACGCAGGTCCGCAAACTTGACGCCATTGTCCTTGATGAGCTTCTTGACTTTGTCTATCGACATCGGGGGCCTCCTTGAGGAGATGGATGAGGGAATGCAGCAATTACGGAGCAATCGTTGTGCCATGCACAAAAACGAGAAGAATCAAGTGCTTGTGTCAAATTTGAGCACCATGCCGGTGCACCAATGGAGCTTTCTGCACCAGTATGGTGCCAACCTGGCTGCCACACCAGTGCCCGCGCACGAATGTGCCCGATTGCGGTGCATGCGCCCGACTCGGACCGGAGCCAGAGCATGATGGCGACCCCCAAGACAGTCGACATTCCCCAGCCCTGGCGCGAGCGGCTGCGTGCACGTCTGGGGGAATTGCAACTGTCACTGCCACCCGACATCGAGCAGCAACTACTGGAATACATCGCCCTGCTGCTGCAGTGGAATGCCGCCTATAACCTGACCGCAGTGCGCGAGCCGCTGGCGATGATCGACCGCCACCTGGTCGACTCGCTGGCGATCCTGCCCTATGCCCAGGGCGAGGATCTCGCCGACATCGGCACCGGGCCCGGCATACCCGGACTGGTGCTGGCCCTGGTACATCCCTACCGACGCGTCTGGCTGGTCGACAGCAACGGCAAGAAGGCGCGCTTTCTGCGCGAATGTCTGCGCCGTCTTGCAATGCCCGCGGTAGTGGTTCATGAAGCCCGCGCCGAATCGCTGTCGGCCGAACCCCGCTTTGATCAGGTCATTTCCCGGGCCTATGCGGAACTCGCCGACTTCGTCGCCAGCACCCGCCAGATCCTCGCCCCGCAAGGGCGCTGGCTGGCGTTCAAGGGCAAGTATCCGGATGCCGAGATCGCACGCCTGCCAGCCGACATCGAAGTCAGCGCCGTCCATCGCCTGACCGTGCCTGGCGCTGACGGCGAGCGCCATTTGCTGGAACTGCGGCGTCGCCCGAACCCGGCGCCCGAGGGCCAGTCGGCGGGGCCATGACGCGCAGCATAGTCCTGCGCCTTGCCGCCGGCTTGACCCCAGTCAAACCCGATTCCGTCGAGGCCGCTAGTCTCGACCCACGGCTAGCGGGAGATGCGCATGTTTACCCACATCCTGGTTCCTCATGACGGCAGCAAGCTGTCCGAGGCGGCGCTGACCCACGCGCTGAAGTTGGCCAAATCGCTGTCGGCCCGAATCAGCGTGCTGCATGTGGTGACCGATTTTACCGGCGACCCGAGCAACACCGTGCCGCTACTGGCGACCACCGCGCGCGAGGCCTTCCAGCAACGCGCCATCGGTGAAGCCGAGTCCATCCTGTCGCGGGCCAGGCGCCTGGGCAACGCCCACGACGTCCACATCGAGGGCCACTACCTGCTCGCGGCCGATCCCTTCAAGGCCATCATTGACGAAGTTGAGCGTCGCCATTGCGATCTGGTGGTGATGGCCTCGCATGGTCGCCGGGGGCTGTCGGCCATGCTGCTCGGCAGCGAGACCCAGAAAGTCCTCACCCACTGCCAGACGCCCGTGCTGGTCGTCCGCGCCTGAAGGAGGCCGCTCATGAAGCACCTCAGCACCGTCCAGATCAGCGCATTGCGTGGACAGCTGCAGGCGCGTGAGCAGCAACTCAGCGCCGAAATTGCGTGCGTGCTGGAACGACAACAGGCGAAGGTGCAGGAGGGTCGCGCGGTGGACAGAGGCGTGCTGGACCTGGAAACCAGCCTGGGTTTCGCCGAAATCAGCCGCGACCAGCACGAACTCGATGCGGTGCACGCCGCGCTCGGCCGCATCGACCGCGGCACCTACGGCCGCTGCCTGAACTGCGGCGCGCACATCCCGTTGCCGCGACTCGTGGTGCAACCCGAGGCTTCGCTGTGTCATGTCTGCCAGTCCCGCGCCGAGAGCGGTCGGCAGGCGGGATTCAGTGCACCCTGAGGGGCAGAGCAGTTCGGGACCTGCGTTCGTGCCCTGACTTGCCATGAAGCCGGACCGCCAGCTGTTGATGCGCCGGGTTGAGGAGCGTGCACCTGGCAGGCCGGGCCCGCGCGCCCGGACACCGGGGATGTGCGTGACGCCGGCGGCCGCGCGCCGGAGCCGCGCTACGTGATCACCGGGTTCGCGACCCAGATGCAGTGTCGGCCGACGCGCGCGGCGTTCCATGAACCCATATCGTAAGTGGTTGATGCGTCTTTGCGAGGAGCGCAGCGACGAAGCAATCCAGGGTATCGCCGCACGCCTCTGGATTGCTTCCCCCGGATCAAGTCCGGGGTCGCAATGACGCTTGGGGTTCATGACCCAGATGCAGTGTCGGGCAGACACAGGCAGCTCCCAACGATCCGCATTGCCCTAGAATCGGACGCAATCCGGGCTGTCTTCCCGGGCACCCTGGGGTGGCATGAGCCAGACGGCCGAAATCCTGATCGTTGACGACGAGCCCGACATCCGCCAGCTGTTGCGGGTCTACCTCGGCGCTCAGGGCATGCGCGTGATCGAGGCCGACTGCGCCGCCAGTGCCCGCAAGCGCCTCGAACAGGCGCGCCCGGACATGGCCTTGATCGATCTCGGGCTGCCCGATGAAGACGGTCTGACCCTGATCCGTCATGTCCGCGAGCAGCATCAGCTGCCGATCATCATCCTGACCGGACGCGGGGAAACGGTCGACAAGATCGTCGGCCTGGAGCTGGGCGCCGACGATTACGTCACCAAGCCCTTCGACCTGCGCGAACTGCTGGCGCGGATCAAGAGCGTGCTGCGGCGCGCGGAGAGCGCACCCAAAGCCGTCAGGGAGCCGGAGCAACTGCGTTTTGCCGGCTTCTCGCTGCACCTGCGCGAACACCGTCTTTGCGATTCGGCCGGTCAGGAGATCGTATTGACCCATGGCGAGTTCAAGCTGCTGGCGGCCCTGGCCCGCGGCGCCAGAACGCCACTGACGCGTGACCAGATTCTCGAACTGACCCACGGCCGCGAGGCCGGCGCCTACGACCGCACCGTTGACATGCAGATCACCCGACTGCGCCGCAAGCTCGGCGACGACCCCAAACGCCCCAACCTGATCCGTTCGGTGCGCGGGGTCGGTTACATGCTGGCCTGCGCAGTCGAATCCGGAGACCAGTCTTGAGCCCCGCACTGCGTCCGAATGGTTGGCTGGAAGCCCTGGCCGACGCCGCGCCGGATGCGCTGCTGGTGGTCGATGGCCAGGGCACGATCCAGTTCGCCAATCGGGCCATCCAGACCGTTTTCCACTATGAACCGGAAGAACTGCTGGGCGAGAAGATCGAAAAACTGGTGCCGCGCCGCTATCACAAGCGCCACCGCGCCGACCGCACCCGCTACAGCCACGACGCCCGCAGCCGACCGATGGGGCTGAACCTGGAACTGCTCGGCGTGCGCCGCGATGGCAGCGAGTTTCCAGTCGAGGTGAGCCTGAGCCCGATGCGCGCCGGCGACAGTCACTTTGTCATCGCCGCCGTGCGCGATGTCACCGAACTGCGGCGCTCGCGCGAACTGCTGGAACGCTCGGCCCGGCAGCTGGCGCTGGCCAGTCTGGCCGAGCGCGCCGTGACCAGTAGCGACATCGAGTCCTTCTGCAATCACACCTTGTCGGTGCTGATCGAGCAGCTGCACATCAGCCATGGCGGACTGTGCGAACGCGGGCATGACGGTCACCATGTGCGCTTCATCAGTGTCACCGGCTGGACCGACGAAGAAGCCCTGCCGGTCATCCTGAAGGCACTCAGTCCAGCGCGCATGAAACGCATGCTGGAAGGCCAGGTTCGGCAGATTCTGGTGGTTCCCAGCCGCGCCGCCCGCACTCACCCCGACCAGTACCTGGCCGGGGTCATCGTGCCGCTGCGCGGCCCGACCCGGGTGCACGGCGTGCTCTCGATCTTCCGCTCGGCTCAAAAGCCCTTGAGCGAGGATGAGTGCGTATTCGCGCAGAGCGCAGCGCATCTGGTCGCCGCCGTGTTCGAACGCCAGTACCACCAGGCGCTGCTGCTGCAGGCCTCGAAGATGGAGGCGCTGGGCCAGCTGACCGGCGGCGTGGCCCACGATTTCAACAATCTGCTGACCGTGATTGGTGGCAATCTGCAGATCCTGGAGGATCTGCTGCCTGCCGAGCAAACCGATGTGCTGGGCCTGGTCGATGCGGCCAGTCGTGCGTCCCGTCGTGCCGCCGAACTCACCGGCAAGCTGCTGGCCTTCTCGCGCAAGCGCCAGCTGGCGGCGCAGGCCGTCGACTGCTCGCAACTGCTGAACAGCATGCGCGAACTGCTGCGCCGCACCCTGGGCGAGGGCATCGAGCTGCGCTACCGCATCGCCCCGGAGCTGCAGCATGCGCTGGCCGATGCCGGACAACTGGAGAGTGCCGTGCTCAATCTGGCACTGAATGCGCGCGACGCCATGCCGCGTGGCGGAACCCTGACGCTGTCGGCGCTGCAGCGCAGTCGCAATCGCCTGGCCAGCAGCGGCGCCGACACCATCGTCATCGAAATCAGCGACAGCGGCGAAGGCATGGTCAAGGAAGTCCGCGAGCGCGCTCTGGAGCCCTTCTTCACCACCAAGGCCTCCGGCAAGGGCACCGGGCTCGGGCTCAGCATGGTCTACGGTTTCGTGCGCCAATGGGGCGGTGATGTGCGCATCTACAGCGAGCCGGGCATGGGCACCACGGTGCGCCTGCTGCTGCCTGCGGCCCGCTCGGGTGAGTCGACGCCGGTGCTGGCCTCGAAGGGCATGCGCACCCGCGGAGACGAGCATGTGCTGGTGGTCGAGGATGATCCCGAGGTCGCCGTCATCGCCTGCAATCAGCTGCGTTCGCTGGGCTACCGGGTGAGCATGGTCAATGCCATTGCCCCAGCGCTGGCGCTGGTGCAATCCTCACCGGATATCGCGCTGGTCTTCAGCGATGTGGTGCTGCTCGGTGGGGAAACCGGTTTTCAGCTGGCCGATCAGCTGCGCCAGACGCACCCGCAGCTGCCGATCCTGTTCTGCTCGGGTTATGCCGAGGGCGCCCTGGAACAGCATTTTGCCGAGCACGAGCGCCCGCCTATCCTGGCCAAACCCTATGCCCGCGAAGACCTCGGCTCGGCCGTGCGCGAGATGATCGATGGACACGGCGGCAGGGGCTGACCCACGCTTTCCGGCTTATTGAGCGCGAGCGGTGGCCTGGGCCACACCGTTGAGGAATTCATGCACGCTGAGCGGCTTCTTCTGCACCCGCATGATTTGCGCGGCGATCGCGGCGCGCTGCAGATCGACCCCGGAATCGGTGGTCAGCAGCATCACCGGCATCGGTTGCTTGGAAGCACGCACTCTTCGCGCCAGTTCCAGACCATCCATGCCGGGCAGATCACGATCGGTGATCAGACAATCGAAATGCTCGTTCAGCGCCGAACTCTCGAAACGTTCGGCGCTGACGAAGCTCTCGCAGCGATAGCCGGCACGCAGCAAAAGCGACTGGATGAACTCGCGCACGTCGGCATCGGGTTCAACGACCCCTACCAGGGGCTTCCGCGAGGCATTTTCGACGTGATCGCCCACGATCAGTGGCCCAGGCGACGCAGCGCCGACGGTGCCGGTTTGCGCACACTCAGACCCGCCAGCAGGCGGAGCTTGTTGAGCTCGCGGATGCGGACGCCGCGCTTGATGACTTCGATGACGCCCTCGCGATGCAGTTTGGACAGCGTGCGACTGACCGTTTCCAGCTTCAGGCCGAGATAGCTGCCGATTTCCTCGCGCGTCATCGGCATGCCGATCGCCGTGCCGCAGTCGGCGTCGGTATGAGCGCGTTCGGACATGTCGATCAGGAACTGCGCCAGGCGCTCTTCGGCGCGCAACGATCCCAGCAGCAGCAGCGTCGATTGCTCACGACGAATCTGCCCGCTCAACATGCGGAACAGCGCCGCCTGTATGCGCGGAACAGATTGGCCATGGCGTTCGAGCACCGAGAACGGCAGTTCACAGACCACGGTGTCGTCCAGCGCCGCTGCCGAACTGGCGTGGTGGCGCAAGCCCACCGAGTCCAGACCAACCAGATCGCCCGGCAGAAAGAAGCCGGTGATCTGCTCGCGCCCGTCCTCGGTCAGCACCGTGACCTTGAGCATGCCGCTGCGCACTGCGTACAGCGATTCAAAGGACCCCGAGGTATGGAACAGATAATCACCTCGGGCAAGGTGACGCTCCTTCAGCTCCGGGAAATCCCGCAGATCCAGGCGCAGCCCGCTGGACAAGGTCCCCAGCACACAGGGCTGGACACAATGACCACAGACACCTGATTCGCACCGCTTCGCCGCCATCATCGCCATTGCGCTCTCCATAATTCAACGTGTTGCCATGGGGCTCACTCTATGGAGAGGGCGAATCTGAAACCGGTCGCTTCCGGTCACGCTCGGTAACAGCAAGTAACAGCCTGGGCTCTGGTCAACACCTGCAGCGCGGAATCTGTCGGGGCGCCCTGAGCACGGGTCGGCACCGGCAGTCCTCATCACGACTTCTTCATGACGTCAGGAGCCCTATTCTGACGGTTTTGTCGAGCGCGAGCCCTCCATGTCCGCAGCTGCAGCCCCTCCTAAAAAGCTGGTAGACCGCTTTCTCAACCGGGTCGAGCGCATCGGCAATGCCTTGCCGGATCCGACCACGCTGTTCGCGATCATGACCTTGCTGGTGATCCTGATGTCAGCCGTGGTGGCCTGGTTCGATGTGGCGGTGGCGCATCCGAAGACCGGCGCGGAGGTGCGCGCGGTGAGCCTGCTCACCATTGAGGGACTGCACCGGATGATGACCGGCCTGGTCACCAACTTCACCGGCTTTGCGCCCCTGGGCACGGTGCTGGTGGCGCTGATCGGCATTGGCGTGGCCGAGGTCAGCGGCTTCATCGGCGCGCTGATGCGGCTGCTGGTGCTCAACGCACCGAGGCGCCTGCTGACCCCGATCGTGGTCTTCGCCGGGGTCATGAGCAATGCCGCCAGCGAGGTCGGCTATGTGCTGCTGGTGCCGCTGGCCGGATTGATCTTCCTCGCTGCCGGACGCCATCCGGTGCTGGGACTGGCGGCCGCCTTCGCCGGCGTCTCCGGCGGCTACAGCGCCAATCTGGTGCTCGGCACCATCGATCCTCTGCTGTCCGGACTCACCCAGGAAGCCGCGCGCATCGTCGATCCCGGCTACAGCGTCTCGCCGATGGCCAACTACTACTTCATGGTGGTTTCGACCTTTTTGGTCACCGGCCTCGGCTGGTGGGTGACCGAGAAGATCGTGGCGCCGCGCTTCGGAAAGTTCGAAGGCGCGGTGGATGACCAGGAGCAGATCCAGGCGCTGACCGCGGCCGAACGGCGAGGCCTGGTGTATGCGCTGATCGTGGGCGCCATCCTGACGGCGCTGGTGCTGTGGGGCCTGCTGCCGGCCGATGGTTTCCTGCGCAAGATTGGCGCCAGCGGCAGCGAATCGGTGCTGCACTCACCCTTCCTGACCGGCATCGTGGCCTTCATCTTTGCCGCCGGTGTGGCTTTGGGCGTGGCCTACGGGGTCGGCGCCGGCACCATCAGGAATGACCGCGACGTGATCCGCGGCATGAACCAGCAGATGAGCACGCTCGGCGGCTACATGGTGCTGGTGTTCTTTGCCGCGCAGTTCGTGGCCTTCTTCAACTGGACCAATCTCGGACTGATCCTGGCCATCGAAGGCGCCGGCTTTCTGAGTGCGCTGGGCATGCCGCAGGTGCCCCTGCTGCTGGCCTTCATCGTGCTCTGCGCTGCCATCAATCTGGTGATGGGTTCGGCCAGCGCCAAATGGGCGCTGATGGCGCCGGTGTTCGTGCCGATGTTCATGCTGCTCGGCTACCCGCCGGAAATCACCCAGAATGCCTACCGCATCGGCGACTCGGTGACCAACATCATCTCGCCGATGATGAGCTACTTCGCCCTGATCATCGCCTTCTTCCAGCGCTATGTGCCCAACGCCGGCATCGGCACGCTGGTCTCGACCATGGTGCCCTATTCGATCGTGTTCCTGATCGGCTGGTCGATCATGTTCGTCATCTGGATCATGCTCGGCATCCCGGTGGGGCCGGGCTCGCCGCTGAGTCTGCCGGTTGCGCCGTAGGCGACGGGGCACGGGGCACGGGGCACGGGGCACGGGGCACGGGGCACGGGGCACGGGGCACGGGAAAGGCTGGCACGAACCGGCCTTTGGTGGATACAGACCTGTCTGGACCCTCCAGATCAACAGCCCGCAAGGCGACGGTTTGCAAGCGAACCAGCCCTACGGCACGCCGAACCCTCGATCTTGCGCATGGCATCATCGCCTGCCCCGTTCCCCGTCCCCCGTCCATGGTGATACTCGGCATCTCCGCCTACTTTCACGACAGCGCCGCCGCTCTGCTGCGCGATGGCGTGATCGTGGCTGCGGCGCAGGAGGAGCGCTTCACCCGGGTCAAGCACGATGCGCGCTTCCCCGCGCAGGCGCTGCGCTACTGTCTGCGCGAGGCCGGCGTGACGCTGGCCGATGTCGACCATGTGGTGTTCTTCGAGAAACCCTTCCTCAAGTTCGAGCGCCTGCTGGAAACCTATCTGGCCTTCGCCCCGCGCGGTTTCGCCAGCTTTGCCACCGCGATGCCGATCTGGCTGCGCGACAAGCTGTTCCAGAAGAAGCTGATTGCCGATGAGCTGGCGGCGATTGCGGCTGTTCCGGATCCGGCGGGCTTTGGTGGGTCCAGACTTGGTCTGGAGGCTCTTGCTCCGGATGCAGGGAAAGCGTCCAGACAAAGTCTGGACCGACCGCCGCCAGACAGGATCTTTGCACTCAAGAACCCGATCGCCTTCTCGGAACACCATCTGAGCCACGCTGCCAGCGCCTTCTATCCCTCGCCGTTCGAGCGCGCGCTGGTGCTGACCATGGACGGCGTGGGCGAATGGGCCACGACCACGGCGGCCATCGGTGACGGCAACACGCTGAACATCCTGCGTGAGATGCACTTTCCGCATTCGCTGGGTTTGCTGTATTCGGCCTTCACCACCTACTGCGGCTTTCGGGTCAACTCCGGCGAATACAAGCTGATGGGGCTGGCGCCCTATGGCCAGCCGCGCTTTCTGGATCAGATTCGCGAACAGCTGATCGATCTGAAGGCCGATGGCAGTTTCCGCCTGAATCTCGATTACTTCGATTACTGCACCGGCTTGTCGATGACCAATGCGCGTTTCCACGCGCTTTTTGGCGGCCAGCCGCGCGCGCCCGAAGCGCCGATCGAAGCGCGCCATCTGGACCTGGCGGCTTCGATCCAGAAGCTCACCGAAGAGATTGTGCTGCGCCTGGCCACCAGCCTCAGGCGCGAAACCGGCGAGCGCCATCTGTGTCTGGCCGGAGGCGTGGCGCTGAACTGCGTGGCCAACGGTCGTTTGCTGCGCGAGGCCGGCTTCGAGCAGATCTGGATCCAGCCGGCCGCTGGCGATGCCGGCGGCGCCCTCGGTGCCGCGCTGGCCCATTGGCATCGGGCCCAGGGTGCACCACGCGGCGCCATCGGGCCCGGCGGCGACGGCATGGCCGGCGCCTTTCTGGGACCGCATTACGACGACGACCTGATCGCGCAGACGCTGGATCGGCTCGGCGCGGTCTATGTCCGATTGCAGGATAACGATCTGCTCGATCGGGCCGCGGCAGACCTGGCTGACGGTCAGGCCATGGGCTGGTTCCAGGGCCGCGCCGAGTACGGACCGCGCGCGCTCGGCAATCGTTCGATCCTGGCCGATCCCCGCCGCAGCGACACCCAGTCGGTACTGAACCTCAAGGTCAAGTTCCGCGAGTCGTTCCGGCCCTTCGCCCCGGCGGTGCTGGCCGAGCGGGCGGGCGAGTATTTCGACCTCGATGCCGACAGCCCGTACATGCTGCTGGTGGCGCCGGTGCGCGAGGACCTGCGCAGGCCGGTCGACGCTCAGTGCACCGGGCTGGATCGACTGAAACAGATTCGCTCCAGCATTCCCGCCGTCACCCACGTCGATTACTCGGCCCGGGTGCAGACAGTGCGCGCCGACAGCAACGCCCGGTTCCATGCGCTGCTCAGCCGGTTCCACCAACTCACCGGTTGCGCCGCACTGGTCAACACCAGCTTCAACGTCCGCGGCGAGCCGGTGGTCGGCTCACCCGAGGACGCCTTCCGCTGCTTCATGGGCACCCATCTGGATCGACTGGCCATCGGCAACTTCTACCTGCTCAAGTCCGAGCAGCCGGCGGCGCTGGCCAGCAACTATGCGCATCTGCTGCCCGCGGACTGAAGAGCGGTTGTCGGTTGTCGGTTGTCGGTTGCCGGTTGCCGGTTGCTGGTTGCTGGTTGCTGGAGCTTGTGCCATCGCCGGCAACCCACGCCCCTGTGGGAGCGGCTTCAGCCGCGAACCGGGCTGCGGCGCGCGCAGCACCGAGAGCACTGGATTGCTTCGTCGCTGCGCGCCTCGCAATGACGCATGGTCCCAAAGCTGTGGGAGCGGCTACCGCCGCGACCCGGGGTGTCCGGGTCGCAGCAGCGATCGCGGACAGAGTCCGCTCCCACAGATCCGGCTCAGGCCGATATCGCCAGATGCTCGCGGTGATACAGGCGGGCGGCGATGGCGCCGATGATCACGCCGACGATCAGGGTAGACACGATCGACAGGCCCACCTGCCACATCACCAGCGATTCGCCACGCACAGTCTGCTCGATCAGCAGTTGATGGCTGAGCAGGGGCACGCTGTACATCCAGTCGGCGGGCTTGACCGGATTCAGTGCCATCAGCATCGACGGGATCGCCGGCATGATGATCAGCAGGGTGTTGTAGGTCTGCGCCTCGCGAAAGCCCTTGGCGAAGGCCGACACGCTGGTCAGCAGGCCGGCGCCGATCAGGCCCAGCGGGGCCACGATCAGGAACATCATGGCGCATTCGGCCGGACCCATCTTCACGATCATGCCGATCTTCTCCACCGGCAACAGCGGCGTGACCAGCGAAAAGGCCACCAGCGACAGCGCCAGCGACGCCACCGCGAAGGCGAAGGTGGCGATCAGCTTGCCGCTCATGATCTGGCCACGGCTGACTGGATTGATCAGCAGCGGCTCCAGCGACTGGCGCTCGCGCTCGCCGGCAGTGGCATCGGTGGCGAGATAGTTGCCACCGGCGAACACCGTCAGGATCAGGAAGTAGGGCAGCATCGCCAGCAGCATGCCGCTGCGGCTTTGTGGCGTGGACTGATCGACATCGGCGATCAGTATCGGCTGCACCACTTCCGGGCTGATGCCGCGCACGATCAGCCGTTGTCCGGCAATCTGGCCGTTGTAGGCATTGAGCAGGCGCTCGGCGCGGCGGATGGTCTGCTCGGCCTTCTGCTGTGAGCGGTCTACGATCAGCTCCAGCGTGGCTGCACGGCCGTCGCGCCACTGCTCGCCGTACTCGGCCGGGATGCGCAGCACCACGTCCTTGTCGCGCCTGCGGATGGCGGCTTCCGGATCGGCCGGGGCCTCCTCGATCCTGACCCCCTGGTTCTTCAGCCACGCGATCAGGCTGGGCGCGTGCTCGGCGCCGACGACCGGCAGTTCCAGCGGCTTCTCGGCGCGTTCCAGACTGACCGAGATGATCAGACCGATCAGGCCGGCGAACAGGATTGGTCCCATCAGCGTGCCGAGCACGAAAGTGCTGAACATGGTGCGGCGATCGCGCATGTTCTCGCGCACTTCCTTCAGAAAAACGATTCTCCACGGACTCATAGCGACAATCCTTCTTCGGAACCGATGACCTTGACGAAGGCATCTTCGAGATTGGCCTCCCCGGTCTGTGCCCGCAGCTCGTCGGCGCTGCCCTCGGCCACCACACGACCCTTGGCGATGACCACGATGCGGTCACACAGCGCGGCGACCTCCTGCATGATGTGGCTGCTGAAGAGCACGCAACGCCCCTGCTCGCGCAGCTGCTGCATGAAGCGCCTGAGGCTGCGCGTGGCCATCACGTCCAGACCGTTGGTGGGCTCGTCCAGCAGGACATTGCGCGGGTCATGCACCAGCGCCCGGGCGATGGCGGTCTTGACCCGCTGGCCGTTGGAAAAGCCTTCGGTGCGGCGCCCGGCGATGTCCTCGATGCCGAGTTCACGGATCAGATGATCGGTGCGCGTCTTCAGGGTGGCTTCGTCCAGACCATGCAGCCGGCCGAAGTATTCGATGTTCTCGCGCGCGGTCAGGCGCTTGTACAGACCGCGGGCGTCGGGCAACACCCCGAGCTGGCGGCGGGCGCCGTCGGGATCGAGGGTGATGTCGGTACCGTCCACGCGGATGTGCCCGGTTTCGGGCTTCATCAGCGTGTACAGCATGCGCAGCGTGGTGGTCTTGCCGGCGCCGTTGGGGCCGAGCAGACCGGTGATCTCGCCATCGCGCGCGGTGAAGCTGACGCCATCGACAGCCTTGACCGCGCCGAAGGTCTTGCGCAGATCGCTTAATTCGAGCATGGGGTGGTCCTCTGGTGAAGCGGGGCACGGGGCACGGGGTACGGGGCACTGTGCCGAGACGGGGCACGGGAAACGGGGCACGGGGCACTGTGCCGAGACGGGGCACGGGAAACGGGGCACGGGGCACGGGAAGAGCAGGGACGGCGAAATTCTCTGAATGCCGGGGGCCACAACGAAGCGGCTGTCCCCTGCCCCCCGCCCCCTGCCCCCTGCCCCTTCTTCATCTCCCCGCCCTTCAAGGCGCACTCCCCGAAAAATTAAGGAAAAACGGTGCCGGCGTCTGTTCCTGCAGACAATCGGCGTCCAGCGCCTTGGCATCGGCGGTCTTGATGAACTCGCTCAGCAGCTTCGGTCCGCAGCCGCGGCCCATGACGCTGTGGCCCTGGCCGGGCACGACCAGATGCCGGCCCCTGGGCAGGTTCCTGGCCACCTGGTCGCCATAGCGCGGCGGCGTCACCGGATCAAACTCACCGGAGAGAATCAGGGTCGGCGTGTCGCCGCTCATCGGCTCGTGGAAATCGGCCGGGATCGGGCGCCTGGGCCACTGCGCGCACCAATGGGTGACCATGACGATGAAGTCCTGACCCAGCAGCAGTTCGTCATCCTGCGGGCGCGGCTGGAAACCGGCCGCATCCTCGGCGCACAGCACCGACCAGTGCATGCCGCTGGCGATCTGGCTACCCAGGTCATCGGACATCATCGAGGCCTGCGCCAGCAGCGCGTCGAAACGCCCTTCCCTGGCCTCCTGCAAGGTCACCGGCAACAGTGCCGTGATCTCGCCCGAGTACATGTACATACGGGCGACCACCGCCAGCGAACCGGTGTTGAGCGGCACTTCAACGCTCTCGAAGGTGCGTGGATTGCGCATCGTGGCCGTGCGTGGCCGTTCCCGCAGCTCGGCGGCCAGCTGCTTGAGCGTGGCATAGGGATCGCCGAACTTCGCGCCGCACTCGGCGTCGGCCTGGCAGCGCGCCAGCTGGGCCTTCAGCGCGTCTTCCAGATTGATCGCGTGCTCGGTGCCCAGCGCCAGTTCATTGGGCACCACGCTGTCCAGCAGCAGCGTGCGCACCCGCGTCGGATAGCGCTTGGTGTAGATCTGACCCATGCGGGTACCGTAGGACACGCCCACCAGATTGATCTGCTCGACACCGAGCGCCTCGCGCACCCGTTCCAGATCGCGCGCGGCGTCTTCAGTGCTGTAGAAACGCGCATCGTGGGTCTTCCTGACCGACTCCAGACAGCTCTGCGCCAGGCTGGCGGCCATGTCCGGATCGATATCGACCACGTTCGGATCGAGATTCTCGGGCTCGGGGCAGTTGAAACGATTCGAGGCTCCGGTGCCACGCTGGTCCAGCAGAATCACGTTGCGATTGGCCAGGACATCCTGGAACACGCCGGCGACCTGGCGCCAGGATTCGCGTGCCGACTGGCCGGGACCACCGGCCAGCATGAACACCGGATCCGGTTCCGGTTTCGGTGACCGCGACGGCACCAGGGCAATGGCCAGCTCGATCTCGCGACCGCCCTCGCCGTCCCAGTTCTCGGGCACCTTGAGCGTGGTGCACTCGGCGTTCAGCGGATTGGTCGGGCGCGTGCCGACCACCGGCAACTCGCATTTTTCGAAATTCAGTTGGCCCAGCTGTCGCGCGTGTGCGGGTGCGGCCACCAGGGCCACGGCACACAGCAACAGGCCCGGCACGATCATGCGTCTCATGGCGCTTCCTCGTCGGGGATGAAAATGGATTCGATCGCGGCACTGAACAGTCCCGCGATCTTGAAGGCGAGTGGCAAGCTCGGATCGTACTTGCCGGTCTCGATGGCATTGATGGTCTGCCTGGACACGCCGAGGGCATCGGCGAGCTCGGCCTGCGACCAGTTGCGCTCGGCGCGCAGTACCCGCAGCCGATTGTTCATGATCGGTACTGCCCAGGCAGACGCCGCCCCTGTTTCACTGATATCTCCGCGTTGCGCGCCAGACTCTGAAGCCATAGACGGCGCAGAACATCGGCAACACGAAGATCACCGGCAGGCGCGGCATGCCCGCCAGTTCCAGCAATCCCCAGGCGAAGGTCAGGCAGCACGTCAGCACGGCGGCCTCGGCAGCGGCTTCGAATTGCACGCGCCGCTCCAGTTCGTCCTGGCTGGCGAGAAAGCGCAGCAATTCACTCAAGGCCACTGCAATGGGGATAGCCGGCAACAGCGCCATCAGGGCCTTGATCCACAGCGGCTCGACCCGCTTGATCAGCACCACGACCAGGACGATCAACATCGTATAGGCGGACATGGCGATCATGAAGCGGCTGGTGTATCGGCGTTGGGCGGCGCGGCGGTCGGCGGTCATGAGGGCGTACTCGGATGATGGCGTGAAGCTTAGTCAAGCATACTTGTCATGTCAAGTGTGCTTTACCTATAGCCAAGGACACTTGACGCAAGCCTGAAGACCAGCTAGGCGAGCCCGCAAACACGGCCGGTACCGACTACGATGCAGCGGCCTATTCGGCTAACCTTGGCGAATGAATGCTCACGATCAAGATCAGGAAGAACTAGGGCCCAGTCGCAGCCAGCGGCGGCGCGACGCGCTGGATGTGCTGGTGCTGGCCGAAAAGCTGGTGGCCCTGACCGCCACCCAGCTGCGCGAGGTGCCGCTGGACGACACGCTGCTCGAACATGTGCGGCTGGCGCAGAAGATCACCGCCCATATCGCGCACAAGCGTCAGGTGCATTTCCTGGCCAAGCTGATGCGCAAGCAGGACGATCTGGAACCGATCCGCCTGGCCGTCGACAAGCCGCTGGAAGTGCGCCGCAAGGAAACCGCCGAGTTGCACCTGATCGAACGCTGGCGCGAGCGCCTGATCGAGGACGGTGACGAGGCGCTGAGCGAGTTGATCGGCAGTTTTCCGGACCTGGACCGCAACCGACTGCGCCAGCTGATGCGCCAGGCCCAGGTGGAGCGCCGCGAGAACCGCGCCCCCAGCGCCCAGCGGGCGATCTTCCAGATGCTGAAGCCGCTGTTCCGCAGTGACCCCAACCCGGAGCCGGAAGTCGCGATCGAGGACGACGGGGAAGATGCCCGGCAGGATTCGTGAACGTTGCGGGCAGCAGGGGCACGGGGCACGGGGCACGGGGCACGGGGCACGGGAAAGGCTACGGCCCTTCGGCTTCTGTAGGTCCAGACTTGTCTGGACGCTCTTGGCTCGGGGATGAGAAGCGTCCAGACAAGTCTGGACCTACAAAGGCCCGCGCCCGGCGTCATTGCGAGGAGCGCAGCGACGAAGCAATCCAGTGCTTCTGCGGCTGTGCCTCTGGATTGCTTCCCCCGGATCAAGTCCGGGGTCGCAATGACGCCGTTGTAGCGACGAAAGACCTTCGCGGATGAATCCGCTCCCACAGGGTCGCTGAGCATCAAGGCGCCGACCAGCCTCGGCTCTTGCGTGCCCTCTTGCCCTCGCGCCCTGTTGCCCTCTTGCCCTCTTGCCCTCGCGACCTTCCGCCTCAGTGCGGCTCGCGCACCAGGCCCACGCGCTCGGGCACGCCGGCGAAGCGCTGCTCGATCACGACATTGCCCTGGGTTTCGCCGGCCTTGACCCGCAGCGGCACCAGCAGCGTGGCCACGCAGCCCGGCGGGGCGTCGGTGCAGTCGCGCAGCGGTCGACCAAAAGCGGCTACGACGCCGTCCGGATTGTCGGCCATCGGGTAGGCGGCAAGGTAATAGTCGGCGCCGGCCAGCCCGTCGATGCGAAAGTGGCGCAGTCGCGGCGGCAGCTCGACGCAGCGGATCGGCAGGGCCGTGCCGACCGGAATGGCGCAGACGCGGGTCTCGGTGCTGCCGGCACCCGGATAGCTCAGTTGCCCTTCGACCACGGCCTGCAGGCTGGGATCGGGCGCACCGCTGATCTCGCAGGCGAGCTGGGTGGCGCCGTCGTCACGCTCGGCCAGGCGGTAGTGCCGCTGGAAATCATCGGCCGGCGTGGCCACCAGGCCGCGCAAACCGTCTTCAAAGCGCAGGCCCAGCCGGCTTTCGACGGCTCGCTGGACGCGCTCCTGACCGGACTTGAACACCAGCGACAAGCGCCGCGTGCCGCCCTGCTGGATGCTGGCGGAGACCTCGACCACGCCGAGCCCGAAGGCCGAACGGCTGCGCGGCAACTCGCAGTTGAGGGTATCGACCCCGCGCACATTGGTGCGCCGGCAGAAGTTGGCGTCAGTGCCAAGGATCTCGGCGAGGGCCTCAGGGCCGCGGCTGATGGCCGAGGCATCCTCGCACTGCCAGTAGTTGGCGGCCGACAGCGTGCCGCTGAGGCCGCAACCGAGTATGAGCAACCATCGGACGTTCATCGATGACTCCTCGCGCATATAGCGCCAATCAACTAGATCACTTGCTGGCTTTCTTGCCCTTGCTCTTGCTCTTGCTCTTGCTGGCAGGGGCAGGCGGCTCAGCGGATTTGGACGGCTGATCGCCAATGATGGACTTGGCCGGGCACACCGAGAAGATCGGGCATTTGCGGCAACCTACCGCCAGCGCAACAGGACAAAGGGTCATGACAGCCACTCCGGGATTCGAGCCTACAGCTTAGGCCTGCGCAGTGGAGCGGTCCATCGGTTTGGCATGGGGGATCGGGAAGCGGGCCATCTGCCGGGCGATGGCCCGCGGCTCTTGTAGCCCGAAGTGCGCGTAGCGCTCTCCGGGCGGTGATGCAGCAGAGCCCCGGTGAGCCGCTACATAGCACACCGGGCTACGCACACCAGGCGAGCTCATGGCCCGTAGGCAGTGTCGGGCCGATACGAGGGCTATCCATGGACCCATATCGTAAGTTGTTGATTGGCTGTTGTAGGTCACGTTGCTCGCGTAGCGAGCTACGTGACGCAACTCGATGTCACGTAGTCCGCTGACGCGGACAACGTGACCTACGACGGCGAGTTCATGGCCCGTGCGCAGTGTCGGGCAGACTGAGGTGTCTCGCAATGACGCATCAACTCCTTGCGACATCGGCCTTCGGCAGTTGCAACTCGACACTGAAGCCTTGCTGGTCCTGATCGACGCGCAATTCGCCACCGTGGGCTTCCGCGATGTTCCTGCACAGGGCCAGGCCGAAACCCCGGTGCGGTGTTGCCGCCTTGCTCTCGGAGGAGGCTGCCGCCATGGAATTTTCGACGCGCAGCAACCAGCGGGCGTCGTCAGCGCCGGCGGCTTGCAGCTTCAGAGCGTATGGCGCCGAGCCATGCTGCTCGGCATTGTCGATCAGATTGTCGAGCAGTCGCGCCAGCACGCCGGGCTGCCCGCGCACCGGCGCTGATTCCGGCAGATCGACCTGCCAATCGTAACCGCGCGAGCGACTGGCTTCGATGCTGGCGTCGAGCAGACGCCTCAGATCGACATCGACCGTCGGCTCCTCGGCCCCGGTGCGGGCGTGCTCGATGAAACGGTCGATACGCCGGTCCAGTTCGGCAATTTCCGCGCCAATCGCAACGCGTTCCTCCTCGGCGATGGTCTCGATCAGATCGACCCGCAACAGCAGGCGCATCATCGGTGTGCGCAGATCGTGGCTGAGGCCGGCCAGCAGCAGATCGCGTTCGCGGCGCTGTTGCTCGATGCGACCGAGGGCATCGGCCAGACGTGCGCCGAGCAGACGCACTTCACGCGGACCCTGTACCCGGAATTCCTCGGCAGCCACCGGCTCCGGCAAACGCGCGGCCATGCTGGCCAGATGCTCCATCGGCCCGGCCAGCCGCCGCGACAGCCACCAGGCCGCAGCGACAGCCAGCAGCAGCGCCATCAACACGACCAGCAGCGCAAAGCGCGCCACCAGCGTGCGCAGGGATTCCAGCGGCACACCGATCCAGTCGCCGCGGGGGCTGCTCAGCCACAGCCGGGTGCCGCCGTCCTCGCCGTATTCGATCTGGACCTGGCGACCGGTCTGCTCGCGCAAGTACGCCGCCAGTGCGCCCAGAAACGGCACTGGCACCGGTTTGACCGATGGCGTCGGCTGCTGCCGGCGAACGATGCCCTGACGCTCCAGCGCGGCATGCGTCTGCGCAGCATCGGCGGCATCGGCCAAATCGACCACCGCAGCGATCGGCAGGCCCACCTGCCGCACCGAGGGCTGCATCGCCGAGTAGCGCAGCAGCAGCAAGGCAGCGGTCGTCAGCACCAGCAGAAAGCCCAGCAAGGCCGCCAGCAGCAGATGCGCGGTACGCCAGCCGCCGGCCGCGTCAGTCCGGGACAAAGACATAGCCATGCCCCCAGACCGTCTGTATGTGCCGCGGGGCCTTGGGGTCGTCCTCGATCATGCGTCGCAGCTTGGAGATCGCCACATCGATCGAGCGCTCGAAGGGATCGCTGTCGCGGCCGCGGGCCAGACTGATCAGACGATCGCGGGTCAGGGGCACCCGCGGATGCCGGGTGAGCGCGCTCAGCAGCGCGTACTCGCCGCTGGTCAGGCGGTGGGTCTGGCCGTCGCGGCTCAGCGTGCGCGCGGCGCCGTCCAGATGGCAGCGCCCGAAGTGCAGCCTGGCATCGGCATCGCCGGGCGCCCCGGGGATGGCAGCGCCCGAGGCCCGGCGCAGCACCGCACGCATGCGCGCCAGCAGCTCCCGCGGATTGCACGGCTTGGGCAGATAGTCGTCGGCCCCGAGTTCCAGCCCGACGATGCGATCGATCTCGTCGCCCTTGGCGGTGAGCATGATCACCGGCGTCGGCACGCCCTCGGCCCGCCAGCGCCGCAGCAGCGTCAGGCCGTCGTCGCCGGGCAGCATCAGATCCAGCACGATCAGGTCGAAATGGCCCTGATCCAGCGCCCGTCTGGCCTGACCGCCATCGGCGACCGCCTTCACTTCGAAGCCCTCGCGACCGAGATAGCGCGTCAGCAGATCGCGCAAACCCGGATCATCGTCCACCAGCAGGATGCGTTCCTTGTCCATGGCTGCTTTGTAGCCGCCGGCCGATGCCGCCGCAAGCGCATTCGTGAGCGGATGTAATCCAGCCGGCAAACGCTCACACCCGCTTACAACCGGGCGCGTTCCGCACACAGTGCGCTCAGGTCTCGGGGTCAATCTGTCCCTGCCGCCAACGGGGCGGCCAGACCCGGAGCACACGCCGATGATTCGCAAAAGCTTGTTGGCCCTGACGCTGATCGCCGGGCTGAGCGGCGCCCAGCACGCCGTCGCCGGCCCCTTCTTCAACCGCGCCCAGGCGCCCAGCGCGCAGGAACTGGGCCTGGACGCCTCGCAGCAGGCAGCCTGGGAACAGATCCAGGCACAGACCCTGGCCTTCCGCAAAGCCACGCTGAGTTCGATTGCGGCAGAACTGGCTGACACCAGGGTGGCGCTGGCAAACCCCGGCGTTGATCTGCGGGCCATCGGCGCCGACTACCAGACCATCGCACTGACGGCGCTGATGGAGCAACGGCAGTTGCGCGATCAGCGACTGGCCTTCTACGACAGCCTGAATCCTGCCCAGCAGGCTCAGGTGCGCGCCTTCCTGATCGAGGCCACCGAACAGGCGGAACGCGCCCTGCGGGCCATCGCCGTGCTGCAGGGCAGCGACTGACGCCGCCTGCCGACAGCAACAACAACTATCCCGAAATCCCGAAAGGAAGAACCATGAACAAGATGATCCAGAGCACGCTGATGGCATTTGCCACCCTCGCCGCTGTCGGCCTGGCGCTCCCGGCCGACGCCGCTGGACGCGCG
>JALHRS010000070.1 GCA_022841325.1 Lysobacterales bacterium | reverse complement strand
TGGCCACCGGGCCGCGGCGCCAGTGGGCGCTGCTGGCGCCGGCGTGGTAGACATCGGTGGTGGCACTGCCCAGGCGGGCGCCGTCGAAACTGAAGTCGATGAATCCGGCGGCGCTGCTGGTCGGAGCAAGCGCCGAGCAATCGGGGCAGAAGCCCTGGTAGCTGGCCATGGTCATGCGCTCGGTGGCGGCGTTGCTGCCCTGGCCCAGCACCCAGCGCGGCTGCTGGCTGCCATCGTAGAAATAGATGATGCCGACGCGGGCGTCGCCGCCGGTGTACAGGCTGAAGCCCCAGCCGGGCTCGGCGGCGTGGTACCAGGTGCCGTTGCGGTTCGGATTGGACGGGGTGTAGCTGGCCAGCTGCGCCTGCATGGGCTCGGTGCCGCCGCGAGTGCCCAGGGTCCAGCCGAAACTGACGTTGCCGGCATCGGCGAATTCCAGTCGCATCTGGCCGACACTGGCGCCCACCGCGGCGCTGCCATTCCAGGTGTAGCGCTTGAGCTCGGCCACCCAGGGATTGGCGCGCGGGGCCACGGCCTGATACCAGGTCGGCGTGCCATCGTCGTTGTAGGTGTACCAGGTCACGAACTGGGTATTGCCGGCGAATTGCAGATCCATGCCGTGACCACTGCGCGCCGGGTTGTACCAGAGTCCGGCCATCGGCTTGAGCGTGGTCGAGGTGGCATCGGCCGGATTGGAGCCCTGCTTCACTTCGATGGCATCGGTCAGACCATCGCCATCGCGATCCACGCCCAGGCGGAGACCGAGACCACGCGGGACCACGGTCAAAGTCAGTGGCGCCGTGCTGCTGGCACTGGCCTGCAGACTGGCGGGCGCCAATGCCGGACTGCCGTCGTTGCTGAGGAATTTGTCGCTGGCGCGATCAAAGGCATAGCCGGCCGTTCCGCTGCGGGCGATCAGATCGACCTTGCCGCTGCGCGCCAGAGTCAGTAGCTGCTCGGCGCGCGTCGACGCGGCGGTCGAGGTCAGTGTCACCTGCTGCCCGACCGCGGCATGGGTGTCCTTGGACAGCGGCGCCGGGGCGCCCAGCAAGGGATTGACATTGCCGAAATCGGAGCCGGAGAAAGCCAGCGTCAGCGCCACCAGATCGGCGATGTCCTGGTCATTCTGCACACTGAACACGCGCGCCGACAGAAACCTGGAGAGCGAATCGACCGAGCCGTCGTGGAGGAAACCGAAGCCGGCGGTGTTCTCGAGCTGGGTCATTTCGAAGCCGGTCTTCTCGTACTGATTGCGCAGTTGCGGCACCTTCATCGAAACATTGGTCGAGCCATCGGTGCTGACAATGCCGAGGTGGTTTTCGCCCATCGGTCCGATCGGCATGATGCTGCCGCCCACCGGCACCGCCAGCACGCCGAGGAACAAGGGCCCGTTGACCGCCATGCCGGTCGGCAGCGTATGACAGCTGGCGCATTGCAGCGCGCCATCGAGCAAGCCCGTGGTGTACAGCTGCAGGCCGCGGGTGGCGCTGCCACTGACCAGCGGTATACCGGCCATCTGGAAGCGGCCGCTGGTGTAGTGCCCGGGCAAGGGCATCGAGGACGGCAGCGTGTTGTCGAGGTTGCGGTGCGGATTGGGCGGGAAGGTGATGGTCGCCAGGAAATCCTCGAAGGCCTGCATCTCGGCGCCGGTCAGCAGGGCATCGTCGCCGAGCAGTCCTTCGAAGGCCGGATTGAACGCTTCGATGCCGGCGCGATCGCCGCGCCAGTGCAGCGGTTCGTGGCCGATGATGTCCTGGAAGGTCTGCGTGGTCATCGGGCCCTTCATGGCGTGGTAGTTCTCGCAGGCGGGCGAGCCAAGCCGGGTGATGCAGTTCTGGTCGAAGATCTGCGGCGGCTGCGAGGGATCACCCAGATCCCAGGCCAGTCGATCCATGCGACCGTCCACGTGACAGGACGCACAAGACACCTGCCCCAGTCCCGAGGTGCGGTGGGTGTCATAGAGCAGGGGCCGGCCGGCGCGAATCGCCGTGGGCAGCGGATTGAACAGCGGCGTGCGCGAGATTTCCTGGCCCTGGACGCTGTCGACCAGCGACAGCGAGGCCTCGAAGTGATTCCAGACGTAGAGGCGGTTGCGGGCATTGTCCAGCGCCAGTCCGACCGGGCCCTCGCCGACGGCGATGGGATTGCCCACGCGCGCGCCGCTGCCGTCGATGACGATGACGTTGTTCGATCCCAGACCCGCCACCCAGCCGCGCTGACCATCGGCGCGCCAGACAATCGCGCGCGGATCCCCGATGCTGCGATTGCGCTCGCTCTGCGGCACCGTGCTCGACACATAACTGAGATGCGGATTCAGATCCCGCACCGATTTGCTGCCACCCGGTGCCAGGCTGGCGCGGGCCAGCTCCACATGGACGAAGCGGCCATTCACCTTGGGCTCGAAACGCACCTCGTTGAAGGCTTCGGTGCCCACCAGCGTGGCTTCGCCACTGGCCGGATTGATGGCCAGGGCCATGCCCATGTTCATCAGTCCGGTGACATAGCGCACGCCCAGCGTGTCGACATCGATGATCGCAAGATCGCGATCGGCCAGATCCCAGCCGGCGCGGCGACCGGAGACCGTGGACAGCGAGCCGGACACGAACTCGGTCCAGTCTCCATTGTTGTCGTCTTTCCAGCGCCCCTGCTCGTTGCGGCGCACGATCAGCCCGACCCTGGGCGGCGGCGCCGCCGGGTTGATCGGCGGGTCGAAACGGGTGCCGACATTGGGCGGCGGATTCTGGCCACCGTAGGGTCCGCGCGGATCGCTGACCACATTGGGCAGCGGCACGATGTTGTCGATCAGGCCGCCGGAGAGAATGGTGGTGGCATTGCCCGACTCGAAAATGGCGGCGACCACGCTGCGACCATCGGCACTGACCGCCAGGGCGCGTGGATCCTCGGCCGCGATCGGAATCACGGTCGGCGCCAGCGCCAGATTGTCGGTGTTGTAGACCAGCACCTGGTTGGCCTGCGAGCAGCTGACAAAGGCCTTGTTTCCGGCGAAGACCACATCGAAGGGCTCGTCGGCGGTCGCCAGCGTGGCTCGCACCCTGCGCGTGGCCAGATCGATGACGCTGACCGAATCGGAAATGTGATTGACCACCCACAACTCGCCGGCATTGCGGAAGCGCACCGACACCGGATCGACGCCGACCACGACATGCCCCACCGACACCGGCACCGCCTGGGAGACATCGAAGAACTGCACCCGCTGATCAGCGGTATGCGCCACTGCCAGCAGCTTCTGATCCGGGCTCAGATCGAGCGCGTGTACCGGGTGATTTTCCCAGTTCACGTAGGGCAGTTCGGCAGCAGCCGGGGATCCACCGAGGGCCAGCAGGGACAACAGGGCGAAACGCTGAATCATGGTTCGGTTTACTCCAGGGCGCAGCGCAGAGCATAGTCCTGAAGGCTAAGGGAACGTGTGAGCAAGTGTTTCGTTGACCCCGACCTACCCGGCCGGGCGGGTCCGGGTGCGCCCCGTCGCGAGGGTCGCGATCTCCTCGGCGCTGGAGGGCTGCGGCGGATTGCCGCCGCGATCGCGAACAGCACCTGCCATTGGCCCTATGCATTGATGCCGAAACCCGGGATTCACCGAATCCCCGGTGGCCGCCGATCGGCCCCTCCCACACCTGCCGCTGGATCAGCACCCACCTCTTGCGGCACCATGGCAGCGAGCTGGGCAGCCCTGCCCGCGCGGAGACGACAGCATGCAACGCGTGACCGGTATCGGCGGCATCTTCATCAAGGCCCGCGATCCAGAGCTGATGAAGCAGTGGTATCGACAGCATCTGGGCATCGATGTCCAGGACTGGGGCGGCACCGCCTTCGCCTGGCACGATCCGGCGCGGCCGGAGCCCGATGGCGGGACCACGGTGTGGAGCATCTTTGCCGCCGACAGCGGCTATTTCGCGCCGAGCACGGCGCCCTTCATGGTCAATTACCGGGTCGCCGACCTGCATGCGCTGCTGGCAGCACTGCGGGCCGAGGGCTGCCAGGTGGACGACAAGGTGGAAGAGTCCGAATACGGCAAGTTCGGCTGGGTCATGGATCCGGAAGGCAATCGGGTCGAGCTGTGGCAGCCGCCGGCCAGCCCTGCAACAGTCTGAACCTCAATGCCGGTGTGAAGGGCCATGCTCGCGAATGATCGCAGCTCCAGTCCGATGCTGACGAAGGTCCGCGTGGTGCTCTGCGACACCCAGGAGCCCGGCAATATTGGCGCTGCCGCGCGGGCCATGAAGACCATGGGCCTCGGCCGGCTGCATCTGGTGCGGCCACGCCAGTTTCCGCACGGCGAGGCCTGGCGCCTGGCGGTCTCGGCCGGGGATCTGCTGGATGCCGCCCGTGTGCATCAACATCTTGCGGACGTCACCGCCGACTGCCACACGGTCTTTGGCATCAGCGCCAGACAGCGGCGCGTGCCCCTGCCACTGCTCAGCCCGCGTCAACTCGGACCACAGGTCCTGGCCTGTGCTGCCGCAGGCCCTGTGGCGCTGGTCTTTGGGGGCGAAGAGGCCGGACTGGACAACAGCGACATGGCGCGCTGCGACACGCTGGTCAGCATTCCCAGCCACCCGGACTGCCGCTCCCTGAATCTGGCGGCGGCAGTGCAGCTGATCTGCTACGAACTGCGGCTGGCGCAGCTGGAATCCGGCACCTCCGGATTGGCGCGCACGGGTGCTCCGCGTCAGGCCTTCGAGGGCTGGCTGGCGGCGCTGGATGCGGCGCTGGCCGACAGCGGTTATTACCAGAACAAGAACCGCGAACTGGCGCTGGAAGCGCTGCGCCGGAGTCTGCAGCGGGCGGCCTTTGACCGCGCCGAGCTGCAGATGCTGCACGGCGTGCTGCGGGCCTTGCGCGCGGCGCCGCCCGCAGCGGGCAAAAACTGAACAAGTGGTTCAAGGCTGGAACATTGTGCTCCGCGGCCGAAGGCACGAGCTTCGCCACCTGATTAAGGGCGTAAGATGTCACTAACGGGAAGGCGTGGGTCGCTGGCAACTGGATTCAGGGCAAGCGGGCCGACCTATCCGAGCATTACCATGGCTGCACGGGGGTGCCATGCCGAACGAAGGTGGGCAGCGTCAGGCCCAGCTGGACCGTCTACGCCAGCGCTATGCCGAGAAGTTGCCACGACGCGTCGCTGAGTTGCGCGAGGCCTGGGTAGGCCTGGGTGCCGATCACGAGCCTCTGGAGCGCCTGCGATCGCTGATGTTCATCGCCCACAGCCTGGCCGGTTCTGCCAGCACTTTCGGTTACGTGGCGCTGGGTGGATGCGCGCGGCGAATGGAAATCAGTCTGCAGCAGGCGCTCGATCAGGGCGTACTGGACGATGCCAACAAGGCCCTCCTCGGCGCCCTGGTCGACGATATCAACGAGCTCGGCAACGCCCCACCCGACGGTGGCCTGGCCATGGTGCTGGGTGCCGCCAGGAGCCACGAGGAACCGGACCTGGCCTCGGTTTTCGTCGTCGATGACGACGAAGCCCTGGCCCAGGAAATCGCCATTCGCCTGCGCGACTACGGCTATGCCGTGAACATCTTCGTGAGCCGGCGTGAGGCCGAGGAGGCGCTGGCTCAGCGCAGGCCACTGGCGCTGCTGCTCGACATGGATCTGGGCAAGGGCGTGCACGAAGGCCCGCAGTTGATCGAGCAGCATTTCAAGCTCGAAGACTCGAATGTGCCGGTCATCATGATTTCGATCCATGAGGGCTGGCGGGCACGACTTTCGGCGCTGCGCGCTGGCGCCACGGCTTACTTCACCAAACCCATCGATTTTCCCGGTCTGGTAGAAACCCTGGATCGAATGACCGGACGTTCCAAGGCGGCGCCCTTCCGGATCATGGTCATCGACGATGTCGAGGAGCTGGCCCAGCACCATGCCGAGGTGCTGCGCGGCGCCGGCATGGAAGTGCGCGCCTTTATCGATCCCTTCGAGGCGCTCGATCAGCTGGCTGAGTTCAAGCCCGACGTGCTGCTGATGGACCTGTACATGCCCGAATGCTCGGGCACGGAGCTGTCGGCGCTGATTCGCCAGAAGCCCAGCTATGACAGCCTGCCGATCATCTTTCTGTCGGTCGAAAATCGCCTCGATGACCACCTGCAGGCCCTGCGGGTTGGTGGCGACGAGTTCCTACTCAAGCCGATACGGGCCGACCACCTGAATGCCGCTGTCTCCATCCGCGCTGCGCGCTTCCGGACGCTCAGCGAGCTCATGCGCACTGACGGGTTGACGGGTCTGCTGACCCAGATCACCACCAAGCTGCAGCTGGAAGAGCTGCTGCCGCTGGCCTTGCGCCGAAAAACGCCGCTGTGTTTCGCGATGCTCGACATCGACAGGTTCAAGCGCGTCAATGATGAATTCGGACATCCCGCCGGTGACCGCGTGCTGCGCATGCTGGCACGTCAGCTGCGTCAGAGCCTGCGCCGCACCGATGTCATCGGCCGCTATGGTGGCGAGGAATTTGCGGTGATCCTGCCGGATACACCGCTCAGGGAAGCGGTGCGGCTGATCGATGACCTGCGCGCCAGTTTTGCGGCACTGGTGCAGCAGCACGGCGCGCGCTCCTTCCACGTGACTTTCAGCGCCGGCGTGGCCTGTTCCGAGCAGCACCCGCAGATGGACGGATTGATCCATGCCGCCGATCGCGCGCTCTACCGGGCCAAGGACGCTGGCCGAAACCAGGTTTGCATGGACGCCTCGACGCGCAGCACCGAATCGGGATCCTCGCAGAACGAAGGCGCGGACGGAGCGACAACCTGACCATGCAAGCACCGGCCCAACCCATCAATGAAGCCGAGCGCCTGCAGGCCCTGAGGGATCTGCAGCTGCTCGACACGCCACCGGAGGAGCGCTTCGACCGCATCACCCGCCTGGCGCAACAGCTCTTCGGCGTGCCGATCGCGCTGGTCTCGCTGATTGACCGGGACCGCCAGTGGTTCAAGTCCAGACAGGGTCTGGAGGCCACCGAAACGCCGCGCGATGTATCGTTCTGCGGTCACGCCATTCTCGGCAACGAGGTCTTTCAAGTGCCCGATGCCTGGGCCGATCCGCGCTTTGCCGACAACCCGCTGGTCACCGGCGCACCCAAGGTGCGCTTCTACGCCGGGGCACCACTGGCGATCGATCCGCAGTATCGGATCGGCACGCTGTGCCTGATCGACCATGAACAGCGCGAGCTCGATGCCACCGAGATGGCGACCCTGCGTGATCTGGCGGCGTTGGCGGAAGAGGCACTGGGCGAGGACCGGCGGAAACGGGCCATGCGCCAGCTGGCCGGTCACGAAGCCTACCTGCGGGCGGTGCTCGATACCGTTCAGGACGCCATCGTCAGCGTCGACAACGATGGCCGCATACGCGCCTTCAATCGGGCTGCCGAGGGCATGTTCGGGCGCAGCTCTGAGCAGGTCACGGGTCAGTTTGCCGATCTGCTGCTGGCGGCATCGGAACGCGACCGCGATCAGGGGCTGGTGGCGACCGCCACATCGGCAGCAGACGGCGATGGCGGCGATTGCGTCCGCGAAGTACTCGCCCTGCGCAGCAATGGCCAGACCTTTGCCGCCGATCTGCGGGTCAGCCGAATGGACCTCGACGGCCGCCTGCATCATGTCTGGGTGCTGCGCGATCTCAGCATCAGCAAGCAGGCCCAGATCCAACTGGACGAGGCCAGCCGATGGCGGCAGGCGATCCTCGATTCCGCCGGTGTCGCCATCATCTCGACCACGCCGGAGGGGATGATCCAGACTTTCAATCGGGCGGCCCAGCAGATGCTGGGCTACACCGAGGAAGAAATGGTCGGACTCCAGTCCCCAGCGATCCTGCACGATCCCGACGAGGTGGCGGCCCGCGCACGGGTGTTGTCGGCGGAATTCGGACGCGTGCTGGAACCCGGCTTCGAGGTTTTCGTGGCCCGAGCCAATCAGGGTCAGCCCGACGAGAATGAATGGACCTATCTCACCAAGAGCGGCGGGCGCCTGACCGTGCTGCTGTCGGTGACCGCCTTGTTTGATGATCAGCAGCGCATACACGGCTATCTCGGCATCGCCACCGATATCTCCGAACGCAAGAAGGTCGAGCGCCTGAAGAGCGAGTTCGTGGCCACCGTCAGCCACGAACTGCGCACGCCGCTGACCTCGATCCATGGCGCGCTCGGGGCCATCCTCGGCAAGCGCGATGTCGAGCTGCCTGACAAGATCCGGCGTCTGCTGGAAACCGCCAACCGCAACTCCCAGCGGCTGACGCTGCTGATCAACGATATTCTGGATCTGGAGAAGATTGAATCCGGGCATCTGGATTTCCAGTTCGCACCCCTGGATCTGAACCAGATCTGTGCACAGGCCGTCGCCGCCAATGAAGGCTATGCGCGCCAGCATGGCGCGCAGCTGACCTTGAAGACAGCGCCCGAGCGGGCCGAGGTCAGTGGGGATGAGCATCGCTTGATGCAGGTGCTGGCCAATCTGCTGTCGAACGCCATCAAGTTCTCGCCGGAGGATGGGACCGTAGCCGTCAAGGTGCAGTCGGTCGTGCCCGGCTACTGGCGCCTGTCGGTCAGCGACAGCGGGCCGGGCATCCCCGAGGCCTTCCGCGAGCGCATGTTCCAGCGCTTCGCCCAGGCCGACAGTTCCGATGCCCGCGACAAGGGCGGCACTGGCCTCGGTCTGAGCATTGTGCGTGCGGTCGTTGACCGCCATGGCGGGCGCGTGAGCTTCGACTCGGTGGTGGGTCAGGGCACCGAGTTCTTTGTCGACCTGCCGGCGGTCAGGCATGTGTCAGTGGATATGGAGACCTCGGCGCAGGCGCCCAGGGTACTGATCTGCGAGGACAATGCCGATGTTGCTTTTGTGCTGGCCGAACTGGTGCGCGAGAACGGCTATGCCTGCGATACCGTGGCCACGGCATCGGCAGCACGCCTGGTGTTGGCAAGCGGCGACTACGCTGCGCTGTTGCTGGACCTGAAACTGCCCGATGGCGATGGCCTGACGCTGATTCGCGAGTTGCGCGATTCGACGGCGCACCGGCATCTGCCCATTGTGGTGGTTTCCGGCAGCGCGCAATCGGGTCGGGAATTCAGCCTCGGCGAGTCCTTTGCGGTTGTCGACTGGCTGCAGAAGCCGGTCGAGCGTGATCGCCTGGCGCGGGCACTGGAGCAACTGGGCAGCGGCGCCCATCGCGCCCGGATCCTGCATGTCGAGGACGATGCCGACATCATTCAGGTGACTCAGGCGCTGGTCGAGAACCTGGCCGATTTCGACTTTGCGCGGACACTCGACGATGCCCGGGCAAAGCTGGCGGAGCAGACCTATGATCTGGCCATCATTGACGTGCGCATGCCGGATGGCTCCGGGCTGGAACTGCTGGGGCAGTTGCCCCCAGGCTGTCAGGTGATGCTGTTCACCGGCCACGACGTCGATGCCGGGACCGGCACCAGCGTCGCCGCCGTGCTCACCAAGGGCAGCGCATCGCCCGATCGCCTGGTGGCGACGATCTCGCAATTGCTGGCACGACGGAGTGTGCATCGATGAGCGGAGCCTTGCGCGTGATGTATGTGGACGACGAAGATGACATCCGCGATGTG
This sequence comes from Lysobacterales bacterium, assembly GCA_022841325.1. Lineage (GTDB taxonomy): Bacteria > Pseudomonadota > Gammaproteobacteria > Xanthomonadales > SZUA-5 > JADKFD01. The sequence goes on along the minus strand of JALHRS010000070.1, from coordinate 18,373 downwards.
GTCGAGTTCGCTCTTGAAGACGAGAGCGACATCGAACTGACGCTGTGCAGCGGCGGCAGCGCCGCGCTCCAGTCACTGGGCGCCAGCAGCCCGGATCTGATCGTTCTCGATGTGATGATGCCTGGCATGGATGGTCCGAGCCTGCTGGCCAGCATCCGTGAAGGCGGGAACGCCGTGCCCGTGGCCTTCATGACGGCCAAGGTCCAGACCCAGGATGTGGCCTATCTGAAGTCACTGGGTGCTGTAGGCGTGATCGCCAAGCCCTTCGATCCGATGACGCTGGCGCAGCAGATACGCGAGATCTGGCGCTTGGCGCAGAATCCGTCAACTGAATGAACCTGGCCCGTAGGTGCGCCCTTGCGGCGCGACAGGCACCGCGACAACCCTGTCCTGAGCCAAGTCCTTGCCAGAAGCTGGACTCAGAGAACGCAAAGGAAAAGCGGAGAGAACACGAAGAAGGGCGTTCATATCCTGTAGATGCCCCCATCAAGTATCGTTATCGCGGGGCGCATTCGTAGCCCCGCGGCTGACAGCAGGCTGCTGTGACAGGCTGGCCTGCAAGTCACCACCAGACCTCAACCCGCGCGCAATCGCGCCAGCAGCCCCACCGTTGCCCGCTCCAGCAGATCGTAGACCTCGCCAAAACCCGTCACTGGCCCGTAGTAGGGATCCGGCACCTGGTCCGGCGTGTCGATCCCACACCACGGCAGTTGCAGTTCGACTCGCGCTGGCGCCATCTTCGGTTTGAGTCGGTTCAATTCGCGCAGATGGCCGCGATCGGCGGCCAGGATCAGATCGAAACGATGGAAATCGTCCACGCCGATCTGGCGCGCCCGCAGGGCGTCAATGGGTGTACCGCGCTCACGAGCCACCTGGCGCGAGCGCGAATCAGGGGCCTGCCCGATGTGGTAGTCCTCGGTGCCGGCTGAATCAAACAGCAGGTCCAGACCCAGCGCTGCGGCCTGGGCCCGGGCAAGGCCCTCGGCGGTGGGACTGCGGCAGATATTGCCGCTGCAGACAAACAGGATGCTCTTCATGCTCGCAGTCTACGCAAGCAGGCACGAAGACGGCAGTGGACGCGGTTGCGGGTACTGCTTACTCTCGCCCGGTTCCACCCAAGGCATGAGCGTCTGATGGATTCTGGCCCCAGCGCACAGAGCACGACCGATGGCCAGTCGGGCGCCATCCAGCGCTTTGTCGAAGGCGATGCGCTGTACGCGGCCATGCTCGAGGATATCCGCCACGCCTCCAGCGCGGTGCGCATGGAAACCTACATCTACGCGGCCGATGAGATCGGGATGGCCTTCGCCTCGGCGCTGATCGACCGAGCCCGTGCAGGCTGCCGGGTGCAGCTGCGGATCGATGCCGTGGGTTCCTACGACACCATGAGCGCAGCGCTTGCCGCGGAGCTGCAGGCCGGCGGCGTGCGCCTGGAATGGTGCCGCCGCTGGAGCTGGCGCAGACCGCTGGAGTTTCACCGTCGCAACCATCGCAAGCTGTTGGTCGTGGATGAACACTGTTGTTATCTGGGCGGATTCAATCTGCATCGTGAGGCCTCGGCGCAACACTTCGGACCCATGCGCTGGCGCGACACCCATGTGCGGCTGAGCGGATCACTGGTGGCACGCGCCATTCAAGCCTTCGACGAATACGGGAAGCTACCGACCCGACGCCGACCCTGGCGCCAGTTGCGCGGTGCCGAGGGCTATCTGGTGCCCAATCTGGGGCTGCGGCGACGCTTCCTGCTGAACCGTCTGCTGGTCCGGTACTTTAGGGGTGCACGCCAGCGCCTGTGGCTGGCGACGCCGTATTTTGTGCCGCCGGCAGCGATCCAGCGGGCCATGATCCATGCGGTCCGTCGCGGTGCCGATGTGCGTGTGCTGGTACCCAGACACAGCGATGTGCGTCTGGCGCAATGGGCCAGCCGCGCCGCCTATGCACGTCTGCTGAGCAGAGGCGTGCGCATCTTCGAGTACCTGCCACGGATGTTGCACGCCAAGACCGCGCTGATCGACGACGACTGGAGCATGGTCGGCACCGCCAATCTCGACTATCGCAGCCTGTTCATCAATGACGAACTGGTGCTGCTGTCCGATGTCGGCTCGCTGCATCGACAGCTGGAGAGTGACTATGCGGCCGATCTGGCGGAAGCCGAGGAGATCGAGGCGAGCGCCTGGTCACGGCGTCTGGGCTGGTCCTGGATTCCGGAATTGATCGGGTGGATCGCGCGGCGCTGGCTGTAGGTGCCTCGCCCATGGTGTCGAATGACGTTGTGGGTGGCCCCTTGCAGCATGCGATAGATGTTCAGCACTGCTTCCGGACTCCAGGCCGGCAGATCCAGACCCGGGTCCACCGCCCAATGCAGTGCGATGCCTGCGGCTTCCAGCGTGGGCTGGATGCGGTGGCGAAGCCGCCCCAGCGCTAACAGAGGGTCGTCCTCGTCCGGGGCCAGGGGATCCAGCACCAGGCGCAGATCCGCCAGGCCTTCACGCAAGCCGGCCACGACCTGTTCACGCCCGGTTTCCGGATTGCTGGCCAGGTGCACCAGCGAGGCCAGTTGTCCGCCGACCCCGTCATGCAGTCACGCAGCAGGCGCTGGCGCTCCTCATTCTGGGCGCGATCGCGGTCGGCTAGCCGCAGCCGCTCGTAACTTTCATGCAGATCGCCGAATGCAGCGGACGCTCACGCGTGCAACTTGGGCGAGGCAGGAGGGCAACTGATTCGGTTCACGCGGTTCAGTGGCTCCAGAGTGGGGCGCGAAGCGATCTTCCAACGTCGTGGCGAGCGTGGACCGACCACTTCCCAGCTCAGGAGTCTGGGCCCCTTTCGCTGATTCTCGCCTGCCATGAATTCGGCAGCACCGCCGCTGGTCCCGCGCGACGACTCAATCGCGATTCTCTGAAAACCCTGTTGCGATTTCCGGCAAAGAAAAAGGGGCGACCGCTGGCCGCCCCTTCTGTGCTTTTCGACCTCTGCCGTGGAATCCCGGCTGCGCCGGGGTTCCACCCTGCATATCTCAGCTGTTGCGGCGGACCGCGACGAAGCCAAGCAGGCCCAGCATCAGCCCGAGCAGGATCAGGCCGTACTGGTTCACGGTCGGAATTTCTTCCACCGCAAAACCGACCTGCACACTGACGTTGCCGTTGTTGTTGGTCGTCACCGGATCGGTGGTAGCGGACACGGTGCTGGCATTGACGGCAGTGGCCCCCTCGTTGTTGCTGTAGGCCACCACACTCAGGGTGCGCGAGGCATTCGGTGCCGTGGCGCCAGCCCAGGTGCAGGTCACCGAACCGCTGACGCCCACCTGCGGCGTGGTGCAGGTGGCGCCGGTGGCGGTGTGCGCGGTGTAACGGAAGTCCGGCGTCAGTGTCATCGTGATCGACACATTCTGCGCGTCCGACGGACCCAGGTTCAGGCTGACCGCGGTGAAGGTCACCGGCTCATTGGTCAGTACCGCCAGCGAGGAGGCACTCAGCGTCAGCTGCAGATTGGCGTTTGCAGTGATGGTGGTGCTGGCACTGGCGCTGTTGTTGGCCGCATTGGGATCGAAGGTCGCCGACGTGGTCGTGACCGTGGCATTGAGCGTGCCAGTGGCCGAGGGCGGCACCGCAGCCACGATGGTGGCCGAGACCGAAGCGCCATTGGCGGTGCTGCCAGCCCAGGTGCAGGTGACCGGCGATGCAGCATTGCAGACACCACCCGCGCTCGGCGTGGCCGAAACAAAGCTGGTTCCTGCCGGCAGCGGCAGTGTCAGACTGACGCCGTCGGCGGCGGTCGGACCGTTGTTGGTCACGGTGGCCAGATAGCTGAGGTTGGTGCCTGCACTGACCGGATCCGGCGTATCGACGAGCGTGACCGAGAGATCTGCCTGCGCGCAGTTGCAGGTGACGATGTCCAGCGCCCAGTTGTTGAGGTCACCGCCGTCGCCGCCAAGATCATCGCTGATGGTGATGGTCCAGTTGCCGTTTCCGCTTTCACCCATGAAGGCCCCCATGGACTCTTCCGCCACCAGCGGCGAGGCCAGGGTCAGGTTCACGTAGGCCTGATCAGTGACCAGCCCGTTGTTGGTGGTGTACGGCACCTGCCCGGCAGGGTTTGCGTCGTCGTCCCAGAGGGTGCCGGCAAACACATTGTCATTGCCCGCGCCATTGTCGGTGGTCAGCGTGACTACCGTTCCGTTCGGCGAGGTCAGGGTGATGTCGAGATCAGCGGCAAAGGTATGCGTGAGATTGGTGCGCAGCATCACTTTGCACATCGGGGCCGTCAGACCAGCCACGCCCAGGACCGACGTCACGACGGCCGGACCGGTGGGAATGTTCACCGGTGTGGCTTGCGTGAAGGTCTGCACCGCGGACTGAATCGGCGCGGAGGCGAAGGTGGTCAGATTCAGCGACCATTGGTCCAGCGAGCCGCCGTCACCGGCCAGATCGTCGCTGATGGTGATGGTCCAGGTACCATTGGGATTCTCGCCGACGAATGCCGCCAGTGCTTCCTCCGGAACCAGCGGAGAAGCCAGCGCCAGATTGACGTAGGCGTGATCGGTGACCAGTCCATTGTTGCTGGTGTAGGGCACCTGGCCCAGCGGATTGGCGCTGTCATCCCACACCGTGCCGTTGAACACATTGTCATTGCCAGCACCGTTATCGGTGGTCAGGGTGACGACGGTGCCAGCGGGCGACTGGATGGTGATGTCCAGATCTGCGGCGAAGGTATGGGGGATGAACGTGGTGACGTCCACATCCCACAGGTAAGTCTGGGCGCCGGAGACGTTGAGGGTGGACGTGACCACCGCCGGGCCAGTCGGAATGGCCACCGGCGTTGTTTGCGTGAAGGTCGCCAAGGTCGGCAGACAGCCGGTTGGTGCAGGTGGCGCGGTGCGGCTCGCCGAGCCCGCAGCCGGCTGCTCAGCGGTAGCGCACGGACGATCGCCGCCCATGCTGGCGCTGATCTGCGCAAATTCGGTCTGGGCCGCGATCAGAGCCTGCTGAGCCTCAGGCGTCGACTGCCCCTTCAGGGACTCGACCTGTGCCTGGAGGGCGACGAGGCGGGCGTATTGGTCTTCCTTTGCACCCTGCGCAGCAGCACTGCCACATCCGAGTGCGGCGATCAGCGCAACAGCCAGTATCAACGGCTGGTGCGGACGGGGGGTTTTGCTCATGGGGTCTTTCCTTCACATCAGGGGTGCTGCTCGGCATTCACGCGTGCGCCGAAGTCCGGCGTAGAGGCAGTTTGGGTGAGATTCTAGCTGTGTTAACAACTGCGTCACAAGTCGGACCAGGGCACCGGACGAAAAAAAGGGGCGACCCATGGCCGCCCCTTCCGTGCTTTTCGACAATTCCGGTGGAATCCCGGCTGGCGCCGGGGTTCCACCCTACCTGCCTCAGCTGTTGCGGCGCACCGCGACGAAGCCGAGCAGAGCCAGCATCAGGCCGAGCAGGATCAAACCGTACTGGTTCATGGTCGGGATTTCTTCGACCGGGAAGCCCACCTGCACGCTGACATTGCCTATGTTGTTGGTGTTCACCGGATCGGAGGTATCCGAGACCGTGCTGGCGTTGACAGCGGTGGCGCCCTGGTTGTTGCTGTAAGCCACCACACTCAGGGTACGCGAGGCATTCGGTGCCGTGGCGCCAGCCCAGGTGCAGGTCACCGACCCGCTGGTACCCACCTGCGGCGTGGTGCAGGTGGCGCCGGTCGCGGTGTGCGACGTGTAGCGGAAGTCCGGCGTCAGCGTCATCGTGATCGACAGATTCTGCGCATCCGACGGGCCGAGGTTCAGGCTGACCGCAGTGAAGGTCACCGGCTCATTGGTCAGCACCGCCAGCGAGGAGGCACTCAGCGTCAGCTGCAGATTGGCATTGGCCGCGACCAGCGTGCTTGCCGTGGCCGTGTTGTTGGCGCCATTGGGATCGGTCGAAGCCGAACCCGCCGTCGCCGTCGCGCTGATGCTGCTGCCATTCGGCGCCGAAGCCGAGACCGCCACCGTGATCGTCGCCGTCTGCGACGTCGTCGGTGCGAAGCTGGTCGGGAAGGTGCAGACAATCGGCGAACCGGCGCAGCTGCCGCCACCGGTGGTCGAACCCGAGACGAAGGTGGTATTGGCAGGCACCGGCATCGTGACCGTCACACCGGTCGCATCGGACGGGCCGGCATTGGTCACCGTGGCGGTGTAGACCAGATTGGTGCCGGCGGTGACCGGATCGGGCGCATCGGTCAGCGTGATCGACAGATCGGCCGAGACGTTGACGCTGGTGGTGGCCGTCGCCGTGTTGTTGCCGGACACCGGATCCGGCGTGGTCGTCGCGGCCGTAGCCGTGGCGCTCAACACGCCAGTGGTGGCCGGTGCGATGGCCGCCACGATGCTGGCACTGACCACTCCCGCCGAGGCGATCGGACCCACCCAGCTGCAGACCACCGGCGAGGCCGCGTTACAGGTGCCACCGGCGCTCGGGGTTGCCGACACGAAGCTGGTACCAGCCGGCAGCGGCAGCGTGATGCTGACATTATCGGCAGGCGACGGACCACCGTTGGTCACCGTAGCGGTGTAGGTCAGGTTGGTGCCGGCATTGGCCGGATCCGGGCTGTCAGTCAGGGTGATCGACAGATCGGCTTCCGGGGTGACGGTGAAAGACACGGGCACCACAACCAAGGCAGTGCCGTTACCGGGGGCCGGGGTCGGATCGTCGCTGGTCACGCACAGATTGGCCGAATAGGAACCTGCGGCCAGACCGGTGGCATCGAAAGTTGCCGTGACCGGGGTGCTGGCACCACCCGCAGTGACACCATTGGCCGGGGCAACACTCAACCACGGTACGTTGGCGAGACTGGCGCAATCAGACAGGCCATCGATCAGGAACGGGAAGTCCTGCTGCACAGTGCCGTCCAGAGCTGGCGCAAAAGCCGCACCAGCCAGTGATTGCAGACCATTGCCGCCGGGTTTGCCGGCCTGACCGGGGAGCGTGACGGCCGGCGCCCACGGACCTGAGGCCAGCGTTCCACCAGCGTTCCAGTCCAGCCAGTAGGTACCCGCCGGCAGGAAGGTATTGACCGTGACGACGTTGGCCATGACCGGGCGCTGATTGTTGGTCAGGGCAGTATCCAGGGTGCGGTAGATGTTGGTGAAGGTTGACGACACCAGTCGGTTGGTTACGGTGTCACCGAAGACCACGCTGCTGCCGGGCGCGCCCGGAGGACCGTTCCAGATCTGCAGCGTGACCGCATTCATCGTTGAGGTCGTGGTGGAACCGGTCTGGTAGGCGAAGAAGGTCACGGTATTGACCAACCAACCCGAGCCGCTCACGACAAAATCGTCGGCAACGCGGTTGTTGTTCAGAAGCTGGTGACCAAAGCCGAAGATGCCACCACCTACAGCAGTCTGCAGGGCGCTGACGTCAGCACCACCGGCGCCAGCGCCGGCATTGGTAATCAAGGGCCCATTGTCGAACAGCACCGCTTGAGGCGCGCGCCAGGTACTGCGCGGACCAGCCGTTCCCGTGCTGGGTTTGAAATTGGTCGGGCTGTATTCATCGCGGGCCGAGCTCGGATCCAGGACGGCTGGTGGTGCCACTGGCACTGGCGGCCGCGGCAGCGGTTCTTCGGCGATGTTCCAGGTCAGGCTGCCCTGACCGGTGTTGCCGATGGTCAGCGGTGCAGTGGTGCTCTGATTGACCGGAATCGTGGCACTGAGGCTGGCCGGACTGACGTTGATGTTCGGCGGCGTCTGCAGGGTGTTGGTGTCCGTCGCAGTGTTGTTGCCCGGGGTCGGGTCGGTGACACCGCCACCCACGGTGGCGGTTGCGGTATTCACCAGTGTCCCGGTCGCTGCCACGTTGATGTTGCAGATGGCGGTAAAGGTGGCGCTGGCGCCCACGGGCAGATTCACGTTCTGGTTGATGTTGCCCGTTCCAGAAGCTGTGCAGGTACCTCCACCCGCGCCCACGCAGGTCCAGTTGACGCTGGTGCAGGCAGCCGGGAAGGTGTCGGCAATCAGCGTGGCCGGCGAGGCATTGGGGCCGGCGTTGCTGGCGGTGATGGTGTAGGTGGTGCTGCTGCCAGCGACCACCGAGGTCACGCCGTCGGTCTTGGTGATCGAGACGTCGGCCGAGCCTCCACCGACGGCATTGCGGTCGACGATCAGCTCCCAGCTATTGAGAGTGCCGGTATCTGCAGCTGCACGGTCGCAGATGCGCAGCGTAAAGACGCGGTTGGCCGATTCCAGGCCGTTGTAGGGATTCAGGCTCTGATTCGGTTGGCAGGTGGCCTCGGTGGTGGCACAGGCACCGGTGGTGTTGGTCGCACCGCAGGTGGTCGCACTATTCACCGAACAGAGGGCGGGCGCGGCAGTGTCAAACAGTGCCCGATAGTTGTCGCCGCTGCCATCGTGGTTGTTGGCCAGGATGACGGTATTGGTGCCGTCGGTCAGGGCCATCTGCAGGTCGGAGCGCCAGGTGTGGGTGACGTTCACACGCACATTGACGTCGAGTATCGATCCGGCGTCGCCAGCGGGAATCGTGATGGTGCGACTGATGCCGCCAAGGCCGGTGCCGTTGGTGGCATCCGTGCAATTGTTGTCACCAATTGCGAGATTCGGCGTATCGGTATAGGTCACCACCACGGCCTCGGCCGAGGTGATTCCGAACATTCCCGCCAGGGCTGTGGCGAGCACTATCAGACTGTTTCTCATGATTCCCCCAACAAACAACAACTTGCACAAGCCCGACTGCAGCAGCGGACACGGATTTTGACGCCGCAGTCTAGACTGGCATTCAGCGCTCCGCAACATTTGTGAAGAAGCCTTCCCGGGGCGGGTCAGGGTTGCCTGTCGCCTGCCTGCGCGCCCAGTCGAATGGGCCTGGCGTCGAGGAAGCGCGCCAAATCCCGCTCCAGCCCCGGGAGCAGATCGACCCGACCCTGCGCTCGGGCAGCGGCCATCAGCTCACGCTGCAACTGCGCGGCCTTCTCGAACTGACCCACTTCGGCCAGAGCCGCCGCCAGCACTACACCATTGGGCAGACTGGGTTCGCGCGCGAACAACTGATCGGCCACGCGCAGGGCGACTGCGCCATTGCGTACACTGGCATCCGGCGCCATGGCCAGCAGCCGCGCCAGTTCCAGCGCCAGCCTGGCATCACCCGGGGCCACGTCCAGGCCGGCCTTGAGCGCCGAATGTGCGGCCGGCCACTGCTGCAGTGCTGCCAGCATTCGGGCCTGGCCGAGGCGGGCCTCGGTGCGTGCCGGATCGATTGCAATCACTTGCCCATAGCTGCGTTCGGCCTCCTGAAACCGTCCCAGGCGACCCAGGGCGTTGGCCAGATTGAGCCGGGTATCGGCGTCCTGCGGATGTAATTCGAGTGCCTTCTGGTAGATCGGGATGGCATCGAGGTCGCGCCCCAGTCCGGCCAGCAAGGTGCCGAGCCCAAAATAGGCCTCGGAGCGGCCGGGATCGTCGGCAATGACGCGCCGATACTCGCTTTCCGCTGCCGCCGCGTCTCCCAGGCGCGCCAGCGAGATGGCCAGATTCAGGCGCGTCTGCGTTTCGTCGGCCTGCTCCAGCGCGGCGCGATAGAGTTCCGCGGCTTGGGCGAAATCGCCGGCCTGCGCGGCCTGCCCGGCACGGCTGATCAACACCCGCGCACCCGACGCCAGGGACCGAAGCTGATCCATGATCGGATCATCAACGACCGGCGCGACATCGCCGCGCCGACCCAGCGCCTCGCGAGCCGCGGCTTCCTGGCCCAGTGCGCGCAGCGCCAGACCCAGCGGATATTGCAGCCGTGTAGCCGTGGGTTCGGCCTTGAGCGCCGCCTGCAGGAAGCCGGCCGCCGCCTCGAAATCCTTGCGCGCCAGGGCCAGGCGCCCGCGCAAGCCGAGCAGCGCTGCCGGCTCACCATCAGCAGGCGGGCCCAGCAGTTCGCTGGCCTCGCTGAGTTGCTGCGCCTGCATCAGGCTCTCCGCCAGTTGCCAGCGCGCGGGCGCGTAGGCGGGATCCAGACGCAGCGCCTCACGCAGATGGCTCAGGTAGTTGGCGTTGTCGTCGCGATCCGCTTGCGCCCGCAGATACCACCAGCGACTGTTCGCGGGCTGCGCCCTGCTGGCCCAGCCCAGGGCGGCGCTGGCCAGACCATATTGCTCGTAGGCGAGGGCCAACTCGCCCAGACTCCCGGCCAGCTGCGCCTGCTCGACCACGGCCGCCCGATTCGCCAGGGCTTGCTCCCAATCCTGGTAGGCCGCGGCCAGATCCGCGGCGACCTGGGTGTCGAGGCCAGCGAGCGTGGGCGGCGGAATGGTTCCGAGCGGAAGGTCGGCGGTGGTGCTGGCAGTCGTTGTGGCCGCCGGCGTCGATGGCGGCGGCGGCTGGGCTCGTTCACAACCGGGTATCGAGCCGATCAGCAGCAGCGCCAGCAGGCTTGATCGCAATGCTCGGCCTAACCCGAGGTGCGCGCAGCGCTCTTCAGACATCGCCGCGAAAGAGCCCCGCTGAGCCGCTGCGCGGCACATCGGGCTACGCGCGTTCCGCGGGTTCCGGGCCCACGCGCAGTTGCGTGCGGAAACAGACCGCCTTCCAGAAACCCATGCCGAAAGTCTTTCATGCGTCATTGCGAGGAGCGCATCGACGAAGCGATCCAGTGCTCCTGCGGCTGAGCGTCTGGGTTGCTTCCCCCGGATCAAGTCCGGGGTCGCAATGACGCCGATTCCGGGCTGTTGTAGGTCCAGACTTGTCTGGACGCTGTCCGCGCAGTGGTGCAGAAGCGTCCAGACAAGTCTGGACCCACAAAAGCTTGCGGCCGGCGGGTTCATGGCCCGCGCGCAGGGTCGAGCCGACACAGGTGGCTCGCAATGACGCATCAACAAGCTCAGGACTGGGTTCATGGAGTATTCTGCTCGCCGCTGCCGCGGACCAGTTCGGTGTAACTGCCCGGCAGCAGACGCTCAACCGCAAAGGCTTCACGCGTGCCGTCGGCCCAGATTACGTCGAGGGTTCCGACCGGTTTGCCTGCACCCAGCGCAAACTGCAGTCGCGGATCATTGGCCGAGGCATAACTGCCGTCCACTCGCACCCGCCTGGCCAGCTGACGGCCGTCGCCGCGGGTGAGCGTGGCCCGCGCGCCCTGGGCATCGCGTCCATGTTCGAGCAGGCGCACGCCCAGCCAGGGCCGATCCTGGCCGATCTGGTTGATCAGCACGAAAGGCCGGTCATTGGCATTGTTGACCACGACGTCGAGATCGCCATCGTTGTCCAGATCGCCGAAGGCGGCGCCGCGGCTGACCCTCTCCTCGGCGAACACCGGCCCGGAGACCGCGGTGACATCGCTCAGGCGGCCATCACCCTGATTGCGCAGCAGCAGCATGTGCTGGGCGTAGGGGAAATCGGCCGCCCGCGCCGTCTGCGCCGGGTCCATGCGGACCCGGCCGTTGACCACCATGAAATCCAGCCAGCCATCGTTGTCGTAGTCGATCCAGGCGGCGCCAAAGCCTGTGTAGCCGCGACTGATCTGCCCGAGGCCGCTCGGCAAGCTTCGGTCTTCGAAGACACCAGCGCCCGCGGCGGCGTAGAGCGTGGCCTTTTCCTCGGCCAGATGGACCATGATCAGATCGTCATCGCCATCACCGTCGTAATCGCCGGCATCGACGCCCATGCTGGCTTCCGGTTGACCATCGACATTGACCGCGGCACCCGCCAGCAAGGCCTCGTCGGCGAACTGACCCTTGCCCTGATCCATCCACAAGTGGTTCGGATAGGCGTCGTTGGCCACGTACAGGTCCAGTCGTCCATCGCCGTTGAAATCGGCGGCGACCACACCCAGTGCCGGCGCATGCATGCCGGAGGCAATCCCCGAGGCGCCGCTGACATCGACAAAGCGCTGGCCGCCTTCGTTGTGCAGCAGCCGATCCGGCGCCGGCTGGTGGGTGAGCGGGCCGCAGTAATCGAGCTGGCCTGAGGCCGCGTGGCAATCCTTGTGGATCGCCGGCGAATACTCCAGATAGTTGCCGACGTAGAGATCGAGCCAGCCGTCGCGGTCATAGTCGAAGAACGCAGCGGTGCCGGTCCAGGCCGGGTCAGCGCTACCGGTATCGGCGGCCGCTTCTACAAAGCGCAGACCACCCTCGTTGCGCCAGAGCTCGTTGGCGCCCCAGCAGGTCAGGTAGAGATCGACATCACCGTCGTTGTCGAAATCCGCTGCAGTGACGCCGGTGCCATAGCAGCGCGTGTGCAGCCCGGACTCCAGCGTGACATCGGCGAAGCTCAGCGCTCCCGTCTCCGTCAGTTGATTGCGGTACAGCCGACTGCCGCCGGCGGATGCGGCGACCGACTCGTCCACCTGGCTCTGCACCAGCAACAGGTCGAGATCGCCATCGCCGTCGGCATCGAACAGCGCCGCGCCGGCGCCCAGAATCTCCGGCATGTACAAGTGTCCGGAAAGGCCGGGATCGTGGCGGAAGGCTATGCCCAGTTCAGCCGCCCGGTCGACGAATACGGTCTGCGGCGCCACAGCCGTCGCTGCGGCCGGCGCGGCTGGCGCTGCCGGCGCGGACGGCGGGGCGTCAGCGGATGGACCACAGCCGGTCAGGAATCCCGGCAGGCACAGCAGACAGAAGAATCGAAGCATTCGGGCGATTGATCGCAAGTACGGATCCGCGGCGAACGCTACAACATGCAGCCCGCAGGCGCGACCAGGCTTGGCTGTCTTCGCGGCGGGCCTGCTCACACGGACTCCACAAAGACTTGCGGCCGATGCACCTAGACTCCACGGTCTGGCTGATCCCCGGGCTTGAACCTGCAGCAATGACGCCCGCCGCCCTCTCACTGCTCGGCCTTATCCAGGCACCGCAGTGAGCTCACGCCAAACTGGAGGAGTTCGATATGAGACCGATGTTGATGGCATTCCTGACCCTGCTGGTGGCACTGGCCAGTCCCGTGCAGGCAGCGGAACAGACCACCGTGCTGGTCACCGGCGCCAACCGCGGCCTCGGCCTTGAATACGCCCGCCAGTTTGCCGCCAAGGGCTACCGGGTGATCGGTACCGCACGCGATCCGCAAGGCGCCACCGAGTTGGCCGAGGTTGCCGCTCGCGTCGAGGCGCTGGATGTGGCCGACACCGCCAGCGTGGCCGCCCTGGCACAACGGCTCAAGGATGTTCCGATCGACATTCTGGTCAACAATGCCGGCATGTTCGACCGCAGCGATGTCAGCATCGACAAGGTCGATTTCGCGGTCATGGAACAGACTTTCCAGGTCAACACCTTCGGACCACTGCGCGTCACCCAGGCCCTGCTGCCGAATCTGCGCCTGGGCCAGCGCAAGCAGATCGTCAACATGTCCTCGCAACTGGGCAGCGTGCAGAACTCCGATGGCCGCTGGTACGCCTACCGCGCCAGCAAGTCGGCCCTCAATCAGTTCAACAAGATTCTCAGCGTCGAGCTCGGGCCCGAGGGATTTGTCTGCGTGGTGCTGCACCCGGGCTGGGTGCGTACCGATATGGGTGGCGCCGCAGCCACCTACTCGCCGGAAGAAAGCGTCAGCGGCTTGATCGGCGTGATCGAGCAGCTGGATTCAGGCAAGAACGGCGGCTATTTCGACCTCAAGGGCAACACCCTGCCCTGGTAGCGATGAGCGAAGCCCGTGTACTTGAAGCGGCAGTCGTAGCCCGGGTCAGCCGAAGGCGCACCCGGATTTGCTGGCGTTGACCCCAAGTGTACGCGCTGGCGGCCGCGGCTTTGTGGACGGTGACGCGCTGGACACCTGTATCCGTCCAGTGCCTGCCGTTGCTTGTAGAGCCAGCGACGCCGAGACTGTATGCCCCGGAATCCAGAGGCTGCCCCATGCCCACCCAGGTCTTCGAGCTTGAAGGCGAGTACGTCGAGCTCAACCAGCTGTTGAAGCTCTGTGGTCTGTGCAGCAGCGGAGGTGCCGGCAAGGCCCTGGTCGCCGCTGGCGAGGTCACCGTCGATGGCAGCATCGAAAGCCGCAAGACCGCCAAGATCCGCGCCGGGCAGGCGGTGACCCTGGGCAGCGAGCGCATCGAGGTGCGTGCGGCCGCCGATCATCCGGGGACAAGGTAGCAGCGGAGCGCTCGGCACCCGGGCCTGCGGCGGGAGTCCTTGAACCATCAGCAGACCCTAACAGCCGACGCGCTACTATCCGCGGCCTTTCACCCATTGCGAGTCCATCATGACCCTGTCCATGCACCAGGCTTCGGTTCCGCTGTTCCAGCAGATGCTCAAGGCGTTGAGTGACGTCCTCGGCAAGGCCGGCGAATACGCTGCGGCGAAGAAGATCGAGCCCCCGGTGCTGCTGCAATCGCGCCTTTATCCCGACATGTTCCCGCTGACCCGCCAGGTGCAGATCGCCTGTGATTTCGCCAAGGGCGTGGCCGGACGACTCGCCGGGGCCGAACTGCCGGTGTTCGAGGACAGCGAGCAGACCGTCGAGGAACTGCAGGCACGCATTGCCGCCACGCTGGCTTTCATCGGCGGTCTGGATGCAGCCGCCTTCGAAGGCAGCGAGGCCCGCGAGATCCTGCTGCGCCCGGGCACGCCGAAGGAACGCAAGCTCGACGGTCGCAGTTATCTGATCCATTACGGCCTGCCGCAGTTCTTCTTCCATGTCACCACTGCCTACGCGCTGCTGCGCCACAACGGCGTCGAGATCGGCAAGAAGGACTACATGGGCGCCTACTGAGCGTCGATGGCCGTAGTCGCGGTCCGTAGGTCACGTTGCCCCGCAGGGGCTACGTGACAGCGCTTGACGCCGGGCCCTGTCGGCGACTGCGAACGGTCGTTGTCACGCAGGCCCCGCGGGCCAACGTGACCTACCTTTGAACCAGGCTCCGTTCCGGAACTTCGAACACCCGCGGTACGTGACTGCCGACCCGCTCGTATAGAGCAGCGCGAAGCCCGCAGGGTATGCTGTGCGCACTGTCACCCGGTCGGCGATGATGACGCGGCAGCGAGCTTTCGATCACCCCACTTCAGCCGCGGAGCCCCATCTCCGTCGGCCTTTGCCACTGGCTTGATGCCGGCCCGAGGCGCCCGTTTGCGTGTCGCCATGATGCGAACTGCGCTGCACGCGCTGATCTGGCTGCTGCCTGCGCCGCTGTGGGCGCTGCCCTCGGACCGCGCCCTCAACGAATTCACGCTGAGCCACTGGAACAGCAGCGATGGGCTGGCGCACAACATGGTCACGACCATGGCGCAGACGCCCGACGGCTATCTGTGGCTGGGCAGCTTCGAGGGTTTGTCGCGCTTCAATGGCCATGAGTTTCGGGTCTACGACGATCACACCCTGCCCTTCACCGGGGTCAACGGCATTCGCGGACTGACCGTGGATGACCATCGGCTCTGGATCAGCACCTCGCGCTCTGGCCTGTACACGCTGGATTCGACCGGCTGGCAGCACTTCGGCCCGGGACAGGGTCAGCCCTTTGAACAGATGCTCGGTGCCGAACTCAGCGGCGATGGCTGGCTATGGCTGGTCGGTGAGGAGAACGGCATCGCTCGCTGGCGACCAGGCCGCGAGGCAGTACGCGTCAATCAGGATTCCGGGCTGGCACACGATACCGTCTACGTCACGCTCGGCGACGGCGACGGCGGAGTCTTTGTCGGCACCGCCGCCGGCCTCGATCATGTCAGCGCGCAAGGCGTGGTCGAACACTGGGGCGCCGAGCGTGGACTGCCGCCAGGTCCGGTGCGCGGCCTTCGGCGCGCGCCGAACGGTGAGCTCGCCGTTACCGTTGCCGGCAAGGTCGGCTGGATCAGTGATCGCGGCTACCGTCCGCTGACTGGCCCGCGGCTACCGAGCTCAGCCCAGGTGCTGATGTATGACAGCGATGGCGGCCTGTTGATCGGCACCGCCGATCAGGGCTTGTGGCGTTATGGTCCGCGCGGACTGGAGCAGCTTGATCGCCGTCACGGCCTGCACGGCAATCGGGTGGTGTCGCTGTTCGAAGACCGCGAGGGTGATGTCTGGATCGGCTCCGCCGATGGCCTCTACCAGTTGCGCGATCTGCGCTTTTCCACCATCGACGAGCGCCACGGCATCGGCGAGGGCTATGTGCGTGCGCTGTGGGAGCAGCCCCAGGGCACGCTCTGGATCGGCAGCACCGACGGTCTCTATCGCCGCCAGGGCGAATCGGTGCAGCGCTACGGTCGCGAGCAGGGCCTGCCCAATGATTCGATTCTGTCACTTGCCTACTCGACGTCGCAGGGCTTGCTGGTGGGTACCTTCGGTGGCGGCCTGGTCCGCATTGCCGACGATCGCGCCCAGCCGGTACCCGGAACCGGCGCGCTGGCGAGCTTGCAGATCCGGGCCATACTGCCGCACTCCGACGGCAGTCTGTGGATTGCCAGCAACAGCGGCTTGTTTCATCTGCTCGGCCGGCAACTGACCCGCTATGGACGCGAAGACGGCCTGCCGCGGGATTTCACCATGGCTCTGAGCGAAGGTGTCAACGGCGAACTCTGGATCGGAAGTTCCGGCGGACTGGTGCGACTGGATGGCCAGCATCTTCAGACCTATGGCCCGCAACAGGGACTTCAGGCAGAAGACGTGTTCTCGATACTGGTCGAGGCCTCTGGCGAGCTTTGGTTGGGCAGCAATCGCGGACTGAAACGCTACGCGCAGGGGCGGTTCCAGGATGTCCCGGGCGATGATCCCGCCTTCAACACCAGTCTGTTCCAGATCCTCAAGGATACCCGCGGCGACTTCTGGATCAGCAGCAATCGCGGCATCTTCCTGCTGTCGGGATCGGAATTGGCCGCGGTGCGTGCGGGCAGGGCCGGACCGGTGCACGTCAGGCGCCACGATCGCAGTGATGGCATGAGCAGCGAGCAGGCCAACGGCGCCTCGCAACCAGCCGGCATCCGCATGAGCGACGGTAGTCTGCGTTTCGCAACCGCCATCGGGGTCGTGGTGGTTACCCCCGAACGGCGCTTTCCACAGCGTGCCGTGCGCCTCGATCCGGTCATCGAATCGGTCTACATCGACGGCGAGGACACGCCGTTGAGCGAGGGTCAGCGGCTGCCAGCCGGCACCCGTCGGGTGGAGTTCCGCTATGTCGGATTGAGTCTGCTGGCGCCCGAGCGCCTGAGCTACCGCCATCGCCTGCTGGGCTTTGACGAGCACTGGGTGGAGGCCGGCAACCAACGTCTGGCCTCGTACACCAATCTGGCACCGGGCAGCTACCGCTTTGAAGTCGAGGCCGCCAGCGCAGAATCCGCAGCCAGGGGTACCGCGCTGGAATTCTCCATCGAGCCCTTCTGGTGGCAGCGCCGGAGTACCCTGGCGCTGGCCAGCGCGCTGGCTCTGTCACTGATGATTCTGGCCTGGCGCAGACGCACCAGGCAGCTGCATCGTCGCAGCGCGGAACTGGAGCGACTGGTGGGCGAGCGCACGAGCGACCTTCAGGCCATCGCGCGCGATCTGGCGCAGGCCGATCAGGACAAGAACCTGCTGGTCGAGAAACTGCGGGAGCAGGCCGAGGCCTTCGAGCGTCAGGCCCGCGAGGACTGGCTGACCGGCCTGCCCAACCGCCGTGCCTTCGAGGAACTGCTGCGGCAGCAGATCCAGGCTGCGGCAGCGTCGCCCAAGCCATTGTGTGTGGCCCTGGCCGACATCGACCATTTCAAGGACATCAATGATCGCCATTCACACGCCACCGGCGATCAGGTGCTCATCGCCGTGGCCGAAGCCCTGCACCACGGCGCCGGGCCAGGTGCGCTAATTGCCCGCTGGGGCGGCGAAGAATTCATGCTGCTGTTTCCCGACTGCACGCGCGCATCGGCGCTGCAACGCTGCGAACAACTGCGCGCGGCCATCGCCGACCGCGTGCCCTTCTTCGACAACGGCGCGCCAGAGCAGGTGACGCTGAGTTTTGGCGTGGCCGAATACACCGGCGAGGACAGCGAGCGCCTGCTGAGTCAGGCCGATCGACGCCTGTACCAGGCCAAGGACGCCGGTCGCAATTGCGTGCGTTAGATCGCGGACAGAGTCGGCTCCCACAGGGAGTCACGCAGCCACGGGGCACGGGGCACGGGGCACGGGGCACGGGAAAAGTTTGGGCTTTGGGCTGTTGTAGGTCCAGACTTGTCTGGACGCTTCTCCAGCACCGCGCCAACAGCGTCCAGACAAGTCTGGACCCACAGGAGCTGACGTCATTGCGAGCCGCCTGTTCCGTCCCGAAACGCGT
Organism: Lysobacterales bacterium; assembly: GCA_022841325.1. GTDB lineage: Bacteria > Pseudomonadota > Gammaproteobacteria > Xanthomonadales > SZUA-5 > JADKFD01. Next base: position 188 of record JALHRS010000070.1, on the reverse strand, counting down.
TCCTCTCCATGACCCCATGTCGCAGGTCCCTCAATTCTCAGAGTCTGACCGACGGCGACGTCGGAGCGATGACCTAGGCCGGGTCCGCGCGCCCGGCAACCTGGGCTGCGCGCAGCGATGACAGGCGCGCGGCGCCCGGCTGGCCATGCCGCGGCCGCCGGCGCGAACAGCCCTGGCGCAGATCCCGA
>JALHRS010000069.1 GCA_022841325.1 Lysobacterales bacterium | reverse complement strand
CATGAACCAAACCACCGAACCCAACCGCTGACGCTGCGCCATCGATATCCTCCCACCAGGCATGAGGATCGACAGACTTCAGCATCGAATGGGGCTTACGCCAGAATGGGGGCGAGCGAATGGATACAGTGCATCGCTCGTGCCTGATGGGTCGTGGGCGGGTTCCGCCCTACGACCGGCATCGATCGGATTTCGCGGCTTGGGGGTTCTCTTGTCACCCATCCGCATTTCCGAGTCTCACGCAAGCCGCTCATCCCGCCGGCGGCGCGTCGTCTTCTCCAAGCTTGAAATGGATCGGCGATTGCATCCAGGTCGGCAGGGCGCCTTGGTGGTTGGCGGGGTTGAGCCACCAGCTGCGCACGGCGGCGAGGGCGGCTTCGTCGAAGATGCCGGGGGGTTCTGCGGATTCGATGCGTGCTTCGCGCACGACGCCGGTGGCGTCGACCTGGAAGGCGACGATGACCTTGCCTTCGATGCCGTCGCGCAGGGCCTGGGCTGGGTAGCGCGGGGGTGTTTGTACGTCGGCGAGGGTGTCGGCGGACTGGCCGTTTTCTGGTGTGGCGCTGCGGTGGTGGCTGACCCAGAAGGTGAGGTCGAAGTTCTGGCCGTCGTCGCGCTTGGCGGAAATCGTGCCGGGTTCGCCGGATTTCAGGGCGATGGTGGGCTCGCCGGCGGGTTTTCCGTCGAGCTGGATCTCGGTGGCTATCCACAGCATGCCGTCGTTGCCGGCGGTGACGGTGAGGTCGATCTCGATCTCATCGCTGCGGATGCCGGCGCGTTCGCCGCCGCGGACGATCAGGCTGGGCATGATCGGGGCCTTGCCCGGGCGGCTCAGCAGCAATCGCACGTCATAAAGCGGTGCGTCGGCGCTGACCAGCTTTGCCGGCTGGGCGGCGAAGACTGCTAGCGAGAAGGTCAGGGAGAGCAGGGCAACCAGCAGGAAACCGCGACGGCGGCTGCTCGCATTCGGCAGGTGGTGGGACAGCATGCGGATACGCTCCTTCAGGGGATGGCCGGCTGGCCAGTGGCAGCCGAGTGGCGTGGGAGCACGCTGCGCGGCCAGTTGGATGTTCAACATGGTTTGCGCGTAGCTGCGGCGCGCGCCCGGGCGCTGGTCGAGCACGCGGGCGTCGCAGGCCAGTTCCTGATCGTGGCGGAAGCTGCGCCAGGCCCACCAGGCCAGCGGGTTCCACCAGGCAAGACAGACGAGGAGCGCGGCGAGCGCGTGCGCGTGGACGTCGAATGCGGCGAGGTGGCAGCGCTCGTGAGCGAGCATCCAGTCGCGTTGCTCGGCCGGGTAGCGCGCTTCGAAATCGCTCGGCAGCACGATCCGTGCGCGCCAGCCGCCGAGCACCATGGGTGCGGTGATGGCGGGGCTGCGGTAGGCGCCTGCCGCATCCGGCGTCATCGGCTGCAGACGACGCACGCAGACCCATTGGCGCAGGCAGAGCAGGGTCAGGACCGCAAGGCTGCCAACCAGCCATAGCCACACCGCGGAACCTCCGGGGGCGACGGGATTGGCGAGTGCGGGCAGCGTGGTGGTCACCAATCCCGTGAATGCCGAGGCCGCCGGGATGTCGATCACTCGAACCGGCGCCGGCAGCAGGCTGGCCAGTAGCGCCACGGGCGGCAGCCACCACAGGGCATAGGCCACCCGCGCGCCCAGCCAGCGGCGCACCGGCCAGCGCAGCGCATACACCAGCAGCACCGCCGCGCTCAGCGCCAGCATCGAGGAAAGGCCCGCCTGAAGATCAGCTGCGCTCATCGGAAAGGCCCTCGATCAGCTTCTTCAACTCTTCGATATCGCGCTCGCTGAGCCGGCGCTGGGCGCTGAAATGCGCCACCAGCGGCGCCACGCGCCCGTCGAACCAGCGATCGAGCAGGCCTTCGCTCTGCCGCGACAGCCAGGCCTCGCGCTCCAGCACCGGCGAGTAGAGGTAGCGGCGACCCTCCTTGTCGGCACGAATCGCACCCTTGTTGAGCAGCCGGTTCAACAGAGTCTTGATGGTGGCTTCCTGCCAGTCCTGGCGCCCGCTCAGCGCGGCGACAACCTCTTCCGCAGCCGCCGGATGGCGCCCCCAGAGCACCTCCATGACCACGGATTCGGCTTCACTGATCTCGATGTCCGAATGCATGATGCGCTTCGCTTACATGTGTAATCGGTAGTGATGATTACATGAGTAATCGATGGGTGCAAGCATTTGGAAGCTGCGTGAAAGGCGGGTCCCGCAGAGCGCTCGAGCGGAGGTCGACCGGTCTGCCCATAGGGTCTGCATGACAGTGATTTCGGTGGTTATAATAACCACCATGAACAGCGCCGACCTGATTCGAATCCTCGCAGACAACGGTTGGCAGCTGAGCCGTGTGAAGGGCAGCCACCATGTTCATGTGCACGGCACAAAGGGTGGGCATGTGGTGGTTCCTCACCCGAGGAAAGACCTGGGAACCGGATTGGTGCGCCAGATCCTGAAGTCTGTGGGGCTGAACCCTGGGGATTACTTATGAAGTTTGTCATTGCCATTGAACCCGCAGCTGAGGGCAGTGCCTACGGCGTGGTTGTGCCGGATTTGCCGGGATGCTTCTCTGCGGGTGACACGCTGGATGAGGCCGTGGATCAGGCTCACGAGGCCATCGATCTCTGGTGCCAGACGATGATCGAGGATGGCGGCAGCATTCCGGTGAGCCGAACGCTGGACGAGCACCAAGGCAATCCTGACTTCGCCGGCTGGGTGTGGGGAGTGGCGGATGTGCCTGTCGAGCGTTACCTGGGACCGGCGGAGAAGATCAACATCACCTTGCCGCGAGTGCTGCTGGCGCGCGTGGATGCGTTTGCCAGATTGCATGGCGAAAGCCGCAGCGGTTTGCTGGCAAGAGCCGCAGCGAAGATCCTGAGCACCGGGCCGGCGTCGGTTCAAGGAAAAAAAGCTGAGTCGTCCCGGATCGCGGCCGCGACTCGCACCAAGTCTGCCTCAGGTACGAAGACGTTGAGAAAGAAGTCTTCGAGCAGAAAAGCCGGTTCAGGGATTGACGCCTGACAGCCCGCATGGGTGATGCCGTGAATCCACGCCGTTGGGGTTCGCTGCGCTCACCGCCAACCTGTTCATTGCGTCGGCGCGGGTTATCGCGATTCGGCTGCGGAAAAGCGCGTATTGACGGGTGATGTCGGAAGCGGGAGTTTTCTCGGCCTTTCCGGAGGCCTGGCGAAGCGCGGCTGGATTGCTTCCCCCGGATCAAGTCCGGGGTCGCAATGACGCTGTGATTCTTTCCCACCTTGGTGGTGCTCGGGCATCCGCCTGAGCACCACCTGCAAGACTTGCCGAGCCTATCGCTTGTATCCTTGCGAACTTGAGGTGCGGGCTGTGGTCTGTGCCTGGGGTGCGTGAACTCGCGTGCTCTACCGCGCGGGGCCAGGTGTTCTGGCGCGGTCCTCTCCGAACTCTTTGGGTCTCCCATGCAAAAAACCTGGCTGGTTACCGGCGGCGCGGGCTTTATCGGCGCCAATTTCGTGCTCGCTGCGCTGGCGCGCGGGGGTGTGCGGATCATCAATCTGGATGCGCTCACCTATGCGGGCAATCTGCAGTCGCTGGCGGCGGTCGCGGACAATCCCGACCATGTGTTTGTGCGCGGTGATATCGGCGACGGCGAACTGGTCGCGCGGCTGCTGGCGGAGCATCGGCCGGATGCGATCCTCAATTTCGCAGCCGAATCACACGTAGATCGCTCCATCGAGGGCCCGGCGGCCTTCGTGCACACCAATGTGGTGGGCACGCTGAATCTGCTGCAGTGCACGCTGGCGCATTGGCGCGGGCTGGATGAGGCGGCGCGTTCGGTCTTCCGCTTTCTGCATGTGTCCACCGACGAGGTCTATGGCTCGCTGGGCGACTCGGGCAAGTTCACCGAGACCACGCCCTATGCGCCGAACTCGCCGTATTCGGCCAGCAAGGCGGCTTCGGACCATCTGGTGCGCGCTTATCACCACACCTACGGGCTGCCGGTGCTGACCACCAACTGCTCGAACAACTACGGGCCCTTCCAGTTCCCGGAGAAGCTGATCCCGCTGATGATCCAGAAGGCGCTCACCGGGCAGTCGCTGCCGGTGTATGGCGATGGCCGCAATGTGCGCGACTGGCTGTTTGTGGGCGATCACTGTTCAGCCATTCGCGCGGTGCTCGAAGGCGGTCGCGTGGGCGAGGTCTACAATGTCGGCGGCGATGCCGAGTGCGAGAACCTCACGGTGGTGCACCGTATCTGCGATCTGCTGGACGAGCGTCAGCCGCTGGCCGATGGGCGCAAGCGGCGCGAGCTGATCAGCTTTGTCGCTGATCGGCCCGGACACGATCGTCGCTATGCCATCGACGCCAGCAAGCTGAAGCGCGAGCTGGGCTGGGCGCCCAGCGAGAGTTTCGAGAGCGGCATTGCCCGCACCATCGACTGGTATCTGTCCAACCAGGACTGGTGCGAGCACATCCGCGACGGCAGCTATCGCGGCGAACGCCTCGGGCTGGTGGCGGCATGAAGGCGCGCAGTCAGCGCCGCGGCATCATCCTGGCCGGTGGCGCCGGCACCCGTCTGCACCCGCTGACCATCGCGGTGAGCAAGCAGCTGCTGCCGGTGTACGACAAGCCGATGATCTACTACCCCCTGAGCGTGCTGATGCTGGCCGGCATCAGCGAGATTCTGGTGATCAACACGCCGCATGAGCAGGCGCTGTTCCAGCGGCTGCTGGGCGATGGTTCGCAATGGGGTCTGAACATCCAGTACGCGGTGCAGGATCAGCCCAATGGACTGGCGGAGGCTTTCATCATCGGTCGCGAGTTCGTCGGCGAGCGACCGTCCTGCCTGATTCTGGGCGACAACATCTTCTACGGGCAGGGTTTGTCGCAGATGCTGGCACGGGCCGATGCGCGCACGGCTGGCGCCTCGGTGTTCGGCTACTACGTGCGCGATCCCGAGCGCTATGGCGTGGCCGAGTTCGGGGCTGACGGCAAGGTGCTGTCGATCGAGGAAAAACCGGCCAAACCGAAGTCCAACTACGCGGTGACCGGTCTGTATTTCTACGACACCCGCGCCTGCGATTTCGCGGCCAACCTCAAGCCTTCGCCACGCGGCGAGCTCGAAATCACCGATCTCAACCGCTGCTATCTGCATGACGACAGCCTGCAGGTGGAGCGCATGGGCCGCGGCTATGCCTGGCTGGATACCGGCACCCACGATTCGCTGATCCAGGCCGGCAATTTCATCCAGACCATCGAGGAGCGCCAGGGCCTGAAGATTGCCTGCCCCGAGGAGATCGCCTTCGAGCAGGGCTGGATCAACGGCGAGCAATTGCTGAAACTGGCCGAGCCGCTGGCCAAGAGCGGTTACGGCGCCTACCTCAAGAATCTGGTGCGCGCATGAAGGTGCTCGATACCCAGCTGCCGGGCGTGAAGCTGATCGAGCCGGTTGTCTATGGCGACGCCCGCGGCTATTTCTTCGAGGCCTTCAATCGCGGCCGCTTTGCCGAAGCGGGCCTGCCCACCGATTTCCCGCAAGCCAACACGTCGCGCTCGGCGCGCGGTGTGCTGCGCGGCTTGCACCACCAGTGGCCCAAGCCCCAGGGCAAGCTGGTGTGGGTGCTGGAAGGCAGCGTCTTCGATGTGGCGGTGGATATCCGCCGCAGCTCTGCGACATTCGGGCAATGGTTCGGCGCCGAGCTCAGCGTCGACAATCACCGCATGATGTATGTGCCGCCCGGTTTCCTGCATGGCTTTGTGGTCACCAGCGAGTACGCCACCTTTTCCTATCTGTGCACCGAGTTGTACGACTCCAGCTGCGATCGCTCGGTGGCCTGGAACGATCCGGACATCGGCGTGGAATGGCCCACGCATTCGCCGCTGCTGTCGGCCAAGGATCAGCAGGCGCCGCAGCTCAAGGATGTGGCCCCACACGATCTGCCGGAGGCCTGAGCCGTGCGTATTCTGATTCTCGGTGCCGCCGGGCAGGTGGGATTCGAACTGGTGCGCAGCCTGTCGGGCATGGGCGAGATCGTGGCCGCCGACCGCATCGTCGACACCAGTCTGGGTGTGGATCTGGCGCTGGACATCGGCGATCTGGCCACGCTGAAGTCGCGCCTGATCGAGCTGGCGCCGGCCGTGATCATCAATGCGGCTGCCTACACCGCAGTGGATCTGGCCGAGGATGAGACGGAGATTGCCAATCGCATCAATCACCTGGCGCTGGTGGAACTGGGCGCGGCGGCCAGGCAGCTGGGCGCGCTGGTGGTGCATTACTCCACCGATTATGTCTTCGCCGGTGGCGATCAGAGCCCCTTGCGTGAAGACCACGCCACCGGGCCGGTCAGCGTCTATGGCGCCTCCAAGCTGGCCGGCGAGCGCGCCCTGGCCGATTCGGGCTGCGCCCATCTGCTGCTGCGCACCGCCTGGGTGTATGCCGCACGCGGCAAGAACTTCCTGTTGACCATGCTCCGCGCCGCCGCCGTGCGCGACGAGCTCAGCGTGGTCGATGACCAGATCGGCTGCCCGACCACGGCGCGTTTTCTGGCCGACACCACGGCGTCGATGGTACGCCGCTGGCTGGCAGGCCCGGCGGACCAACGCGCGGCGCTGCACGGCCCCTGCCATGTGGTCTGCGGCGGACAGGTGAGCTGGTGCGGCTTCGCCCGCGCCATCATCGAACAGGCTTGCGAACTGGGGCTGCTGCCGCGGGTCACGCCAGTGCGGGCCATCCGCACCGGCGAATACCCGGCGAAGGCACCGCGACCGGCATACTCGGTACTGGATACGCGTCGATTGACGGCGACTTTCGAAATCACGCCGCCGGCCTGGCGCACCGGCCTGCGGCAAACGCTGTTGGAACTGGCACAGGCCCGGCAGGCATTGACCGGCGCCGGCTTTGAGGTGAAACGATGTTGATACCCGTGATTCTGTCCGGCGGTGCCGGCACCCGGTTGTGGCCGGTTTCGCGCAAGACCTACCCCAAGCCCTTCATGCAGATGGGCGATGGTCAGTCCCTGCTGCACAAGACCCTGGCGCGGGCGCAGTCGGTGGCCGATGGCTCGGAGGTGATCACCGTCACCTCGCGCGATCATTACTTCATCACCCGCGACGAGTATCGCGGGCGCATCGACGATGCCGACGCCCGTTTCCTGCTGGAGCCGCTCGGTCGCAACACGGCCCCGGCACTGGCGATGGCGGCGCTCGATATTGTCCACCGCCATGGGCCCGAGGCACAGATGCTGGTGCTGCCGGCCGATCATCTGATCCGCGATCTGGACAGCTACGGCGCCGCCGTGCGCTCGGCCCGGGCGCTGGCCGCCGACGGTTATCTGGTCACCTTCGGCATTCAGCCGGTGCGGCCGGAAACCGGTTTTGGCTACATCCGTGCCGGTGCTGCACTCGGGCACGGGCACCATATCGAGGCCTTCGTCGAGAAGCCGGATCTGGCCACGGCCGAGGGCTATGTCGCCAGCGGCGATTACTACTGGAACTCGGGCATGTTCCTGTTTGCGGCCGGCACGCTGCTGGCCAGCATGGAGCAGACCTGCCCGGAACTGCTCGGCGCTGCCCGCGCCTGTTATGCCAAGGTGCCAGCCGATGCCCGACCGATCGAATTCGATCGCGACAGTTTTGCGCTGCTGCCGGATATCTCGGTCGATTACGCGGTGATGGAAAAGGCCGCGCGCCGGGCCATGGTGCCGGCCAGTTTCGACTGGAACGACATCGGCTCGTGGAAGGCCATCAGCGATCTCGATCCCGGCGACAACGACGGCAATCGCACGGTCGGTCCGGCGGTGCTGGTCGATTCGCGCAATTGCTATGTGCAGTCCAAGGGCCGTCTGGTGGCGGCCGTGGGCGTGGACGATCTGGTCATCGTTGACACCGGCGATGCCGTGCTGGTGAGCACCCGCAACAAGGCCCAGGCGGTCAAGCAGGTGGTCGACGAACTGCGCTCGCAGAATCACGAAGCCGCCAATGTGCACTCGACCGTGCATAGACCCTGGGGCAGCTATTCGGTGATCGAGGACGCGCCCGACTGCAAGGTCAAGCGTCTGGTGGTGAAACCGGGTCACGTGCTGTCGCTGCAGCTGCACCATCGCCGCAGCGAACACTGGACGGTGGTGTCGGGCGTCGCAAAAGTACGCGTGGGCGATCGCGAATTCCTGCTCAAGAGCAACGAATCCGTGCATATTCCGGTAGAGACGCTGCACCGCCTGGAGAACCCCACGGATCAGGATCTCAGCCTCATCGAGGTGCAGTGCGGCGACTATTTCGGCGAGGACGACATCGTCCGTTACGAAGATCGCTACGGCCGGGTTTGATGAACAGGGGCTACGGAGACTTGCCTTCGTTCAGGTAAACTCGCAACATTCATGTACAGTCAGAATCGCGCGAAGCGACGGGAGTGCCAACCAGATGCGTATTGATCTGCTCGAAGACGATCCAGACCAGGCGGAAATGATCAGCCACTGGTTGACCGAGGAAGGTCATGACGTGCGTTGGTACAAATCGGGTGGCGATCTCACCCGCGCCTTGCATCGTGACGTGCCGGACGTGCTGCTGCTCGACTGGGTGCTGCCCGAGTCCAGCGGCATGGATGTGCTGACCTGGGTGCGCCAGAGCTTTCTCGGCCGTATCCCCGTGGTGTTCATCACCGCCCAGGATTCCGAAGAACACGTGGTGGCTGCGCTGCAGGCGGGCGCTGACGATTATCTGGTCAAGCCGCCCCGTCGGCGTGAACTGATGGCTCGCGTGCAGGCCGTCGGCCGACGAGCTGGTGCCATCCAGCCGGCCGAGGTACTGACCGGCTGTGATCCGTACACGGTGGACGTGGGCCATCGGCAGATCAGTCTGCGGGGCAAGCCGGTGGAACTCACCAGCAAGGAATTCGATCTGGCCGCCTACATGTTTGCCAACGCCGGCCGACTGGTGAAGCGTGGCGTGTTGCTGGAGCGCGTGTGGGGTCGCAGCCAGACCATCACCACCCGCACCGTCGATGCCCACATCAGTCGCATCCGCAAGAAGCTCGAAATCGATGAGCAGAACGGTTGGCGCCTGATTTCGGTGTATCAGCACGGTTACCGCCTCGAGCGTTCCGGAAGCTGATTGCTGCGATGGCAGATTCCGTTCCGGAACCGCTGCGAAAGCGCTACGTCAGCAGCTTTGCCGAAAAGCAGGCCGCGCTGGAATCGGCGCTGAGTCTGCTCAGTGCCGATCCGCTCGGTGCGATGAGCAGCCTGCGCGCCGTGGCCCACAAGATCTCCGGCTCGGCCGGCATGTATGGCTTCGAAGAACTCGGGCAACAGGCGCGAGCCGTGGTGCACGCCATCGACGACGGCAGCGCAGCAGCCCTGGTGGTCGAGTTGGTGCGTGTGCTCATCGACGAGATGAAGCCTGCCTAGGCAATCCCGTTATCCAGGTTCCCGGCCCTTGTGGGTCCAGACTTGTCTGGACGCTTCTCGCTCTGGTAGGTCCAGACTTGTCTGGACGCTTCTCCAGCATTGCGCCAGGAGCGTCCAGACAAGTCTGGACCTACAAACGCGGGGTTTTGGCCTCTGTGCAGCCGGCGATGCACATGAGGAGGGCCGCGCGCCTGCGCGGCCGCTCTTGATCTGTCGGGGTCACCGAGCGGCGCCACAGCGCGGCGCCCTCCACCAGCGATTCCGTTGCCTGCCGCGACCTGCTCCCATCAACGGCCCGAATGCACGCTCGCCGCGCAGGCCTGATCTTCGCGCCGGCAGGTCGACCTGGCCACTTCGGGGACAAAGGCGACCGGCGCCGCAGGGGCCAGACTCCGAGCCCAGGCATCGAGTTTGTGGCCGATCAGCGCGCCGACCTGCAGCTGTGGCTCGGAGGCCTCAAAATCGTCGGCGAGCTCACGTTCGTGCACGCTTTCCCGCGCCAGCTCGAAGGCCGCGGTGAATGAGCGGGTCTGGTTCAGGGCCTCGACCAGCAGGGCGCGACCGAAGTAGGTGAGTTCGGTGTCGTCGCCGCAGCCGAAGGAGGGCCGGTCGCGACGTGCAGCGGTCATCACCAGCGACATCGGCGAGGCCAGATCGTCCAGGAATCCCCCCGAATAGCAGGCCGACACCACAATCACGCGCCAATGAATGCCAGCGGCGTCGAGCGCCTCACGCAGATCGCCGGGACGAATCCCGTCCAGCGCCAGTGGCTGCAGATCCACGTACAACTCATGGTCGGCGCTGCCGTGCGTGGTCAGAAACAGCACCAGCAGATCCTCGTCCGGGTCCATTTTTGCGGCGATTCCAGCCAGCGCCAGCTTCAGATTGCTCAGGTTCGCCAGCGGCAACTGCTCGGTGGTATCAGGATGATTGAGCAGCGTCAGCGTGCGCCCTTCCATGCCGAAGCGTTCGGCGAACAGGGTCTGGGCGTAGCTGACTTCGTTGCGGAACACGTCCTCGTTGGCGTCGGCGCCAAAAGCCAGCAGGTAGGCATCGGTCTGCCCCGGCACGCCCGGGCGCAAGGCCGAGACGGCATCGGCGATCATCTGTGGTTGCCGGTACATCAGTGTTTCGGCGCTGCCACGGACCACGCGAGCCGGGGCTGCATCGCTGTAGGCCATCGTGTCAGGGTCGTAGCGGGGATACCAATAGGCCGACGGGTTCATCAGGAAGAAGGGTGCGGTGGTCAGCACACCCGCGGCCACCGCGGCGCTGGCGCGCTTCCACCAGCGCCAGTCGGGCAAGCAGAAGTCCACGATGCGCAGCAGACTCAGCAGCCACCACAGGCAGCTTGCCACCAGCAGCAGCCATTGCGCCTGATCATCCCAGCGGTCGAGTTCCTGCAGTCCCAGGCGCACGCCGACCAGCGCCAGGCTGATCCACAGCCCGGCGGCGCTGGCCAGTACCGCGATCGACCAGGTCATCACCCTTTGCCCCGACCAGCTGCCGATCAGTGTGGCAGCGGCCAGCACCAGCAGCGCGCCGAAGGCATCGCTCTGCAAACCGTCCAGATAGAAATCCACCTCGCCGGTCTGCAGGTAGCGATCGCGGGCGATGGACAGGGTCACGGCCAGCAGCAGCACGAACCAGAAATGCGAGGCGGGGCGAACCCGCAGAGCAGCGCGCGGGCGCACCCTGAAGGCCAGCAGGAACCCGGCGCCGAGCGTGCGCAGCAAGGCCCGCATGGCGCTCAGAAACCGAGTTCGTCGAAGCTGCTGACAGCGTCGTGCTCGGGCACCGCCGTGGTGCCTTCGCGCACGATCTGGACGGTACTCCAGCCCGCTGCGCGAGCGGCATCCAGTTCAGCCCCGATGTCCGACAGGAACAGGATACGATCGGCCGGAACGGCGATGGCCTCGGCGATCCGTCGATAGGATTCGGCTTCGCGCTTGGGGCCGCTGGTGGTGTCGAAATAGTCGCGGAAACAGGGCCGCAGATCGCCGTCCTGGGTGTGCCCGAAATACAGCTTCTGGGCCTGGATCGAACCCGATGAATAGACATACATCGGCAGCCCCTGAACCAGCCAGCGGCGCAGGGCCGCAACCGCATCGGGGTAGACGTGGGCCACGAACTCGCCGCTGCGGAAGGCGCTCTCCCAGACCTGACCCTGCAGTGCCTTCAGCGCGGTGTGCTTGCGATCAGCGTCGATCCAGTCGATCAGGGCGCTGCTGACGGCGTCCAGATCATCGGCTTCACAGCCGATTTCGGCGGCGATCTGCTCGATCCACGGCCGCACGGTCGGGTCCTGCGCGTGCGCCTGCAGATAGCCGGGCAGCGCCTGCCGCGCGTAGGGAAACATCACCTTCTGCACGAAGCTGATATCGCTGGTGGTGCCCTCGATGTCGGTCACCAGAGCATCTGGACGTACGATCATGGATGCTTCCTGGACTGGGACAAGTGTGTGCTGCGCGCGACAGAAAGGGGCTGGCTGCCCCTCAGACCCCGATCCGGGTGAAGCGCTCGGCAATGGGATCGCCGGTGAAATTGGCCACCCAACCGGCCGGGTTGGTGAAGATCCGGATGGCAACAAAGGCGGGTTCCGGGCCCATGTCGAACCAGTGCCTGGTGCCGGCGGGCACGCTGATCAGATCGTCCTTCTCGCACAGCACCTCGTAGACCTCGCTGCCGATGTGCAGCGTGAACAGCCCGGCGCCGGCCACGAAGAAGCGGACTTCGTCTTCGGCGTGGGTGTGCTCGCTCAGGAATTTCTGGCGCAGGGCAACCTTGTCCGGATGCCCCGGCGTCATGCTGATGACGTCTACCGACTGGTAACCGCCCTCTTCCATCAGCCGGTCGATATCGCGCTGGTAAGCCGCGAGCACCTGTTCCTGCGAATCTCCGGGCTGAATCTCGGCGTCGGCCAGCCAGCGGTCCAGACGGATTCCCGCCGCAGCGAGATGGCGGCGGATCTCGGTGAAATCGCTGCTCTCCAATCGAGCCTCGATAGGCTGGTTCTCATCGTAAACACGCATGTGCGTCATCGTTGCATCTTCCTCAGTTCCAGTTCGCAATTCAGCAAGAACTCGAAGGCATCCAGATGCCTGCGAGCACTCAGCATATCCTCCCCCCAGGTATAGATACCGTGGCCGTCGATCAGGTAGCCGTGGGTGATGGGCTTCTGCTGCAGGTAGCGATCGATCAGCTCAGCCAGTTCCTGCATGTCCTGACTGTTGGGAAACACCGGTACCAGCATCCGCGCGTCGTGCGTGGTGTAGCCGGCAAAGGCCTTGAGCAATTCAAATCCAGCGAGTTCCAGCTGGCCAGCCTGCGCCCACAGGCGGCTGGCCAGGGTCTGCGCCAGCGAATGTGTGTGCAGCACCGCCCCGGCTTCGGGGTAGCGCCGGTAAATCTGGCAATGCAGCAGGGTTTCCGCTGACGGCCGGGCATCGGTGTCCACCGCCTTGCCGGCCAGATCGCAGACCATGATATCAGCAGGTGTCAACTTGCCCTTGTCACGCCCGGACACGGTCACCGCCAGGCGGTCCGCGCTCAGGCGCATCGAGAAATTGCTGCTGGTGGCCGGAGTCCAGCCGCGCTGGGCGAAGTCACGACCAGCCTCAACGATCTGCGCAGCACATTCGGCAAATTGGGCCGGGGTAAAATCAACCATGGATCACATTGCTCCAGAACGAGAATGATTCGCGATTCGTCCGCGAACTCCTGCGAAATATAACCGACCGTGCCGACATCTACGTCACCTGACTCAGGTCATGCTGGCGTTCAGGCTGTTCGTGGACAATCATCGCCACGCACCGATTACCGATTCCGTTTCCACTGTAGAAGGACTTTGCCATGTCGCAACAGGATTTCAATGCCACTCGTCGCCGCTTCTTCGGTCAGGTTGCTGCCGCAGGAGTGGGTGTTGCCGCCGGTGTGGCACTGACCAGCCAGAGCTTCGCCCAGGGCGCCCTGCCGGAACTCGGAGAGACCGAGCCGACCGCAGCAGCGCTGGGCTACAAGGCAGACACCACCAAGGTGGATGGGGCCAAGTATCCGAATCACAAGCCGGAGCAGGTCTGCGCGAACTGCAATCTGATCCAGGGCAAGGATGGCGATGCGCTGCGTCCGTGCGCGATCTTCCCCGGCAAGGCCGTGCAGGCCAATGGCTGGTGCGCCGCTTACGTGCCGAAGAAGGCCTGATCCCACGAGGGTCCTGCGGCTGCATGCCCGAGCGGGCATGCGGCCGGTTCCGCGGTCCTGATGGCTTAGACTGCGGGCTCCCGGGCCCGCGGCAGCAACATGTTTGACACGATTCCGGCGCACTACGCTGCGCTCATCGGTTTTCTGATCGGTGCGCTTGCGCTCGTCCTGCTGACGCTGGTCGCGGGCGCACGGCTGCTAGGGCAGCGCCACCGTGAAGGTTGCGAATCGCGCCAGGCCGAAATCGATGCGCTCAGCGATCACAACGCCGAGTTGCACCAGCAACTGGATTCGCGCGAGCAGGATCTGCTGCGCGAGCGCCAGCGCAGTGCCCGCTATGAGCAACAGCTGCAGCTGACCATGCGCGAGCATGGTGAGCTGCGCGGACGTCTTGCCCGGCTGGAATTCACCGATCAGACCCTGGCCCGCCGCGAGCGTGAGTTGGACGAGTTGCGCGAGCGCCACAGCCAGGCCCTGGCGCAGATCAGCACGCTGGAAACGCGGCTGGCCGATGACATGCGCGCCGCCACCGAGAAGCTGGATTTTCTCGGGCGCGTGCGCCAGGAATTCAGCGACAGCTTCAAGGTACTGGCTGGCGAAGTGCTGCACGAGCGCAGTCAGGCGCTGGTGGCCGACAACAGCGCCCAGATCGGCAGTCTGCTGAATCCCGTGCGCGAGCAGCTCAAGACCTTTCAGGATGCCGTGCAGCAGGCCTATGTGCAGGAAGCCCGCGAACGCAGCCTGCTGGCGCGCGAGATCGACGCGCTCAAGACCCTGAACCAGCAACTCAGCAGCGAGGCCCTCAACCTGACCCGCGCACTACGCGGCGACACCCGCGTGCAGGGCGCCTGGGGCGAGCTGATCCTGTCGCGCATCCTCGAAGCCTCGGGCCTGGTCGAGGGCCGCGAATACACCACCCAGGCGGTGCTGCGCGATGAGGACGGCAGCCGGCCGCGGCCGGATGTGATCGTGCATCTGCCGCAGGAACGCGATCTGGTCATCGACGCCAAGGTCTCGCTGACCGCCTACGAGCGCAGCGTCAATGCCGACACCGAGCTCGATCGCGCCGCCGCCCTCGGTGAGCATCTGGGATCGCTGCGCCGGCATGTCGATGGCCTCAGCCGCCGCGATTACGCGGCACTGCTGGATGGCCGCGCCCTGGATTTCGTGCTGCTGTTCGTGCCGGTGGAATCGGCCCTGATCGAGGCCGTGCGCGCCGATCCGGGGCTGTACGAATATGCGCTGAGCCGCAATATCGCCATCGTCTCGCCCTCGACCCTGCTGGCCACCCTGCGTGCCGCCAGCCACCTGTGGAAGCAGGAACAGCGCAACCGCAACGCCCAGGAGATCGCCCAGCGCGCCGGCAAGCTCTACGACAAGTTCGTCGGCTTCGTCGGCGATCTCGACAGCGTACGCCTGGCCCTGAGCCGTGCCCAGAGCGAACTCGACCAGGCCTACGCCAAGCTCAGCTCCGGCAAGGGCAACCTCGTGCGCCAGACCGAACAGCTGCGCGAGCTGGGAGCGCGCCATCAGAAATCGCTGCCGGCGGATCTGGTCAGCGAGGCGGGTGATGAGTGACCCAGTTACACCGCTACTGCGTCAGGTTTTCCGAGAGTTGGTGTCTTAGATTTTTGATTCGTCATTGCGAGCCAGCTGTTTCGGCCCGACACTGCCGACGGACCATGAACGATCAGCGTCATTGCGAGCGTAGCGAAGCAATCCAGGGGCGTGCGGCGATACCCTGGATTGCTTCGTCGCTGTGCTCCTCGCAATGACGCTTCAACAACTTAGGCCATGCCGCGGCCGCCGGCGCGAATGGCCGCTGGTGTTCACCCCGGTCAACGCGCGCCGGAGCCGCGCTACGGCCGCCATTGGGTCGACCGGGAGCGCGCTCTGCCCTGACCGGCTGGCTGTCCCGGGGTCGAGGCGTCGCGGACGGAGTCCGCTCCCACAGCAGCGCTGTCGCACGCGCATGCGCGCGAGGTGGCGTGTTAGAATCCCGGGCTTGCTGCGCGGTGGGTTTGCGTTGCTGACCACAGGTCTACAGGCGACGACAACCACCGGCAAACGCCGCTCAAAATCACCGGAGTGTGAGCATGGCTGATCTGGCCAAAGAGATCCTGCGCGTCAACATTGAAGACGAGATGCGGCAGTCCTATCTGGACTACGCCATGAGCGTCATTGTCGGGCGGGCGCTGCCCGATGTTCGTGATGGCCTGAAGCCGGTGCATCGGCGCGTGCTGTTTGCGATGAAGGAGCTGGGCAACGACTACAACAAGCCCTACAAGAAGTCGGCTCGCGTGGTCGGTGATGTCATCGGTAAATACCATCCGCATGGCGACACCGCGGTTTACGACACCATGGTGCGCATGGCCCAGCCCTTTTCGCTGCGCTACATGCTGATCGATGGCCAGGGCAACTTTGGTTCGGTCGACGGTGATCCGCCGGCGGCCATGCGTTACACCGAAGTGCGTTTGACGCGTCTGGCGCATGCGCTGATGCGTGACATCGACAAGGGCACGGTCGACTTCCAGCCCAACTACGACGACAAGGAGCTGGAACCGACGGTGATGCCCACCGTGGTTCCGAACCTGCTGATCAATGGGTCCTCGGGTATCGCGGTGGGCATGGCCACCAATATCCCGCCGCACAATCTGACCGAGGTGATCAATGCGCTGATCGCGCTGATTGCCGAGCCCGAACTCAGCATCGAAGACCTGATGCAGTACATCTCGGGGCCGGACTTTCCGACCGCCGGCATCATCAACGGCTCCTACGGCATCCGCGAGGCCTATCGCACCGGCCGCGGCCGCATTCTGGTGCGCGGCAAGGCCGATATCGAGACCGAGGGCAATCGCGAAGCGATCATCATCACCGAGCTGCCCTACCAGGTGAACAAGGCGCGGCTGATCGAGAAGATCGCCGAGCTGGCCAAGGCCAAGGAAATCGAGGGTATCGCTCCCGACGGCCTGCGCGACGAGTCCGACAAGGACGGCATGCGCGTGGTCATCGAGGTCAAGCGCGGCGAGAACGCCGAGGTGCTGCTGAACAAGCTGTACAAGCAGACCCAGCTGGAAACGGTGTTCGGCATCAATGTCGTGGCCCTGGTGGGCGGACAGCCGAAGACGCTGAATCTCAAGGAAATCCTGGACGCTTTCCTGCGCCATCGCCGGGAAGTGGTGACCCGCCGGACGATCTTCGATTTGCGCAAGGCGCGCTCGCGTGCCCACGTGCTCGAAGGCCTGACCGTGGCGCTGGCCAACATCGACGAGATGATCGAGCTGATCAAGTCGAGCAAGGACGCCCACGAGGCCCGCGAGCGCATGCTGGCCAAGCGCTGGGAGCCCGGTCTGGTGCGGGCGCTGCTGGCGTCGGCCGGTGCCGATCGCTCGCGCCCGGAGGATCTGGCGCCGGAAGAGGGTCTGTTCGAGGACGGTTATCAGCTGTCGGAAATCCAGGCCAAGGAAATCCTGGAGATGCGCCTGCAGCGCCTCACCGGTTTGGAGCAGGAGAAGCTCACCGATGAGTACCGCACCATTCTGGCCGCCATCACCGAGCTGTTCCGCATCCTGGAAGAGCCGGGTCGGCTGATGGAAGTGATCCAGGAAGAGCTGATCGCGATCCGTGACGAATTCGGCGACGAGCGCCGCACCCGCATCGAGCATTCGCAGTCGGACCTCGACATCCTCGACCTGATTCCGCCCGAGGACGTGGTGGTCACGCTCTCGCATTCCGGCTACATCAAGCGCCAGCCGCTGACGGTGTACCGCTCGCAACGGCGCGGCGGTCGCGGCAAGTCGGCCACGGCGCTGAAGGACGAGGATTTCATCGAGCGTCTGTGGATCGCCAACACCCACGACACGCTGCTGGCCTTCACCGGCCATGGCCGGGTGTTCAAGCTGCCGGTGTATCAGGTACCCGAAGCCAGTGCCGGTTCGCGCGGCCGGCCGATCGTCAACATGCTGCCGCTGGAAGCGGGCGAGAAGATCCAGGCCGTGCTGCCGATTCATGAGTTCGTCGACAATCTCTACGTGTTCTTCGCCACCCGTCAGGGTGTGTGCAAGAAGACCACGCTCAGCGATTTCGCCAATGTGCGCGCCAACGGCATCCGTGCGGTCGAGCTCGACGAGGGCGATGGTCTGGTGTCGGTCGCACTGACCGACGGCACCCGCGACATCATGCTCTTCGGCAGTCATGGCAAGGCCGTGCGCTTCTCCGAGGATCTGGTGCGTTCCATGGGCCGCACGGCGCGCGGTGTGCGCGGCATGAAGTTCGGCGAAGGCGTCGATGACGCCCGCGTCGTGGCCATGATCATGGTCGACGGTGACGGCGACATCCTGACGGCCACGGCGCGCGGTTACGGCAAGCGCACCGCTGTGTCCGAGTTCCCGGCCAAGGGTCGCGGCACCCAGGGCGTGATTGCCATCCAGACCAGCGAACGCAACGGCGAATTGGTCGGTGCGATCCAGCTCACCGATGCCCACGACGTCATGCTGATCTCCGATCAGGGCACCCTGGTGCGCACGCGCGCCGCGGAAATCTCCCAGGTTGGCCGCAATACCCAGGGTGTGACCCTGATCCGCCTGCCGGAGGATGAGACGCTGGTGGGTCTGGAGCGTCTGGATGCGCTGGCCGAGGACGATGAGGATCAGGTTGAAGGCGGAACGGCGGGCGAGGGGGGCGTGGCCGACACGGCTCCGGATGCCCCCATCGATGCGCCCTCGGGCACCGATCCGGAAGCGCCGCCCGCGGCCTGAGTCAGGGACGGCCGCGCCTCGGCGCGGCCGTTTCGGCGATAGCGATGGTCGAGGATCCGCGGGTCAGGTAGTCCGCTTTGCGGCCTACGTGACCACCATCATTGGGTCACCGGCTGGCGTTCGCGTTGTTGGCGTCGCCTTCACGTCGCTTCGAGAAAACTTTGCAGGAACGATGACCGGGCCCCTCTGGCAGTGTGCAATGCACTGCGATGTCGGCATCGAGTGAGCCCCATCACCGATTCCGACTCCCGAGGACGCTATGGAAGCGCTGTCGTTATTCCTGTTGAACGATTTTCTCGGCCAGGCGACCTGGCTGTGGCTGCTGTTCCTGACCATCGTCGTCGGACTGCTGGCTTTTGATCTTGGCGTGTTGCACAAGGATCAGCACGAGATCGAGGTGGGCGAAAGCCTGTGGCTGTCGGCGGGCTACATCAGCGTTGCCCTGATCTTCGGTGCCTGGATCTGGTCGCATCTGGGCGCGACTGCGGGAATGGCCTACTACACCGGCTTCCTGATCGAAAAATCGCTGTCGATGGACAATGTCTTCGTCATCGCCCTGATCTTCAGCTACTTCGCCATTCCCCGGAAGTACCAGCATCGGGTGCTGTTCTGGGGCATCCTCGGCGTGATCGTGCTGCGCGCGCTGATGATCGGACTCGGCGCTGCGCTGGTCAGCGAATTCAGCTGGGTGCTGTATCTGTTCGGTGCCTTCCTGATTGCCACCGGCATCAAGATGCTGGTCGTGGCCGACAACATGCCGGACATCGAGAACAACCCGATACTGAAATTCCTGCGCCGCCACCTGCGGGTGACCGAGCAGTTGCATGGCCAGGACTTCATCGTCCACAAGCCGGACCCGGTCAGCGGTGCGCCGGTGCGCTACGCCACGCCGCTGCTGCTGGCGCTGATCCTGATCGAACTGGCTGACCTGGTGTTTGCGGTCGATTCCATCCCGGCGATCTTTGCGATCACCCAGGACCCCTTCATCGTCTACACCTCCAACATCTTCGCCATTCTGGGACTGCGGGCGCTGTACTTTGCGCTGGCGGCGATGATCCACCGCTTCCATTACCTCAAGTACGCGCTGGCGCTGGTGCTGGTCTTCATCGGCAGCAAGATCTTCCTGGTCAACATCATCGGCAAGACCCCGGCCTGGATCTCGCTGTCGGTGACCATCGGTCTGCTGGCAGCGGGCGTGGGTTATTCGCTGTATCGAACCCGCGGCCAGGGAGCGCCGGCCGCGGTGCATTGATCCTTGCGCGCAGCTTGCCGCGAAAGTAGGTCACGTTGACCGCAAAGCGGTCTACGTGACAACAGAGAGTCTATTTCGCGCAGGCCCTTGCGGGCCCGCGTGAAGGGGTGCTCAGCTGGCCGTATCCGCCGCCTTGACCGCCACCGGCGAGGCTGTCGTCTTGGCCGCCTTCTTGCGCGGAGCCTTGGCTGCCTTGGGCTTGGGCGTCGGCTTGGCAGCTGCCTTCCTGGTTGCTGCCTTCGGTTTTTCGGCCTTGGCGGTCGTCGGCTTGGGCCTGGTGGCCTTGCGCTTCACGGTCTTCGGCTTGGCCGCATCGGTTTTCGCGGCGTCCGCCGCCGCCGCTGCCTTCGGTTTGGCGGTCACTTTTCCGGGTTTTGCTGCATCCGCTTTCGCCACGGCAGACTCCGCCGAAGCGGCTGGCTCGACCTTGCTGGCAGCCTTCGTACTGCGCTTGCGCGCAGGCTGGGTGGCTTTCGCAAGCGGCGCCGGCGCCGCAGCCTTCTTCGCCCGGGATTTGCGCACCGGCGCCGGTTTCTGCGAGGCGCCGAGCAGCAGTGTTTCCAGTTCTTCCAGCGCCTTGCCGGTGTAGGTGGCCAGCCGCTGCATGTGCGGCAGGGTGTCGCGGCAGCCGGTGAAACCGAAAGCGAGGTTGCCGGCATAGCTCTGGCAGGTGATGTTCAGCGCCTGTCCGTGGGTCACCAGCGATACCGGATAGGCGGCTTCCAGTCGGGCGCCGCGGTAGTACAGCGGCTTGTCCGGGCCGGGCACATTGGAAATCGTGATGTTGAACATCGGCCGGGTGCGTCCACCGACGCCGCTCAGCAGTGACAGCATGTACGGCGCCATCAGCAGCATGGTGTACTGGGTCATTGCCTTTTTCGGCAGGTTCTGCACGTGGGTCTTGGCGCGCCGGGTGGATGCGGTGATGGCTTCCAGACGTTCGCGCGGATCGTCGATGTCGGTGCCCAGCGTGGAGATGATGAAGGTGATGGCATTGCCCATGCCTTCGTCATCCTTGGGCCGCACCGAAACCGGAATGCCCGCCGTCAGCGGTTTGTCCGGCAGTTCGCCCAGTTCCACCAGGAAGCGCCGCAGCGCGCCGCCGCACAGGGCCAGCACCACATCGTTCACGGTGGCGCCGCCGGCATCGGCCAGTTTTTTCAGACGGGCCAGTTCGAAGCGCTGCGTGGCAAAGCGGCGGGCACCGTGAATGCGGCCATTGATGATCGAGGTCGGCGTGTCGAAGGGCACCTGCAGGGTCTCTTCCTTGTTGCGCAAGGCGCCGATCATCGAGCCGAAGGCGCGGGCGATATCGGGCAGGGATCCGACCTGTTCGCGCACCATGTCGGCAACCCCGGCGATGACCTGGGCCGGCGTCGGCGCCGGCTTGCGACTGCGCCGGCCTGCACCTTTGGCGGGTGCGCCCGCTGACCAGAAAGCCGGCAGCTTGCGACTGGATTTCTCGTCGCCGGTCATGGCCCGTTCCAGCAACTTGATGCCGCCGATGCCATCGACCAGGGAATGGTGCATCTTCACGTACAGGGCAAACTCGTTGTTGGCCAGGCCCTCGATCAGATTGCATTCCCAGGGTGGCCGGGTCAGATCCAGTGGCTGGCTGTGCAGGCGCGCGATCAGCTGCCCGAGTTCGCGTTCGCCGCCGGGTTTGGGCAGGGCCGAATGGCGCACGTGGTGCTCGAGATCGATGTCGCTCTCGACTTCCCAGGCCGGCATCAGCCCCTTGAGACTGGTGACGCGCAGGCGCTGGTTCCACGGCGCCGTGAATTTGCGCGAACTGCGGAAATCAGCCATCAATCTGCGCAGATAGTCCGGCGCTGCGTCGGCTGGCAGTGAGAAGCGCAACAGACCGCCGACGTGCATCGGTGTGTCGCGCGATTCCACCATCAACCAGGAAGCGTCGAGCGGATTCAGCGTCTTGGTGGTCATCGGCAGATTCCAGCGTGAGAGTCGTCGGCTAGCATGCTATCGAACGGCTGTGGACGCCAGCCCGGGTGGGGTGGTTGCTGGTTGTCGGTTGTCGGTTGTCGGTTGTGGGTTGTGGGTTGTGGGTTGTCGGTTGTCGGTTGTGGGTTGTGGGTTGTGGGTTGTGGGTTGTGGGTTGTGGGAGCGGACTCTGTCCGCGATGGCTGTGGATGCCGATAGCGCCAGCAGCCGGTTCACGCTCGGAGAAAGGCAGGAGTCGGCCTTGGTAGGTCCAGACTTGTCTGGACGCTCTTGTGTCGGACAAGCGTCCAGACGAGTCTGGACCTACCAGAGCGGGAGAGGCGTCCAGACAAGTCTGGGCCTACCAGAGCGGGAGCAGCGGCCAAACCAGTTCGGACCCAAAGAGCCAGCCTGATCAGCGTCCGGTCGCAGGCAATACGCTGGCTGGCAGGCGCAGGACGGTGGGGGAGGGCTGCTTGATCGTCAGCGGCACCATTCGCTTGAAGAACCAGCTGCTTTCGGCGCCGAGCTGGATGGCCGTCCAGGGTATGCGCAGGGCCGAGTGGCCGATGCGGAATGGCCACATCACGTCCAGAAACAGATAGCGATCGTTGTGCGCCACGCGCAGCACATGGTTGTAGCCGGCCCAGCCGAGCATGCCGCTGACTCCGCCGCGGGCCGAGTCCGGGATCGGTCGAGGCACCGCATAGGCCTGCGCCAGGCGCCGCCAGCCGCTGGCCAGCGCCACGATCCAGATAGTGATGCACCAGAAGGCTACAAAGCCCAGCGGCGCCAGTATCACTATCAGCATGGTCAGTGCGGTTTCGTTCATGGCCCTGGTTCCGGGTGCGGTGGCTCGATGGTAGCGCAGTGCGGCCATGGCGCCGCAGAGCCCGGTGGCGTTGCCGGCAGTTCGGGTTTCGCGATTTGAATGGCAGGCGCCTGACGAGAAGCGGCGCCGCAGGCGCGGCGCCCTCCATGCCGCGCCGCCGTTGTCTGGGCGGCGAGACGGCGTTCAAACCGTCACGTGGTCGCTGCGCGACAAGGCGACCCGCGAAGGCAGGGGAACCAGGCGTCGCTCCTCCTTTTCCCTTTTTCCTTTCCCCTTTTCCTGCCTCTAGATCACATCCCAGGGATAGGCGCCGTTGTCGAGAATGAAGCCCGCCAGCGCATCGCGATCCTCGTCTTCGTTCCTGGCCATGCCGCGAACATTGCCGGCCATGCGGCGCTTGGCCTGCTGGGCAAAGGTGGCGGCGATGGTGACCGCCTGCTGACCGTTCTTGGCGTCGTTCTTGCTCAGGGCATCGGCGCGCGCCAGCGTGCACAGGCCGACAAACAGATCGATGGCAACGTCGCCGATGCGCTTGAGCTGGTACTGCTCGTCGGCGATCTTCTTGCCATGCAGGCGCAGCAGCATGTCGCCGGCCTTGGACAACTCGACCACATACTTCTCGTAGATTTCGGCAGCGGGCTTCAGGCGCGGGTCGAGCTTGGACAGGATCTTGTCATTGCCGAAGCCGGTGCTCTCGCGCAAACGCTTGCTGGCGTAGCCGGAGAGCACGCCGAAGCCCTTGATCGGGTTGTTGAAGATGTCGCCGACGGCGCTCTTCAATTCCGACAGGGACGAGCCGACATCCTTGAGGCCGGACAGGGCAATGTACAGCCGCAGAATCTCGTTGGTGCCCTCGAAGATCGACAGGATGCGGCTGTCGCGGGTGACCTGCTCGTAAGGGAACTCCTTCATGAAGCCGTTGCCGGCCGCGATCTGCAGGGCCTCGTAGGCGCTGCGCTGGATGGCTTCGGAGGCAAACACCTTGCTCATCGCCGCCTCGACCGAATAGTCGTCGCAGCCCGAATCGATGTAGTGGGCGACCATCCACACCGCACTCTCGGCGGCGAAGCAATCGATGGTCATCTGCGCAATCTTCTCGCGCACCAGGCCGAATTCGGCAATGGCCTTGCCGAACTGCTTGCGATCCTTGGCCTGCGCGGTCGCCAGCTGGATCAGGGTCTTCATGCCCCCCACGGCACCACCACCGAGGCCGGTGCGGCCATTGTTCAAGATGCCCATGGCCACCTTGAAGCCCTTGCCTTCGTCGCCGAGCACGTTCTCCGCCGGTACCCGCACATCCTGGAAGGCCACCGTGGTGGTCGACGAGGCGCGGATGCCCATCTTGTCCTCGTGCGGGCCGTGACTGACGCCCGGCCAGTCGGCTTCAACGATGAAGGCGGTCATCTTGCCGTCGGGCGAATCGGTCCTGGCGAACACCGTGTACAGCTGGGCGATGCCGCCGTTGGTGATCCAGATCTTTTCGCCGTTCAGGGTCCAGCTGCCGTCTTCGTTCTTCCTGGCCGTGGTGCGGATCGCCGCGGCGTCCGAGCCGGCGCCGGATTCGGTCAGACAGAAGGCAGCGATCATCTCGCCGCTGGCCAGCTTCGGCAGGTAGCGCGCCTTCTGCTCGTCATTGCCCGACAGCAGAATGCCCTTCATGCCGATCGAGGAATGAGCGCCGATGGTCAGCGAGACCGAGCTGTCGTGGCGGCTGGTTTGCGAGAGCACCCGGGCATAGGCGGCATTCGACAGCGCCATGCCGCCGTGCTCTTCGGGGATGATCAGGCCGAACAGCCCCATGTCGCGCAGGCTCTGGATGAACTCGGCAGGCTGATGTGCGTCCTTGTCCCACTGTTTGAGGTCGGCATGCTGCGGCGACAGGAAGTCGTCGATGGAATCGGCCATCATTCCCAGCAGTTCCCGGTCGCGTTCGCGCATCTGCGGGTAAGGGAACAGGTTCTCTTCCAGAATCTCCCCGAAAAACAGGTTCTTGGCGGCGCTCTCGTGGGTCAGCAGAGTGCTGGCTGCAGCAACGGATTGCTCGGTGGTCTCGTTCATGACAGGGCTCCCTGCGGACGCTGGATATGCCTCCGAGTGTCTCCGGTCTTGGGCGAGTGAGCAAGCAGGAGTGAGTGAAGATTCCACCCTGCGGCGGCCAAACGCAGGGCGGAACCCGCCTGCCGCCAATTGGCTTGAGCGAAGTGGTCTGCAGGCGAATTCCGCCGCTCGGCTGGCGAGGATTCGGGACTCTCGTGAGGTCGTCGGAAGGTGGAATCTGCCGCTGATCGTGGGCTGGAAGACGATTGGATTGCTGCGCCGCGCCGTCGATGCATCCATACAGCAAGTTATTGATGCGTCATTGCGAGGAGCGTAGCGACGAAGCAATCCAGTGCTTCTGCCGCTGTGCGTCTGGATTGCTTCCCCCGGATCAAGTCCGGGGTCGCAATGACGCCGGGGGGGCAGGGCCCGTGGGCAGTTTCGGGACGGAACCGGGTGACGCGCCATGACGCCGGGTCGTCGTTTGCGGGTTACTCTCCGGCGCCATCGGCATGACTGCGTCAGGGAAGGCGCCGGCGGCGCGCACCTTCGGCCTGCGTCCTCACTGCCAACTCAGCCAGCCGCGCCGGGTGAGCTCGATCACGCTGGCCCGATCAGCTTCGTCCAGACCGGCGTAGCAGGTCTGGTCGATCTGGCAGTTCAATGCAGTGCACAGCCGCGCCAGTTCGAGCGTGACCGGAATCGACTCGCCGTTACCATGCAGCGTGGCGCCACCACGACCGGCGCCGTCGGTGGTGAAGTTCATGCGCACGCTGGCTGCCGGCACGAGGATGCCTTCGCGCTCCAGGCGTCCGCTGATCTGTGCCGGACTGATCCGGCGCGGCCGCGGCCGCTCCGCGGCCCGATAGAGGCTGAGAAAGCGTCCAAACCAGTCACCGAGCGCAGCATCATCGAGCTTCATGGCCTGGCTCAGCGTCTGCCGCAAGCGGGTCAGTGCGGCATGGTCAATCGCGCCTGGGTCCTCGGTGGGCGCCAGATCCGGATCGGCGTAGCGCAGCTCCTCGTCCAGCTTGAGGGCCTGCTCGGCGGCGAAGCCGGCCAGCAGTTCGCCGGCGCTCGGCGCGCGCATGCCGATGGAGAAGGTCAGACAGTCGTTCTCGGCCTCGCCGAAATGCGGTACACCCGGGGGCAGATAGAGCATGTCGCCCGGATCGAGCAGCCACTCGTGGCTGGGCTCGAACTGTTGCAACAGGCGGATCGGCGCGTCCTCGCGAAAAGCCAGCGGCGGATTCGGGCGGGCGTCGATCTGCCAGCGTCGCTGCCCCAGGCCCTGCAGCAGGAATACATCGTACTGATCGACATGGGCGCCGACCGAGCCACCGGGTGCGGCGTAGCTGACCATGATGTCGTCGACGCGCCAGCGCGGCAGGAAGTCGACCAGGCGCAGCAGCGCACGCACTTCCGGATCCCAGCGATCCATGTCCTGCACCAGCAGGGTCCAGTCGCGCTTGGGCAGTTGGGCGAAGCGGGCCTCGGCAAAGGGGCCGTTTTCCAGGTGCCAGCGATTGCGGCGGCGGTCGAAGCGCACGATGCGCCCGAGCGTGCCGTCGATGCAGGCCAGACCGGCCAGATCATCCGGAGTCAGCGGGGAGACGAAATCCGGGATGGCGCCACGGATCAGCAGCGGCTGCTTCTGCCAGTAATGCCGCAGGAAAGCCGCCACCGGCATGCCCAGCGCATGGCGCGCACTGGCACGGACCTCGATGTCCGGCGCCTGGGTGCTCATGTGCGGCGGGCCAGCGTGGCCGCCAGCCCGATGTAGCTGCCGGGGGTCAGGTCCAGCAGGCGCTGCCTGGCTTCGGCCGGCAACTCCAGGCCCTCGATGAACTCGCGCATGGCCTGCGCTTCGATGCGGTTGCCGCGGGTCAAGGCCTTCAGTTGCTCGTAGGGCTGCGGCAGCCCATAGCGGCGCATCACCGTCTGCACCGCCTCGGCCAGGACTTCCCAGGCGCCGTCCAGATCGGCGGCAACTCGGTCGGGATCGGGGCGCAGCTTGCCGAGGCCGCGTTCCAGCGAACGTAATCCGATCAGCAGATAGCCGAAGGCACTGCCCAGACTGCGCATCACCGTGGAGTCGGTCAGATCGCGCTGGAAGCGGCTGATCGGCAGCTTTTCGGAAAAGTGACCGAACAGGGCATTGGCCAGTCCGAAATTGCCCTCGGCATTTTCGAAATCTATGGGATTGACCTTGTGCGGCATGGTCGAGGAACCGACTTCGCCCTCGACCTGGGCCTGGCGGAAATAGCCGACCGAGATATAGCCCCAGATGTCCCGGCAGAGATCGATCAGCACGGTGCCCAGGCGACTGCAGATGTCGCAGAGTTCGGCAACGAAATCATGCGGTTCGATCTGCGTGGTGTGCTCATTCCAGACCAGGCCCAAAGACTCGACGAAGGCCCGTGACAGGGCTGGCCAATCGACCTCCGGGTAGGCGATGACGTGGGCGTTGAAGTTGCCCACCGCGCCATTGATCTTGCCCATCAGAGGCTGCTTCTCCAGTTGCCGGAACTGGCGCTCGATGCGGGCAATGACGTTGCGGATTTCCTTGCCCATGGTGGTTGGCGAGGCGGTCTGGCCATGGGTGCGCGACAGCATCGGCAGCTCGGCAGTGTCCTGGGCCACCGAACGCAGAGCGCCAAGTACGCGGGTCAGCGCCGACACCAGCACGGTTTCGCGCACATCCTTCAGCATCAGCGCGTAGGCCAGATTGTTGATGTCCTCGCTGGTACAGGCGAAGTGCACGAACTCGGCCACCGCCTTGAGTTCGCCATGTTGCTGCAACTGACGCTTGATCCAGTATTCCACGGCCTTGACGTCATGAGCGGTGCTGGCCTCGATGGCCTTGACCTCGCCAGCCCTGGCAGCATCGAAACTCTCGCCGAGTTCGCGCAGGAAGCTGATCGCTGCCGTCGACAGTGGCGGCACCTCGGGAATGGCCGGCTCGGCTGCCAGCGCCTCCAGCCAGCGCAGCTCGACCAGCACCCGGTGACGGATCAGACCGGCTTCGCCGAAGATCGGACGCAGGGACTCGGTTTGGCGCTGGTAGCGACCATCCAGCGGGGAAAGCGCGGTCAGAGCAGTCATCGGGAATCCGGGAAGCAGGCACAGAGGGCGAGCATGATAGGGGGTTTGCCCAATGCTTGTCGGTGGCGCGTGCAGAGTCGGGCGCCCGGCCCGGGCTCCTGTGGGTCCAGACTTGTCTGGACGCCTTCTCAGCGCCGCGCCGAGAGCCTGTCGGTGGTGAAGGCCGAACGCCGGGTCGCGGGCTCTTGTGGGTCCAGACTTGTCTGGACGCTTCTGCATTGCCGCACCAGGAGCGTCCAGACAAGTCTGGACCTACAAGAGCCCAAGTCTCGTAGCCTCCTTCCCCGTGCCCCGTGCCCCGTGCCCCGTTGCTCACTGCACGCCCGGAAAGCTGTCGACGAACTTGATGGTGAAGTCCGGAAAGGAGTCGACGAACTGGATGGTGAAGTCCGGAAAGCTGTCCACCATCTTCCACTTGCCCGGTTCGTCGGGAAAGCTCTCGACCAGCTTGACGTGCAGA
>JALHRS010000068.1 GCA_022841325.1 Lysobacterales bacterium | reverse complement strand
GCTCTTCCGATCTAGGCCGACTACGTCCAGCCGGCGCCCACCGCGGAACGCAGTTTTGGCGACGTGGTTGACGACGCCAGCATCACCGCTGCGATCAAGAACAAGCTGCTGTGGAGCAAGCACGCCAGCGGCCTGACCACCGATGTCGACACCAGCTGGGGCCGGGTCAAGCTCAAGGGCACCGCAGTAACGGCGGCCGCCAGGAATGCTGCCGGCATTCTGGCCCGCAACACCCAGGGCGTGCGCTCGGTCGACAACCAGCTGGTCGTTGAGGCCAGCGACAAGCCGAACACCGATACCAGCGCCATGCAGGACGTCGCCGACGCCTGGATCACGATGAAGGTGAAATCCACCTTCGGCTATTCCACCAACGTCGACGGTTCGGACATCGAGGTCAGCACCGCCAACGGCGTGGTGACCCTGCGCGGCACGGTGGAAAGCGGTGCCGAACAGGCCCTGGCCATCGAACTGGCCGGCAATGTGCGCGGCGTCAAGAGCGTCGTGTCGGCTGAGCTCAAGCACTCCAGCTGACGCTGCACAGCCAGGGCGGTTCTGCCAGCGGGCACTGGCAGGCGGTCCCTGGATTCAGGCCACGGCGCGATCTCCGGATCGCGCCGTTGTGCTGTCTGGAGGCCGACGGGACGGTTTCGTGGGTGCCCTGCGTGCGCCATCGCACCGAGCTGCGGCGCCGGTTCGCCCACACTGCGAGCTCAATCAAGGAGCACACGATGTCTTTTGGAATCTATCTGGTGGGTGCGTTGATCCTGATCGGCGGACTGATCTACGGCGCGGTGCTGGCCGCCATACCGACGCACTGGATCGTGGTCGGCGCCATCATTGCCGTGGGCGCATCGATACTCGCCGCCGTCGGCGCCACCCGCCAGAAAGACCCCTCCAGCTGATGCCGAAAGCGAGGAAGTAGCTTGGGCAAAGGCCGCAGGCGGTGCCCAACCTGTCTGTCACGGCTGACACGAGTAGCGTCCAGACCAGTGTGGACGCACCAAAGCCCAGCACCCTCCGGCCGGTGAGTCACACGCGCTGTCGCGCCGAGTCGGCAAGGCTCCCTGCCTGGGCCCGATGCTGAGTTCCGCGGCTGCGCGCCGATGTGCGCCACCGGTCACCACCACTCATCGAGGATTGATCCCATGACTTCCGTGCCTCCCATCACCAAGGAAATGCCGGCAACCAGCGAAGCGGTCAACCCAACTGCCTTCGCCGCCGCCGTCGCCGACGCCGCCGCCGTCGCCGCGACCGGCGAGGCGCTGAATTCGACCATCGAGGAGGACTATTGGCGCGCCCGCTACCAGTCCGAGCCCTATTACGGCGACGGGTACACCTTCACCGACTACTGGCCGGCCTATCGCACCGGGATTGAAGGCTATGGCCATTATCCGGGCCTCAGGTTCGAAGACATCGAAGCGCAGATGAGAGAGCGCTACCTCCGCCATCGCGGCGAATCCCGCCTGGGTTGGGTGGGTGCCGCACCCGCCGTGCGCCGCGCCTGGGAGCGCTTGGTCAACGCCAATTCGCCTGCAGCGATCTGAGTCAAGCATGCACAAGTCTTTCCCCTGCGCTCGCCTGCTACTGGCGTGCGCAACCCTGGCGCTCGCCGCCTGCGCGCCTTTCCAGCGGCGCGAACCGCAGCTGCAGGAGCTGGCGCTGCCGCGCACCAGCGCTGGTCCGTTGTTTGATCGGGTTGCCGACCTGCAGATGACTCCGGAGCAATCCAGCTACCGACTGCTGCGATCAAATTCGGCCGAGCTGCTGATGCGCATGCGCACCACCGATGCCACGGTCAGCAGTCTGGACCTGATGTACTTTGCCTGGAGCGACGATGACAGCGGCCAGCTGCTGACCAGCGAATTGCTGCGCGCGGCTGATCGCGGCGTGCGCGTGCGCCTTCTGGTCGACGACGCCAATGTGCGTCATCTGGACGCCAGCATGGCCGTGATCGCCTCGCACCCGAACCTGGAAATCCGGAATTTCAATCCGCTGCGCAGCCGTGATTCGGTGCCGGGCAATATTGCCGAGATGATCTTCACCGGGATGCGCCCGAACCGGCGCATGCACAACAAGGCCTGGATTGCCGACGGTCATGTCGCCCTGGTCGGCGGTCGCAATGTTGGAGATGCCTATTTCGATCTCGGTGAGGAATTCAATTTCCGCGATCTCGGCGTGCTGGTGATGGGCGCCGCGGTACCTGCCGCCAGTGCGGCCTTCGATGGCTACTGGAATTCGCCGATGGCCATACCCAGCGCCCGGATTCATCCGCAGCCGCTGAGCGTCTCCCTGGCTGACGCTCAGGCCGAGCTTGAGCGCGAGCGCGACGCGGTGTTGTCGGCGAGCCCGATGCGCGAGTGGATTGCCGATGGCCGCGTCGGTGAGAAGAAGCTGGTGGGCGTCGGCGATCCCATCGGCACCGCTGTCGAGATCATCACCGACCCCCCGGACAAGGGCCGAATGCCGATCAGACCGCTGGTCGGTGTCGCCGCAGCGGTCAGACGCATGGGTGACCAGGCCGAGCATGAGTTCGTGCTGGTCTCGCCCTATTTCGTGCCGGGCAGGGACGGAGCTCGCTGGCTGATGGACATGGCCGCGCGCGGCGTGGTAGCGAGCGTATTGACCAATTCGCTGGACGCCACCGACGTGCCCATCGTCCACGGCGGCTATGCGCGCTACCGCAAACGTCTGCTGCGGGCCGGCGTGAGCATCCACGAACTGAAACCGACTGGGGCCACGAGCCGTATCCGCCGATTCCTCGGTGGCTATTCCCGATCGAGTCTGCATACCAAGGCCGTGGTGGTCGATGGCCGCCATGCGCTGATCGGCTCCTACAATTTCGACCCACGCTCGACCTGGATCAACACCGAAATGGCGGTGCTGATCGACGACCCCGGTTTTGCCGCCAGTGTGCTGACCGATTTCCAGCAGGCCATGGATCCGCTGCGCAGCTATCGATTGTCGCTGCGACGGAACCGCCTGATCTGGACCGATATCGACGAAGGCCAGCCGCGCGTGCAGGACCGCGAACCCTCCGCCAGCGCCAGACGCCGCCTGCAGGCCGCCCTGGCGAGCCTGCTGCCGATCGAAAGCCAGCTCTGATGGGTGTGGCGGGATTGGCGCTCCGTAGCCGGCTGATGTGAGATTGCGAGCCGCCTGTGTCGGACCGACACGGCCCACCGGCCATGAACTCCCGGCGTCATTGCGACCCCGGACTTGGTCCGGGGGAAGCAATCCAGACACGCAGCCGCAGAAACACTGGATTGCTTCGTCGCTGCGCTCCTCGCAAAGACGCATCCATAACCTACGACATGGGTTCATGGACAGCCGCGTGTGTCGGACCGACACGGCCCACGGGCCATGAACCCGCCTGCTCCACGTAGCCCGATGTGCCGCGCAGCGGCTCACCGGGGCCTTTTCGCGTCACCGCCCGGAGAGCGCTGCGCGCACTTCGGGCTACAGAAGCGAAGCGGCTTTGCCGAGGGACGCGCGCTGCGCGGCCGCTCTTGATCTCTGGGACAGCAGAGCGGCGCCGCAGCGCGGCGCCCTCCACAGCTGCGGGACTGGCGCACCCCTCCGCCGGCGCCGGAACGGTGTTCCACAAGCACCGGCATCACGCCCTCCACGAACGACAAAAAGCCCGGCACGAGGCCGGGCTTTGCTTGAGCGCATGCCTACCCGACCATGGCTGGTCGGATAGGCTGCTGACTTACTGCACGTTGAGCTCGGTGCGGCGATTGCGCGCACGACCTTCAGCGGTGTCATTGGTATCGATGGGCCTGGACTCACCGTAACCATTGACCGCCGAGATCTTGGCGCCGCTGACACCATGGCCGCTGAGATAGTCGGCGACGACCGTGGCGCGGCACTGCGACAGCTTCTCGTTGTACTGATCGCTACCCACCGCATCGGTGTGGCCGGCGATTTCGACGCGGATCTCATTGCCGTTGAGGACCCGGACGGCTTCGTCGAGGATGGCCAGCGCGTCGTTGCGCAGCGTGCACTTGTCGAAGTCGAAGTTGACGCCATTCAAGGTGATGGAGACCGGCAATGGACGCGGCGGCGGCTCAACCGGAGCGGGCGCCGGCGGCGGCTCAACCGGCATCGGCGGCGAAGCCGGCATCGGCTCCGGACGCGAGCGTTGCGCAGCACCGAAATAGTGGGTGTAGCCCACGGTGGCGGTGGTGTCCCAGTAGCCGGTCTTGATCAGGCCGTTGTCATAGTCGGTGTATTTGTGACCGAGCTCGAAGCGGATCGCGCCGTTGTCGCTGATATCCCACTCGAAGCCGGCGATCGGGCCGATTTGGTAACCCCATTCATCGCTGTTGCTGCCGACCAGTTCGTTGCGACCGGCACCGACGGCGATACCGAAATAGGGATGGGCGTTGTCGAAGTCCAGCAGATAGCGCACCGCACCGGTGACGCTCAGCTGACGCCATTCCAGCGGCTGGCCTGCGCCGACATCGCTGTCGTAGCGGTTGTAGCCAAACTCGCCTTCGAAGGTCCAGTTCTCGCGGAACACATAGCCCAGACCCAGTCCGAGATAACCGCCATTGCTGGTCAGCCGAGACTCGTCGGCCCAGCCGTAACCGACTTTGGGCGACAGATACCACTGACCCTGCTCACGCGGCGCGGCGCTGGCAGTCAAGGGCACCGCGATGATCGCGGCGAGAGTGCTGCAGAGGAGCAATTTGTTCATGATGATTCCTGGAATGGCGTAGGTGTAGGTTGTTATTGGTTTCTTCGGACAGGCTCTGCCGGGCGCAGGTCTGCGTGGCACTGATGCGGGCAGGGTGACTCGCAAGTCCTTCGCTGATCGCAGTCTGGGGCAGCACGCCGGCGGGCTCTGTACGCTGGCGCGCATTGGGGTGCGCACGGGGCAGGGGGCACGGGGCACGGGGCACGGGGTCAGGATGTCCCTGAGTTGGCGTCATTGCGAGCCACCTGTGCCGGCCCGACACTGCGCACGGGCCATGAACCTTGGCGGGCACGAAGCGGCTTTGAGGAGGGACGCGCGCCTGCGCGGCCGCTCTTGATCTCGGCTCGGCGCGAAGCGGCGCCGCAGCGCGGCGCCCTCCACAACAGCGACCCGAAACCCCCAGAAGCCGGCGCCGGAATGCGGTTCAGGGAGAGGAACGCCGTGACGAAGCAGTCCTGTGTTTCTGAAGCTGTGCATCGGGATTGCTTCCCCCGGATCAAGTCCGGGCTCGCAATGACGCCGGTTCCGCGCTCTTGTGGGTCCAGACTAGTCTGGACCCACAGAAGCCCTCAAGCCCGCAGCCTTTTCCCGTGCCCCCTGCCCCTTTCCCCGTGCCCCCTTTCCCGCTCCCCGCCCCCTACTCCCCCAGCAAGCGCGCCAGGGTGTTCGAGCCAGGCCAGCGCTGAGCGACGATGCGCAAACAGGTCAGCAGCGGCAAGGCCATCAGCAGACCGGCCACACCCCAGAGCCAGCCGAACAGCATCAGCGCCAGGAACACCATCACCGGATCCAGCGCCAGTCGGCGACCGACCACCAAGGGCGTCAGCAGCTGCCCTTCGATGGTGTTGAGCACCAGAAAGACACCGGGCACGCACAGCGCCGCCAGCGGCGTGGCGAACTGGGCAAAACCGACCACCAACAGCAGCGCAGCGGTGACCATGGGTCCGACAAAGGGCACGAAATTGAGAATCGCGGCGACCCCACCCCAGAGCAGCGGGTTGTCGACCCCGAGCGCCCAGAGCGCCAGCGCCGTCAGTCCGCCGAGCATGCCGTTGATCGCGGTGATGCTGATCATGTAGCGCGACAGCTCATGCTGGGCACTGCGGGTGGCGAGCACGATCTCCTTCTTCAATCGCAGCGCCGGTGCCAGTTCGACCAGCTTGCGCAGCAGCTTCTCGCCGTGCAGCAGGAAAATCAGGATCAGCAGCAAGGTGAGCACCAGGCTGGTCAACGCACCCGGCGTGGCCTTGAGCATCTGCGTCAGCCTGCTGGGCGCGACGTCCTGGGTCTTCTGGGTGCGGTTGCCACCGCTGTCGAGGTTGGTCAGCTGGTCGATCTGCTCGCTGGCCTTGCTGGCCTCACGCAAGGGCGAGCGCAGTCCACTGACCGCCATTTCCATGCGCGCAATCGACTTTGGCACCTGCGCAGCCCAGCTGCTCGCCGGCCCGATCAGGCCACCGATCAGGGCGCTGCTCAGCAGCAGCGCGACCAGCATGACCACCACCACCGACAGCGGTCTGGGCATTCGCCAGCGACAGAACCAACGCACCGACGGCGCCAGCATCAAACTGATCAGCAGCGCCAGCAACAGCGGCACGATCAGCGCCGCGGCCACCGCGCAGGCGTGCAGCACCAGCAAGGCCAGGATGCCTGCGAGCAAGCGGTTGCGAGTCGGGTGTTCGACGCTTGCCCCAGGCAACGGCACAGACAGCGTCTGCGGCGTCGCCACGAGGGGATCCGTGGGCCGAGGAGGCTCGGTAGGCAGCAAGGGGCCCGGCGGCGTGCTCATGGCAAGCACGCCTGCCCAGGCGCCCGCGCCATGCCCGGGTTCACGACTGCGCTCCGATCGACCTTGCCGCGCTCAGTTCTTGCCGCGAACCACCAGCAGCACAACGCCAGCGAGGATGGCCCCGACACCGGCCCAGATCGGGACATTCACGGTCTTCTGATCGGAGACCGAGAGCTCGATCGGACCGACTTTGGCGCGATGCGTATCCTCGGTGTAGGTGAAGCCACCGTAGGCCAGACCCAGAACGCCGGCCACGATCAGGACCAGTGCCAGCAGCTTGCTTCCGCTCATTGAATTGTCTCCTCTTGGCATGACAGTGAACAGCAATCAGAGCGAACCCCGACGTCCCCGGACCAGCGACACCAGGAACAGCACGATGAAGATCAGGAACAGGATCTTGGCAATGCCGGCGGCAGAGCCGGCGATACCGCCGAAGCCGAGCACGCCGGCGACGATGGCGATGATCAGAAAAACGATGGCGTAGCTGAGCATGGACTTTCTCCGTGGTTGAAGCTAGCGCTGAGCCCGGGGCAATGTCGGGTCACAGGCCAGGGAGTTTCTGCCTGGCTCTGCGCGAGGTCGGTGCGCAAGCGCACACAGCGGCCGTGGCTGGAGCCAGGCCGGCCACCCGGGATGGGCGTGCGCCAGCGCACCGACTGCGCCTTGCCGCGGTCGCACCATGAATTCGGATCGTCGGCCGGATTGCGCTTGCGCCCATCCGCCAAGAGCGATCCGCGCGCCACAGTCGTGGCCTGCAGAACATCATGGAGCCGACAATGAACAGCCATACCCGCAAGCTTTCTCTGCTGCTGTTGACCTGCGCCTTCGCGTTCAGTCTCAGCGCCTGCAACACCATGAAAGGCCTGGGCAAGGACACCGAACGAGCCGGCGAAAAGATCCAGAAGGAAGCCGGTCGCCACGACGACGACAATCGTGCGATTGAACCGACGCCGCTCTGAATTCGGGCGTGACTGGTGGAACGACGTGCGCCCAAGCCAAAGGCGCCGCGCTGCTGGCAATCACTGCAAGGCAGAGTTGCAAGAGGCTGTGGAGGGCGCCGCGCTGCGGCGCCGCTCCTGCGTTGGCCGGGGGGATCAAGAGCGGCCGCGCAGGCGCGCGTCCCTCCTCAAGAGCCCCCCGATTCAACCGGAGGCTTCATGGCCCTTGCGCAGCATCGGACCGAAGCAGCGTGGCTCGCAGTGGCGCCGACAGCTGCCAGCCAACCCAACCGCGCTGCAGCCAGGGCAGCAACCATCGCGGCCGCAGCACGGCAAACACCAGCAGGCCGCCCAGCCACCACTGTGGATGCTGCTGGACCACGCGTAGCAGTTCCAGGCCGCGATCGGCGATGGCCAGCGGCGCCCGCCAGGGCATGACATGCTGCGCCAGTGCCTGGCGATGGCTGGCAGCGGCGCTGACCAGCAATGCCCGTCGAATCTCCAGGGCGCGCTGCTGTTGACTCATGGTCGCTGCAAGGACTGTCGGTCCTTGCCCAGTTCCTGCAGGCTGGCGGCAAAGGGTTTGGGCTGGGTGCGGGCCAGATGCGAGGCACGCACGGCGGCGGCGAGACCGCAGACCAGAAACAAGCCCGCCATCAATGCGAGCAGCAGGATCCGCTGCTCCTCCCAGAAGGCCATGACCACGGCCACCGTGGCCAGCACCACGCCCAGCCCCACGCCCATCGCCGCCACGAAGGCCAGAGCCAGCAGGGACAACAACTGCTGCCGGCCCTCTTCGACATCCAGGGCCAGCAGACTCAATCGAGTCTGGGTCATCGCCACCAGCGTGGACGCCAGTCGCGTCAGCGAATCCAGCAGCCCCCGGCTTGGCGCAGTCACGGCGTCGGCCATGGGGCTCAGCCGCGGCGCAGGATCAGACCGACGAGCAGGCCGAAGCCACCGGCCATTGCCAGTGCCTGCCAGGGGTTCTGATGCACGTAGATCTGGGTGGCCTTGATCGCCTCCTGGCCCCGGGCCAGCACCGAGTCCTGCGACCGGGCAATGCGCGCGCCGACCCTGGTCAACGAATCCTGCGCCCTGGCCCGTATCGCATTCAGCTTCTCATCGCCCTGTTCGACGGTCGCCTCCAGCAGGGCCTTGGCGTCCGCCATGACCAGATGCAGATCCGCCATCAGTTGCTCCTGACTGGCCTCCATGGATGGTTTGCTACCCTGACCCATGTCAGATTCCTTGCTCATGGCGACTCCCTGCGACGATGGATGATGAGCCAGCATCCGCCACTGCCGGACAGGGCTCTGTACGTTGGCGCACCCAAGGGCCAGAGCATCGCGGACGGAGTCCGCTCCCACGGGACGGCCTGCCTTCCTCCAACACCGACACCGACACCAACAACCGACACCCGACACCCGGCTCTAGTGTGCACTCGCAGCATTTCCGGTTTACTCTCGGGTGAACGGGCGGTGAGTGCCGTCGCAGGCTGAGGGGATCGGATGAGCGAGATACAGATGACCGGGGCGGAAATCGTCGTCAAGGCCCTGCAGGACCAGGGCGTGCGGCACATTTTTGGCTATCCCGGCGGCGCGGTACTTCCGATCTACGATGCGCTGTTCCAGCAGGATCTGGTCGAGCACATCCTGGTGCGCCACGAGCAGGGCGCCGCGCATGCGGCCGAAGGCTATGCGCGTTCCACCGGCAAGGCCGGCGTGCTGCTGGTGACCAGCGGCCCGGGCGCCACCAATGCCGTCACCGGCCTCGCCGATGCGATGATGGATTCGATTCCGCTGGTGTGCATCACCGGACAGGTGCCGACCCATCTGATCGGTTCCGATGCCTTCCAGGAATGCGATACGGTCGGCATCACCCGCGCCTGCACCAAGCACAATTTCCTGGTCAAGGACGTCAACGACCTGGCCCGGGTGCTGCACGATGCCTTCTACATCGCCACCACCGGCCGTCCTGGCCCGGTGGTCGTGGATATCCCCAAGGATGTGCAGTTCCGCCGCGGCGATTACTGCGGCCCCAGCAATATCGTCCACCGCACCTATCGCCCCCGCGTGAAGGGCGATCCGGCCCGCATCGAGCAGGCGGTGGAACTGATGGCCGGCGCGCGCCGACCGGTGTTCTATACCGGCGGCGGCGTCATCAATGCCGGCACCCGGGCATCGGAGTTGCTGCGCGAGCTGGTGCGCCTGACCGGTTTCCCGATCACCTCGACGCTGATGGGCCTGGGCTGCTATCCGGCCAGCGACCGCCAGTGGCTGGGCATGCTCGGCATGCACGGCACCTATGAAGCCAATCTGGCGATGAACCGCTGCGATGTGATGATCAACATCGGCGCCCGTTTCGATGACCGCGTGACCGGCCGTCTGGATGCCTTCTCGCCAGGCTCGAAGAAGATCCACGTCGACATCGATCCCAGCTCGATCAACAAGAATGTGCGCGTCGACATCCCGATCGTCGGCGATTGCGCGCACGTGCTCGAAGAGATGCTGGCGTTGTGGAAGAAGCGCCAGCACAAGGCCGACGAAGTGGCCATGACCAGCTGGTGGGCGCAGATCGACGCCTGGCGCGAGCGCCGTTCGCTGGCCTACCGTCAGGGCACCGAAACCATCAAGCCGCAGTACGCGGTGGAACGCCTGTACAAGCTCACCCGCGAGCGCAAGACCTACATCACCACCGAAGTCGGCCAGCATCAGATGTGGGCGGCGCAGCACTACCGCTTCGAGGAACCGCACCGCTGGATGACCAGCGGCGGCCTCGGCACCATGGGCTACGGTATTCCGGCTGCGGTCGGCGTGCAGGTGGCGCACCCGGATGCGCTGGTCATCGACATCGCCGGCGAAGCCAGCGTGCAGATGACCATGCAGGAGATCTCCACCGCGGTGCAGTACCGGCTGCCGATCAAGATCTTCATCCTCAACAACGAGTACATGGGCATGGTGCGCCAGTGGCAGCAGCTGCTGCACGGTGGCCGCTACGCCCATTCCTACTCCGAGGCGCTGCCCGATTTCGTCAAGCTGGCCGAGGCCTACGGCGGCAAGGGCATCCGCGCCATCAAGCCCGATGAACTCGACGCCAAGATTCTGGAAATGATCGACTACGACGGCCCGGTGATCTTCGACTGCGTCGTCGACAAGCTTGAAAACTGCTACCCGATGATCCCGTCGGGTGCCGCCCACGACGAGATGATCCTGCCCGACGCCGTCGAAGGCGCCGGCGTGTCGGAGGCGGGGAAGATGCTGGTCTGAGCGCGCGCTTTGCGCGCGCTCAGACTGGGAAAAAGGAAAATGGGAAAAGGAAAAGGGAAGAGCCAGAGCGAGGTGTAACGAGCCTTTGTGGGTCCGGACTTGTCCGGACGGTTTTCCAGCAGCAAGAAGATCAACTGGAAAATGGAAAAAGGAAAAAGGAAAAAGGAGGAGCGGCGCGGGGCCAGACTGGTGCTCCTCGACGGGTCGCGACCAAGCCTGCTCTTGTAGGTCCAGACTTGTCTGGACGCTGTTGATCCTCTTGCCGCTGGAAAAGCGTCCGGACAAGTCCGGACCCACAAAGACGCGTTACACCTCGTCCTGGCTCTTCCCTTTTCCATTTTCCATTTTCCATTTTCCCTTTTCCTTTTTCCTTTTTCCCTTACCAAAATAACTGCCAACTCACCGAGACCCCACCATGACCCAACCCGCCTCCGCATACTTCATGGTCGATGCCGCTTCCCGGCCCGCCAAAGCCACGCTGTCGATCATCGTCGACAACGAAGTGGGTGCGCTGGCACGGGTAGTGAGCCTGTTTTCCGGCCGTGGCTACAACATCGAGTCGCTGACCGTGGCCGAAACCGACCACCAGAAGCACACCTCACGCATCACCATCGTCACTTCCGGCACGGCCGATGTGATCGAGCAGATCAAGGCCCAGCTCGGCCGGCTGGTGCCGGTGCATCGGGTGGTGGATCTGGCGCTGGACAAGCCCGGTCTGGAGCGTGAAATGGCGCTGGTGAAGATTGCCGCCACCGGCGATCAGCGCGCCGAGGCCCTGCGCCTGGCCGAAGTCTTCCGCGCCCGGGTGATCGACATCTCGCCGCAGAGTTTCGTGTTTGAACTCACCGGCACCCCGGTCAAGATCGACGCCTTCGTCGAGATGATGATCCCGATCGGCCTGGTCGAGCTGTCACGCACCGGCGTGGTCGCCATCGGTCGTGGCGCCGAGCCGACCTGAGGGCTACTGGCCGACGCGAGTCGCTAGGCGACGATCCAGTCCTGAGGCGGGTGGTGGCCAGAAGACGGACGCAGAGAACGAGCGGCTTTGTGGAGGGACGCGCGCCTGCGCGGCCGCTCTTGATCTTCGCGCAAGGCAAAGCGGCGCCGCAGCGCGGCGCCCTCCAGAGCGACGGATCTGACGGGAATCCCGGGCAAAGACAGGACGCGAAGGACGCAAAGGAAAAGCAGAAAGAAGAGCAAGCAAGAAAGGCGGTTGCTGATGGAGAGCCTGGCCGACCATCCGTTTCAGACCAATCCGATCTGCTCCGGTTGTTCACGGACCGCCGCCTCAGGTGTACCGGAGGGCTTCCTGATCCAAACCCTCTTCGCGACCTTTCTGCTTTTCCTTCGCGTCCTTTGCGACCCGCTTCTGGTGACGGTCTGCGGCAAGCTCGCTTCTACGGCAGCACCTGCATCCGCCCCAACACAAAACGATCCTGCTTGGCGTAGACCTGATAGCGGTAACCCAGCGGCGCCACTGCGGTCTGGACGCGTTCGACGCGGTTCTGGGTGGTGATCCAGACCCGGTTCTGGTCCGGGTTGATCTCGTTGACGAGCGTGCTGTCGTAAGCGGGATCGGCTTTCGGGCTGAGACTGACGCGCTCGACCGGCACGCCCAGATAGAATCGCAGGCCGTAATTGGCCGATTCCTCGATGAACACGATCTCCCCGGGTTGCTCCCCCCAGTGCGTGGCGACCAGCTGTGCCAGTTCGCGGGCGTCCTTGGAGTGCGGCAGCGCGACCGGCACATAGCCCTTCAGCGCCAGCAGAGCGACGGCGCTGATCACCGCGATCCAGGCCACACGGCGCACACGGGCCGGCGTCAGCGGCGTCAATCGGCGGGCAATCAGCAGCGTGGCCGGTACCAGCGAGGGCAACAGATACAGCGGCATCCGCGAGCGCACGCAGAAGAAGATCAGCACCGGCAGCGCGAACCAGACCAGCAGCCAGCGATCCTCGGCCGCACGCGCCTGCCACCACTGGCGCAGCTGCCCGCGCTGGCGCCAGAGGCCGCCGGTGCGGCCGAGCAGGAACACCGACCACGGCAGCAAGCCCAGCAGCAGCACCGGTACATAGGTTTCGAGCAGGCCCTTCCAGCTGGAATTGCGGTCGTGGACATCGGTGAACACCCGGTCGACGACTTCATAACCGAGGAAATAGCCGAGCAGTCCCTCGTGCTTGATGACCACCAGCAGATACCAGGGCATGGCGATCAGCAGAAACAGCGTCAGCCCCCGCAGATCGACCAGCTGCAGCCGCGGTGCCGGTTGCAGCCAGCGCCAGACCAGCATCGGCAGCAGCGGCAGCAGGCCCGGCGGACCCTTGGTCAGAAAGGCCAGGCCGAAGCCGATCCACAACCACAGCCGGCCGAGGCCCGCCTCGCGCGGGCTGTCGGCCTGCCACAGGCGCACGAAACCATAGACGGCCAGGGTCTCGAACAGCGTCAGCAGATAGTCGGTGTTGATCAGATTGCCGGCGGCAAAGGGCACGAAGCTGGTGGCGTACAGCAAGCCTGGCAGCCACGGCGCGCTCGGCACCAGCCGTCGGCCCAGCAGAATCAGCAGCAGCACCGTGCCGATCAGCGCCAGCGCATTGGGCAGACGCAATGAGGACTCGTGATAGCCAAACAGCTGGACGCTGCTGGCGATGGCCCAGTAGGTCAGCGGCGGCTTGGCGAAATGGGTGTGCTCCGGATGCCGTCGCGGCGTGACCCAGTCACCAGACTCCAGCATCTGCAGCGCGATATTGCTGTAACGACCTTCGTCCGGACCCCAGAGCCCGCGTGTGTCCTGGAAAGACAGCGCCAGCAGCAGCGTCAGCAGCAGGGTGAGGGCGGTGGCTCGGGCCGAATTCAGTCTCGCGGCGTGCATGGTTCAGAATCGTCAGCGTTGGAATAGCCAGAGCCCCGAACGATAGGCGCTTGGGGGGCGCTTGGCACGGGGCACCTTGAAACCGCTCTTCTGGAGGGCGCCGCGCTGCGGCGCTGCTTTGTCGCGCCCGAAGATCAAGAGCGGCCGCGCAGGCGCGCGTCCCTCCTCAAAGCCGCACTTGTGGAGGGCGCCGCGCTGCGGCGCCGCCTTGTGCCGCCAGAATGCGTAGGCCGGGTCCTTCGCGTCGACATCGCTCACACGAGCCGCAGGCCGCATACGCGAGGCGCCCGGCGCCTTGTGCTCCACAGAGCCGCGGCCGCCGGCGCGAACACCCGATAGGCACTGCCCCAAACCCATGCGCGCCGGAGCCGCGCTACCGCCTGTCGTGGATCCAGATTTGTCTGGACGCTTTCCGCCCTGGACCAGGAGCGTCCAGACAAGTCTGGACCTACAAAAACCGACTTAGCGCTCGCCGAGCAACCCGAGCAGGAACGCGAACTCCTCGGCGATATCGGCCAGACGGTCAAAACGACCGGAGCGGCCATCGTGGCAGGCGTGCTCATCGACCTTGAGCAGCAGCAGATTGTGATCGGTCTTGCGTTCGCGCAGGCGCGCGACCCATTTGGCGGCTTCGAAATACTGGACCTGACTGTCGTGCAGGGCGGTGGTCACCATCATCGCCGGATAGGCCTGGGACCGCACCTGATCGTAGGGCGAGTAGGACAGCATGTAGTCGTAATAGAGCGGGTCGGCCGGATTGCCCCATTCGTCGAATTCACCGCAGGTCAGGGGAATGCCGGGATCGAGCATGGTCGTGACCACATCGACAAAGGGCACGTGGGCAATGACGCCGCGATAGCGTTCCGGCGCCTCGTTCAGCACCGCACCCATCAGCAGACCGCCGGCGCTGCCGCCCATGGCAAAGATCTTGTCGGGCGCAGCGTAACGTTTCCGCACCAGATAGTCGCTGACGTCGACGAAATCATGGAAGGTGTTCTTCTTGTTGAGCAGCTTGCCGTCTTCGTACCACTGCCGCCCCAACTCCTGGCCGCCGCGAATGGCGGCGAT
The DNA here is from genome assembly GCA_022841325.1 of Lysobacterales bacterium. Classification (GTDB taxonomy): domain Bacteria; phylum Pseudomonadota; class Gammaproteobacteria; order Xanthomonadales; family SZUA-5; genus JADKFD01. The sequence goes on along the minus strand of JALHRS010000068.1, from coordinate 13,977 downwards.
GGCATAGATGAAGCCGCGATCGACCAGCGAGATCACACTGGAGCGAAACTCCGGGTCCATGCTGTCGCCGTAGGAGCCATAGGCGCTCTGGTACACCGGCGCGCTGCCATCGAGCGCGGTGTCGCGGTGATAGAGCAGCCACACCGGCACCTGGGCGCCATCGCGGGCAGTGGCATGGTGGAACTCGCTGCGATAGTGCGCAGGGTCGAATCCACCGAGAATCGGCTCCTGCCGGATCAGTCGGGTGAGGCCAGTGGCAAAATCAAGTTCGTACAGACTGGCGGGAGTCGTCATCGCCGTATGGCGATAGCGCAACCTGCCGCTGCGCAGATCGGGCGTGTGCTCCAGCGTCAGCGCATAGGCGCTCTGGTCGGCGACCAGCAGATCGCCCTCGCCGCCTTGCAGGGGCAGCACCCGGATCTTCTGCAGGCCACCGGAGCGCTCGGCCACGGCGACACGATCGGCGAAGACTTCGAAATCCACCAGCAGGGCTGCGTCCCGATGCGCCAGCAGCAGCTGGAACTCGGTCGGATCGGCCGGAATCGTCGGCGGCGCCAACCACAGCTGAAAATTGGGCGCGTCGCGATTGCTGCGGATCACGAAATGCGAGCCGGCGTCGCGCAACTTGTACTGGTGGCCGCGCTCGCGCGGCAGATAGACCTGAAACTCGGCCATGGGATTGCTGGCTGGAATCAGCCACATCTCGCTGCTGAGCGTGCTCTTGAGCTCGATCCAGACATAGCGGTCGGACTTGCTGCGCCCGATCGCGACCTGAAAGCTCGGATCGCGCTCCTCGAAGACCACGACGTCCTGTGCGGTCGGCGTGCCCAGCCGATGGCGCCTGACCCGAAATGGTCGCAGCGTGAGCGGGTCCTTTTCGACGCTGAACACGGTGCGGTGATCATTGGCAAAGACGATGTCCGGGGCCGCGCCGTGGATTTCGTCGGGCAGCCAGGCGCCACGGCCCAGATCCTTGAAACGCAGCGTATGCAGATAGCGGCCAACCGTGTCCTCGGCCACGGCCATGGTGCCGCCATCCTCGCTCACCACCACCGCAGCGGCGTGGTAATAACCATGTCCACGCGCCCGCTCGTTGCCATCAAGCAGGATTTCTTCGGGAGCATCCATGCTTCCGCGGCGGCGGGCGTGCAGCGGATACTGCTGACCGCGCTCGAAGCGCCGGTAGTACCAGTAGCCATCCGAATACGCCGGCACGCCGCAGTCGTCTTCCTGCACCCGCGAGCGGATCTCGGCCAGCAGGCGCTGCTGCAGCGGTCTCAGCGGGGCCAGGGCGGCATCGAAATAGGCCTGCTCGGCGCGCAGATGCGCCAGCACTTCCGGACGACTGCGGCTGTCGTCGCGCAGCCAGTAATAGGGGTCGCTGCGCGGCCCGCGTGGGCCGGCTACCTGATGCGGTTGCTGCGGCGCTGTCGGCGCAGCCATGGCCGGCGGCGGCAACAGCTGGCTGGTGTCCACCGGCGTTGACGGTGGCCGGCTGAGCGTGGCATCTCGAGGACCAGCTTCCAGCTTTTCGGGAGCCGGATTCGGCGGGCGCGGCAACATGGCGTTCAATTCCTTCGACCAGGACCACGATAGCGCGTGCGCACTGAATCCGGACCGCGCCTGATTGAAATCAATGACTACGGCGGCGCCCGCCAAGGAGGATCACCAACAACCCAAAGGGCGAGCCACAGCCATGGATTCAAAGGACCTGCAAACCTATCTGGACGCGCTCAACAGCGCCATGGAGTCCATCGACCGGGCACGCAAGCTGATGCCGGACCCTGGACTCGATCATGCGATAGACCGGTTGCGCTTTCTGCTGCTGCAGGGCGTGCGGATGCTGCCCTCGGAGGCCTGACGCTGCCGGCCAGCGGTCAGCGCCTTCAGCCCGCCTTGCCATCGATTCGCGGGCTGAGATAGATCCAGGCCGAGCGCAGTACCCAGGGCAGGAAGGCCAGCACCCAGCCCCAGGCCGCCACGGCCAGCCAGGCGCCGGCATCGGGCAGAAACTCGGCCGCAAGGCGAAGCAACACCACCGCTTGCACCAACAGAAAGCAGACCCACGGGATTCGGCCCATTTCCAATGGACGCCCCGAGTGTCCCTGAGTCACACGGGTGACCATGGCCACCAGCATGCTGCCGAAGAAGCCCACCGTGAGCACATGCACGGGCGCGCGGCCGAGCAGGAACTCGCCGCTGATCGCAAACCATGCGCTCTGTGCCGCGTACAGCATGAAGGCCACCGGCAGCCAGGCGAATGCCAGATGCAGCACCCACAGCAGGCGCACCTTGCGGGCCGACCAGATCTGCCAGCGCCACACCAGCATCGCCGTCAGCGCCGCCACCGGCGCATCCACCAGCCACAGCCAGGCATAGGCGTGCGCCAGCTCCAGCAGCAGATGGGTGAATACCAGCACCCACAGGGTCACCAGCACCCAGGCCGGTCGGTACATGGTGTAACCGACAATCACGCCATTCGAGAAGAAGGGCAGCATGCGGTGGCAGACCGTGAGGAAGATCGGCAGCAGCAGACCGAAGGTGCCGATCTTGATGGCGCCGAAAAGCAGGATGGCATCGGCGCCATGCAGATAACGGGCGGTCAACAGCAGTCCGAACAGGCCCATGCTCAAAGCCACCCAGCAACTGATGGCATGCCAGGTGCGTCCGCCATCCAGCCACAGCAAGCGTGCCAGCAGGCTCCAGCCGATCAGCCAGCCGATGATGCTGAGCACCAGCCCCAGGTGCACCAGGGTGGGCCAGCCCAGCAGTCCCAGATGCAGCAACACATAGCCGAGGAACAGGCAGGCGCCGACCGGCAGGTACTGACCGAGCGTGTAGGGCTGCAGCCCCATCCAGCGCGGAAAGACGGTCAGCAGAAAGCCGAACATGAACATCGGCAGGGCCTGGTACTGCATGGCGATGGCATGGGCCCAGCCCGCGGGCAGCACCGGCTGCGGCATCGGTGGCGCGCCGAAACGCTGCATCGTCAACCACAGCGACCACCAGAGCATCGACAGCAACACGGCCGTGGCCCCGCCCAGAAACAGCAAGCGATGCGGGGCGGCGGCGACCACGCGCGCCAGTTCGCTGGCACTGAAGGGACTTGCAGGGGCGACGCTCATGGCGGCTGATTCGAGCAACTGGATGGCCCATGTTCGCGGTCAGAGCGGCGCGATGTCACTGATGTCGGTCAAGTCGGACCGGGGTCGATGGTCCCATGCTGGCCACGAACCGTTCCAACGGAGAAGGCCGATGGTGCCGCACAGCGGCTCCCCGGCAATGTTGCCGCGTGCGTGCCGGGGAACGCGCCTGCGGCGCGCACCCTCGGCCTGCGTCCAGGGGCATCCCGTGGCCCATGGCGATTGCCCAAAACGCCGACTGCAGTCACTATCGCGCCCCCGATATCAAGCAGCTTTGCCATGGGCCGATTGACCACCCACGTCCTCGATACCGCACACGGTTGTCCCGGCGCCGGTATCCGCCTGCGACTCTCACGGCTCGACGGTGAGCACCGCCTCGCCCTCGGCGAGTACCGCACCAATGCCGACGGCCGCTGCGACCAGCCGCTGCTGGCCGACGCCGCCCTGGTGGCCGGTGTCTACGAGCTGGATTTCGCCGCCGGCGACTATTTCGCGGCACTGGGTCTGGACCTGCCACAGCCGCGTTTCATCGACATCGTGACCCTGCGCTTCGGCATTGCCGATGCGGGCGCCCACTACCATGTGCCCCTGCTGGTCTCGCCGTACAGCTACAGCACCTACCGCGGCAGCTGACCATGGCCGATTTCTGGATCGAGGCGGCATCCTTTCTGCTGCGCTGGCTGCACGTGGTGGCGGCGATCGCCTGGATCGGCGAGTCCTTCTACTTCGTCATGCTCGATCGCGCCCTGAAGCCGCCCCGGCAAGGCGCTCCGGGCGTGTTCGGCGAACTCTGGTCGGTGCACGGCGGCGGTTTCTACCACAAGCAGAAATACCTGGTGTCGCCGCCACAGATGCCCGAGGACCTGCACTGGTCGAAGTGGAAGTCCTACACCACCTGGCTCAGCGGATTCGCCCTGCTCAGCGTGGTCTATCTGGCGCAACCAGGCATCTATCTGATCGATCCGGCGGTCGCGGCGCTGAGCCCGGCGCAGGCGATCGGACTGGCGCTGGCCTTTCTGGCCGGCGGCTGGATTGTCTACGATCTGCTCTGCCGCGCCATCGGTTTCAGGGACCAGCTGCTGGGGCTGATCGTCGGTCTGCTGGTGCTGGGGCTGTGCTATGCCGCCACCCATCTGTTCAGCGGACGCGCTGCCTTTCTGCTGGTCGGGGCCACCACGGCCACGATCATGACGGCCAACGTCTTCTTCATCATCATTCCCGGGCAGAAACGCATGGTCGCGGCGCTGGCCCGCGGCGAAACCCCGGATCCGCTGCCCGGCAAGCAGGGCAAACAGCGTTCGGTGCACAACACCTACTTCACCCTGCCGGTGGTGTTCACGATGCTGGCTATCCACTACGCCCCGGCGCATGCGCACGAGCAGGCCTGGCTGGTGCTGGCGCTGTTCATGAGCGCTGGCGCGCTGATCCGCCAGTTCTTCGTGCTCTGGCACAGCGGCGGCCGCGCCTGGTGGCTGCTGGTGGCGGGCGGGCTGGTGTTGCTGGCGACTTTCGCCTGGCTGGCGCCCAAGCCGCCGGCGACCGAGCCACCTGCAGTTGCGCCGAGCGCAGCTGCGCCCCCCGCGGCGTCGACGCCAGCGCCGGGGCCGGCTCCCGATACCGCCGCCATCCGCGCCATCCTGGCCCAGCGCTGCGCGCAATGCCATGCCCAGCAGCCGACGCTGATGGCCAGCGCGCCGCTCGGCACCCTGTTCGAGACCGAAGCCCAGATCGAAGCCCGCGCCGACAAGATCTACTCGCAAACCGTACAGCTGAAGATCATGCCGCCCGGCAATCTGACCCAGCTCAGCGACGCCGAACGCGAGCAGATCGCCCGCTGGTACGAGGCCCGTCCCAGGTAGGAGCGACCTTGCGTCGCGATCGCGGTGCGACGCGCCATCGCGAAAACCGGGAGTTGCAGGGGAGCCGTTGCCAGAAGCAGAACGCGGAGAACGCAGAGGGCCGCAGAGAACGCGGAGAACAGCGAAACCAATCCAAGATCAGCTTTTCTCAGCGTTCTCCGCGGCCCTCTGCGTTCTCCGCGTTGAAGCTTCTGGTTAACACAACCTCGGCACCATTCAACGATGCCTCAGACCCATTGACCACCTTCGCGCCACGAGGGCGCTGCTACAGGGGCAGGTGGTCGATCTGCCAGGGTGTGGCCAGGGTGACTTCCTCGCAGTTGTTGCCGGGGCCGATGCGATCGACGATCAGGAAATCGCCGCCTTGATCGAGCGCCAGCAGCGGGTGGTGCCAGCAGCCGCGGTGGTACTGGATGCCCTGACCGCGGTCGGCGAGAAAGGCGCGCGGCGGATCCTCGGGACTGGCCGCGACCACGACCAGGAAGCGGGTGCCGGCCAGCGGAATGAAGGCCTGGCTGCCAAGCGGGTGACGCTCCAGCTGCCTGATCTGCAGCGGCAGGCTCACCGGCTGGGCGCGGCCCAGACTGATGGCCGCCAGGCCGCCCTCCAGATCCACCGTCGCCAGCGCGTGGAAGCGCTGGGTCGTGCCCTGGTTGATCGCATAGACCTCACGCGCTGCGTCGGCGCTGATGACGGCGCCGAAGTCGGCAAAGGCCTGCGGCGTCAGCGCTTCGATCTGCAGTTGCGGCATCGGTAGGATCCGGGTTTGGGCAAGGGCCCGGCAGAGGCTACGGCAACGACCGGGCGTAGGTCACGTTGCGCCATCGGCGCTACGTGACGCGATGAAGCGCCATGGTCCGAACCTGCCCCGAGGCGACTCCTTGTCACGTAGCCCGCTGCGCGGACAACGTGACCTACGCTGCGGCGACGCGTCCGCGCAGGCGCAGGCGGGAGACGCCGCCGTCTGGGTGAATGTTGAAACGCACATGGCTGACCGGGCTGTGAGCCAGGATCTCCTTGCGGTAGTAGTGCTGGTGATCCATGGTCAGGGACTGCTCCGGCAGCAGCAGCGGCCAGAACATCGATTGCGTGACCAGCGACTCGGATGTGCCGCCGGCCACCAGCATCGCCTGGATCGAGCAGCGATCCGGGTAGTTGCCCTTGAAGTGGCAGGTATCGACTTCGATGGCGCTGATCACGCCGGGCTTGGCCAGCGCCAGCACGCACCAGTCGTTGCCCGGTTCGCGCCGGCGCCGGGTTTCCCAGCCATCGCCCATGTTGATGCCGCGTCCGGGCCGCAGCAGATTGCTGGCGAGGCCGAAATGCTGGTTGTTGGCGGCCACCACGGTGCCACCGTTGAGCGCGGCGACCAGATCGATCAGGCCCTCGCTGTCGGCCGCACTGGCATCGATTTCGGGCACCCCATACAGACGCAGGCGCGCCAGACCGCCGTCCGGATACAGGTTCACGCGTACATGGGTGCAACGGCGGGCGACATTGAGCGAATGGTAGTGATGGCTGTTGCCGCGCAGGTTCACCGCGGGCAGCAGCGGAAACCAGTTGCCCTGCGCCCCATCGTCGCTGTCGCTGCGGTCACAGCCTTCCAGCGAGGCGGCCGGGGGAAAGTTGCCGGTGAAGTGGGTGGTGTCCAGGTCCACGCCGACGATCACGCCCGGACGCGCCAGCCGGACCACGCACCAGTCGTGCCCGGGCCCGCGCTTGCGCCGGCTTTCCCAGCCATCCATCCATTTGCCGTTGTCATCGTATTTGCCGGGGATGAACTGCGGCGGATCCGGATCCAGCATGCGCGATTTGTCGGCAAAGAAATCGTCACTGGCCATCAGCGCCTGGGCGCCCATCCGGGCATCGGCCAGATTGACGTGGCGACGGCTGAATTCCGGTGCGTCCGGGTCGGTTGCGATCAGGGCCATGGCGGTATGCGGCAGAGCAGGAATTCGCAGTATCGCGCTTTGTCGACGGCGGCGGCGAGCCGCTTGCTGCTGGCGTGACCGAGAAAATTTGCCGATCCGCTGCGGCGGGGCCGCTTCGGCCTCCCGCTTGCGGCAAAAATCCACGACAATGCCGGCATGGAACCCGTGACCGCGCCGACTGAAGAAATCACGCTGCTGCTGGTGGATGCGCGCAAAGGCGATGCGCATGCCCAGGAGCGGCTGTATGCGCACGTCTATCGCGAGCTGCATCGGCTGGCCGAGCGCCAGTTGCGCGGTGACCGCGAGCACGGCGGCGCCACCTCACTGGTGCACGAGGCTTTCTTCAAGCTCTCGCGCGCCTCCACCGAGTTCAACGACCGCCAGCATTTCTTTGCCACGGCAGCACGGGCGATGCGCCAGATCCTGATCGACCGTGCCCGCGAACGCATGGCCGAACGTCGCGGTGGCGGTGTCCGCGCGCAGACGCTGGAGGGCGTGGCGCTGGAAGTCAGCGCCAACGGTCATGATGACGAGCTGCTGGCTCTGAATCAGGCGCTGGATCAGCTCGCAGCGCTCGATGGACGCCTGGCGCAGGTCGTGGAGATGCGCTTCTTCGGGGGTCTGGAGCTGTCGGAGATCGCGCCGCTGCTGGACGTCTCCGAGCGCACGCTCAAGCGCGACTGGCGCCGCGCCCGCGCCTTCCTTTATCAGGCACTCACCGACAATGGTGAACTCGATACTCCCGGTCTGCCCGATAGCTGAATCGCCAGATCGGGCGCTGCTGGCAGCGTGGCGCCATGAGCACTGACCCCAAGGCCCAGCGCTGGCTGGCGGTGTCGGCGCATTTCGACCAGCTGATCGATCTGTCGCCGGCGGCTCAGGAAATCGCGCTGGCCGAAATCGCGCGGAAGGATCCCACGCTGGCGGCCGAAGTGCGGGCCATGCTGGTGGCCGACGCCCGCACCCTGGGCGTACTCGAACAGCGCGAGGAAGTGCTGGCCCCGGTGGCGGCCGAAGCCACACCGGAATTCGGTCCCTGCTGGAAGGTGCTGAGGTTGCTCGGCCGCGGCGGCATGGGCGAGGTCTGGCTGGCCGAACGCCACCAGGGTGATGTGGTGCAGACCGCTGCGGTCAAGCTGCTCAAGCGCGGCATGGACTCGGAAGCGCTGCTGCAACGATTCCTGCAGGAGCGCCGGATTCTGGCGCGGCTCAATCACCCGGCCATCGCCACCCTGCTGGATGCCGGCATCACCGCCGATGGCCGCCCCTTTCTGGCCATGGACTACATCTGCGGAGAGCCGCTGACCGGCTATGCCCGTCGGGTGGGACTCAGTCTGGAAGCCCGGCTGCAGCTGATGGCGGCCATTGCCCGGGTGGTCGATTACGCCCATCGGCAGCTGATCGTGCATCGTGATCTCAAGCCCAGCAATGTGCTGGTCGATGACGAGGGTCAGCCGCATCTGCTCGATTTCGGCATCGCCAAGGTGCTCGGCGATGACACCGATGAACTGGTGGTCACGGCCACCGGCGTGCGGGTGCTGTCGCCGGCCTATGCCGCGCCCGAGCAGGTGCGTGGCGAGGACGTGGGCGTGGCGGCCGATGTCTACGGTCTGGGCGTGCTGCTGTACGAGGTCTGCGTGGGTCGATTGCCACACCGGCGCAGCGGCCGGATGGAGATGCTGGCGCAGGAGATCACCGGCGAGCGCGCCACCCGTCCGAGCCTGGCCGCCGCCGAGATCGAGCAACTCGGTGAAGTGCCACCGCTGTGCGAACGCGTGGGCTGGTCGCGGCGGCTGCGCGGCGATCTGGACACGCTGATCCTGAAAGCCATCCATCCGGAAGCCGAACGCCGCTATGGCTCGGCGGCGATGCTGGCCGAGGACATCGGCCACTATCTGGCCGGACGCCCGATCCGGGCACGGCCCGACAGCCGCACCTATCGATTGCGCAAGTTCGTCAGTCGCCATCGTCTGGGGGTGGTTGCCGCCAGCGTTGCCGTGACCGGTCTGCTGGTTGGCCTGGGTCTGGCGGTGTGGCAGGGTGAACGCGCGATCGAATCGGCGCGCGAGGCCGAGCAGGCGCGGCTGCAGGTTGAGCGCGAGTACGCCCGCTCCGAGGCGACCAAGGATTTTCTGGTGCGCAGTCTGGATCTGGCCGGCTTGCATCGGGCCGGCAAGCGCCTGACCGTGGATGATCTGATGCTGACCATGGCCGAGCGCGTGGACAGTGAACTGAGCGGCGAGCCCGCGGCCCAGGGCGAGCTGCGCGTGGTCATCGGCCAGTCGCTGGTCGAGCTCGGCCGGAGCCGCGAAGGCCTGGCGCTGGCCGAGGCCGGACGCGCCCAGCTGGCGGCGCTATACCCGCAACCAACGCAGCTCATGGCTACGGTGCTGAACAATCTGGGGCTGGCGCGGCGCAAGACCGGCGACCTGGCCGGCGCCGAGGCGGCCATCCGCGAATCCATGGCCATCCTCGATCAGCTGCCGGGCGACCATCGTTTGATGCGCCTGCAGAACCGCACGGTACTCGATCACCTCCTGGCCCTGCGCGGACGCTGGGCCGAGTCGCTGGCGAACACCCAGGCGCGGCTGGCCGAGCGCATGGAGCTGCTCGGCGGTGATGATCCGGGCCTGGCCGTGGACTACAACAATCTGGCTGTCGCCCTGAACCGGATGGATCGCCTACCGGAGGCGCTTGCGGCCTACGATCGCTGCCTGCAGCTGCTGCAGGCCGGCGGTCTGGGCAACAGCGCCCGTGCCGCTGGCGTCGAACGCGGTCGGGCCCTGCTGCTGGCTCGCAGCGGAGCCTTGGATGCGGCCGAAACAGCGCTGCAACGCGCCGTCAGCCTGCGCCACCAGAATCTGCCGGAGAATCATCCCGACCATCGCGACAGCGCCTTTGGCCGCGCCATCCTGAGTCGCTACGCAGGTGATTTCGACTCTGCGGCGGCGGGTTTGCAGGCATTGCTGGATACAGCCAGCGGCGTTGAGCCCAGGCTGGCCGAGTACCGGTTTGAGCTCGGCGCCACGCAGGCGCGGACGCAGGATTGGCAGAAGGCGGCGCTGACGCTGCGACAGGCAGCGCAGGGCCTGCAGGCGGATGCCGCAGACCCGCACCCGCTGGCAAGCTACGCCGGTGCGCTGGCGGCTTTCGCCGACTGGAAGCTAGGTGCCGATGCCGTGCAGACCGAGCTGCAGCTGGCACAGGCTTATGTGGGCCTGGAGCAGGCTGGACTCAAGAATCTGGATGAGGCCGCCGATCTGCTGTTGCTGCGCAGTGTCATCGCCCGCGCCCAGGGCCGCGACCGCGATGCCGCCGATTACGCCGCCGGCGCCAGCGACCGCTATCGCGCCCTCGGCCTGGCCGCGCCGGCGTGGATTCGCTGACGCGAACGAGGGCAGGAAGAAGCGGAGACGCGGGTTCGGAGCGCGCCTTGAAGTAGGTCACGTTGGCCCGCAGGGCCGACGTGACGGCAGCAGACGCCAGGAAAATCGCCAGTGTCACCTGGCCAGCAACGCGGACAAGGTGACCTACGAATCGGCGGCAAGACAAGGTCAATTGGCCCGCAAGGTCTACGTGTCGGCAGAACCGTCGCGCCCTGAGGCAGCGTCCTTCCGTCTTGGCCTCAATGCCCCGTGCACCAGTCGGGCTACGTTGCGCCTATCTCAACAGCGAATTGACGCGGACCCCGCAGGAGAGGCCGCCGCACCAGGGTTGCCCGTTGACCGGCGCCGCCTCGACACCAAAGGTGATGTTGAAGAAATAGGTCTGGCCGGGTTCAAGCCGACATCCCTGGCCATTGGGATCGGTCGTGAAATCCAGGGCATTCACGGTGGCAGGCCCGGCGATACAGGAGGGCGGGTTGCTTGGGTATACCGACGAGCAGCGCGAGAGGCTGATCACGGATGCACCGGTGACATCGACGTCGTTCTGTACCTGCAGTGTGCCGCTTTGTGGCGCCATCGGTGCTTGAAAAGCGAAAACGCTGCTGCCACTCGACGGAACCAGGATGCGATGCACACCCAAAACCGAAGGAAAAGGCCCGAACTGGCTGGCCCAGTTGCTGGTCGTGCTGATGCTCAGCACCTGACGCGGACAGGCTTCGAAACCATCGCCGTCAAAACCCAGCACCTGCGCGTAGGCCGGGGAAGCCACCAGTCCGATCATGGTTGCCAGAATCATCGGTAAACGCATGGACGGATTCTCTCGCTGTGGATTCCAGCCGATACTCTAGTCTCAAATTGTAACGTCAACAATACTGGCGAGCCAGAATCCCGGGCTCAGCCCTCGCCGCCGGCATGGCAGGCGGCGCGACCCAGGATCGAGGCGGTGGCGATCAGCTCTTCCAGCAGCGCCATCGAAACCTTGCCCGACACCGCGAACGGATCCAGCACCGCGCGCTCGGAATACTTCAGTAGCAGCGAGGGATTGATCTTGGCGAGATTGACCTGGCCCATGGTCCAGCCGGCAAAGCGGCGTTCGGTGACTTCTTCGTAGTGCAGGATCACCACGTGCTCATGGCGCGGATCGCGGGTGATCTGGTTGTACAGCGCGTTGACGGCGTCACGACCGCCTTCGAGCACCTGCAGAAAGACATCGCCACCGTGGCAGAGGATGCCGGTGATGCCGCTCTCGGGATTGTGCCTGCGCGACGAGGCCAGGATGGCTTCGATCATCTTCGGCGTGAGCTTGGCACTGGTGCGACTGGCGTACAGCAAACGAACCAACATGACGATAACCTCAGGATTTGTTGCGGTTGAGCAGACTCAGGAATTCCCGACGCAGGTTGGCGTCCTTCAGGAATGAGCCACGCATGACGCTGTTGATCATCTTCGAGTCCATGTCCTTGACCCCACGCCAGTGCATGCAGAAGTGATCGGCTTCCATCACCAGCGCCAGACCGTCGGGCTGCATCATGTCGTAGAGCAGGCTGGACAATTGGGTCACCGCCTCTTCCTGGATCTGCGGCCGGCTCATCACCCATTCGGTCAGGCGCGCGTATTTCGACAGCCCGATCAGATTGGAATGCTCGTTGGGCATCACCCCGATCCAGACCTTGCCGAGGATCGGGCAGAAATGATGCGAACAGGCGCTGCGCACCGTGATCGGACCCACGATCATCAGCTCGTTCAACTGCTCGACATTGGGGAACTCGGTCACCGGCGGTGCCGCCACGTAGCGGCCGCGGAAGACTTCGTTGAGGTACATCTTGGCCACCCGGCGGGCGGTGTCCTGGGTGTTGTGATCGCTGTCGGTGTCGATCACCAGCGTGCGCAACACCCCGGCCATCTGCTGCTGCACTTCGCCCAGCAACTGGTCCAGTTCGCCAGGCTCGATGAAAGCGGCAATATTGTCGTTGGCATTGAAACGCTGGCCCGAGGCCAGTATCCGCGCCCGGATGCGCTCCGAAGCCGGAGCCTCGGGGCCGGGCGCACTGGCAGCGGCGGCTGCAGGCAACTTCTTGGGCATGCTCGGGTTCCGCGTGGAGTCGATTTGAATGCTGGCATATTGCGCCAATCCGCGCGAATACGGCGTGTCGGAGTCGCCGCCTGCCTGCGAGCGCAGACCGGCAGGGGCCCGCTGCACTATGCTTGGCGCCTGTTGCCGAACCGCTGACGCCCACCACCGATGCCCGCTTTCGAATACCAGGCGCTGGATCAGGCCGGTCGCACCCACAAGGGCGTGCTCCAGGGAGACACGCCCAAGGCCGTGCGTCAGGTGCTGCGCGACCAGGGGCTGGTGCCGCTGGAAATGTCCGAGGTCCGCGAGCAGGCGCCCCGGCGCGAGTTCAAGGAGCTGTTCGGACGCGGCATCGCGGCCTCCGATCTGGCGGTGCTGACCCGGCAGTGGGCGACGCTGGTGCGTGCCGGCCTGCCGCTGGACGAGGCGCTGTCGGCGCTGGCCGAACAGAGCGGTGATGCCCGCGCCCAGCGCATGCTGGTGGCGGTGCGTTCCAAGCTGATGGAAGGCCGCACCCTGGCGGACTGTCTGGGCGACTTCCCGGAGAGCTTCCCCGAGCTGTACCGCTCGGCGGTGGCGGCCGGCGAGCAGTCGGGCAAGCTCGATCGGGTGCTCGAACGCCTGGCCGGATTCCTGGAAGAGCGCCAGCAGATCGGCCAGCGCGTGATCGCGGCCCTGATCTATCCGGCGCTGCTGTCGCTGGTGGCCTTCGCCATCGTTGCCGGCCTGCTCGGCTATGTGGTGCCGCAGGTGGTCGGCGTGTTCGAACAACTGCAGACCGAACTGCCCTGGCCCACGCGCATGCTGTTGGCGATGAGTGCCTTCGTGCGCACTTTCGGGCCGTGGTTGCTGATCGCCGCCGTCGGCGCCCTGGTGGCCTTCAGACTGGCGCTGGCGCGACCGGCCTTCCGCAGCCGCTGGCATGCCCTGCTGATGGGGCTGCCGCTGATCGGCCAGTTGCTGCGGGCCCAGGACACTGCGCGCTTTTCGCGCACGCTGTCGATTGCCACCGCCGCTTCGGTGCCGCTGCTGGAAGCGCTGCGTCTGGGCTCAGCCACGCTGACCCTGTTGCCGCTGCGCGAAGCCATCAGCGCCGCCATCGCCCGGGTTCGCGAGGGCGGCAGCCTGAGCCGGGCGCTGGCCGAAAGCGGACGCTTTCCGCCGCTGCTGACGCGTCTGGTGGGCAGCGGCGAGAAGAGCGGCGAGCTGGAACCGATGCTCGATCACGCCGCCGATCTGCAGGAGAAACAGGTGCAGGGCGCCCTCGGTGCCTTCGTCGCCATCCTCGAACCGCTGCTGATCGTGGTCATGGGCGCGCTGGTGCTGTTCATGGTGCTGGCCATCCTGCTGCCGATCTTCGAGATGAATCAGATCATCCGTTGAGTGCTCGAAGCGGGTCAGGTTGTCCGCAAAGCGGGCTAGGTGACCGCTGGAAGCGTACTCCGCGTCATGTAGACCCTGCGGGTCAAGGTGAGCTGCGTCAGCTGACGTAGATGCCATGAGGGCCGTGGACGCGAGATCCTCTGCGGTGCCTAAACCTGAAGGAGCTACGCTGATGTCCACGACCCTCGCTGCAAACGCTAC
>JALHRS010000067.1 GCA_022841325.1 Lysobacterales bacterium | reverse complement strand
ACACCTTTGCTCGCAAATCGACCGTCGGGATCATACATGTGGAGCCCAGATCCTTCAGACGCCATTCCAGATTTAGTGAGCCAATTCTCACGGTGTTCCGGATTAAGGCTGTAGTCTGCGCCTCTGGTTCCATCGGTTCTTAGAACACCCCGCTCATCATCAACGCATACCTGTGTGGTGCTGATCGCACAAGCCGTACGTTTTAGTTTGTCAGTTTCACTTGTAGCGAACTTGGCGAACTTACCGGCAGCCGTTAGAAATCCGAGTGTAATCGCCCCGTTTGCGAACTTCCCTCCCGCCAGTCTTGACGTTGTGCCGCCAACGATGGCTGAGGCAATGATCTGATTGGTCGTGGACTCGCCAGCGATTCTGGCGGCAGCCGGACTGAATGCCTCGCCAAACCCCGCGCTGGCAAACCCATGACCGAACTTGCCGCCGTTGATCACGCTCATGACACCACCGGCTGTTGCGTTCGCGGCGATCTTGGCGGCTACTTGTCCAGTGGTCAATCCGGTGCTGCCGACAATTCGACTTGGGTCGGGCGGTCCTACGGCAAGGTTCGCCTCCGCCATTCCGTTGAATTGACTGTTGATTCCATTGAACATCCCGGCGCTGAACCCGCCGATCAGCGCACCTTTCAGCGTGCCGGTCTGGATGGCGCCGCTGGTCATTCCAGTCAACACGGCGGCAACCATCCCGGTCTCGCTGACCCCAAGGATGGCGGCGTAGGCCCCCGGCAGGTAGAAGCTCACCACAATCGCAGCAATCGTCCGCCAGTTGTCCGACAACCACGAGTACCCTGAGGGGTCTACGTAGTTCATCGGGTTGTTCATGACGTAGCTGTAGCGGTTGAAGCTCTGGCTGAAGCCTGGGGCCTGGACCAGGGGGTCGGCGGAGAGGAAGCGGCCGATGCGGGGGTCGTAGATGCGACCGCCCATGTGGATCAGATTGGCCTGATCGACGTGTTCGTGGCCGGTGTAGCCCTTGCGGGTCTTGTCGGCGTTGAAGGCGGCAATCTGGGCCTGGGTGTAGGCGCTCCAGTTGCTGTCGCTGCGGCGTTCGCCCCAGACATCGAAGCTCATGCGCTGGGTGACGGCGCCGCTGGCGTCGGTGAGGACGTCGGTGGAGCCAAGCTTTTCTTCGAAACGGTAGCTGCGGCTGCTGCTGCGAACGATGTTGCCGTTCTGGCGCTCGAACTTGAGGCTGATGATCAGGTAGTTGGCGAGCTGGCGCTGGTATTCGCGGCGATCGGTGGTGGTGCCTTGATTGGGTCGGTAATACACCTCGACGCCGCCGACGTAATCGACTTCGGTGTCGCTGAAAGTGGCGTTGGGGCCGTCCAGACGCTTGACGATCTCGCGATTCGGTCCATAGGTGTAGCGGGTCAGCTTGCCGGCCGGACCTGTGGTACGCACGGACAGGGGTTTGTCGTGCACGGCATAGGTGATGAAGCGCTGGTCTGCAGCCACCGAGTTGGGATTGCCGTCTCCGGCGCTGGTCTGGTTGCCGTTGTTGTCATAGCAATAGATGGAGGTGCCGCTGGCGCCGACCACGCGGGTCACCATATGCGGACCGACAGAACTGCGCCCGCAGGTCTGGCTGATTCCGCTGTAGTTGCCATTGCGATAGCTCAAGCCGCCCTTGCTCATGATGTTGCCGAGCTGGTCGTAGACGTGGTTCTGACCGCCCTGGCTGACACCGTTTAGGGTCAACGTGGTGCTGGTAAGTCGGTTCAGGCTGTCGTAGCCAAAAGCCTCCTTGAAACCGGTGCGCAGGTCTTCGCGGTATTGCAGATTGCCGAGCACGTCGTAGCCGGCGGCGGGATTCAAGCGGCCGTAGTCCAGATTCTGAATGCTGCCGCCAGCACCGGCGAGGATGCCGGTCAGGCGCCCGGTGAGGCTGTCGAAGTACAAGGTGCGTGACAGCGCCACATTGCCACCACGACGGTCCTCGACCACCTGTCCGCGGGCGTTGGAGCTGATCACCTCGTAGTAGGTATCCGCGGGCTGCTGGGCGTTGACGATGGCCTGCTGGTAGCCCTGGGCGTTGTAGACGTACTGCACGCCGAGCTTGCGGGCCACACCACCGCTGAGGGCATTGACATCGCCCGCGGCGAACACCAGATCCAGGGTCTGGAAGCTGCGGCTGTGCTGGTCGTAGGTCTGTTCCTGGCGATAGTTGCGGCCCCCGATGGTGCTGTTGGTCGCGGTGATGCGCTTGAGGCTGTCGTATTCGAAGCTGCGCACGGTGCCGCCGATGTCTTCGCGCTCGCTGTTGAGCAGGCCGTAGGACTGCACGCCCAGATCGAACTGCCACAGCGAGCTGCTCTCGGCGACGCCGCTGCAGCTGCTGTTGCGGTAGTCGGCCCGGGCGACCAGTCGGCCGCGCACGTCAAAGCGCGAGCTGACGCACTGGCCGTTGGCGTTGCGCTCCTCGATCAGCTCGCCGGCGGCGTTGTAGGTGTAGCTCCACGAGCCCATGTCCGGGTCATTGAGCTGGCTGCGGCGACCGAGGTCGTCGAACACGGCCGTGGTGACGATGCTCTGTCCAGCGCTGCTGCCATCGCTGGGTGTGCGTGTGACCTGGACCAGGTTGCCGTGGGCGTCATGATCGAAGTTCATCACCAGGCCTGCGGCGTCCTGGGTACCGACGAGGTCGCCCAGTACCGACTGGTGCTCAAAGCTCTGCTGGCCCTTGGCATTGGTCACGCGCTTGGACAGACAGGTGGAGGCGCTGCCCTGAAGCGTGCAGGCGCCGCCGTAATACCAGGTGCTGGTGCGCACCGGGCGGCTGGGGCTGTCGTCGGGATGAATGACCAGCGTGCCGCGGCCGAGGATGTCGTATTGCACTTTCGAGCAGCCCGAACTGGGGCACAGCTGCAGGCTGGCGCCGCTGCTGAAATAGGGTTCGCTGGTCTGCACGCTGCGGCCCAGGCGATCGTAGGCGGTGGCGGTGGCGGTCCATTGGCCGGCGGCGTAGGCCTGGGTTTCGCTGAGAATGCTGCGGCCGAGCAGATCGTAGTAGCTGCGCTGGGTGGGCTGGCCGCTGCTGGTCACCTCGACCCGGTAGACCGCGCCTGCAGGGCAAGTCACGGTGCTGACGAAGCCGCTGCCTGTGGCTGGCGGCACACACCAGTCGTAGCGACTGAACTGGGACACGCCGCTGCCCACGGTATAGCTGTGGTACTGCCGTCCCAGTGCGGTGTGCTGGGCGCGGCTGATGATGCCGTTGGCGTCCTGAGTGCGCGTGGGCTCGCCGTAGAGATTGCGCTCCAGCACGGCGTTGGTGACGATTGCGGTCGCGCTGCTTCCGGCGCCGCCGGCGCTGTCGAACGGGGCCACGCTGGCATTGACGAAGCGCGAGCTTGAATCGTAGACATAGGCTTCGTAGCGGCGGATCTGGCGCGCATCGGTGGGATCGGCGATGACGCCGCCTGGCACCTGGGTATTTTGCTGTGCGCCCCATTGCGTGCACTGACTGTCGCTGAAATGGTTGCTGCAGGTCACCTTGGCCAGCGGCTGACCGTAGTTGTTGCGTACGGTGAAGATCTTGAGCTGTTCGCTCAGACTGCCGCCGGGTTGCACGCGCTCGACCTTGACCGCGCCATAGCTCTCGTACTCGAAGGCATTGCTGCGAGTCTTGCTCTGGCCGTTGCGCGTCGTCGTGGTGCTGCTGCTCATCAGCAGACCGGGCACCCACTCGGGGGCGAGCTGGCCGGGTCCGTAGTTGAAGCTGCTCAGCACCCGCTGGCGCAAGGTCAGATCGGAACGCACGACCAGACTGGAGCCGAGCAGATTGCCATTGCCGTCATAGCCGGTCAGGGTGGTGCCGTAACCATCTGGCCCTTCGAACACGGTCTGTTCGAACTTGACCGCTCCGGAGGGCTGCAAGGTGTCGCTGCGCAGATCCGTGGTTACCTTGAAGGACTTCTGCTGGTACACGAAAACACTGGTCGGTGCCGCCGGCACCGGATTCAGCGGCCAGGTCTGGGTTGCACCCAGCGTATTCGGGCTGGTGCGCGCTCGCCAGGCGTAATCGTCATTGATACGACTGAATTCGACACTGCCGGCCGGTATCGGGCTGTCGCAGACCCAGGTCAAGTTGGCGTTGCAGATCGGCGCACGCGCCAGACAGCCGGGCAGATCGCCGTTGGCCGTACTGCCGGGTCCACCGCCACATAGTGCGTAGTTGGGCGCGGCAGCGCCCAAGTAACGGCCGATGGTCTGCTTGGGCCGACCGGTCAAGGGCCAGGCCTGGTGATACTCGGTCTCGGTTTCGATCTGGGTCTGCAGGTCCAGCGACCAGACTTTGCGCATGCCCAGCGCACCGCGGCTGCCCGACTGTGCCTTGGCACCGGCATAGCGATAAGCCACGCGCGCCCAGGGATCACCGGGCTGCTCCAGGTTCGGCGCGCTGCTGCTGACGAACTGCACCACGTAGCTGGGCGCACTGAGATCGAACACCGGCGAGCCGCGGCCGGAGGTCGTCAGATGCGGCGCGAAGTAATCACGGCGGTGCACATTGGCAAAGTTCATCGGCGCGTACTGAATCTGAGTCCGCGCACCCAGCCCGGTCTTGATCTCGGTGATTACCTCACGCGGCGTCCAGCGATCACTGTGACGCGCCGTGCGATAGCATTCGGTGCCGTTGCTGCAGGAGCCTTCGTCGGGGTTGTCGCTACCCCAGCTGTCGATCTGGCCATCGCCATCAAGGTCGACCAGACCGCGAATCCAGTCGGTGCCATAGGCGCTGACGACGGTCTGGCAGACCGCACTGGCACCGTAGCCATAACCGTTTTCACCACCGAGCAGAATGCCGTAATACTGCTGCCCGTCACTGCCTTGTCCAGCACACATCGGTTGTCCGGAGCGCCCGCGCAGGCCCACCCAGAAATCCAGTCGGCCGTCGCCGTTGTAGTCATTCAGCGAAACCGTACGCACCTCGTTGTCGTCGAGACCGAAGCAGGTACGTCCTTGACCGAACACACACTGACTGCTGTCGAAGCCATCACCCCGATTGAGCTGGAAGTACCAATGCGAGCTTCCCTTGCGCTCGAACACGACGTCGGCCAGACCATCGCCATTGATATCGGTCACACGGAATTTTGAATCCTCGCGCGAAACCTGGGCGTCGGGGCCATCGTGCTTCCAGCGCTCGTAGAAGTTGAAGGTGATGGCTGATCCGGGTTGCACGCCCTGCGCATGGGTGAACAACACCCAATACTTGTGCTGGACGATGGGTATCGCGTCAGGCTTGATTTCCTCCACGGGCGGCACGAATCCCTCTGGATAGGGTTCATGCGCGCTGATTTCGAACTCGCTGGTGGCCGCCATGCGGGAAGCCGGCTGGTCCAGGCAGGCATTGAAGCAGCTGACCGACAACAGCAGGTCGGAGCGACCGTCGCCATTGGCATCAAAGGCCATCAGATTGTTGACGCCCTGCTCCTGCAGTCGCAAGGTGACACCGCTCGGCAGTTGCACACTGACAGCGGATGGCGGCCCGAAGTCGTACGGACAGTTGTTGTTGGAGTCGCCGGCGGCGCAACTGAAATTCTGGGTGGCGCGACGCATATGCCGAACCTTGAGCACGATCTGTCCGTTCTCCAGGGCCGGTGTCATCAGGTCCGGCAGGCCATCGCCATTGAAGTCGGCGGTCACGGCATCGGTGACGATCTCGGAGTCGTCCGAATTGTTGGCACTGAAGCCGAGCGGCAGCGGCAGCACTACCGGGGTCAGATTGAAACCCGATCCGTTGGACAGATGGATGCGCCACTCGCCGCTGTAGCCGTTGGTGAAGCTGGCTACCATCAGATCGTCGCGACCGTCCTGGTTGAAGTCGAAGACCTGCCAGCTCTTTTCGCGATTGGCCCAGTTGTCATTGACCACCAGACCCGTTCCCTGGGTTGCCTGGAATTCCAGCTTGCCGGTGGCACCGATGCCACTGAAGTTGAACTGGATGGCCTGGGTTTCGTCCTGGTCGCCCTTGGTCCAGATCAGATCGGCGCGACCATCACCGTTGATGTCGCCATATTTGTAGCGCACCAGCTTGTTGAACTTGTGCCCGGCATAAGCCTCGTAGACATCGAAGCCGTTGCTGGGCTCGGACCAGGTGAACTCGGTCGGCGGATAGCTGGCACCATTCGCGGCGAGCTCGCGCACGCTGGTCAGCAGGGGGCGACCGCTGGGAGTGGGCTTGGTGCTGTAGTTGATCTCGTAGCGCCGCGCCAGTGCGCCATCGGCGGTGTAGGACTGAATATCGGTCAGCACCTGACCTGAGCGCACCCGGGCGCCGCTCATGTAGCTGATCGTGGGCCGGGTTCTGGGGGCATAGAGAAAGCGGATGGCAGCACTGGGGCGCACACC
Organism: Lysobacterales bacterium; assembly: GCA_022841325.1. Taxonomy (GTDB): domain Bacteria; phylum Pseudomonadota; class Gammaproteobacteria; order Xanthomonadales; family SZUA-5; genus JADKFD01. Next base: position 22,430 of record JALHRS010000067.1, on the reverse strand, counting down.
AAAATCGGCGCCGCTGTAAGCCACCTGACGCAGCAACACCTCAGCGTTGCTCGAGTCGATCTGATAGGCAAACTCGATCGCGCCGCCCGCCGGATCGCGGCTCCTGATCTTCGACAGCTGCCAGCTCATCACCTGGGGCTGCTGCTGCCAGACGCTGTTGACCTGAGCATTGCGGTAGACACGACCGTTGCAGGTCTCGGTCAGGCCCGCAATACCCGCCGGCGGCGCCACGCAATTGGCCTCTGAATGGCTGCGGCCGCTCAAGCCGTAGAGACGCAGGGTTCCGTCCTTGCTCCAGACTTTCCAGTAAGCCGGACCGCCGCTCACACCGGCTTCGTTGTAGCCGATGATGTTGGCCAGACCATCAATCTCGGTGCGATAAACCGTGGCATTGCCCTGACTGGGCATGGTGCCCACCGCAATCAGCCGCTGGCCATCCAGACAGTAGGCATCGGACTCGTTGAACTGGATCGTCGGATGCGGCCCCGGACCATCGCCCGCTTCCACCGACTTGCGACAGCGCGTGATCGCCGATTGCCCAGACAGGTTGAAGCCGACGCCCAATATTCCGTCACCGCCACCACTGCTGTAGCCCAGGGCCATTTCCGGGGCCACGCCGCCGGTCGCCGGGGCCACGTACAATGGAATCTGGTAGGTCGCGCTGCCAGACTCATCCACCCGGAACTGTCCGGCTGTGCTGCCCACTTCCACACTGCCTGCAGGCGAAGGCAGATCGCCGACCGCTGCCGCGGCAGGTGCGGGTGCGACTGTCGTGCTACCCCAGTCATCGGCCTGGGCTGGAGTGACCACGACATCCGCCGACAAGGCCAGGTTCTGCGCGTCAGCGTTGTCCCACTGCTTGAGCTCGTAGCGATAACGACCGACGGCGGCGAGGTTGTCGGTGTACTCGCCCGTGGCCAGATTGACCGGGATGCGCACCACCGTACCGCTACCATCCAGCTGCCGCCGGTAAACTCTGGGACCGCCGCCATGGCTCGAATCGGCCGCCCAGTTCACGACCAGCGGACAGGCGCCCGCCGTGCACGCCACTCGGTCGATCACCACCTGACTGGCTTCGGCCACCTTGGCCAGAGCCGCAGTGCCACCGACACCGCTCGGAGGACGCCTCCAGTCAACGGTCTGCACGGCCAGTCCCGTGCTGCCGCTGTAGCTCGCGGCAATGTTCGCCGAGGCGTTGCGGGCATCCAGATAGGTTCGCGCCAGGCTGCCGGCCGCTCTGGGCACCGCGCCGCAGCTGGTAGCGGCCGAGCAGGTCGTGGTCGGCACACCCCCAGGATACGGCGACACGAAATAGTTCAGCGCCAGGGTCTCCAGCTGATGGTTGGCCGGCGGCGACGCCAGTCCGGAGCGCACGCCCTGCAACCAGACCGGCTCTCCGACCGCGTCATAGATGCCAAGGCCAACGATCTCGGCATAGCCGCTGCTCTCGATCGGGGCAATCGACACCTGCATCCCGTAACCGCTGTGGCTGGGCTCGAACCAGGCACCGGTATAGGCCGCGTTGGCGTCCGGGGCGCGCGTAGCGGCGCGGGTGAAATCGGAAATGCACTCGTCGAAACTCTGGGTCGTCGACACGCTGTTCCAGCGCCAGCGGACCACCGCACGGGTGGGATCGGCGGGCAGGAATCGCAGGGAAACCTCGCCCACCGGTAGCAGGGCATTGCGGGTCTGCGCGCTGTGGTTCCAGGTGACCTTGTACAGCGTAGACCACCACACACGCTCGCCATTGCCCAGGTTCTGGATCTGGTTGGGCAGGGTGTACAACCAGGTTGGCCGCTTCTGCGCGTCGTAGGTGTACCAGGTTGTCAGCATCGATGGCTGGCTACCCGCCGAATTGATCAGGTTCAGATCCCATGCCGTGCCGCTGCGTTCGGGGTTCCACCACAGGCCAGGCGTCACCGGCACCGCTCCAGCGGTTCCGGTGGGCGAGGCTGCGCAAACAGTCGCCGACGGATAGCCGATCTGGTTCACCTGCGTCGGCTGTGCATCGGCCACTTCCACCTGCGCCGACGAGGCCAGCATGGCACTGCTGGCACTGCTGGTCGCGCGCAGCTCGTAGCGAAAGCGACCGGGCGGCAGCGGGTCCACCAGCGCACCGTCAAGACCCGGTGGCAGCGCCGTCACGGCGTTGTTGGCCAGGTTGCGACGGAAAGGATAGGCGGTCGAATACGGCGCTCCGACACCCCAGTTCACGGTCACGTTGCAGGTGGGCTGACCGGTTGGAATAGTGCAGCCTGTGCGATCGGCCACGATCTGCGTGACATCGCCGAGCTTGGCTGCCGATACCCAGCCGCCGCCCGACGCCGGACGATTCCATTGAATGCTCTGTCCCGAAGGAGCAGTTGCATTGACCTGCACCGACCACACCGCAGTGCTGGTCGAGGTGTATTGCCGGGTGTAACTGCCAAAGCCCGTCGACACCTGATAGCAGTTGCTCGCGCAATTGCTGTTGGGCACGCCGCCCGGGTAGTTGGAACTGGTGTAGAAAAACGGGATCGTGCGCGTACCGTTGGTCGGTGTTGACGCGGTGATCGGCGACTGCGCCGTCAACCACACCGGCTGGCCGGTGGTGTCATAGGCGGTCAGCTGCACGATCTCGGTATAACCTTGATCCGGCAACTGCATGATGCTGAGATTGATGCCATAACCCGACAGCGCCGGTTCGTACCAGGCGCCCGAATGGGTGCTGTTGGCGTCGGGTACACGGGTCTGGGCGCGCGTGAAATCCTGGATGCATTCGTCGTACCAGGGTCCGCTTGTGCCCAGGCGCCAGCGCAGCGCCATCCGCGTCGGGTCCGCGGCCAGGGTGGTCACCGCCACCGTACCCGCGATCGCAATGACCGGCCCGGTACCGTTCCAGGTGACTCGCAGCAGATCAGAGGACCAGGTTCCGCCTGCGTACACCGCGCTGTCGCCACTCATGTACCACACAGGACGACCGCTGGCCTCATAGCTGTACCAGGTCAGCCCCAGATTCTGGCCGGACGCACTGTAGCGCACGTCCCAGCCGGTCCCGGGTCGTTGCGGGTTCCACCAGCGGCCCGGCGTCGTTGCGCTGCTGCCAGCGCTGCCGCCGGTGCCTGCCGAGGCGCACACGGAAGCCGCCGGATAGCCAATCGGAACGGTTTGCGCCTGCGCGACCGCGCCGACCCCCGCCAACAGCACTACTCCCGCCCACAATCGTCGGCACCACAAGGTCAACGTGCGCATCGCCTATCCCGGAAAAAGTGACCCATCACATGGGCCAGCAGAAAATCCCCCATGGGCGCGCGCAGCCGCTTCAGCCGCGCGTACACGCAGGGGTCCGATCGTTAACTCGGAAGAACGGGGATCGATCGATCAGCCAATGAGCAAAATATTTCCAGGCGCCGCCATCGCCGTTGAAACCCCCACGCACTGGCGCAGCGCTGCGATGCCGTGGGTCTGGTTCAAGGCGCCGATACCGACACGACTTGGCACCGGCTCAGCGAGCCCGCCGGGTGCAGGTAAAGAAGCCGTTGAGCGTCAGCCGACCCCGGGCCGGGTCGGCTACCAGGCGCTCGGGCGCCGGGATATCGCTGCAGTGGAACAGGTTGCCGTCGTAGACAATCATGCGGTTCCACGCCGGCGCCACGCTGAGCACCTTCTCGAACCAGTCGTTGGACTGGGTCAGATAGCCGCGCGCCACCCCGTATTTCCGGGCAAATTGATCGGCGTTGAGTGTGCCCGATTCGTGCACCAGCAGATCGATCTCGGCCGGCGGTCGGCGCGGCACGAAGAAGTTGGTGCCGCCCAGCGCCGGATCCTTGAACAGGTATAGCACCGAGGCGCCGATGCGGTAGTCCTCGCCCAGACCCATGCGATCACGGTGGCAGATCCACTGCCGCGGCTGCAGTTGCTCGGGCGGCAGTGTGACCAGTGCCAGCCGGCTGTGCACGCGCTCGGTGCGGCGGGCACCGAGGCGGCTGCGGATATGCTGGGCGAAGAACTCGCCCAGACGCCCGGAGATCAGATCCGGCATGCGCAGTTCCAGGCCCGGATAGGCATTGTGGCCGGTCATCTCGAAAGCTTCACGATGCTGGCAGGCGCGTTCGACCCAGGCCTGCGGATCACTCAAGACCTCGTCGATCACATAACAGCTGTGGCCGGGAATGATCGGCAGCTCGCGGATGATCGGGTCGGGGTTGAACATGGCTGGGTGCGGGTGGGTTGAGGCCAGGCGGGCGAACTCTGATTCTGTGGCAGCGCCGGTGCCGGCGATAGGGGCACAATTGGTCGTAGGTCAGGTTGGCCGCGGCGCGGACTACGTGACCCATGGTGCTGCGGCAGCACGGGGGCAGGCGAGCAGGGCGTCGCGGCTGAAGCCGCTGCCACTGGACGCCGTGTCGCTTCGACAGTGCGCCGGTGCGCAGCGCACGCGCTGGTCCTCGTACAATGTTCACGGCACTGCGCGGGGGCACACCCATGAAAGGATTCTGGCTGCTGGTTTGCTGCATGGTCTGGACTGCGGCCTCGGCGCAGCCGCTGCCACAGGTCAGCAGCGGCAGCGTCGAGCGCCTCGATCCGATCCAGTCCGAGCTGATTCCCTCGCGCCCGGTGGATGTCTGGCTGCCCGACGGCTATCCCTCGGCGGCGCCCTACGCGGTGCTGTACATGCACGATGGCCAGATGCTGTTCGATTCCGCCCACACCTGGAACGGCCAGGAGTGGCGGGCGGACGAGGTGGCCGCTGAGCTGATCCGCAGCGGCAAGACCCGGCCCTTCATCATCGTTGGGGTCTGGAACATCCCGAGCATGCGTCACTCGGAGCTCTATCCCGAGAAGGCCTTCGGGCGCCTGAGCACGGACAAGCAGGCCGAGCTCTACCGCATCGATCGCGGCAACGAGCTGCTGTTCGGACGACCCGTGGATTCGGATGACTATCTGCGCTTTCTGGTCAGCGAACTGAAGCCGCGCATCGATGCCCGATACGCGGTGGATGGTTCTGCGGCCAATACCGTGGTGATGGGTTCGAGCATGGGTGGGCTGATCTCGCTGTACGCGATTTCCGAATACCCCGAGGTCTTCAGCGCTGCAGCCTGCCTGTCCACGCACTGGGTCGGCACATTGGTGGGCGACGATGCCGAGGTGCAGCAGGCCTTCTTCGACTATTTCGACGCGCAGCTGCCGACGCCGGCAGCGCACCGGATCTACTTCGATTACGGGGATCAGACCCTGGATGCCTGGTACCCGCCGCTGCAGCAGCGCGCCGATGCCCTGATGCGCAGACATGGCTACGACCGCAGCAACTGGCTGACCCTGTATTACCCCGGCACCGACCACAGCGAAAATTCCTGGTCGGCCCGGCTGCGGGTGCCGATGCAGTTTCTGCTGCCACCGCGCTGACCCGATTGCTCGCCACGGCGGCCACGGCAGCGGCGATGGTCCACGTCGGCCGTCGTTCTACCGCAGAATCAAAGCTGTCCCGCTACCGTTGATGAGACCGATGTCGATCACCCTGACCGCCTTCGCCCGCACCCGATTGTTTCCGCGCGAGCCACGCCGCAACACCATTCAGGACTGCACGGCCGAGGAGTTCGAACAGAAACTCAACGAACTGCAGCCGGTCCAGGTGCTGCCCGGCTACGCGCCGTTCTGCCAGCTCCATGTCTATCGCAACTGGACTTCCACACGCTGCTTTGCGGTGGCGATCAGCGAGCACAACCGGCACCTGTTACGCAGCGCCTACGAGGCCCGTACTTCGGATGAATTGCCGGTGCTGGTGCGCTGGTTCGAGGGTCTGGAACCCCCGGTGGCGGAGTATCTGATCGTGATCCTCTACGACCGCGAGCAGTTGGCCAAGGAAGGCACTCGCATCGATACCGAATGGGGCGTGGTCGGCTGCCTCTACGGCGCCGAGCCAGCTGAGATCCCGATGGCCCCGATCACGATGATGCGCAATGCGCTCGGGGTGGAAGAAGGCGGCTCGGGCGTGCCGCTGGATCGCGCCGCCTACCGCCGCAGCGTGACTTTCTGGGATAGCCACGCCAATTGGCGCGGGTAGCGTCGACGCGGCTTTGAGGAGGGCCGCGCGCCTGCGCGGCCGCTCTTGATCCTGGGTCCGAGCAGCGCCGCGCCCTCCACGGCGACACCGGGCTCCCGGAATGCGCTCTTCATGAACCCAGATCGCAAATGGCTGATGCGTCATTGCGAGGAGCGCAGCGACGAAGCAATCCAGGGTATCGCCGCACGCTCCTGGATTGCTTCCCCCGGATCAAGTCCGGGGTCGCAATGACGCTTGGGGTTCATGGCCCAAGAGCAGTGTCGGGACTGGACAGGCGGGTCGCATCGACGCTGTCCGGGCGGCCCGATCCGACGGTCCCGGATGGTGGCCTATTTCGCCAGCAGGGCCTCGATCATCCGGTCGAGCTTGCCGGCATCGGCGGCAAAGGCGCGGATGCCCTCGGCCAGTTTTTCGGTGGCCATGGCATCGGCGTTCAGCGCATAGCGGAAACTGGCTTCATCAAAATGCACTTCTTCGAGATCGGCAGCCGCAGCGATGTCTGCATCCAGTGCCCGCGGCAAGGGTGCCGACAGCGCCTGCAGCTCGGCCAGCAGTTCCGGGCTGATGGTCAGCAGATCGCAACCGGCCAGCGCCTGGATCTGGCCGATATTGCGGAAGCTGGCGCCCATGACTTCGGTGGCGATGCCGTAGCGTTTGAAATAGGTCCAGATCTGCGCCACCGAGCGCACGCCGGGATCGTTGGCGCCGGCGTGGGCCGCTTCATCCCAGGCAGCGCCCGCGGCCTTCTTGTACCAGTCGTAGATACGCCCGACGAAGGGCGAGATCAGGCGCACGCCAGCGGCGCCGGAGGCGACCGCCTGGCAGTAGGCAAACAGCAGGGTGAGATTGCAGTGGATGCCTTCGCGCTCCAGCACCTGGGCCGCCTGGATGCCTTCCCAGGTGGCCGCAATCTTGATCAACACGCGCTCGCGGGCGATGCCGGCCTGCTGATAGAGGGCGATCAGGCGGCGGGCCCGGGCGATGGTCGCCAGCGTATCGAAGGACAGCCGCGCATCGACTTCGGTACTGACCCGGCCCGGCACCACCTTGAGAATCTCCAGCCCGAAGCGCACCAGCACCTGATCGACGATCTGCTCGTGGGCCAGACCGGAGTGGGCGGCGACGGTTTCCGCCAGCAATGGGGCGTATTCGGGCTGCAACACGGCTTTCAGGATCAGCGACGGATTGGTCGTCGCATCCCGCGGCGCGAACTGCGCCAGCTGTTTGAAATTACCGGTATCGGCCACCACCACGGTGCAGGCCTTGAGTTGATCGAGTTGGTTCATGGGATTCGAGTCGGCAGCAGAGCAAGCCCGCAATCCTAGCGTGCCGGGCGAGTACGGAGCGTGCTGTCCCCAGACATGTCGTAAACCACTGATTGTACTGCCTCACAAAGGGGCAGGGGGCAAGGGGCAGGGGACCCACCTCGCCGCACACTCCGACCATGCAGCGAGCTTGGACCCCTAGCCCCAGTTTGTTGCGCCAACAAGCGCAGCGCCACAGGCGATCCAGACTCCCTCACGCACCGCTTGCAGCACTCTGCTTCCCGTCGCGGTCGCAACAACCGACAACCGACAACCGACAACCGACAACCAACAACCTACAACCAACAACCAGCAACCAGGCCCTGCTGCCACTACTCTGTCAGGGTCCGTGGCCAAGGGCACTCGTGGATGGCAGCAGGATGGCAGTAAGCTGCAGAGGCTCGGAAAGGAGTGAAGCTCATGACAGCGAGGGCGCGTCAGACCAGTGGCAAGGTGTCCGAATTTGCCGAGGCCACCCGCTTCGAGCAGTTGCCCAATGTCGGTCCCGCGACTGCCGGGGATCTGCGCCTGCTCGGGCTAACCCATCCGCGCGATCTGCGCGGTCGCGATCCCTTGCAGCTGTTTCGGGAACTGGAGCGACGCAGCGGCAGCCGCCAGGATCCGTGTGTGCTCGATGTGCTGATCGGCCTCACTCGCCAGGCTGGCGGCGACCCGCTGCAGCCGTGGTGGCACTACACGGCCGAGCGCAAGGCGCTGTACGGTAATGCCCGCCGTGCCGATGACAGCGCCGACGGGCTGCGCTGATGCGCCGCGGCGACCGCCTGTTTCAGCTGCTGCTCGAGCTCGGTCGCGGCCGGGTGCGTACCGCCAAACAGCTGGGTGAACGCCTGGGCGTATCGGAGCGCACGGTCTATCGCGATGTCGCCGATCTGGCGGCCCAGGGCACTCCGGTCGAAGGTGCCGCCGGCATCGGTTACTCGCTGCGTGCCGGTTATCAGGTGCCGCCGTTGATGTTCGAGCGCGACGAACTCGAGGCACTGGCCCTCGGAGCGGCCTGGGTGTCGGCTTATGCCGACGAGGATCTGCGCGCCGCCGCCGATCGGGTGCTGAGCAAGATCGATGCAGTGCTGCCGCAGCGCCTGCGTCCGGAGCTGAAAGCCGCGGGCATGGAAGTGCTGGCTTTCAGCCATGATCCGCGCACCCGTCGGGCGCTGTCGGTGGCGCGCCGCGGCATGAAGGAACGCCGCCGCATCGCCGCCGAGTATCTGGATGGCAAGGAGGCCGTCACCAGCCGCGTGCTCTGGCCCCTGGGCCTGTTCTACTGGGGCAAGGTCTGGACCCTCGCCGCCTGGTGCGAACTGCGCCAGGACTACCGCAGCTTCCGCATCGATCGCTTCGTGACCCTCGATCTGCTGCGCGAATCCATACCCGACAGCGCGGACATCAGCCTGCAGGGCTTCCTCGCCCATGTCCGCGACGGCGACGACTGTCGCTGAGCATTCCCTGGCAAAGAGCAGGACGCGAAGGACGCGCGTCCTTCGCGTCCCGCTTCTGGTTCCAGACCCAGCAGGGGCGTCGAATTGGGCCCGGCAGCGGGCACTGGCACAAGCCTCGCGCTTCTGTGCGGACCGCACGCGACGGCATCGGCCAAGACGGCTATCCTCCATGACCCTGGCGCCCTGGGCGCGGCGCCCGCAAGAACTCATTCGGATCATGCACAAGGCTTGGAAGCGAGCACTCGATCGCCTCAGTACCGAACTGGTCGCAGAAGACGTGCAGACCTGGTTGAAGCCCATGCAGGCGCGTATGCGTGGCGCCAATCTGATTCTGCTGGCACCGAACGGCTTTGTCGCCGACCGGGTTCGTCGCGACTATCTGCCGCGCCTGCGTGAACTGATGGCCGAGCTCGATCCGGCCGTCAGCGAGGTCTCGGTGGAGCTCGGCACCGGGGATGCGCCGGTGGTAGCGGTGACCGCAACCGAGCGCCCGGCGGAACTCGATATCCGCTTCGACGGCAAGCTCGACAGCCGCTACCAGTTCGACAATTTCGTCGAGGGCAAGTCGAACCAGCTGGCGCGCGCTACTGCGCTGCAGGTGGCGCTGAAGCCGGGTCAGGCCTACAACCCTTTCCTGCTCTACGGCGGTACTGGCCTCGGCAAGACCCATCTGTTACATGCTGCCGGCAACCTGATCCTGCGCAACAATCCGCGGGCCAAGGTGCTGTATGTGCGCTCGGAGGAATTCATCCGGGCCATGATCCATGCGCTGCAGCAGAACAAGATGGACCAGTTCAAGCGCAGCTATCGCTCGGTGGACGCGCTGCTGATCGACGACATCCAGTTTCTGGCGGGCAAGGATCGTACCCAGGAAGAGTTCTTCCATCTGTTCAACGCCCTGTACGACGCCAAGCAGCAGATCATCATGACCTGCGATCGTTACCCCAAGGAGGTCGACAAGCTGGAGCCGCGGTTGAAGTCGCGTTTCGGCTGGGGCATCAGCGTGGCCGTGGATCCACCGGATTTCGAAACCCGGGTAGCCATCCTGCTGTCGAAGGCAGCCGCCGCGGGCATGGATCTGAACGAGGAAGTGGCCGCTTATATCGGCAGACGCATGCGCTCCAATGTGCGCGAGCTCGAGGGCGCGCTGAACACGCTGCATGCGCATGCCAATCTGCTCGGCAAGGTCGATGTCGATCTGGCCTTCGCGCAATCGACGCTGCGCGATGTGCTGCGCCCGCACGAGCAACAGATCTCGCTGTCGAACATCCAGAAAACGGTGTCCGACTATCACCGCATCCCGCTCAGCGATCTGCTCGGCAAGAAGCGCACGCGCACACTGGTGCGGCCGCGGCAAATGGCAATGGCGCTGGCCAAGGATCTCACCGCCCACAGCCTGCCGGAGATCGGTCAGGCCTTCGGCGGTCGTGATCACACCACCGTGCTGCATGCGTGCAAAGTGGTGCGCGAACTGGTAGACACCGATTCACGGACCCGGGATGACTGGGACAAGCTGGTGCGGATGTTGAGCGTATGACGGCACAAGCAGGTGGCAGGGCAAGCTCTGTGCAAGCTGTGGATAAGTCCGGGAGTGGGCGGGACAGAAAAGTTATCCACATTTGGTCCCCAGCTCCCAGGCCAGTTCATCCCGTCAGCGCGGCTGGATATTTGTCATTAGAAACAAGACGTTGAGAGATTTGCACAGGTAGAACGGCTGATCATCATCATCAACATGTTCTACTGCTTAAAAAGACTTAGAAGCTTAGGAGCTTGGCATCATGCGATTTAGCGTCCAACGAGAGGCTTTGTTGCGTCCCTTGCAGCAAGTGGTTGGCGTGGTGGAGCGGCGGCAGACCCTGCCGGTACTCGCCAATGTGCTGATCCGGGTCGAGGGCGACAGCGCCAGTTTCACCACGACCGATCTGGAAGTCGAACTGTCGGCAAAGATGGCAGTGGACGGCGCCGAGGCTGGCGAGGTCACCATCCCTGCCCGCAAGCTGTTCGATATCGTCCGGGCGCTGCCGGATGGATCCAAGATTGATCTCAAGCAGGAAGGCGAGAGGGTCAAGCTGAGCTCGGGGCGCTCGCGTTACACGCTGGCGACGCTGCCGGCCAGCGAGTTCCCGGCCACCGAATCCGGGGACATCCAGGAACGTATCGAGATCGATCAGGGCGGCTTCAAGAAACTGCTGGAGCGCAGCGCTTTCGCGATGGCGGTGCAGGATGTGCGCTACTACCTCAACGGCTTGCTGGTCGAGGTGCGCAGCAATGGCTTGCGTACGGTGGCTACCGATGGTCATCGTCTGGCGCTGGCGGAAACCGCCGGTGTGGCTGAAGGTGAGATCCGGCGCCAAGTGATCGTGCCACGCAAAGGCATCCTGGAATTGCAGCGCTTGCTGGAGGGAGGCGAGGCGCCGCTGGAACTGGCTTTCTCGAAGAACCATATCCGGGCCCGGCTGTCCGACAGCATTGTGGTGTCGAAACTGATCGATGGCCGTTTTCCGGACTATGAGGCGGTCATTCCGCTCGGTGCCGACAAGATCATCCTGGTCGATCGTGATGCCATTCGCCAGGCGCTGTCGCGGGCGGCGATTCTGTCGAACGAGAAATATCGCGGGGTCAAGATCGAGGTTTCGCCGGGCGTGCTGCGGGTCATCGCGCACAATCCCGAACAGGAAGAAGCCATGGAGGAGATCGAGGCCGAGACCACGGTGGATCAGCTCGGGGTCGGCTTCAACGTCAACTATCTGCTGGATGCGCTGGCGGCGGTGGATGGTGAGCGCGTACGCATTCGTCTGCGCGATGGTGCCAGCAGTGCGCTGGTGGAATCGCCCATCGATGACACCACGCGCCATGTGGTCATGCCGCTGCGCTTGTGATCGGGGTGTGAGAGCGTTCGTGTTTTCCGGGCGGGGCCGTATCTGCGGCCCCGTTTTCGTTGGAGGCTTCGGGTGCATCTGACCCGTCTGACCATCGCTGGCTTGCGCTGTCTGGCGGAGGCGGAGCTGGCGCCGGGTCCGGGTTTGAATCTGCTGTTGGGCGGCAATGGCGCGGGCAAGACCAGCGTGCTGGAGGCACTGTTCCTGTTGGGTTCCGGCCGGAGTTTTCGTTTCGGTGGCCATGAGGCGGTGATCGCGCGAGGCAGTGCCGCGCTGCAGGTCTACGCCGAGATCGACACCGACGGGCGCCAGGATCGCCTGGGATTCGAACGGGCACGTTCATCGTGGCGGGCGCTGCGCAATGGCGAGCGTGTTGCCGATCTGGCGGAGCTGGCGAGTCTGGTGCCGGTAGTCTGCTTCAGTCCGGAATCGCACGAACTGATTGGTGGCGGCGCGGAAGTGCGTCGGCGCTTCTTTGACTGGATCGTGTTCCACGTGGAACCGGAGTTCACCGAGGCTTATCGGCGTTATGCACGTTTGCTGCGACAGCGTAATGCGGTACTCAAGCAATCCCCCTCGGACGCCGAGCTACGGGTCTGGACCTCCGACCTGGCCGATGCCGGCGAGACCCTGGCGCTGCTGCGACTGAATCTGTTTCCGGAATTCGCTGCCGCCATGCGTGCCGCGCTGGCGGCAACCCTGCCAGAAATGGGCGACGCCGAAATCAGCTACAAACGCGGCTGGCGCGATGATGTGGAACTCTATGAACGCCTGGAATCCCTCAGCGCGAAAGAGCGCGAGGTCGGCCATACGCTGGCGGGGCCGCATCGGGCCGACTGGACGGTGGCCTTCGCCGGCCGCGAGATCCGCGAGTACGGTTCGCGTGGTCAGCAGAAGCTGGTGGCGCTGGCGGCGGTCCTGGTGGCCGCCGGGATCTACCGGAGTCGACGTGGGCATGCGCCCATCGTGGCACTCGATGATCTGGCGTCGGAGCTGGATGAGGATCATCAGCGCCGGGCCCTGCTGGCCTGTGCCGAACTCGGCGCTCAGCTCTGGGTCACCGGGACCCAGCAAAGCACGTCGTTCTCGCAGTGGGGGGGCGCCATGACGGTGTTTCACGTGGAACAGGGGAAGTTGGTGTAGGCGGAGGGAGTCCGCGGCGCCCCTGTAGTTGCAACGGTTCGCGCATCGTACTGGAGGCGATCTTCCGAAACCGCCGTGATTCCTGCGAACGCGGGAATCCAGGGTGCCCATGGCCGGGATGTACGCTATGAACACGTGATTCCCGCGTGAGCAGGAATCCACGTCCAAGCCGTCATTCCCGCGCAATCGTGAAGCCCCGTACAGCCGTCATTCCCGCGAAAGCGGGAATCCAGGGTGCCCATGGCCGTGATGTGACTCATGAATAGACCATTCCCGCGTGAGCGGGAAACCACGTATGCGCAACTTGATGACTGCATTGGATTCCCGCCTGCGCGGGAATGACGGCCAGAACCTTGCTTCATCTCGCGCCAAGGGCGCGCCTGCGAACCCGCCCTCGTTTCACGTGGAACATCATCAGTCCTGGCTGCAACTTCCGAGTTACCGTCAAACGGCGTGCGCCTTGTAGCAGCACCCTTGTGGCGCTACCGCCCCGCCACCCCGACGCAGCAGAAGCGGCACCCGTGCCCCTGCTATACTCGCCGGCTTGCGCTCGACGCCTCTATCGGCGCGCGCCCCAGACCCAATGCCTGGACTATGAGCGAAGACATCAACGAAAGCCCCGACAGCAGCAAGCCGCAACCCAAGGCTTATGACGCCGACTCGATCAAGGTCCTCAAAGGCCTGGATGCGGTGCGCAAACGCCCCGGCATGTACATCGGCGACACCGATGATGGCACCGGCTTGCATCACATGGTCTTCGAGGTCGTCGACAACTCCGTCGACGAAGCCCTGGCCGGTCATTGCACGCACGTCTACGTCACCATCCACAGCGATGGCGCGGTCACGGTCTCGGACAATGGCCGCGGCATTCCGGTGGCCATGCATCCCGAAGGCAAGTCCACCGCCGAAGTGGTGATGACGGTACTGCACGCCGGTGGCAAGTTCGACGACAACAGTTACAAGGTCTCCGGCGGCCTGCACGGCGTCGGCGTCTCGGTGGTCAACGCGCTCTCGGAAAAGCTGCATCTGAAGATCGAGCGCGAAGGCTATCTGTGGGAGCAGGAATACAGCCTCGGCGATCCGGTCTATCCGCTGCGCCAGGTCAAGCCCTCCAACGGCCGCGGCACCAGCATCCGTTTCAAGCCCAGCACCCAGATCTTCACCGACGTCGAATACCACTACGATATTCTGGCCAAGCGCCTGCGCGAGCTGGCCTTCCTGAACTCGGGCCTGCGCATCGAGCTCAAGGATGACCGCGTCGGTCGCAATGATGTTTTCGAGTACGAGGGCGGCATCCGCTCCTTCGTGCAGCATCTGGCGCAGCTGAAGAACGCGCTGCATCCCAGCGTCATCAGCATCGACGGCGTCAGCAACGAGATCAGCGTCGATCTGGCCATGCAGTGGACCGACGCCTACCAGGAAATGGTCTACGTCTTCACCAACAACATTCCGCAGCGCGATGGCGGTACCCATCTGGCCGGTTTCCGCGGCGCGCTCACGCGCACCATCAACCAGTATGTCGAGCAATCGGGCCTGCTGAAGAAGGACAAGCTGGAACTCTCGGGCGATGACAGCCGCGAGGGTCTGATCGCGGTGCTGTCGGTCAAGGTGCCGGATCCGAAATTCTCATCGCAGACCAAGGACAAGCTGGTCTCGTCGGAAGTGAAGACTGCGGTCGAGAGCATCGTTGGCCAGAAGCTGGCCGAGTTCCTGGCCGAGCATCCGAGCGACGCCCGCGCCATCACCAGCAAGGTGGTGGAAGCCGCCCGCGCCCGCGATGCCGCGCGCCGAGCCCGCGAGATGACCCGCCGCAAGGGCGCGCTGGACATCGCTGGCCTGCCCGGCAAGCTGGCCGACTGCCAGGAGAAGGATCCGGCCAAGTCCGAGCTCTTCATCGTCGAGGGTGATTCCGCCGGCGGCTCGGCCAAACAGGGCCGCAACCGCAAGTTCCAGGCCATCCTGCCGCTCAAGGGCAAGATCCTGAATGTGGAAAAGGCCCGTTTCGACAAGATGCTGCAGTCGGCCGAGATCGGCACCCTGATCACCGCACTCGGCTGCGGTATCGGTCGCGATGAATACAACCCCGACAAGGTCCGCTACCACCGCATCATCCTGATGACCGACGCCGACGTCGACGGCTCGCACATCCGTACGCTGCTGCTGACCTTCATCTACCGGCAGATGCCGGAACTGATCGAGCGCGGCTACATCTATATCGGCCTGCCGCCCTTGTACAAGGTCACCCAGGGCAAGCAGATCACCTACATCAAGGACGATGCCGCGCTGGCCTCCTTCCTGCTCGCTGGCGCGGTCGATGGCGCCAGCCTGATCCCGGCGGAAGACGTGCCGCCGATCAGCGGCGTCGGTCTGGAACAGCTGATGCAGCGTTACAGCAATGTGCTCGCGCACCTGAAGCGGCTCAAGCATCGCTTCGACCCGGCACTGCTGGAGGCCCTGGTCGAACTGCCGCCGGTGGCGATGACCGCGCCGGACAGCCGCGAGCAACTGCAACTGCTGGCCACGGCGCTGGAAAAGCGCCTCAGCGGCACCGCCCTGGACCACCCGCGCTACCGCGTACAGGTGATCGAGGAAGTGCTCACTCAGCCGCTGGCGGAGGGCGCCGAAGTGCCGGCGCTGCGCTATTCGCTGAGCGTCGAGCGCCTGCACCACGGCTTGAGCAGCCACACCTTGCTGTCACCCGCCTTCTTCGAGGGCTCCGACTACGCCCCGCTGGCCGATCTGGCGCAGCAGCTGGGCGGATTGCTGGGCCCCGGCGCGACTGTGACCCGAGCTGGAAAATCCAGGACTATCAACAACTTCGGTGAGGCCCACGAGTGGTTGATGGAGCAGGCCAAACGCAATCGCGAGATCGGTCGCTTCAAGGGTCTGGGCGAAATGAACCCGGATCAGCTGTGGGAAACCACGGTCAACCCGGAAACCCGGCGCATGCTCAAGGTGGGCATCGAAGATGCAATCGCCGCCGACCAGATGTTCAGCATGCTGATGGGCGAGGCGGTGGAGCCCCGGCGTGAGTTCATCGAGGCCAACGCGCTCCGTGTTGCCAATCTTGACGTTTGAGCCATAGCCGCTGAGTGGCGTGCGTCCCGGCCGGGACGCCGCACCACTAGCCGCAATCAGCGCCTGTCGCCGAGAAAACCCGCCCCAGGGCGGAGCCCGATTCCGCTCAACTGTGGATTTTTCCATTGCCTGATGCCGGCCCTTGGGATACCGTTTCAGCTCTTAGGGCGTATGGGCGTCCGGTGCGGAGAGGAGCGGAACATGCTGAGGAAATTCGCAGGACTGACTTTGATTGCGGGGCTGAGTTGCGGCGTGGCGCTGGCCGCCTCGGCTCCCTCCAGTGGCGACGCGCCGCTGGCCAGCGGTATCTATCGCGGTCTGCTACCGGTCGCGCATTTTGATGTGTCGCCGCCCCTGCGCGACATGAAGCCCACCGGCATCCCGCCGCTGTTGCTGACCCGCGCTAACGGCGAGATCGACGACGATCTCCCAAGCGGCCTCGAATGGCAGTTCCTGCCCGGACCCCAGTTACCGGATCCTGTCGTCCAGTCCGCGGTTGGACCGCCGAACATCCCGGCCCCGCTCGTCTCCTTTGACGCCCAGAGCAATATCTCCGGCGTCAATCCGCCGGACCCGGCGGGCGATGTCGGCCCCAATCACTACGTGGCGATGAGCAATCTGCACACCGCCATCTACAGCAAGACCGGCAACTTGCTGTTCGGCCCGGTGGCCACCAACACCTTCTGGGCCGGCTTTGGTGGCGCCTGCCAGACCGAGAACTCGGGCGATCCGATCGTGCTCTACGATCAGTTCGCCGACCGCTGGATCCTGACCCAGTTCACCTCGGCCGGGCCGACCTACTTCAACTGCGTCGCGATCTCGCAGACGCCTGACCCCACCGGTGCCTATTACCGCTATGCCTTCTCCACCGGCACCAACTTCCCGGATTACCCCAAGCTCGGCGTCTGGAACAATGCCTATCTGATTGCCAATCGCGAATTCGCCGGCAGCAGCTTCGGCGGCATCGGCGCCTATGCCATCAACCGGGCGCAGCTGATTGCCGGCAACCCGACGCCACAGGTGATTTCCTTCGTCGTGCCGCCGGGTGCAACGCCCTTCAATACCGGCGACGGCCTGCAGCCCGCCGATGTCGATGGATCAACCCTGCCAGCACCGGGCACCCCGGCTTACTACGTCGGTGCCATGGACAGTGGCGGTCCCTACAACGCACCGCAGGATGCCTTGAACTTCTGGAAGTTCGTCATCGATTTCGCAACCCCGGCCAACTCTTCCTTCACGTTGACCCATGTCGTCCCGGTTGCGCCATACGATTCGATATTCCCGCCCTGTGGCGGAACCCGCGCCTGCATACCCCAGCCGGGTACGACCACCAGGATCGACCATCAGGGCTATCGTCAGCGCCCCTTGAACCGCCTGGCCTATCGCAATTTCGGCAGCTACGAAGCCATGGTGACCAACCAGTCCGTGGCCGGAAGCCCCACCATCTCCGGCATCCGCTGGTGGGAGATCCGGGTCACTGGCGGGGTGCCGTCGCTGTTCCAGGAAGGCACTTATGCGCCGGGCGTCACCGACGGCGTCCACCGCTGGATGGGCTCCATCGCCCAGGATTCGGCTGGCAACATGGCCCTGGGTTATAGCGCGTCCAACGACACCGTCTTCCCCAGCGTGCGCTACACCGGCCGCCTGGCTACTGACCCTGTAGGCACCATGCCCCAGGGCGAGGGCGTGATCATCGCCGGCACCGGCTCGAATACCGGTGGTGGCAACCGCTGGGGCGACTACACCTCGATGAACATCGATCCCACCGACGACTGCACCTTCTGGTACGTCAACCAGTACACCCCGACGACCTCGACCAGTGGCTGGAGGCTGCGCGTCGGCTCCTTCCGCTTCAACGAATGCGGCACCCCGACCTATACGATGGGTGTGAGCCCGCAGGCGCAGACCGTTTGTACCAATACCACGGCCAACTACGGCATCAACATCGGCAGCATTTCCGGATTCAACTCGCAGGTTACTCTGTCAGCCAGCAATGTGCCCGCCGGTGCCAGCGCCAGCTTCACCAACACGCTGGTGACGCCGCCGGGTACCAGCAGCTTCCAGATCACACCGACGGCTTTGGCCGCAGGCACCTACATGATCGACATCAACGGCACCGCCAGTGGCCCGATCAACCGCCTGCAGACCGTCGATCTGACCGTGCAGACCAGCGCACCGGCTGCTTCGACCCTGACCACGCCGGCCAACAGCGCCACCAACGTGGCGCCCAATGTGGCCTTCACCTGGGCGGCCGTGCCCAATGTGATCGACTACACGGTGCAGGTAGCCACCGATGCCGCCTTCACCAATATCGTGCGGACAACGACCACCAGCGCCACCACCTGGACGCCATCGCCGCCGCTGAACACCAGCACCAGCTACTTCTGGCGCGTGTTCGCCCGCAATGCCTGCTCCACGGCAGCCGAGCTGTTTGCGGATGGCTTTGAAGGACTGCCGCCCGCCGGCGGTCTGGGCACGGTCTCGGCGACGGGCACCTTCACCACCGCAGCCGCACCGGGTGACTGCCCGGCTGGCCCGGCACCGACCATCGTGCTGAGCGAGGACTTCGAAGGCGCAGCCACCGGTTGGGTGCAGCAGGCGGGTGGCGTGGGTACCAATACCTGGGCCATCACCAGCGCGTTCCCCTTCGCCGGCACCAAGGCCCTGCAGGGCATTCCGGCCAGCACCGGTTCCGACCAGCGCTTCGTCAGCCCGGCTGGCATCGTGCTGCCCTCGGTCGGCAACGGTCTGACGCTGTCCTTCCAGAGCCGTCAGCTGATGGAATCCCGCACTGGCGGATGCTGGGACGGTGGTTTCATCGAAATCGCGATCAACGGTGGCGCCTTCACCCAGATCACCAGCGGCCTGCTGACCGATCCTTACGACGGTCCGCTGAGCGGTGCGGCCAATCCGGCCACGGGCCTGTCGGCCTGGTGCGGTGACCCGCAGCCCTACCTGAAGTCGGTGATCGATCTGGCGCCCTATGCCGGCCAGACCGTGCAGTTCCGCTTCCGTGCCACCTCGGATGGTTCGATCGCCCGCGCCGAGGGCTGGAACATCGACAACGTCGAGATCAAGCGCTGCAACTGATCATCGTTGCGTCTCGGAGAATCAGGCCCCTGAGCAAGTGCTCAGGGGCCTTGCCTGTGGTGGGGTAGCTAAGGCACCATCGTGCGCTCAGAGCCTGATGCTCATCCAGTGCAAGGTAGGGACGCATGACTCCTAAGCCCATCACTGTCGCCTTGGCGATAGTCTTCTTCGGTGCGACTGTGGTACCGAACACCGCGGTCGTTGCAGCGCCCGGCCAGGGCAGCGATGCCGCCCTGGCATCCGACGCACACGTGCCTGATGATTCCGCCCAGCTCTCGTTTGGACTGGCGCGGCTCGATCCACGCCTGTCTGCGCAGCACTATCGGGGTGCCAACCGCACGCCCGCAGGTGCCACGCTGCGTCTGGTGCAGTTCACCGATACACCCAAGCAGCAATGGCGTGAGCAGCTGGACCAGAGCGGATTGCGGGTCATTCAGTACTATCCGCACAATGCCTATCTGGTCTGGGGCACCGACAACGCTGCCAGAGCAACAGAAAATCTGAGCCACGTTCGTTGGCAGGGAGCCGTCAGTCCCGACTGGAAACTCGGCCCTGATCTCAAGGGTCGCCTGGGTCAGATCGATAATGTCCAGGTACTGGTCTACGACGACGGCAATTTGTCCAACGTGCTGGCTCAGATCGAAGGCATCGGCGCCCAGGTGCTGAATGTGTTTCCCGCGCAACCCGATCGCATTCTGCAGAGCGTGATCATCCGCATCGACGCAGGCAAGCTGAGTCACGTCAACGATCTGCCGCAAGTGCTGTGGACTGAGTACTCCGGCCCGCGCCCAATTCTGGATGACGAGCTGAGCAGCCAGATCGTGGCCGGCAACTACAATGGTGCCAACACGGTCACGGCTCCTGGATACATCGCCTCGATCGGATCGCTGGGACTCACCGGCAACGGAGTTCGCTGGGCCATCACCGATACCGGCATCGACTACGACAACCCGGAACTCGGACCACGCATCGTCGGTGGCCATGATTTCGCCGGCTGCATATCGCCAGCTGGCCGGCCAGGTGATGACAAGAGCACCGGCGGCCATGGCACCCATGTTGCCGGAATCATTGGCGGTGCCGGTATCGTCGCCGGCGGTACCGACGCGGGTGGCTACCATTACGGTATCGGCATCGCTCCGCAGGTGCAGTTCGTGGCGCTGAACCCGATCTGTGGCGGCGCCGGAACGTCCTGGCCACCCGCGGGAGGTTGGCAGGAAAACAGCCGCCAGGCGATCCTGCGCAATGCCATCGGCACCAACAATTCCTGGACCTCGGGCGAGGGCACCAACGTTGGCTACAATGCCACGGCGCGCACCCATGACTTCATGGTTCGCGATGGCAATTTCGACACCACCACGGTCAATGAGCAGTTCATGATCGTGTTTTCCGCCGGAAACTCGGGCCCGGGTGCCAGTACCCTGACTGCACCGAAGGAAGCCAAGAGCCCGATCGTGGTCGCCGCCACGCGCAATCAGCGCGTCGGATCGATCGGTGATCTGGCCAGCTTCAGCAGCCGCGGGCCGGCGGTTGACGGGCGCATCCTGCCCACTATCGGTGCTCCCGGGGAACAGATAGCGTCGACCCGGCGAGTAGCCGGTGCCTCTCAGTGTGGAACCGCGATTGGTGCCGCGCCGCTGAACAATTACTCGTTCTGCTCCGGCACCAGCATGGCTGCACCGCATGTCGCCGGCACCGCGGCCCTGCTGACGCAGTGGTGGCGCGACAACAATGCTGGCGCGACGCCGAGCCCGGCGATGATCAAGGCCCTGCTGGTGAACAGTGCGGTCGACATGACCGGCCCGGCGCCGGTACCCAACAACGATGAAGGCTGGGGCCGCATTCAGTTGCGCAACGCCATCGGCGAAGGTCGGATGACGGTGCGCAATGATCAGGCGGATGTGCTCGACAACGTCGCCCAGGTCTACGAACGAACCTACGGTGTGCCCAATGGCGCGCTTCCCGTGCGCATTACGCTGGCCTGGTCCGATGCACCGGGTGCGGCGGGCGCCAATCCGGCGTTGGTCAACAACCTCGATCTGGAAGTGATCGCCGGCGGTCAGACCTATAAAGGCAATGTTTTCAGCGCCGGTCAGTCCGTCACTGGTGGCAATGCCGACAACCGTAATCCGGTCGAGAACGTGTTCCTGCCGGCAGGTGTGAGCTCGGTCACCGTGCGCGTCATCGCCACCACCTTGCCCGGTGACGGCGTACCCAATTTCGGCGACGCCACCGATCAGGATTTCGCGCTCGTGTGCAGCAACTGTGTAGCCGAACCCGGGTTTACCGTGTCCATGCCGGGGACCGCGGAGTCCCTGTGCGCGGGCGACGCGGTGACCCGCCAGATCGCCATCGGTCAGGTGCTGGGCTTCAATAGTCCAGTCACGATGAGCGCCACCGGGTTCCCCGCACCCGGCACCGTCGGCTTCAGCCCGAATCCTGTCAATCCGCCCGGCAGCACCACCATGAGCGTCAACACCACCGGTGTGGCAGCAGGCCAGTACACGATCGTGGCCAACGGCAATTCGGGCGCCATGAATCGCGACGCCAGTTTCCCGCTGTTCCTGGCTACGGCGGCGGCCACCGCGTCATCGCTGACCGCGCCGGCTGCAAGCGCTGTCAACGTGCCGGCCAATGTGCAATTCACCTGGAGCGCCTCCGCACAGGCCTTCGATTACGTGGTGGAAGTGGCAACCGACGCAGGCTTCGCCAACATCGTACGCACCACCACAACCCAGCAGACCAGCTGGACGCCGACGCAGCCGCTCAATACCGGCACGCAGTATTTCTGGCGAGTGTTTGCGCGTAACGCCTGTGGCGGAGACACCGTTTTTGCCAATGGCTTCGAGCCTGGGCAGGGCGGCGGCGGCGGTGGCGGCTTCGGCACGGTCTCGGCGACGGCCAGCTTTACCACGATGTCGGCGCCCGGCGATTGCCCGGCTGGCCCGGCACCGACCATCGTGCTCAGCGAGGACTTCGAAGGCGCAGCCACCGGTTGGGTGCAGCAGGCGGGTGGCGTGGGTACCAATACCTGGGCCATCACCAGCGCGTTCCCCTTCGCCGGCACCAAGGCCCTGCAGGGCATTCCGGCCAGCACCGGTTCCGACCAGCGCTTCGTCAGCCCGGCTGGCATCGTGCTGCCCTCGGTCGGCAACGGTCTGACGCTGTCCTTCCAGAGCCGTCAGCTGATGGAATCCCGCACTGGCGGATGCTGGGACGGTGGTTTCATCGAAATCGCGATCAACGGTGGCGCCTTCACCCAGATCACCAGCGGCCTGCTGACCGATCCTTACGACGGTCCGCTGAGCGGTGCGGCCAATCCGGCCACGGGCCTGTCGGCCTGGTGCGGTGACCCGCAGCCCTACCTGAAGTCGGTGATCGATCTGGCGCCCTATGCCGGCCAGACCGTGCAGTTCCGCTTCCGTGCCACCTCGGACGG
>JALHRS010000066.1 GCA_022841325.1 Lysobacterales bacterium | reverse complement strand
CGCCGGGCAGCAGTACTGCCACGCAGAAAGAGCTTGCAAGAATGAAATTCAGAAGCGTACGCATGGTCCGGTTCCAGGTTCTGTAGCTGGTGCCAGATTAGAACGGGAATGTGCAGCAAGAATGGAGGAGCGGGCTCGTTGGCAACAAATGACAAAGAAAGGGTCGAGCGGGCGTCGACGAGAGTGGCGCGGCTGTCGCTGTGCCGAGTCACGGACTCGGCAGGCGATTCAAGCTGCTGTCGGTGGTGCCCGGCTTGCTCTACGCGTCAGTAAACCGGCGCATCAAACACCCGCCACTGCCATAGCAGATAGCCGTTGAGCGCCAGGGCCAGCGCAAAGGCGGTGAAATTGAGTCGTCGCCACCAGCTCCAGCCAGTCGCCATCCAGGCTGGAATCAGGGCCAGCAGCAGGGCTGCGCCGGCACCGGCAACAGCCCAACCCGCGTAATGGACATGCCACATGCTCTGGCTGGGATAGTTGCCGGCCATCGTGGCCAGATCAAGGTCGGACAGATCCACGATCATCAGCCCCACCGCGACGGCGAATCCGAGCATGCACAAGGCAGCCAACAGATTGACGGTGGCGGCAAACCCGGCTGCCATGCCCTGACCATGGGCCGCACCACGGCCGAGGCGCCACCAGAAACCGAGCAGGCTGGTCAATGCCAGCAGCAGGCTGGCACCGGCCGCGATGAACAGCGTTCTGGGGGCGCCAAGCACGCCGACCTTTTCCAGTGTGTGCATACCCGAACTGTCGGCCAGCGCCACCACGCGTCCGCCCTCGCGCACGAAGGCGATGCGATCGGAATCGGCTGATTCGAAGACATCGCGCTCCTGACCGACACGGCGATACTGGGCGGCTTCGTCCCCGGTCTGCAGCAGCAATACGTCGGCCGAACGGACGCTGACCCTGGCGCTGGCGCCCAGCGCCATCATCGCAGCAAAGCTGCTGAATACGCGTCGATTCTGCAGATAGTCGCCACCGACTTCGGCGAGTGGGCCGGCATCGCTGGGCTCTATCGTCAGCGCTGGCTTGTAGTCGCCGCCGCCATTGATCAGATCGATGACCAACTCGGGAAGCTCGCTGGTGGCCGCGCGCGTGTAAGTGCCGTTCTGCGACAGGAACACGCCCAGTTTCAGCTCCGGGACCAGCACCATCTGGGTGAGGAAGGCGGCGGTACCGCCGCCATGTCCGAGCAGACGCAGGCCGTGGTAGGGACGGTCCTGGAATCCGTGCGCCACGTCGGCTGCGGCGGCGCGGTCGTCATAGGCGCGCGTCCACATCGCGGCATGGGTTTCGGCGCTCAGCAATCGAGCACCTTCCAGCTCGCCGCCGTTCAGATGAAAGCGCATCCAGCGCGCCATGTCGGTGGCAGTCGAGGCAAGGCCGCCCGCCGGCCAGTACGCGCCGAGCTGCATGTAGCCCTGCACGTCCAGCCCGCCGGATTCGCGCTTGTAGCCGGTGGCCAGTGCCTGCCGCTGGATGGCGTTGAGCTTGCCGGGTGCGGTCCAGGTGGTGGCTTGCATGCCCAGCGGATCGAGAATCTCGTCCTGCAGGAATTCCCCATAGGCTTTGCCGCTGACATCCTCGACCACCTGGGCGGCCAGCGCCGCGCCCCAGTTCGAGTACGAGGTGCGCAATCCGGGTGGATAGACGCGTTTGGGCTGATGCTCGCTCAACAGTTCCGCCAGGCTGCGGGGATCAGCGTCGGCCACTGCGAACAGCCGCATGCTGTCTTCGAAGCCGGCGCGGTGATGCATCAGTTGGCGCATGGTCACCGGCACACCGAATGCCTCGGCCACGCGCACGTTCTTGAGATAGCTGTTGACGTCGGCGTCCAGATCGAGCTGGCCGCGTTCCACCAGCATCATCACCGCCGTCCAGATGAAGGTCTTGGACACCGAGCCGATGCGGAACAGGCTCTGGTCGGCAATCACCGGCCTGGAGCCGGCCAGCCCGGACTGGCCGAAGCCCTGCGCCAGCCACAGTGCATCGTCCTTGACCACGGCCAGCGTCAGTGCCGCCAGGCTGTGTTCACGGCGCAGGCTGTTGACCACGCCGCGGACGTAGCTCTGCAGTTCGGCGCGCTCACCGCTGCTGAGCAGCTCTATCGACGTACCGTCGGCAACGGACGTCGAATCGGTCAGCGGCGCGATGCTGGCACTGGCTGTGTCGTCGGTTGCGACCGCGGTCGAGCTGGTCGATTCGGCGCTGGGAGCAGGCGCCGCTGCGGCGTCAGCTTCCGCTGCCAATGCAGGATTGGCCTGCGGTACCGTCGCCACGGCTCCGCTCGCCGGAGCTTCGGCTTGTGCCGGCGCGGCTGCGGCTGCCGCCGTTGCCGGCTCCCGGGCTTCCTCCGCCGTCTGCGCCAGAGCCGGCAGTGCCAGGAAGGCTGACCACAGCAGCAGCTGCAGGAATTTGCTCATGGCACGCATGGCGACCGCTCCGATGGATCCGATCACCGTACGTTACACCAGAGCGCGCCCGGGTGCTGGAGAGTCCCTGTTTGCGCAAGGCGTGGGCCGAGGCTGCCGCGCAGCCGCCCCGTATTCCAGCGTAGGCCGAGGGTGCCGCGCAGCGGCTCCCCGGCGCCTTACGGACCTTGCGCCTGCCCCTGCAATGCGCTCAGACCCATCCCGTCAGATAGTAGGCGGCAATGATCACGAAGACCGCGAGCGTCTTGATGATGGTGATCGCAAAGATGTCCTTGTAGGACTGCCGATGGCTGAGCCCGGTCACCGCCAGCAGCGTGATCACCGCGCCATTGTGCGGCAGCGTATCCATGCCGCCCGAAGCCATGGCCGCCACCCGATGGAAGACCTCCAGCGGAATGCCGGCGGCCTCAGCGTTGGCGATGAAGGTGTCCGACATGGCCGCCAGGGCAATGCTCATGCCGCCCGATGCCGATCCGGTAATGCCGGCCAGTGAGGTCACGGTGATGGCTTCGTTCACCAGCGGGTTGGGAATGGCGCCGAGCGCATTGGCGACCACCAGGAAGCCCGGCAGTGCCGCAATGACCGCGCCAAAACCATACTCGGATGCGGTATTCATCGCTGCCAGCATGGCTCCGCCCACGGCCTGCTTCGAGCCTTCGGCAAAGCTGCTGAACACCACCTTCCAGGCAAAGATCAGCACCGTTGCGATACCGATCAGCAGAGCGCCCTGCACGGCCCAGATCGCCGCCACCTTGGAGACCTCCTGCACCACCGGCGCGGCATTGCCCATCACCGAGGGCATGAACTCGTGGGTGCTGCCATAGGCGCCCGGAATCCACATCGTGAACAGCTTGTTGCTGACTCCCACCAGCACCAGGGGCAGGATGGCAATCAGCGGATGCGCCAGACGGCCGCCGCTGAAGTTGACCGGTTCGTTCAGCAGATTGTCGCCATAGCCTTCGCCGGCCGTCGCCGCGACCCGCCGCCGCCATTCCAGATAGCTCATCCCGCAGATCAGGATGAAGATGGCGCCAATCACGCCCAACCACGGCGCCGCCCAGGTATTGGTTCCGAAGAAGGAGGTGGGAATGATGTTCTGGATCTGCGGACTGCCCGGCAGCGCGTCCATGGTGAAGGTGAAGGCGCCGAGTGCGATCGTGCCCGGGATCAGGCGCTTGGGGATGTCGCTCTGGCGGAACAGTTCGGCGGCAAAGGGGTAGACCGCAAACACCACTACGAACAGTGACACGCCGCCGTAGGTGAGGATGGCGCAAACCATGACGATCGACAGCATCGCCCGCTGCGCACCCACCACCCGAATGGTGGCGGCGACAATGGACTTGCTGAACCCCGAGACCTCGATCAGCTTGCCGAACACCGCGCCCAGCAGGAACACCGGGAAATACAGCTTGAGAAAACCGACCATCTTGTCCATGAACAGGCCGGTGAACATCGGCGCCACCAGCGAGGGGTCCGTCAGCAGCACCGCGCCGAGCGCAGCCACCGGCGCGAACAGGATGACGCTGTAGCCGCGATAAGCCACCACCATCAGGAAGATCAACGCGGAAAGGACGATCAGCAAGGACATGGATGAGGTTTGCCCGGATTCTCAGCCCCCAGTCTGGTTCATCCGGGCCCCTGCCCGACAGCGTACAAAAGGGCAGGGTGCCCGAGCAGGAGCGAGCTTGCGTCGCGACCGCTGTGCCCTGGTTGGCGGCGAAAACCGGGACGTGAGGCCAGTCGATGTCGACAGCGGAAGGCGGAGAACGCAGAGGGTCGCCGAGAACGCAGAGGAGAGCGGGAAAGGCCAGTCTGGCCCTGCTCTGCGTTCTCTCTGCTGTTTCTCTGCGTTCTCCGCGTTGAAGTGTCTTGGGCACAAGCTGCCGACGAGAGCTCGGACTCGGCGGCGTGTGCCCGCGGACCCGCCGCAAGGGCGCTCCTACAAGGGGCCGCTTTCAGGCTATCGTCCACGCACAGCGCCTGGAACGAGGGGGATACACCCATGCCGCATCGCGACATCAGTTGGCGTGATCGATGGCGCTATCGCTTCGAGAACACCCTGTCCCGGGGCGCGCCGGCCATCATCGCGTGGCTGGCACTGGTGTCGGTGGTCATCGTGGTGCTGGCGGCGATCACCATTGCCATCACCGGGATGGGCACCGATCCGGCAGACGCCGACAATTCCAGGCTCGGCTTCATTGAAGGCGGCTGGCAGAGCCTGATGCATGCCATCGATGCCGGCAATCTCGCCGCCGACAACGGCTGGGGTCTGCGCGCGCTGATGCTGATCGTCACCATCGGCGGTATTTTCATCGTCAGCAGTCTGATCGGCACCATTACCGCGGGCCTGGAAGCCCGCCTGACCGAGTTGCGCAAGGGTCGTTCGCGCGTCATAGAGGACAACTTCACGCTGATCCTGGGCTGGTCAACCAAGATCTACTCGATCATTGGCGAACTGATCATCGCCAACGCCAACCAGAAGAATCCGCGCATCGTGATTCTGGCCGACCGCGACAAGGTCGAAATGGATGACGATATCCGTGCCAAGTTTCCGAGCACCGCCAATACCAAGGTCATCTGCCGCAGCGGCGATCCGCTGGATCTGGACGATCTGGCCGTGGTTTCGCCCAATTCGTCGCGCGCCGTGATCATTCTGGCACCGGAAAGCGATTGCCCGGATATTCATGTCATCAAGTCCGTGCTGGCGCTCACCAATAATCCGCACAGGCGTGCTGAGCCCTATCACATCGTTGCCGAGATCCGCGACGAGGCCAATCTGGAAGCCGCCGAACTGGTCGGCGGCACCGAGGCCATCTACGTGCGCGGTGATGACCTGATTGCCCGCGTCACCGCACAGACTTGCCGCCAGTCCGGCCTCAGCGTGGTCTACACCGAATTGCTGGATTTCGACGGCGCCGAAATCTACATCAAGGCCGAGCCCGGGCTGGCCGGAAAGACCTATCGCGAGGTCATCAACGCCTACGTTGATTCAGCCGTGATCGGCTTCCTGCGCGCTGATGGCACGGCCTTGGTGAACCCGCCGATGGACACCCGATTCGCCGCCGGCGACAGCGTCGTCGCCATCAGTGCAGACGACGACACGCTGATCCTGGCTGCTGCCGATATCGAGCCGCGACCGGATCTCAAGGCACTGGTGCCGCTGCCGGAGCGCACCGCGCCGCCCGAGCGTACCCTGGTGCTGGGCTGGAATCCGAAGGGTGCGGCTATCCTGCGCGAGTTGGACAACTATGTGGCCACCGGTTCCGAAGTGGTGGTCATGTGCCAGCGCGAGGGCGTGCGCGAGAAGCTGCTGCAGTTGTCCAAGAGCATGCAGCGCCAGCGCCTGCGTTTCGCCGATGGCGATATCAGCAATCGCGCCAAGCTGGATGCGCTCAAGGTGCACACCTACAAGCACATCATCCTGCTCAGCTACAGCGATCTGCCGGTGCAGCAGGCCGACGCACAAACGCTGATCACCCTGCTGCATCTGCGCAACATCGCCGAGCAGCAGGGCGTGGATCTCAGCATCGTCAGCGAGATGATGGATATGCGCAATCGTACCCTGGCACAAATCGCCAAGGCCGATGATTTCATTGTCAGCGACAAGCTCGTGAGCCTGATGCTGTCGCAACTGGCCGAGAACAAGGCCTTGGATCAAGTGTTGCAGATCCTGTTCAGTGCCGAAGGAACTGAAATCTACATCCGGCCCATGCGCGACTACATCAGCACCGAACACATGGTCGATTTCTACACCCTCACCGAAGCCGCCGCCCGCCGCGGCGAAACCGCCATCGGCTACCGTCAGATGGCCTTCGCCCACGACGCCGATCGCGGCTACGGGGTCAAGCTCAACCCGACCAAGACCGAGAAGATCCGTTTCGCCGCCAATGACATGATCGTGGTGCTGGCCGAGGATTGATCCCGGGGCGCGCTCGGCAAGTCGGGCCGAGCGGCTGGCTGGTGGCAAAAGCAGGACGCAAAGATCACGAAGGAAGAGCAGAAAGTTCGCAAAGAGAGCCAAAGCAGTACCGATCAGTTTTCTTCGTGTCCTTGCTGCTTTTCCTTCGCGTCCTTCGCGTCCCGCTCCTGGCCGCGGATGCCTCGCGGTCGCCCCGCAAGGGCGACATCATCACGCCGACAGTGCTAGGTTCTGCCCCGGCTTTCCTGACCTGGCGGACTCTGATGAACAAGATATCGAACTCAGCGGTAGCGACGGCCCTGATGCTCGGACTGATTCTTGACGGCGCCGGAGGCGTCAGCGCGGCGGAATCCAAACGCGTCAGCGAGGGTCGAATGGTGGTGTTCACCGCGCCCGCCGGAAAGACCGTGACTGGCCCGGTTTACAAACAGCCACCGCCGGTGCCGGAGAACACCAAGTACGAACGCGAGTACGAAGAGCGTGACGGGCAGTTGGGTGAGCCCTGGATTGAAGCGGGTGGTCCGGTGCGCATCTCTCCCGTTCCGGCCACCTCGACCACCGATCGCGGCGGATCGACTTTCACCCTGCTGCGCAACAGCGAGTACCGCCCCAGCGGTGGCAGTGTCTCCAATGTGGCCGAGCCCAGCATCGGCAGTCAGGGTGCAGGCATCTTCGAGACCTACAACTGGTTCGCGACCATCTCGACCGACAACGGCCAGTCACGCAACTACGTCAGCCCCTACACGCTGTTTCCGAGTTCCCCGGCCCCGTTCACAGCCTCCTTCTGCTGCGATCAGCGGGTCATGCAGGTCGCCGACCGGGATCTGATCTTCTGGTTTCTTCAGTACAGCAAGACCGGCACCACCTCGGGCGATTCGGGCGGCGTGCGCGTAGCCATGGCCAACGGCCAGGCCGGGCTGGCCAGCAACACCTGGACCCATTTCGGATTCACACCCGACCAAGTCGGCCTGAGCGGGGTGTGGTTCGATTTTCCGCACCTGCAGGCCAGTGCCAACCATCTCTATTTCACCACCAACATCTTCACGACGACCTCCAACGCCTACGCGGGCGCCGCGATTTTCAGGATTCCGCTGGTGCAGTTGCAGAACAATCAGCCACTAACGGTCAGCACCTACCTCAGCACCAGCTTCGGCAGCATCGTGGCCGTCCACGGTGCGGCTGCGGACGGCACTCGGCCCGGCCGCACGACCATGTATTTCGCGTCCGTCTCCGGCAGCAACTCCCTGACCCTCCTGAAGTGGCCGGAAGCCGACGCGCAACCGACGATCACCAACGTCAGCGGATTGTCGACCACCCAGGGTGGCACCTACACCTGCACCGGGCCCGACGGCACCAATCCCTGCGGGCGCGCCAACACGCGTGGGCAAGGCGGCTGGATTACCGACAGCGAACTCGGCATTGCCTGGACCTCGGCCCAGATCCCGCCCAATCGCCCGTTCCCGTTCACCCGCATCGCCATCTTCAATCCGGACACGCTGGCGCTGATCTCCGAGCCGGATATCTGGAGCACGACCAACGCCTTCCTCTACCCGATCTTCTCGGTCAATGAGCGGGGTGCGCTCGGCGGTGTGATCGACAATCTGGGCGGTGACACCCATCCCCGCGTCCGCGCCATCATTCGCGACGATCTATCCCCGCCGGTGATCAACAACGGCTGGGAGACCTTTGCGGTGGCGACCGGAGATGCCGGCGCACCGGCGCGCTGGGGCGACTACAACGGCGTCACCCCGCATGAGCGCTACCCGAATACCTGGCTCGGCATCGGCCGCGTGCAGGTCGGTGGCACCGCCAACGGCAATGCCCAGGTGCGCAGCTTCTGGTTCGCGCGCGAGCGCGATGCCCGGCCGACCATCAGCGTGGAATTCGCCGGCGCCGGCAGCGGCACCGTCACCAGTACACCCACCGGCATCAACTGCAGCAGCAACTGCTCGGCCCAGTTCGACCTCGGCACCCAGCTGGAACTCACCGCCACCGGCACCGGTGGCGCCAGCTTTACCGGCTGGACCGGCGCCTGCAGCGGAACGGCAACCTGCATCATCGACGTCGCCAGCGCCGCCACCGCCATCGCCACCTTCAGCGACGGCAACGCCATCTTCAACAACGGCTTCGAATCGATTCCCCCCACTTCTTCGAGTTCACCCCATTGACAAGCGATTAGTCCCCCTCTAATCTGCACGGCTCGCGCAGATGTGCTTGCATCTGCGCGACATGCCGAGGTGGCGGAATTGGTAGACGCACTAGTTTCAGGTACTAGCGGGGCGACCCGTGAAGGTTCGAGTCCTTTCCTCGGCACCAATTTTGAACATCCGGACGCAGACATCCACGTCCGAAGCAACATCAAAAACCCCGCTCCGGCGGGGTTTTTGCGTGGTGGGGGCAGCGAATGCAGCCTCCAGTAGCGCGGCTCCGGCGGGCCGGTGGTTTGGGTCTTGCCGAAGCGCTGATCGCGCCGGCGGCCGCGGCTCTCCCACCAAGGCGCCGGGAGCCTCGCGTACACACTCTTGGGCTCAACCGAACACCATCGACGCGAGGACCCGGCCTACGCTGCGCGGGTGCTTGCCGATACCGGTCTGGTGCTGTGCAGCGCCCACGGCAATCGGGTGCGCTATCGCGCCAATCGTGAATGCCCCTTGTTCGATAATCTGGCTGGCGATGACTTCGCCATCCGCATATTGGGTGATTCCAGGAGCTCCCGGCCGACGCATGATCAGCCGCCCTAAGACCTGCTTGTTGCCCCGTTTGCATTGACCGCACCGGCAAAGACACGGGTGCAAGAAGCAGCTGAGTTCGGAGATGTGTTTGCCGCTCAATACAAAGCGCCAGTTCTGAAATTGTCATCGGGTCCTGATCGGGCTGTATGGCAACATCAGCGGGTCCGTCTGTGTTGCCAACCTGCGCTCTTGTCCGTTTTTCAGCCCCCACGTAATCTCGGCCGACAACCGCGCGCACACCGCGCACAACCATTGTTCGCGCGGGGCTGCTGAGACATTCGGCGCCTGGGCGACACCTTGTTCTACTCACCGCGACCTTGGTCGTGGCGAGATCACTCCAGAGGCATGTCTTGGCTAAACCGAAGAAGTCCGGCAAGAGCGCCGCCAGCAACGCCAATCTTGGCTTTGAAGCCAAGCTGTGGCTGACGGCCGACAAGCTGCGCAACAACATGGACGCGGCCGAGTACAAGCATGTGGTGCTTGGCCTTATCTTTCTGAAGTACATCTCCGACAGCTTCGAGGCGCATCGCGCCAAGCTGGTGGCGGGGGAAGGCGAATACGCCGGCGCCAATCCGGAGGATCCGGACGAGTATCTGGCCGAGAACATCTTCTGGGTGCCGGCCGATGCGCGTTGGTCCTATCTGCAGGCCAGCGCACGCATGGCCAGCATCGGCCGCCGCGTCGACGATGCCATGGTGTCGCTCGAAGGCGTCAATCCGCGGCTCAAGGGCGTGCTGCCGAAGGACTATGCGCGCCCGGCGCTGGATCAGCAGCGGCTGGGCGAACTGATCGATGTGATCGCCACTATCGAACTCACCGCTGCCAGCGAGGGCGAGCAGACGCATCGCTCGGTCGATCTGCTCGGCCGGGTTTACGAGTACTTCCTCACTCGCTTCGCCAGCGCTGAAGGCAAGAATGGCGGCCAGTTCTACACGCCGAGTTGCGTGGTGCGCTGTCTGGTGGAAATGCTGGAACCCTACCGGGGTCGCATCTACGATCCGGCCTGCGGTTCCGGCGGCATGTTCGTGCAGTCCGAGAAATTCGTCGAATCCCACGGCGGCAAACGTGGCGACATCAGCGTGTTCGGCCAGGAAAGCAATGCCACCACGCGCCGACTGGCGGTGATGAATCTTGCCATCCGCGGCATCGAAGCCGACTTCGGCCCCGAACACGCCGACACCTTCCGTCGCGATCTGCACCCTGATCTCCGCGCCGACTACGTGCTGGCCAACCCGCCCTTCAACGACAGCGACTGGCACCGCAAGGACGACGACGTGCGCTGGCAATACGGCGTGCCGCCCAAAGGCAACGCCAACTTCGCCTGGGTGCAGCACTTCATCCATCACCTCGCACCCACCGGCTACGCCGGCTTCGTACTCGCCAACGGCAGCATGAGCTCCAACCAGTCCGGTGAAGGCGAGATCCGCAAGGCACTGATCGAGGCCGATCTGGTCGATTGCATGGTCGCGCTGCCGGGGCAGTTGTTCTACAGCACGCAGATTCCGGTGTGCCTGTGGTTTCTGGCCCGGAACAAGGGCGTCGACGCCAAGCGCAAGTTGCGCGACCGGCAGCGCGAAACCCTGTTCATCGATGCGCGCAAGCTTGGCACCTTGATCGATCGGGTGCACCGGGAATTGACCGACGCTGACCTGCAGAAAATCACCTCCACCTACCACGCATGGCGCAGCGATCCTGAGCCCCGTCCTTCCCGCGAAAGCGGGAATCCAGTGACTTACTCGGACATCCCCGGCTTCTGCAAATCCGCCACCACCGCCGAAATTGCCGCGCATGGCTATGTGCTGACGCCGGGTCGCTACGTGGGCGCCGAAGATGTGGAGGACGATGGCGAACCGTTTGAGGAGAAGATGACGCGGCTGGTAGCTGAGTTGAATGGGCAGTTTGCTGAGTCTGTGCGGTTGGAGAGGGCAATTAGGGCGAACTTGGCGGGGTTGGGTTATGGCGGGTGACTCGAAGGACGTCGCACGAGGTCATCTCGCGGATGCGGGTGTCGAAGATTTACCCGATGATTGGGATGTGGTCACGCTCGGCGACCTTTTCGCCGAAGACCGTGGAATTTCAGTTGGCGTCATGTATCCGGGTGATCACGACCCAACAGGCGTGCCACTTATCAAAGCTGGTGACCTGAACGGAAGCGTCATCAATCCGCAGCCGGACTTCCGAATCAGCAAGCAAAAGCACCACGAGTATCGGCGTACCGCGCTTGAGGGTGGCGAGTTGCTGATGACTCTTGTCGGAAACGTGGGGCAGTGTGCGGTCGTCCCGCCTCGAATGGCCGGCTGGAATGCGGCCAGAGCGGTTGCGGTGATGCGATTAGCTGACGCTTCCGAGACGCACTTTGTTCAGCAGTGCTTGCTCAGTCATCCGCTCCAACACTTGATGGACGTCTGGTGCAATACAACAGTCCAAGCGACACTGAATCTGAAGGAGATCCGCCAGCTTCCGCTTCCCTGGCCGCCCAAGTCAAACCGTGACGCAATTGCAGCTTTCGGGAAGGCGCTAAACGACAAGATCGACCTGAACCGACGAATGAACGCGACGCTAGAGGCAATGGCACGAGCGCTGTTCCAAAGCTGGTTCGTGGACTTCGACCCCGTCCGCGCCAAGCTCGACGGGCGCCAGCCTATGGGCCTCGACTCCGCCACCGCCGCCCTCTTCCCCGCCAGGTTTGATGAAACGGCGGCTGGACACATCCCGCACGGGTGGACGGCGACAACCCTCGGAGACGCCTGTGCTGGCGGCGGAGGCAACATCCAGACCGGACCTTTCGGAACGCAACTTCACGCATCGGATTACGTGGACGAAGGTATTCCGTCGATCATGCCGAGTGACCTTCGCGACAACCGAATCGAGACCAGTTCCATTGCTCGCATCCGCGAACAGGACGCCGAACGACTCGCTGTGTATCGGGTTCAAGTTGGCGATGTTGTCTACAGTCGGCGTGGCGATGTCGAGCGTCGCTCGCTGATCCGCCGCAACGAGCATGGCTGGCTTTGCGGCACCGGGTGCCTGCGGGTTCGCTTTGGTTCGAGTGGCCTGAATCCATTTTTCGGCGCTTCGTATCTCGGCACGCCGGAGTCTCGTGCATGGGTAGTTCGTCACGCCGTTGGCGCAACGATGCCCAATTTAAACACTTCAATTCTCGGTGCGCTGCCAATGGTTGTCCCGCCGCTCGCGCTTCAAGCTCGCTTCGCTCAAACCGTCGCCCCGTGGGACGAACGCGGCACCAATGCTCTCAGACAGTCTCGCACTCTCGCCGCTCTGCGGGACAAGCTGCTCACAAAGCTTCTGAGCGGAGAGATGCGCGTCGGGAATTGTGAACAACCAAAATAAATCGGACTCTTTCGCAAAATGCAAGAGTTATTGGCACTGACTTGGCGCACGTCAAGCACTGGGCTTGGCGACACCGGGGCGTGCGAAAATCCGAGAAATGAGATCCAAATTGACTGTGCTTGCGCGCGCGGAAATTGCCGTCCCATTCGCCACTAGGGCCTCAATGTTATCTATACGAGAAACTTGGCGGCATATGCCATCTCGAGCGAATGACCGAGCTTATCAGTGGAAGCACCGATATCAGCCAGAATAGAATTCCCGGAGTCTAGCGGAGAATATCGCTTGCTCTCGAAATTCTTAAGTGTGATTGACTGCCTGATTCTGGTTATCTGAATGTCGACCGCCTCAATTTTTAATCCGATCACTTCAAGCGCCTTCAGCTCCGCCGAAACTCTAGCGATAATCCGTTTTATCTTCATGCAGTTTGGCGGCGTTTGCTCGGTCGTATGATGGTGAATGGCCGCGTCTTCTAGGTCGAACAGAAACTCTTTGACTCCATTAATTTTCCCACGTATTTCCTTTCTTTTTTCTCTATAATTGTTCTGGTGATTAACAATTGCCCAGCCGGTGACGACCAGAAGCCATGGAACTGTATT
Source organism: Lysobacterales bacterium (assembly GCA_022841325.1). Classification (GTDB taxonomy): domain Bacteria; phylum Pseudomonadota; class Gammaproteobacteria; order Xanthomonadales; family SZUA-5; genus JADKFD01. The sequence continues at coordinate 16,091 of JALHRS010000066.1, read as the reverse complement.
TAGCCATGACGGCAAGTTACCACAGTCAGCCATGTCTTAGTGCCTCCTTGCAGCTTCGTCGTGCAAGTAGCCCCAAATTTCTCCCGTTAATGCTTCATCCACAGACTCAAGTTTCAAAAGCGATTGGATCTTATTTATATCTAAGCCGGATCGAACCAACCCCCCGAACGCCTCCTCTAGGAACGATGAGCCATAACCAGCCGTTGAGTCAAGAAACACAATTACTTCCTCGCCTCGGCTCAAGGCCGGGAGTAGGAAGCGATTTCGGAAGCCCTCACCGCTATAGGGCCCATCTTCTTCAAGTCGGCCAGCGGGATACCTAGTAAAGTCCTTGCCGACATCAATCTTCATTGGAATCTAACTCCAAGCTCAGTGGAACCGACCAAACAATCAGCGTGCCCTTAATAGACCTTTCGTAATTGAATGACCTATAACCGACTTCAGCGTCAAAGGTAACGCATCCTTTGTTGCTGAATACATGCAATTTACCCTTCCCAATGCGTTCGATTATTCTCCGGAGGTCCAACAAGCCCTTGCCCTGGTTCGGTCGATTGGTCCTGGTTCTAGCGTATTCCATCGCCCCCAAAATCAACTGAGCGTCATTGGGCAAGCGTCCGCCTGATATGTTATTAATGATCTTGCGAACGATCTCATCGGGATTCTTTACGGTGAGTGTCCGTGGAATGCCTACCCCCAAATCGCATACACTCATGTAAAATTTATTCTCAAACTCTCGACAAAACATCCACCAACGCTTTCCGTTGGGAGTCGGCAATCCGTCGTCGCGGGGAGCATCGTATGCATGGGTCACTGCGTTTGAAATTGCCTCACTTGCTGCTTTGAACAAAAGCTTCGTTATCGGCTGAGAAAGAGATGAATAGGCTTCGATCATTTGCCCAGCACCCGTGCAATCAATAGCGTCTGCGCTAGCATGTCGCCAGCTTACGACATCTGATCGCCGAGGCACCACATTGGACCGGTAATTGAATATTTTAAATACACCCAAGTATTGAAGCACCTGATTGACTCTATCGCTTCGCGATTTTCTGCAGCGAAACGTAGCTCCTGGAAATAGGCCCTGAAGCCGTAGGAGTTCGGCATAGAAAAGTAATCCGCCGCCTGGGTAGATCATTACCGTCCTACTGAAGTCAATTAGAACCTTGCCGTCTCCTTTACGCAGTCGAGTTCGCAGAGCCTCTAGAGAAGACGTTAAATTGGAATGACTATCACCCCTCTCTAGCAAAAAACGCTTGGGCGCTGAGACAGTTATGAACCGTGAAAATTCCCTTTGCCGCGCGCGCATCTTTTTCAGTTGCGACCGATACTCTCGTCTCCTTCCCCTTTCAAAACTTAGACGCTTCCATCTCCCCCTGTCGGATTTCGAGGCGAACTTCATGCCAACCGCGAGCCTGTCGTCATGCAACTTGACCTAACGTAGTGGTGCCGAAAAGGGAACACAAGACCTCCTGTGCAGATTCTACTCGTGACCGCGAAAGTCATACTACGAGTCACTTTCGTCCGCGGGGGTCTATCCAGGTTGGATGCCGCAGCCCTCCTTTACCGTGCGGTAGCTGCGGCCCCTGATGTTTGGTCCAGTCGCGGGCGAAATGGTCACCGTAGCGCTCGACGTTGAATCCGGCTTCGCCAAGGATGGCAGGAAAGCGCTTTCCCAGGTCTCGATCGGTGAAAAGTACCGGACTCATGCGGCCCGCTCGTAGAGCACAGCCTCCTCGATGTCACTCTCGCTGAGATCGTAATCTTCGGCCAGATCAGCAGCCGATTCACCGGCATCGATGCGTTCGGCAATGGTCGCGGTGATAATACCGCGCAGCGCAAGCACTGGCCGGCCGAATGCGATCTTGGCGTCGATCGCGATCGGCTTGTCGGCCGTGGGCGGTCGGCTCGACGCGAATGGATACAGCCGTACTGGAAACTTCCACTCGTCCCACTCGACGCGTGCCAGATGGTCGTTGAACAAACGACGCATCGCCATCTGTCCAGATGCAGACAGTTCGATGAGGTGCCCGTACCTCTCCAGCAGCAATTTACCGGCATCGGTACGCAGCTCTCCGCTCAGCAGCAAGCGGTCTATCTTCAAAGAACGCTGGGCGTAGCTGATCGCACGACGCAGCTTGTCCATCGATACGCCGTGATCGGTACGCAAGGAGCGCAGCACGTGAGCCTCTATCAGGTTCCAGAACGACAGCATCGGCGGCTGCATCCGCGCTGGCAGGATCAGCGGGCTGGATTGAGCCGTACCTGCGGCCCTTTCATAGCTGCGCCCTATCACCCACGAGCGTAGCGTGGCGGGCGCTACCTTGAGGTAGCGCGCGGCTTCGGCCAGGGTGTAGGCCGGCTGGTCGCGGATGTCGGTCTTGATCATGTCGAAGGGGTGAAGTCCGTATCGGCTCAGCCAATGGGTCATCAAGCTATCTGCATTGTACTCGCAGGCGGCCTTGCTGATTGGTAATGGGGCCGACCAGTGGCGCATCTGACGTGCCGCGTTCCCCGCGAGGTGGGCCTCGGCGTTTCCAGCGTCTCCGCTGCGCAGGTCGCGCCTTACGGACGCGGGTCGACGCGTGCGGGCTCATCGCTTTCGGCCACGCGCGCGATGACTTCGGCCAGCAATGCGGCGCGGATGTGCAGCGTGGTCCGCAGCGGAATCTCTCGCAAGAGATCGAGTACTTCCGTCTTGGTCAGCTGGCGGCGCCTTATCGCGCGAATCAGCAGGCCAAGCGTACCGTGTGCCTCGATTGCAAGCGTCTTTGCAGCGAGCCGAGCGGCCGTATCGTCGGTCAGCAGCAGCGATTCCGGGGAGTCGATGCACAGGGACAATGCGTCGCGCTCACCAGGATGCAAGGTGTAAAGCGTCGCCACGGCATCGACTTGTCTGGAGGTTGGCGCGGAGTACCGGATCCAGGGTATATCCTGCGCCAGCAATGCCTGCGGCCGATGGCGCTCAACCTCGCGCCAGACTGCTTCGGGCACTCGCACTTCGATGAAGTCCGTCAGCAGGCCCAGGCAATCCAGTTCGTCGAGGTGAATCAGTGGCCCGGCATCGGCCACTGCTATTCGCGCGCCAACATTGGGGCGGAAAACAGGCTCAGTCATTCCCTGACAAGGCCCACTCGACATCGTCGCGCAGGAACTGTTCCGTCAAAGTTTCGTCGTGTGATTCCAGGTATCGGCGCAGGGACTCCGTGACGATGGCCTCAATGTTGACAGCCCAGCCACGGTCAACCATGCGCTGTGCCTTCTTGGCCAACTGCTCGGGGATTTCCGCGCGGACAAATGTCGTCATCGTGTCGGTCCTGTTCCAATCTGTGAGCGTAGTTTCGCAGCTTGTGCGCCGCGGCGGCTCGGGGCATGCCTTGATCGAGCAGCAGCTTCAATCAAGCCGCTCGGTTGATGATCATCTTACGCCGCCATTCGCGCGGGAGCCACGCCAGTCGCGATGGGTTCGTAGTAGATTTGCCGTGCCGCTGACGACTCGGAGCCTGCGGGTGAACGAATTCATCTTTGTCGTGAAAGTCTCGCCCACCAACGCGAGTGCAAACGTGAGTGCTCCATGCTGTGATGTCGGCAACAAGCGGCGGTGAACGAACGCGAACTTGAGAGGGCCACCCAGGGCTGGTTTCAGGCTCTGGGTTATCAGTTGGCATTTGGCCCCTTCCTGGCGCCGGATCAGCCGGGCGCGGAACGCGACTCTTTCGGGCAGACCCTGCTGCTGGCTCGATTGCGGGACGCCATTGCCAGGCTGAATCCCAAAGTCCCGGCTGATGCGCGAGCCGAAGCGCTGCGCAAAGTGCAACTCGTGGCCTTGCCCTCGCTGATCCAGACCAATCGCGCCTTCCATGGCTATCTGCTCGATGGTGTGCCGGTGGAGTACGCGCGGCGCGATGGCAGCATTGCCGGCGATCTGGTGCGGCTGATTGATTTCGACGATGTGGCGGCCAACGACTGGCTGGTGCTGAACCAGTACACGGTGATCGAAGGCCAGCACAATCGTCGCGCGGACATCGTGGTGTTCGTTAACGGGATGCCGCTGGGCCTGATTGAGCTGAAGAACGCAGCCGACGAGAACGCTACGATCTGGAGCGCCTACGCACAGTTACAGACCTACAAGGCGGAGATCCCCAGTCTGCTGCAGTACAACGCGGTGCTGGTGGTCAGCGATGGCTTGCAGGCGCGCATCGGCTCGGTGTCGGCGAACCAGGAGTGGTTCAAAGTTTGGCGCACGATCGACGGCGAAGGTGACGCACCCAAATCGGCACTGGAACTGGAAGTGCTGGTGCGCGGTGTGTTCGAGCGGCGGCGCTTTCTGTCCTTGCTTCAAGATTTTGTGGTGTTCGAGGAAGATCCGGACAACGGTGCGCTGCACAAGATCATCGCCGGCTATCACCAGTTCCATGCGGTGAATGCGGCGGTGGAGGAAACCGTGCGCGCCAGTGGCGCAGGCGCCCGTGAGAATGCCGGTGATGCGCTGGGCAACTATCGGACGCAGCGTATGCACGGTGGCCGGCCGGGTGACCGTCGCGCCGGTGTGGTCTGGCACACCCAGGGCAGCGGCAAGAGCTTTTCGATGCTGTTCTATGCGGCGCGAGTGGTGCGTCATCCGGCTATGCAGAACCCGACGCTGGTTGTGCTGACGGATCGCAACGACCTCGACGACCAGTTGTTCGGCCAGTTCCAGCGTTGCCACGATCTGCTCGGCCAGATGCCGGTGCAGGCCAATGGCCGTGATCACCTGCGCGAATTGTTGAATCGGGCGAGCGGCGGTGTGGTGTTCACCACCATCCACAAGTTCATGCCGGAGCGCGGCGAATCGATGCAGGAGTTGAGTGCGCGGCAGAACATCGTGGTGATCGCCGACGAAGCGCATCGCAGCCAATACGGCTTTGGCGGTAAGGTCAACGTGACCACCGGCGAGATGTCTTACGGCTTTGCCAGCAATCTGAGGGACGCCCTGCCGAATGCCTCCTTCATCGGCTTCACCGGCACGCCGATAGAGAAGACCGACGCCAACACTCGCGCGGTGTTTGGCGATTACATCTCCATCTACGACATTCAGCGCGCCGTCGCCGACAAGGCCACAGTGCCGATCTACTACGAGAGCCGCATTTCCAAGCTGGCCCTGAACGCCGCCGAGATGCCGAAGCTCGACGCGGAGTTCGAAGAGATCACTGAGGGCGAGGAGCAGACCCGCAAGGAGAAGCTCAAGACCAAATGGGCTGCGCTGGAAGCGCTGGTCGGCGATCCCAAGCGCATCGCGCTGGTCGCCGCTGACCTGGTCACGCACTTCGAGAAGCGCGTGGAAGCGATGGACGGCAAGGCCATGATCGTCTGCATGAGCCGCCGCATTGCTGTCGACTTGTACAACGCGCTGATTGCTTTGAGACCCGACTGGGCCAGCGCGCTGGACGATGAGCCCGAGTCCGAGAAGGGCAAAACCTGCGTGGTGAAGGTGGTCATGACCGGAAGTGCCGACGACGGCCCGGACTGGCAGCCGCACATCCGCAGCAAAGAAAAACGTCGCCGGCTGGCAAACCGCTTCAAAGATGCCAAGGACCCCTTCCGCATCGTCATCGTGCGCGATATGTGGCTGACCGGCTTCGACGCGCCCTGCCTGCACACCATGTATGCCGATAAGCCCATGCAGGGCCACGGATTGATGCAGGCCATCGCCCGCGTCAACCGCGTGTTCCGCGACAAGCCGGGCGGATTGGTGGTGGATTACCTGGGCCTGGCCGATCAGCTGAAGAAGGCGCTGGTCACTTACACCGAGAGCGGCGGCAAGGGCGATCCCACCTTCGACACCGCGCAGGCCATCGCCGTGATGATGGAAAAGCACGGCATCGCCTGCGATCTGATGCACGGATTCGATTGGGGCAAATGGGTGAATGGCACCCCGGGCGAGCGACTAGCGCTGATTCCGGCCGGACAGGAGCATGTGTTGGCGCAGGAGGACGGCAAGAAGCGCTGGCTACAAGTGGTGGCGGAACTGTCGAGTGCGTTCGCGTTGTGCGCGGCCAGCGACGAGGCCGTGGCCATCCGCGACGACGTGTCCTATTTCCAGGCCATCCAGGCCGCGCTGAACAAGCGCAGCAGCGACAACAAGCGATCTCCGGAGCAGATCGACGCCGCCATCCGTCAACTGGTATCGCGGGCGATCACCACTGAAGGCCAGGTGATCGACGTGTTCACCGCAGCCGGACTGGCGAAGCCGGACATCAGCATCCTGAGCGATCAGTTCCTCGCCGAAGTGCGCGGGCTGAAGCACAAGAACGTTGCTGCCGAACTGCTGGAAAAGCTGCTCAAAGACGAATTGAAAGTCCGCGCCCGACGCAACCTGGTGCAGGCCCAGGTGTTTTCGGAAAAGCTCAAGAAGACCCTCAACGGTTACCACAACCGCGCCATCTCGACGATGCAGGTCATCGAAGAGCTGATCAAATTGGCCAAAGAACTGGATGCCGCCAGCAAGCGCGGCGCCGACCTCGGCCTGAGTGATGACGAGATCGCCTTCTACGACGCCCTCGCGACCAACGAAAGCGCCATCGAGGCCATGGGCGACGCCAAGCTCCGACTGATCGCCGCGGAACTGATCACCCAGGTCAAAAAGAGCGTCACCATCGACTGGACCCTGCGCGAAAGCGCCCGTGCCAAGATCAAGGTGATGGTCAAACGCATCCTCAACAAATACGGCTACCCGCCGGATCTTCAGGAAGAAGCCGTGCAGACCGTGCTCAAACAGGCTGAGCTGTTGTGTGCGGACTGGGTTGGGTGATGGAGGCATGCCGACACACCCAGATGTGTTCCGTTTCTGATCGGCGCCGACCCAGTTCCAGCCATCAGTCACAGTGACCTCATGCCCATGCGCGTGCTGCGGTAGCTCTCTACGCTCCCTTCACTTTCAGGGTGGCGGGGTTTCTCATGTTCAAACAGCTCTTGGCGGCCGGTTTGCTGGCGGCTTCGTTCTCGGCAATGGCTGCGGCGCCCGCCAAGGGCGATGGCGATTGGGTGGAGCGGTCCAACCAGATCGCGCACGAGGTGCTGGAATCGCAGGCGAAGTTTGCGCCTGAGTTTGCCAGTCAGGTCGGGGTGAGTGGTTTCGACGAGCAGATCTTTGATCTGGGTCCGGATCTGGCTCAGCGGCAGATCGCCGAGGCGCAGAAGAACATCACGATGCTGGAAGGCCTGCTGGCCACTGAAGCCGATCCGCGGGTGGCGCAGGATCTGCAGATCATGATCCAGTCGCAGAAGGACAACATAGAAGCGACCCAGGTGAACTACGACCGGGTGATGCCCTACGGCAACATCAATGGGCTGATCTTCGCCGGTTTTCGCGGTCAGCTGGACAAGCAGGTGCCGATGGAACAGCGCAAGGCCGCCCTGGTGCGCCTGAAGAAGTACACCGGCGAGGCGGAGGGATTCGAGCCCCTTCTGAATCTGGCGAAGGAGCGCCTGACCGAACGCATGGGCGTGAAGGATCTGATCCTGCCCTATCGCGGCGAAGTCGAGAAGGATCTGGAAGATGCGCCCAAGCTGATCGAGGGCCTGGAGCAGGTGTTCAAGGAAAGTGGGCTGGAAGGCTGGCAGGATTCTCTGGCCCTGCTGCAGTCGCAGCTGCGCGACTACAACGAGTGGGTGCGCCAGACCATCCTGCCGAATACCCGCGACAGCGCGATGTTGCCGCGCGAGCTCTACGAACTGCAGCTCAGGAACTACGGCGTGCACGCCAGCCCGGAAGAGCTGATGGTGATCGGCCAGGTGGCTTTCATGGACATCCGCAACGAGATGATGGCGCTGGCGCCGCTGGTGGCCAAGGAGAAGGGCTACAACACCAGGGACTATCGCGAAGTCCTGCGGCTGTTGAAGAAGGAGCAGGTCCACGGCGATGCGCTGATGGCCACTTACCAGGAGGTCATGGCCGAGATCGATCGGATCATCGCCCGTGAAAAACTGGCGACGCTGCCGAATGAGCCCGCTCGCGTGCGCATGGCCACCGCTGCGGAGACGGCACAGCAGCCGGCCGCACATCTGGACACGCCGCGACTGGTCGGCAACACCGGCGAGTACCCGGAATTCATCGTGCCCAAGATCGAGCAGAACGAAGATGGCAGCTGGCCGGACAGCGACTATGCCTATCGGGCGATGATGTGGAGCCTGTCTGCACACGAGGCCCGTCCTGGCCACGAAATGCAGTTCACGACCATGCTGCGCGGTGGCGTGTCGACGGCAAGAGCGCTGTTCGCCTTCAACTCCGCCAATGTCGAGGGCTGGGCGTTGTACGCCGAGGCCATCACCAAGCCGCATATGCCGCTGGATGGGCAACTGGCTTCGCTGCAGTACCGTCTGCTGCGCGCCGCCCGGATCTGGCTTGACCCGGCCATCAACCTCGGCCTGGTCACGCCGGCCGAAGCCAAGCGCGTGCTGATGGAAGAAGTGGTGGAAGACGACAGCAATGCCCAAACCGAGATCGACCGCTACACCTTCCGTTCGCCGGCGCAGGCGACCGCCTACTACTACGGCTACATCCAGTTGCAGGCGCTACGCGCCCAGACCGAGCTGCAGCTCAAGGAGCGGTTCGACGCAGCCGCCTTCCACGATTTCATCCTGAATCAGGGACTGCTGCCGCCGGAAGTGTTGAAAAAGGCGGTGCATGACGACTTCGTGGCGCCGCGTCTGAAGAAGGCAGCTGGTTGAGGAGGGGATAGCGCTGCGCTGTTCTGAGCGCAGAAGCGGCCGAGTACAACTCGGCGATCCCGGCGCTTGCTGGGATCGCCGACTTGCAGTCGGCGCTGTGGCCTGGGATCGCCGACTTGCAGTCGGCGCTGTTGCTTTTCGCTCTTCCGGTGCCAGAAGCGGCCGAGTACAACTCGGCGATCCCAGGCGCTTGCTGGGATCGCCGACTTGCAGTCGGCGCTGTTGCTTTTCGCTCTTCCGGTGCCAGGAGCGGCCGAGTACAACTCGGCGATCCCGGGGGCTTGCTGGGATCGCCGACTTGCAGTCGGCGCTGTGGCTCTTCGCTCTTTCGGTGCCAAGAGCTGCCACAGCCACCTTTCATCGCCGCTTGATCCAGTGTGCGGCAACTTGACTCACCTTGGTCGTCTGGAGTGGGGCGTATGTGGGAAAACACCGGCCGTTCTCGACCGGCATTTGCGAAGGCGCCAGGCGCGGGGCAGGAATCGGTCTGGGACTATCCGCGACCGCCGCGTCTTCTGCCCGATTCGCGCCGGATACAGGTGCGGGCCGGTGGAGTGGTGGTGGCTGACAGCCGCGCTGCCATCCGGGTGCTGGAAACCGCCAGTCCGCCGACCGTCTATCTGCCGCCGACGGATGTGGATCTGGCGCTGCTGGTGCTGGCGTCGGGAACTTCGATGTGCGAATGGAAGGGACGGGCGCAGTACTGGAGCCTGCGACTGGCCGACGGGCGCGAGTACCTGCAAGTGGGCTGGAGCTATCCGCAGCCCACGGTCGCCTTTGCGGCGATTGCCGGCTGGCTGTCGTTCTATCCGCGACGCGTCGAATGCGAGATCGACGGCGAGCGGGTGCGACCGCAGCCGGGCGGATTCTATGGTGGCTGGGTCACGAACGAGATTGTCGGACCGTTCAAGGGTGAGCCGGGGACCGGGCACTGGTGAGAGTGCCCAAGCGCATCGCGATTCCCGCAGCGGCCGCTGCCCCTCTTAGTCCTTCACTTTCTTGACGAACTCCGATTTCAGGCCCATCGGGCCGATGCCGTCGATCTTGCAATCGATGTCGTGATCACCGTCGACCAGGCGGATGTTCTTGACCTTCGTGCCGACCTTGACCACGGCCGATGAGCCCTTGACCTTGAGATCCTTGATCACGGTGACACTGTCGCCATCTTTCAGCTCGTTGCCGACGGCGTCGCGGACCACGGGGCCGGATTCTTCAGCGTTGGCAGCGCCGTCCTTCGGCCACTCGTGGGCGCATTCGGGGCAGATCAGCTGATGGCCGTCTTCATAGGTGTAGACGGACTGGCATTTGGGGCAATTCGGGAGAGTATTCATGCCTGCACAATACCTTCACGGCGTCGGGTAGGCATGCGCTTCAGACTGACCTGGAGCGGGCAGTCTGAGCTACGGTCAGGGCCAGCGGTGTCCGCCGGGGAATGCGGGCTAAGATCGCCAATCATTGAGGGTGCCAGGCAGGCATGAGCGAAAACACCGAATTGACCCGCAGCCTGCTCGGCGTGCTCGGCTACAGCCGCCGCGCGATCACCCTGGTATGGCAGACCAGTCGCGGGTTGACCTTGGGATTGGCCTCGCTGACGGTGGTGGCAGGCGTGCTGCCGGCCGGCATTGCGCTGATCGGCGCCCGGCTGGTGGATGCGGTGGTGGCTGCGGCGCGCGTCCACGCCGAGGGCGGCAGCGCCGATTTCTCGATGGTGCTGACCTGGGTGCTGCTGGAAGGACTGCTGGTCGCACTGCTCGCGGGCGCCCAGCGTGGCCTGAATCTGTGCCAGTCGCTGCTGCGGGCCCTGCTCGGGCAGCAGACCAATGCGCTGATTCTGGAAAAGGCACTGACGCTGGATCTGGTGCAGTTCGAGGACTCGGAGTTCTACGACAAGCTCACCCGGGCGCGACGCGAAGCCTCCTCGCGACCGCTGTCGCTGGTGATGCGCACCTTCGGTCTGGCCCAGAATGCGATTGCGCTGTTGAGCTTCGGCGGTCTGCTGGTGCAGTTCTCGCCGCTGACGGTGCTGGTGCTGGTGGCCGCAGGCGTGCCGGCCTTCCTGGTCGAGGCCAAGTTCTCCGGCGATGCCTTCCGCCTGTTCCGCTGGCGCTCGCCGGAAACGCGGATGCAGATGTACCTGGAAACCGTGCTGGCACGGGAGGACCACGCCAAGGAGGTCAAGCTGTTCAATCTCGGGCCGCTGCTGATGCAGCGCTACCGGGACATCTTCACCAGGCTCTATCGGGAAGACCGCAAGCTGGCGCTGAGGCGCGACGGCTGGGGCTTTGCGCTGGGCCTGCTCGGCACCGTCACGCTCTACGGCGCCTATGTCTGGATCACCTGGAGTGCGGTGCAGGGAAAGATCAGCCTGGGCCAGATGACCATGTACCTGCTGCTGTTCCGTCAGGGGCAGTCGGCGGTGTCGGCCAGCCTGTCGGCCATCGGCGGCATGTACGAGGACAATCTGTATCTGTCGACGCTGTACGAGTACCTCGACACCCCCAGCGGCGGCAACGACATGGCCAGCGGCGCCACGGCCGGACCGCTGCCCGGTGACGGCATCCGTTTCGAACACGTGTGTTTCCGCTATCCCGGGGCCGAGGAAGACACCTTGAGCGCCATCGACCTGCATCTGCGCCCCGGACAGTCGCTGGCGCTGGTCGGCGAGAACGGCTCCGGCAAGACCACGCTGATCAAGCTGCTGACACGTCTGTATCGGCCGCGCGAGGGCCGCATCCTGCTCGACGGACTGGATCTCAACGAATGGGACACGACGACGCTGCGGCGCCGTATCGGCGTGATCTTCCAGGACTTTGCCCGCTACCAGCTCAAGGTGGGCGAGAACATCGGCGCTGGCGATGTCAGCGCCTTCGATGAACTGGCGCGCTGGGAAGAAGCCGCCGAGCGTGGCATGGCCGCGCCCTTCATCGAATCCCTGCCCGAGGCCTATGCCACGCAACTCGGCAAGTGGTTTGCCCAGGGCCGGGAACTCTCCGGCGGCCAATGGCAGAAGATCGCGCTGGCGCGGGCCTTCATGCGCAAGGACGCCGACATTCTGGTGCTGGACGAGCCCACCGCAGCCATGGATGCCGCCGCCGAAGCCACCATCTTCGAGCATTTCCGGCAGATGACCCACGACCGCATCGCCATTCTGATCTCGCACCGGTTCTCGACGGTACGCATGGCCGACCAGATTCTGGTGATCGACCACGGCCGCATCATCGAGCGCGGCGATCATCAGGCGCTGATGGCGCAGGATGGCCAGTACGCAAGGCTGTTTTCGCTGCAGGCGGCGGGCTATCGGTAGGTATCAGATGTGAGCTCTGGTCGGTCCAGACTTGTCTGGAGGCTCTACCCTGATTGAGCCACGGACATGCGCGGGCAAGAGCCAGCTTTTGTAGCCCGAAGTGCGCGCAGCGCTCTCCGGGAGGTGATGCGAAAATGCCCCGGTGAGCCGCTGCGCGGCACACCAGGCTACGCGCACCAGGCGGGTTCATGGCCAGCATGCAGCGTCGGACCGACACCGGTGGCTCGCCATGACCATTTCTGCAAGTGCCTTCGCGTTCTCTCTGCTTTTCCTTTGCGTCCTTCGCGTCCGGCTTCTGGCCAGGGTCTGCTTCAGGGCAGGATTGTCGCGTCACCGGTCGCGCCGCGAGGGCGCTCCAGTCACCGGTCGCGCCGCAAGGGCGCTCCTGCGGTTCATACTTGCCCGATGCCTCCGGCTTGTATTGAATGGTGGGTCTGGCCATTCGCAGCAATGAGGCAGCATGACGAGCACTAGCGGTGGGCGCCTGGTCTGCGTGGGCACCGGCATGCTGCTGGGCGGGCACCTCAGTCCGCGGGCACGGGTGGAGATCGAGCGGGCCGATGCGGTTTACGCGGCGGTGTCCGACGGCCTGGTCGAGCTCTGGCTGCGCGAGTTGAATCCGGCCTTCCACAGCTTGCAGCCGCATTATGTCGAGGGTCGTCCGCGTACCCAGACCTACGAGGCCATGGTGCAGACGCTGCTGGATGGGGTGCACGCAGGTCAGCGCGTCTGTGGCGCCTTTTACGGCCATCCCGGCGTCTTTGCCTGGGTCCCGCACGAAGCCGTGCGCCGGGCCCGCAGCCTCGGCTATTCGGCACGGCTGGAGCCCGGTATCTCGGCCGAAGATTGCCTCTATGCCGACCTTGGCATTGATCCCGGACGGTTCGGCTGTCAGCACTACGAAGCCAGCCAGTTCATGCTGTTCCGTCGCCGCATCGACACCGGCGCCTATCTGATCCTGTGGCAGCCGGGGGTCGCCGGTGACCGCTCCACCGCCCGCTTCAGCACCGGTGCCGACTATCGGCGGCTGCTGGTGGAGGTGTTGCGTCGGGACTATCCGTCCGACCATCCGCTGACCCTTTATCGTGCGGCAACGCTGGCGCTGGAACAGCCGCGAATGATCAGGCTGCGCCTGGCTGAACTGCCTGAGGCCGTGGTGACGCTGGCCGACACGCTGGTGATACCGCCGCTGACTCCGCTGCAGCCCGATCTCGCTATCAGGGCGCGGCTGGACCAGCTGGAGCTGCTGCAGCAGGCCACCGATGATCCGGCTTGACGGCCTGCCAGAACTTTACGGATCGACCTCAAGGCTGCTGCTGCGACCATTGTCGCCGGCTGACGCCGCCGCATATCGCCGGCTATACCAATGCCCCCGCATCATGCGCTTCATCGGCCCGGTGCTGAGTGATCGCGATGCGCAAGCCAGCTTCGCCGCGACGCTCAAGCTCCAGGATGGCCAGAGTAAGCTTCCTGATTGGCGCCTGAGAATCGCGCTCAGCCCGATTGGCGCATCCTCCCTGCTCGGCCTGCTGGCGCTGGAATCCTGCCCGCGGCCGGATGCGGTCGAGCTGGGCGTGCTGCTGCATCCCGACGTGCAGGGCCAGGGACTGGCGCTGGAAGCACTCGAAGCCCTGATCCGGCGGCTCAGAAAGATCGGGATGACCCGGGCACAACTGTGCGCAGATCGCCATAATGAGCCCATGTCAGGCTTGGCCAGGCGGCTCGGGTTCACGGCCGATGGTCAGGCGGCTGGCAGTCATGCTCAGGTTGTCCACCGCTGCGTATACGATGGCACCCGAGACCATCCAACTTCAGGAGACCACAGCACATGAATCAGACCCTGGCATTTCTCGAGTCTCTGGGCGCTCAGGCCGAACTGGCCGGTGATGGCCCGGCGCTGCGGGCCGCCGCTCAGGCCGCGAATCTCTCGCCGGAGCTGGTGGAAGCGCTGGCCAGCCGCGATCGCGCCCGCCTGGAAGCGCTGCTGGGCGCCGGCAGCAATCTGGTCTGCGCCGTCTTTCCGGTGCAGCCCGACGGCGAAGAGCCGGCCGAAGATGCGCCCGAGCAGGAGCCGGGACAGGAGCCGGATACGGATCGTGATGCACTTTCCGCAGCTGCCTGAGGCCAGGTTGACAGGATAGGCAGATGAAACTGCTCGGCCTCTGCCTGCTCCTGTTGTCGATGATGTCGTCGGCGCTCGCCGCCGATGACATCGATCAGCGCCTGTTGCATGCCGACGAGATCAAGCGCACCCAGGGCGAAGCCTTCGCCACCGAGCTGGCAGCCCTGGAATCAGCACAAGCGCGGCTCAGCACCCGACAGCGAGAGTACCTGCACTATCTGCGCGGTTGGCAAGCGGTCTATCTCGGGCAATACGGCGACGCTGCCGCTCGTCTTGGAGGGTTGTTGGATCGGGCCGTCGATCCGGTCATTCGCTTCCGCAGCAGGGCGACGCTGCTCAATGCCCTGACCTTGTCGCGTCGTTATGTCGAGGGCTTTGATCAGCTCAATCAGCTGCTCACCGATCTGGAAACCGTGACTGATCCGGGGGCCCGTGCCCAGGCGCTGGGGGTGGCAGCGCAGCTCCTCAATCAGGTCGCCCAGTACACCGAGAGCTTGCGCTATTCAACAAAGTTGCTGGCTGAGAGCAAACTGCCATGGGCGCGCTGCGGTGCCGCCCAGCTCGAATTCGAGGCCCGTTTCAAGTCCGGCGAACTTCAGGATGTGAGCGCTCCTCTTGAGCGCTGGGCCGATGAATGCGCCTTGCAGGGTGAGGCCATCTTTGCTGGTCTGTTGCGTACCTATGTGGCGCGCCTGCACCTGAAGAACAGGCGTTACAACGAAGTGATCCGCAGCCTGGAAACGCATCAGGCCGAGTTTTCGGCGACCAACTACCCGTTCCTGATGAGCGAAGTCGCCGCGATCATGGCCACCGCCCATCTGGCGCTGGGGCAGCTGGATCAGGCTGAAGACAGCGCCCGGGATGCGATCGACAGGCTCGCTTCCGGTGTCTATACCGAAGCGCTCACCGAAGCCTGGCGTGTGCGCTACCAGGTGGCTTTGCAGCGCGGTGATCTCAAGTCTGCCGTCACCGCGCTGGAGACCTACAAGGACGTCGATCGTGCCTATCTGGATGATGTTGGTCGGCGCGCGCTGGCCTTCGAAATGGCCAGGCACCAGGCCCGCGCCAAGAGTCTGCAGATCAAGAGCCTCAATCAGCAGAACGAGGTGCTGCAACTGCAGCAGCAGGTGGCCGAGAACAACGTGCAGACAGCACGTGTCTACATTCTGCTGCTGTTGACCGTGCTGACCTTCGCCATCTTCTGGGCGCTGCGAACCCGGCGCATGCAGCGTCACTTCCAGCAACTGGCGCAATGCGACAGTCTGACCGCCGTGTCCAGCCGGCCATATTTCATGGATCAGGCCTCGGTGTTGCTGGATCAGCTCAGCCGCATCGGCCAGCCGGCCGCATTGGTGGTCATTGATCTGGACTACTTCAAGAGCGTCAACGACCGTTTCGGACACGCCGCCGGGGACGATGTGCTGCAGCGGGCTGCCTTTGCCTGTGGCGAGCTGCTCGACTCCCAGCAGCTGTTCGGAAGGCTGGGTGGCGAGGAGTTCGCGATTCTGCTGCGCGGCAGTGTCAGCGATGCGGTCGAACTTGCCGAACGCTGCCGATTGGCACTGATGGATATCCACTTCGGACCCGCTGAGAGTCCATCGCGTCTGTCCGGCAGTTTTGGTGTCGCCGGCACCGAGGCTTGCGGACACGATCTGCGGCGTCTGATGATCGATGCCGATACCGCGCTCTACGAGGCCAAGCGCAAGGGCCGCAACCGGGTGGTTTGCCATGTGCCGGCGCTGGACCAGATGAACGGCGTTCGCGCCATCGCCTGATCAGGAACATACAAGGCCAGGACGAGGACGGCGGTACCGGCATCCACGACCGCCGTGGGCAATGCGGGCTAGTCCGCATTTCTCACACCTGTTGCGGAAGCTCGCGCAGGGCTTTGCGACTAGCGCAAGGCGCGACGACGAGGAATGGTCATTCCATTGCGAGGAGGAGCAACGCCGCGATAGTCGC
>JALHRS010000065.1 GCA_022841325.1 Lysobacterales bacterium | reverse complement strand
GTGCCGAACGTGGGTCTGATGGCACAGCAGGCCGAGGAATACGGCTCACACGACAAGACCTTCGAGATGGCCGAAGCGGGTGAGGCCCGCATCGTCGACATCGCCACCGGTGAGGTGCTGCTGGTACAGCAGGTCGAGACCGGCGATATCTGGCGCATGTGCCAGTGCAAGGACGCGCCCGTGCGCGACTGGGTCAAGCTGGCTGTGACCCGGGCGCGCAACTCCGGCATGCCCGCCCTGTTCTGGCTGGATCCCTATCGCCCGCACGAAGCCGAGCTGATCAAGAAGGTGCAGACCTACCTCAAGGACCACGACACCACCGGTCTGGACATCCAGATCATGTCGCAGGTGCGCGCCATGCGTTACACCCTGGAGCGCGTGGTGCGCGGGCTGGACACCATTTCCGTCACCGGCAACATCCTGCGCGACTACCTCACCGATCTGTTCCCGATCATGGAACTCGGCACCAGCGCCAAGATGCTGTCGATCGTGCCGCTGATGGCCGGCGGCGGCATGTACGAAACCGGCGCCGGCGGCTCGGCCCCCAAGCACGTACAGCAGCTGGTCGAAGAAAACCATCTGCGCTGGGACTCCCTCGGTGAATTCCTGGCGCTGGCCGTTTCGCTGGAGGATCTGGGCTTCAAGACCGGCAACGAACAAGCCAAGCTGCTGGCCAGGACCCTGGACGCCGCCACCGGCAAGCTGCTCGACAACGACAAATCGCCCTCGCGGCGCACCGGTGAACTCGACAATCGCGGCAGCCAGTTCTATCTGGCGCTGTACTGGGCCCAGGAACTGGCCCAGCAGACCGACAACCCCGAACTGCAGGCGAGGTTCGCGCCGCTGGCGGCAGCGCTGAGTGCCAACGAGGCGAAGATCATCGAGGAACTGACCGAGGTCCAGGGCCAGCCGGTCGAGATCGGCGGCTACTACCACGCAGACCCCGATAAGTGCGCCGCGGTGATGAGCCCGAGTGCGACCTTCAAGGCCGCGCTGGCGACGGTGCAGGGCTGACCGGCGCGACCGGACGGTGCCCGATGACCGCAAGCCGGCCCCGAAGGCCAGCGCCGGCAGGGTGCGCAACGAGACCGACGGTGTACGAGGCATTTGTAGTGCCGAGCTTGCTCGGCAGGCGACGACAAACCCCCTGGGAAAGGAACAGCAAGTGCCACAACCAGTGAACACAGACAGCTCCAGGGAGAACATCGTCGGAGTCGTGCTGTGGGCACTGATCGCAGCACCCGTTGCCTGCCTGAATTTCCTGGTTGATCTGGGCCGGACTCCCCTGGATGTTGATCCACACCGGGCCATATCGGCCAGCATGCTCTACGCCTCCATTCCCTTTCTGACGGCTGCCGGCCTTGGTTGGCTGCGGAAGCAGCGCTCGGCCAAATCCTTCTTCAGGATCGCGGCCGTGCTGTCGATGCTGTCCATTGTCTACATCGCATTTTCGGCGGCGCGTCCGCCAGAATACGAGGCGCCCTGGACGGGATGGGCGGAGCAGCCGTTGGAGGCACAGCCTTTGCCCGCCGATGCGGTGGAGCCGGTCGAACTGCCGTCGGACTAGCAGACATCGGTGACCGCCTCGCTTGCGCCCCACGCTGCAACATATCGTCTTTTCAAATGCACTCGACACCTCATCGTGCGTAGCGTGGGCTTGTCCACAGCAAACCTTGTCCCAGCAATTTCTCGAAGGATTGGTAGCCATCGAATGCCAGAATCCATCGCTGCACTGGACCAACCAGCCATCTCAACCGCCTCGGAGCCGCGCGTGAGGAAACTGCTGTGATCTCCAGCCTGATCAAGCGGACGCAACAGCAACTCTCCTTCGCCGCCCTCTGCTGCGGATTGTGGCTGATGAGCTCATCGCCGGCATGGGCAGGCGACATCCACAAATGCGTGGATGCACAAGGCAGCGTGAGCTACTCCGACAAACCCTGCTCGGGCACCGAAACAGCCACCACCATGCCCGAGGTGCGCGATCCGCCGGCAGATCTGCGCTGGCCCGCGCCGCAGACCCCCAGCCCGGTGCAAGCGCAGTGCGCAGCCGACCGGCAGGCCATGCGCGACCAGACCGTGCCTCTGAGCGAACTGGAGAAGGTCAAGAACCGCATCCAGGGGTGCCTGCTTCTGGAGATCCAGGAGCTGGAGCGCCAGGTCCAGGCAGACCGGAAAGCCGAGGCCGAAAAACGCGCGGCAGAAATCGCGCGCATGAGCCCGAAATGCCAGGCGCGATGGAAAGAACTCATCGATCTGCAAGTCACCATGGAAACGCCTGACGAAATCAATCGCTACATCAAGCGCGGCGACATCTATCGGCGCAAATGCGAGCAGTGAACGCGTTCACGATCAGCTTGGGGCCAGGGCGGCAGTAGCGTGGCGAATCACAAGCTGGCTATTCCCCCAGAAAGACCCTTGCCTTGTCCGCGAAAGCAGGTTGCGTCACCGCTTCCAGCAGTCGCTCGATGCTGGCGCGGTCAGGGAAGTCGTTCGACTGACGGTATAGACCGCCAGCGTCCCATTGCTGCAGCAGCTCCTTGCGCATGCTTGCCGCGCTAGCACCGCTCAGCAGCGTCGTATAGGCACCGAGCAAGACAACGCGTCCCAGCAATTCGATCCCCAGTATCTGACCGAGGTGATTGCGCTGGCGCGTCATCTGCATGCTGGTTTGTGCGATTTCAGCGAGTGCCTTTGGGCTCTTTGCGCCATCCAGTACCGGCTTGAGCCGCTCGCGATAAAGTGCCAGTGTCTGCTGCGCCAGAGCTTGATGCCCTTCTGCAAAGCGCTTGTGATACTCCACCAACAGATGTCCGGATGGTGTCAGATTCCATTCTTGGGCTTGGAGATCGGGATACCGATAGGCATCGCCGTTGTAGAGCGCAGGTGGACTTGCGCTCAGCGCCGGGTCCATCAGCGTCAACCATACTCGACGCAGTTTGCTGCAGCCGAATCGAAACCAGTAGGACAAGCTGACGACGTCGTTCGATTCGATGATTGCCATCCGGAAGTATTGATCGACAGTGCCCACCTGACGTTGCAGAACCACCTCATCGTTACGGGCGGGGATCAAACGGTAGCCGTCTTCCTGCAACGCCGGCACTACCATTTCAAGCAGGTCTGCACGCACGCCAGCAACGGTAGGCTTGTTGGCCGGGGCCTCCGGCGCCAGCTGCTTGCTGCCGGACTTCCATTCAGACCAGCGCTTGTCCAGCAGATTGCCAATCTTGTCGAGGTTATCCAGGCTCTGCGGAACACCGCACAAGCTGTCAGCAGAATCGTCGGCGATGCCCAGGGTGACGCGAAAGTCCTCCAAGTAACCCGGGTAGTAGTCTCGCGTGAATGCGAGCCCTTCTTCGTTCAGGTCCTCGGACACCAGCTTGCCGTCACAGAGCACGAACAAGCGATCTGCCCAGGTCTCCGATCGACCCTTGCGTTGAGCCAGCCTGGCTTCCAGTTCCGGCGACAGGAACCGACGTCTCGCCAGCCAGGACAGAAACATGCCGATCGGGATACCGCCAGCCTCGCTCGGCAGCTCGCTCTCGAATTCAAGGAAGTAGTTCTCGGCATCGTCGAACTTCATGAACAGGTACTCAAGGGTGGCGCTGGAGGATACTGCGTGCTCGGCTGCTGCAGGTCCTATCCTGACTGGTCGATCGCCAGTAGTTCGCCCACACCGGGCGCCTGGTCGTAGCGGAGTCACTCGGTCACACAGCCCGCGTAGGGCGTAACCCGCCCGCCGCACAATCAGGGCGCGCGACAAGACACAAAAGGCGGATTCGGCCGAGTGCGCTAATGAGCGCCCGCCAGTCATCCGGTGCCTGCAGCAAGCGGTGGAATCCGAGGTCGAAAAACGCGCGGCAGAAGTCGCGCGCATGAGCCCGAAATGCCAGGCGCGATGGAAAGAACTCATCGATCTGCAAGTCACCATGGAAACGCCTGACGAAATCAATCGCTATATCAAGCGCAGCGATATCTATCGGCGCAAGTGCGAGCAGTGAGCGGACTCAGGATCTGGCTCGGAGCGGCTTCCCGGAGGGACGCGCGCCTGCGCGGCCGCTGTTGATCTTCGATCAACTGAAAGCGGCGCCGAAGCGCGGCGCCCTCCGATGCAGCCGCCGGCCGTGGCCAGACATCCGGACTCATCATGGCATCAGCGGAAACCGGCACGGCGGTCTGCGTTATCCAGCCGCTATTCTCGGAGCATTTACCGACCCGAGAAGCCAGGATGCCCAGGAAGTCTGCCGCCAGAAAGCTGAGCTGGGGATGGGAGCTTGGGCCCAATCACTGGATGTCGGTGACCTTGCGTCCTAGCGGGTTGCGCTACATCGGCAGTGACTGGGCCAGCCAATCGGGTGGCGACTACGCCGGCGGCTTCCAATCCCTGGCCGAATTCGACCGCGATAGCGGCCTGCAAGAGATGCCCGTCGCCGTCGCCACCGAAATCGCGCAGTACATCGCCGAGCTGCCGCGCGGACACGCCGTACGCATCGTCATTGTCGGCACCGCCCCTGCTGAAGTGCACTACACCATCGACGACGAGCCTTACCTGCGCAAAGCTGACGCAGTGCTCTTCGATGGCGCGCTCTGGGAAGGCCCGCACCAGATCAGCGGCATGATGATCTTCCCGATCGCCGACAGCCGTCGCCGCCGCAAGCTCAAGTTCAAGCAGCACTTTGTGGTCGCCGCAGCCATGACACTGGAGATCCCGTCGGCGGCGGAAGACGCCACGGTCTGAACGGTCACCGCGGGCCGACCGACATCGGGGTACGCGTCGCAAACGGCAGCCGCCGCAGATTCACGCTGTTGGCATTGCCCAGGTGATTCTGATTCGACAAGCAGGGAGCAGGTGTCGGGCAGCAATCCGTTGATGCGCCAGCCCAGGATTACAACGGGCAGCTTTCGGGCAGAATGAAGCTGGCCGAATACGAGGTCACCGATGACACTGCACGAGTTGCTCCGGGGTACCTGGCGATTCCTCACCTTCCGCGAGTTCCGGCCGGCGCCGGGCACGATGCATCTCTGGTTGCTTTGGGGGCTGGCCTGCACCTGGCTCGCAGGCATCGGGCGCTATTGGGATCATCCGCGCGCGCTGTGGTGGCAGAGCCTGGGCCTGGGTTCGCTGGCTTATGTGCTGGTCCTGTCGCTGCTGCTGTGGTTGCTGCTGTTGCCGCTGCGAACACGGGTGGGGCGGTATCCGCAGATATTGTTGTTCGTCACCCTCACCGCGCCACCGGCATTTCTGTATGCCATCCCGGTGGAGCGCTGGATGCCGATGGCGCAGGCGGCCTCGGTCAATGCCTGGTTCCTGGGCATCGTCGCCATCTGGCGGGTGGCACTGTGGGCACACTTCCTGGTCAAGGCGGCCCGCCTGCCGAATGGTGCGGTGCTGTGCGTGGTGCTGCTGCCACTGACCATCATCGTGACCGCGCTGGCCAGCCTGAACCTGGAACACGTGGTGTTTGCCATCATGTCGGGCATCCGCGACGAGCAGCGTTCAGCGGCCGATGCCGCCTACATGATCGTGCTGCTGCTCACGTATCTGAGCCTGCTGAGCCTGCCCTTTGTGCTGCTGGGCTACATCTTCTACGCGGTCAAGGCATTCAGGGAGCGCGGGCTAAACGAAGCAGGCCCGGATGACGATCCCCCGCGGCGCCGATAGACACTAGCCGCCAGGCAATCCCGCCACGAACTCCCGCATGCGCTGACGCTGATCCTCATCCGGCAGTCTGCCCATCGCTGCGCCGAGATTGTCGATCATGTGCTTGGCCTTGCTGGTGGCGGGCGTGACCACGGTGACCGCCGGATGGGAGATGACGAACTTGAGGAAGAACTGCGCCCACGAGCGGGTGTCGAACTCTGCCGCCCAGACCGGCAGCGCCTGGCCGCGCACGCGCTCCCACAAGCGGGTGCGGCCAAAAGGCAGATAGACCAGCACGCCGATGCCGCGGTCCTGCGCCAGGGGCAGAATGCGTTCGGCGCTGAGCTCATTGTCGATGGCGTAATCGACGCCGATGAAATCGATGGGCTCGTCGCGCATCACCTGTTCCAGCTCTGCGTATTGCGCCGCCCGCGTGCTGGTCACGCCGAGGTAGCGGATGCGTCCCGCCTCACGCAATTCCTTGAGGATGCCCATCTGCACCGGCACATCGCCGAGGTTGTGCACCTGGATCAGATCGATCACCTTGCTTCCCAGGTGCTCGAACGAGGCCTCGATCTGCGCGCGGGCCGCCGCCGGATCCGCGCTGCCGCCATCACGACCGGCGACATTGACCTTGGTCGCCCAGAACATCGAATCGCCGAGCCCGAGTTCCCGCGCCAGCTGGCCGGCCACCGCTTCCGATTCCCCGTAGCTCGGCGCCGTGTCGAATACGGTGGCCCCGTGAGCAGCCATCGCTCCCAACACCTCACGCAGCGGATCCAGCTCGCCACTGCGGGCCAATGCGGCGAAGCTGGCCGAGCTGCCCAGACCCACCGTCGGCAGACGTTCGCCGGATCTGGGTATGGCGCGGGTGATCAACTGGGTGCGATCGGATGTCCCGGCCATCAGCGCGCGGCGCTTGCTGGCGAGCAGCACCGCTGTGGCCAGCGACCATTGCAGGGCTTGTCTGCGCGTGGCCATGGGCAACTCCGATCTGTACGAGCAAACGAGATGGTCCGTCTGTGGATGTGCACATGACGTATTCGGGAGGCTCAAGAGCAGCGCATGGCGGCTTTCCCGAAGTACGGAAGTCGGCACGAGCAGCAGCGCCACGCACTGTGCCGTTGGAGCAACTGGCGCCCAGACCGACGTGTGGCATCCGCCAATGACGCGAATCCCGAATTCCACGATGTAGCGATGCGCTTCGCGTTTCCCGACCTGGGCGTACTAGGAATCATCGACGTGCGCCGCAGGGAATCTCATACTAGCCCTGCTTGTACGCCCACGCGGTTTGAGGCGTGCGCCGGCTCGAATGCCGGGGCCGCCCCGCTTACTTGGATGAGCGACTTCCATGAGCGAATTGCAATCGGTGTTTGCGGTCTTGCGTCAATCGGCCGATCCCGGCGCGGTCTTTGCCATCGAGCGCCATGTGGAACAGGCGACCGATGCGGATCTCAGCCGCATCAATGTGCTCGATTTTGCTGCATGCTACGGCATCGACGAGGACAAGGCGATCGGCGCTTTCCTGCACGGCGCCCGGCTCGGTCTGTTCGAGCTGTCCTGGAACATCCTCTGCCCTGGCTGCAGCGGCGTGCTCGACTCCAATGCCTCGCTCAAGAGCGTGCACCGGGAGGACTATTCCTGCGCCCTGTGTGCGGCCGGTTATGAGCCTACGCTGGACGAAATGGTGGAGGTGTCGTTCACGCTGAGTCGGCGGATGCGCCGGATCGCCGCGCACGACCCGGATTCGCTGCCCTTCCCGGACTACATGCGCCAGATCTTCTGGAGCTCCGGGATCGAGCTGCCGAGCGGGGCGGCTTTCGATGAGTTGCTGGAAGAAGTGGTGATCGATTCGGTCGAACTCCCGCCCGGGGACAAAGCCATCCTGTCGATGCAGTTGCCGGCGGAGTTCTGCATCGTGTTCGATCCGGTCACGCATTCGGCGCAGTTCTTTGACGTCAAGGGCGAGCCCTCGCGCGAGCGGCAGAATTTCACGGTGGTGTTCAACCAGCTGCACGCCCCGACCGGCACGGTAGAGATGCGCCCCGGGCCACTACGCCTGGTGCTGGAGAACCGAACTGACCGGCGCGTGCTGCCGGCCGTGTGGATTGCCGGACACGCCTTGCATCATCTGCTGGGGCACCGGAAGAAATTCCTGACGGCCAAACGCCTGCTGTCCAACCAGACTTTCCGCGACATCTACGGCACCGACACGCTGGACGTCGATCAGCGCCTGAAGATCACCAGCCTCACCTTTCTGTTCACCGATCTCAAGGGCTCCACCGAGCTGTATGAGCGGGTCGGCGACCTGGTGGCCTACGACATGGTGCGCGCACATTTTCGCGTGCTCCATGAGGTGGTCGCCGCCGAGGGCGGTGCCGTGGTGAAAACCATCGGCGATGCCGTGATGGCCACCTTCCCGACGCCCGATCGTGCCCTGGCGGCGGCCCTGCGGATGCGCGACGCGATGCGCCAGCTCAGTGTGGAGAGCCATCAGGAGGAACTGCTGCTGAAAGTGGGCATCCACGAAGGCGCCTGCCTCGCCGTGACCCTGAACGATCGCCTCGACTACTTCGGCCAGACGGTGAACATCGCGGCCCGCGTGCAGGGCCTCGCGGTATCACGCGCCATCTTCGCCACCCAGCCGGTGGTGGCCAGCGAACAGTCCGCGCAAGTGCTCAAGGCCGCCGGGCTGAACCCGCTGCCGCAGCAAGCCCTGCTGCGCGGCATCTCCGATGAGGTGACGGTCTACGAGATTCCCTGAGGGTCCTCGCGTCATGGCGAGCGCCATAGGTTGGCGGTGAGCGCAGCGAACCCCAACGACGGAAGTTGCGAAAACAACGATGCAGAGATGCGCTTCGCTCATCACGGCAACCAATGCGGGCTCAGTTTGCTCCGAAGCTCGACAGATGCGTTTCGTGCCTCAATGCGTCCTACGCGGACTTTGAGCACCCACGTGCGCCGGGAAATGTAGGGGGGAACCCGCCCAAGACACCGCACCGATCTTCGCGAATGAACTTCGCAGTCGGATTCCACCATCAGCGACGCGCCAAAGCCAGGTCGCGCGCAAGCCGCGGTAAACGGTGGAATCCGCACGATAAAGCCGTGTGGGTTCCACCCTACACGAGAACCCGTCTTGCGAAGCTTGCGGGATGGCCCCGTTTCCGACGCGATGAGAGCATCCCAACCGAGGATTTCTGGCGCAGAATCTGATCAGGAAAACCACGCAAGACTGGAGGTGTGCGATGCGCGTCGTCTGGGGATTGTTGTTGACCTGTTTGGTGGTTTCGGCGGCGATGGCGGCCAGTTCCGGCGGCAAGCTGGACTATGACGGCGTGCAGTGGTCGGTCAAGGACGGCCTGGCCTTGAGCGACGCCGACGGTGTGCTGGTAGTCCTCGCGCCCTTCAGATTCGATCGCAAGGCACTGGCGAAGGACGGCGTCATTGATCGGGTTGCGGTGATTGAAGGCAACCCATCCGACAGCACGATGCTGTTGTTGGACTTCGACGCCGAAGGCATCCTGCGCTATGTGCGCCATCAACACGCGGGCAGCGAGACCAGCACGGAAAGTGCCGAAATGCTCTCGGCATTCGAACTGCATGCCTTCGACGAAACCCGGATCGCCGGAACCCTGAGCTATGCGGGCGAAGGTGAATCCATCGACGTGGACTTCAGCCTGCCGATCGACGCAACACCCGGCGGTTGAATGGGGCGACACCGTGGGAGTCCCTCTCGCCGCTGGCGGTGCGCCTGTTCGCGCAACAGACAACTGGAACTGGCTCAGGTTGAGATGCGTTTGGAACCTCAACCCATCGCATACGGATTGCGCAGACTGTGAACTTCATCACGGCAGATTGATTGCGATTGAGAAAGGCGTACTGTCAGTGGCGCGGAAAATGTTCCGCAATTTCCCTCCGAGGAGAAGCCTATGCGTACGCCATTCTGGTTTTCGATCGTCATCTTGCTGTGTGCCAGTTCGCCATTGCTCGCGCAGGATCGTGTCTACACCGAGGGGACTGTGTCGGTGGTGACGTCGGTGAAGCTGATGGACGGACAGGGGGAGGCCTATCTGGGCTACCTCGCCAAGGAATACAAACCGGTCATGGAGGCACAGAAGAAGGCCGGAAATGTGCTCGACTATTCCGTGTACCGCACGATGGCGCGGTCGCCGGACGATCCAGACCTGTATCTGGTGGTGACCTACGCCAACATGGCTGCCTTTGATGGTCTGGCCGACCGCAATGAGAAGGTCGCAATGGAAGTCACCGGCAGGGATCGCGCCGCAGGGACAGCAGCCAGCATCGAGCGCGGCAAGCTGCGCACGATTCTTGGCAGCGAAATGATCCGCAAGCTCGACCTCAAGTAGCGGCGCGCGCCAAACGGCGACATGCTGCGATCAGGCGCGACGAGCCCAAGCGCTCGTCGTGCCTCTGCAACCTCTCTGCGGGCAACCGCTGACCAGCACGCAGGATGCGGTGAGCGTAGCGAACCGCATCATTCGAGCGCCGAAGTAGCCCAGATCGCGACCGGTGCGTTTCGTGCCTCAACGCATCCTGCGCGGGCTCGCCCGCCGCAAGATCATGAGCAACTGAAGAGATACGAAAGGCGGTTTCCGCCGATTGAGCCGACGAGCACCCGCCAGTCATTTGCGGCGCCCTGGCGAGCGGTGAATTTCGCACCAAGAGCCGTGCGGGTACACCCTATACGGGAGACGGCCTTACTCGGGTCTAAGCTTCCTGACCCAACCCAAGATCGCGTCCCCGACCAGATCCGGGCGCTCGCGCAGCATCGCATGGCCCAGGTCTTCGAACTCCACCAGCGTGACCCGCTCTGGATGATCCCGCTTCAGGGAGCGGCCGTTCTCGGGCGGCGCGATCACGTCGTACAGACCCTGCAGCACGAGCATTGGTGCCTGGCCGCCGTCCCACCAGGCCTCCAGAGGCACGGTCGCCGCCAGCGACTGGGCTTTGATGGTCGTCGCCGATACGTCGTCCAGATGCATGTCTTCGGCGCTGATCGCGCTCCTGGGTCCGTAGAGCACCGTTCTCGCGGCCTCGGCTCGTTGAGCCAGAGGCAAACTCCGGTCTTGCACCTTGCGCAAGGTGGCAAGCACCTCGGGCTTCGGCGGGTACTTGCCGCCAGCGGCGACAAGAACAACGCCGCGCACCAGATCCGGTCGCTCACTCGCAATCATTCGTGCAACACGATTGCCGTAGGCAAATCCCACCACGATGGCAGGCGCGGCACCGACCGTCTCGATTGCGGCAGTCACATCCAGCGCGTTATCACGAAGCGTGAGACCTTCGACCGGACCCACGCTTTCACCAAATCCCCGCGGCTCCGGGCGCACCACCCGGTAGCCCGCCGAGACCAGTTGTTTCGTGAGCGCATCGTATCCCCGTGGCCCACGCCCTTGTCCCGGCAACAGGACGATCGCCGGTCCGCTGCCTTCCACGAACACCCGCAACCGAGCTTCCCCATTCCGAACAAGGACGACTTGCTCCGACTGTTGAACCGAACCGGTGGGGGCACAGGCAGCGACCAGGCCGACGATCAGGACTGCAAAAGCTCCCCGCCCAACGGAAGAGCGTCTCTGTTGACGATTGAACATGGCTGCCTCCGCTCAGGCGCTCACGATAGCCCACGCTGGGCAGAACCCGCCTGTTGCAAGATCGGGGCTGGCGACTAGAGACAAGAGGCGGAATCCGGCGCGGGCGCCGACGAGCACCCGGCAATCAATTGGTGGCCGCGGAAAACGGTGGAATCCGCACCATAGGCCGTGCGGGTTCCACCCTGTTGGAAACCGTCATTCCCGCGCATGCGAGAATCCAGTTCCTTGACGTACCTGCGCATGCCTGGATTCCCGCATGCGCGGGAATGACGCCCTGTTAGCAAGTAGCCCGGGTAGGCCGCAGGCGCACCCGGGGCTCTGCTTCGCGCATCCTGCGCGGGCCTGGGAGCGCCCACGTGCGCCAGAAAAGGTAGGGTGGAACCCGCCCTGGACACAGCACCGGTCTTCGCCGACAACCCTCACAGGCGGATTCCACCATCGCCGACGCGCCAAAGCCAGGTCGTGCGCAAGACCCGGTAAACGGTGGCATCCACACGATAAAGCCTTGTGGGTTCCGCCCTGCACGAGAACTGCACCCATCATGCGCCAGTCGCATGCGCGCTCACATGGGGCAAATACGGGACATCACGCTAGTCGCGCATCCTGTAAGCGTCCTTGAGTGAATAGACCTGTTCATTCCAGACACTGTCGAAGCGCCTGGAATCGGGAACCGGCGATTGAATGATGCGCAGGGTCAGTTCACGCTGGCGGTCGTCGTTCGACGGCTTCATGTGGATGTTCAGCGCGTATCTCGAAAAATCGCGCACCATGAAATCGAAGATCTCATCGAGCAGATCGTGGCCGACCGGGAAATGCTGGCGACTCTCGATGATCAGTTGCCCGTAGGCGACGATGGTGAGGATTTCTCCAAGCGCCAGCAGATAGTCCACGTCGTTCTTCTGATGGTCATTGGGCGCGGCCTTGACCAGGAAGTCCTTGAACAGCGCGATCTGCTGCTTGAACAGATTGACATTGGGCAGGTCGATGCTGTCGTAGGCGATGTTGTAGTCGTGGAACTGGATCTTCCCCAGACCCTTGGTCGGGCCCTGGTTGAACAGGAAG
This sequence comes from Lysobacterales bacterium, assembly GCA_022841325.1. GTDB lineage: Bacteria > Pseudomonadota > Gammaproteobacteria > Xanthomonadales > SZUA-5 > JADKFD01. Next base: position 16,974 of record JALHRS010000065.1, on the reverse strand, counting down.
GCGTCATGGCTGGCGTCGTCCCGGCGCGCCACCTCGGGGTACGCTTTCGGATTGAAGAAATAGTTGGCCATGAACTTGACGATCAGCGCCATGTTGACGTGCACCGTGCCTTCCAGTTTGGGCAGCATCGGCAACTCGTGCTTGGCGATCTCGAAGAACGGTTCGTTCTCGAAGCCCTTGGCGGCGATGACGTCATGCAGCATGCTCATGACCTCCTCGCCCTCGCGAGTGACCTTCATCTTCACCATCGGGTTGAACAGCAGATAACGCCGGTCGTCCGCGGATGCGCTGCGCATGTAGTCATTGGCGCGTTCGGCAAACAGCTTCATCGCCACCAGCTTGCAGTAGCCATCCATCAGCAAGCGCCTGACGTGCGGAAAATCGGTCACATGACGGCCGTACACGCGCCGATTGGCGGCATGGTCGATCGACTCGTAGAGCGCATGGGTACACAAACCGATGGCGCACCAGCCGAGGTTGAACTTGCAGACGTTGATGGTGTTGAGCATGTCGTCCCAGGCCTTGGGTCCGGTTTCCAGGATCTCGGCACGGGTGATCGGGTAATCGCGCAGGACGAACTCCGCCACGTAATTCTGGGCGTTGACGACGTTCTTGATGCACTGGTAATTCGGGTGCTTCGATTCGACGGCAAAGAACACATATTCACCGCTATCGGCCATCTTGCCGAAGGTGGACACCAGCGCCGCCTCGTTGCCATTGCCGATGTAATACTTGCTGCCGTTGGCCAGGTATTTGCCATCGCCGACAGGCTGCAAGGCCATTTCGCTGGAATAGATGTCGGCCCCGTGCTCCTTTTCGGAGAGCCCGAATGCGAACACGGCGCCATCGCGCAGCAACTTCGCGGTGCGCTGCTTGATGTCTTCGTTGGAACCGCACCAGATCGGCACCAGCCCGAGCATGGAGACCTGCCAGGTGTACCAGTAGGTGCATCCGTAGAAGGCGCTGATTTCCGAGAATTCGCAGTTGCGATAGGTATCCCAGCGCGAGTCGGCGGCGCCATAACCGGCTGGCGTCATCAAGGTGGCGAAAACCTGCTGGTCCTTGAGGAAATCAACGTAGTCGTGATTCCACTTGCGCTCATGCCAGTCGCGCTTGATCTGCTTGAGGCCCTTGCCCTCGAAAAAATCGATGGTCGATTGCATCAGCTGGTCGGTCTTGCTGTCCTGGTACTTGCGGCTGCGCTGCTTCGGGTTGAACAGGATCATGAGCTTGCTCCAGAAAATCTCGCATGCGAGCGTGCGCCGCGACGTCTGCGGCGACCTTGATCAGAGACAACCAGGGAAGCACTGAACAAGCCCGGCCAATCGTCATTGCGAGCGCAGCGAAGCAATCCAGGCTTATGATTTCAATAGCTTTTCTGGATTGCCGCGTCGCTTCGCTCCTCGCAATGACGAGTTGTTCACCAAGGACCCTAGGGCGCCAGCCGCTCCCGGATCCAGACGCCGGCCTCCAGGCGGTAGCGCAGGCGGTCGTGCAAACGGCTCTTGCGGCCTTGCCAGAACTCCCAGCGATCCGGTTGCAGGCGATAGCCGCCCCAGTGCGGCGGGCGGGGCGGATGCAGGGCGTAGCGCGCAGCGGCCTTGGCGACATTCGCCAGCAGCACCGCGCGCGAATGGATGACCTGGCTCTGCGGCGATGCCCAGGCGCCGAGCCGCGAATCCAGCGGTCGCGTGGCGTAGTAGGCGTCGGATTCTTCGGCGCTGGTTCTGGTCACGCGACCCTCGATGCGCACCACGCGCTCAAGTTCCAGCCAATGGAATTGCAGGGCGGCGAAGGGCTGCTGCGCCAGTTCCTGCGCCTTGCGGCTCTCGTAGTTTGTGTACCAGACGATGCCGTCGGCGTCATAGCCCTTGATCAGCACGACGCGGGTGGACGGCCGGCCATCGGCCCCCACCGTGGCCAGCGTCATCGCGTTGGGCTCAGGCAGCTCAGCATGCAGGGCCTGCTCCATCCAGTGCGCGAACTGTGCCATCGGGTCCGCCAGCGACGCCGATTCATCGAGTTGGTCGCGCTCGTAGCTCCGGCGCAGGTCAGCGATATTCATGCGGGTCCCGGGGATCGTGATGGATCAAGGCCGACACCATTGAAATGAAGAACGCTCGTCCGGCTGGATCGTTCCCCGGCGCTGGCGTGAATTGTCCGCACAGCACGCGTCGCGGCGATCCGTGGGTTGTGGCGACATGCCCGGCGCGCACGTCGTGAAAGCGCGTGGCGACCGCAGGGCGCTGCGCGTGGAAGTCGGCGGTGGTCTTCGTCAGGAGAAAGGCTGCCACGGGAGCCATCGACGCATCCTTCGATTCAGCGGCAGCTTGCGCGCAGGCTGCGCTGCCGCAGATGAGTACCAGCGTGAAAACCAGGATCGCGGGAAGTCGCATCGGAGGCTCCGTGGGCGTGATGCGCAAGACATTGGGCGATGGCCGACGATATTCAATCACGCTCACAACCCCGGCGATGCGAGCCATTGATCGGAGTTTCTCCAATCGCGATAGGTTGGCGGTGAGCGCAGCGAACCCCAACGGCGGAGATTCCGAGAGCAACGTTGTTGGGATGCGCTGCGCTTAGCCCAACGGTCATGGCTGCGGGCCACTCGCAATCATGAAAGTCGCTGGTGCCATGACCGTTGCATAGGGTTTCTTGCCTAACCCCTCCCCAGCCCTCCCCGAACATCGGGGAGGGAGCAACAGCACTCGCCTGAACGACTTTCACGGCAACCTATGCGGGCTGTAACCATGGCGCGGGCGCGGGTTGGGTCCCGCGTCTGGCTGGCATAGATGCGAACCGTGCCATCGGCTTCCCGGATCGCCTGTCCGCGGCGTGGCGCGATCTGCTCCCGTTGGTCGACTCGACGTACGGACCCACCGCTACCCAGCTCACACGCCTTCGCCGCCCTTAGGGTCCGCGGACCGCACCACGCCCCCGCCATTTGTTGGTCAAGACGGGGGCGTCCTCGCTCGTTGAGGGCGACGACCTGTGAGGGTCAGAGCGACTCGACTAGCGGCATTCCGACAGCTTTGCGCTGCGCATGGCCGTCTCGGCTTGACTGCGATCTCGCGGCACACCTTGGCACCATTGAAAGTGCTCGCCGTAATCGCTGTGCCACGGCGCACCAACGTAGCCACAGGCACGGCTCATGTTGTCTTGTTGTTGCCTCACCGCGGTACGCGCATAGTCGCCGCATCCTGCGCCGTTGTCAGTGCCACCGTCACAGGCCGCCAGCTGACGGTCACGCATCGTGCGCTCGGCATCGCTGCGCTCGGCCGCGACGCCCAGGCACCAGCGACGGTGATCGGCAACATCCACATGCCAGGGATCACCGCGATAACCGCAGCTGCGCGCCAGGTTTTGCCGCTGCTGCTGTACCGCTGTGTCGGCATAGTGCTGGCAACGTGTCTCGTCACTGCCGCTGCCGGCGCCGGCACCAGGACCACCGACGGCGACGATGCAGATGGCGTGCCACTGACTAGCGTCGTTGTTGCGTGCATAAACACCGCTGCGCGAACCAGGACTCGCATAGGTTAGCAACTCGCCGACGTTCTTCTCGAATCGATCCAGGCGTGATTGCCAGCCCAATACGGCAATCCACTTGTCGCCCTTGTTGAAGCGGTAGGGACCGTAGCTGTTCCACCACGCCGGCGGCATGGTCCGGCCTTCGGGTCCGGTTGGACCAACCAGAACGCGGTACTGACCAGGCTGGAAGGAACCGATAGGGCAAACGCCGCCGGGCTGGGCGGCAAAGGCACGCGGGTCACGCGTGAAGTTCTGCCATTGGCATTGCGCTGGGCTGGTTGCGGCGGTACTGATCAGCCCACCGCAAGGGCCACTCGTGACGCCTTGAGCCCAGGTGGGCAGCGGTCCGACCAGATGCAGAATCAGGCCGGCGAGTGTGCAGGACATCCAGCGGATTCGGATCATTCGTGGTCCTCCTCAGTTCGGGCAGCCAGTCGCGCCATCTCACCATGACCCCAGTGACGCTACGTCGCCAGCATCCGGAATGAGTTGACCTGGATCATTGATCCCGCGATCTGGGGTGAAGGCTCACGGGCTTCACGGTCGCGATCACGGCATGAGCTCACCCCATGCGCTCACAACAGGGGTCACACTGAGGTTCGTGGGTGCGCATCGGGTAGATCTGGTCTGCATCCCCGCTGCCAACGTTCGGGCTTCCCGATGGCAGGATCTGGCCCAGCGACGCTGGCACGAAGGGCTGGCCCAGCGAGTAGCGAGTAGCCCGGGTAAGCCACAGGCGCACCCGGGGCTCTGCTCGGGTTCGAACCCCGGGTGCGAGCTTGTCGACCCGCAGCGGTGCGCGGCGGTCAGGAGGCAGGGGACATGTGGTCAAACCAGGCTTGCAAAACGGCAGTAGTGTCGTGGTGGCGATCTTGAACGAAGGTCGGTTGCTGGCACAGGCGCGGCTCATCGCCCTCGATGATCAGATCGTAGCCGTTCGGCCCGCCTGGTGATTCGATTGAAATGAAGAACGCTCGTCCGGCCGGACCGTTCCCCGGCGCTGGCGTGAATTGTTCGCACAGCGCGCGTCGCGGCGATCCGTGGGTTGTGGCGACATGCCCGGCGCGCACGTCGTGAAAGCGCGTGGCGACCGCAGGGCGCTGCGCGTGGAAGTCGGCGGCGGTCTTCGTCAGGAGAAAGTCCGTCACGGGATGCGTCGACGCATCCTTCGATTCAGCGGCAGCTTGCGCGCAGGCTGCGCTGCCGCAGATGAGTATCAGCGTGAAAACCAGGGTCGCGGGAAGTCGCATCGGAGGCTCCGTGGGCGTGATGCGCAAGACATTGGGCGATGGCCGACGATATTCAATCACGCTCACAACCCCGGCGATGCGAGCCATTGATCGGAGTTTCGGCAATCTGGCGTATACGCCAGTGTTCAAAGCACGCGCGGAGCAGCACAAGGTCGACCTTCGACTTCCTGGGATTCACGCACTGGTGCGCGGCCTATCGGGACTCTCGATTGATGCGTTTCGTGCCCCAACGCATCCTGCACGGGCTTGATCACCGGAAAAATCCCGGATTCGCGCAGGAATTTTTCGGTGGTTTTACGGAAGTGCCCGATACGTAGAACCCTGCAAGACAGTATTCTGATCCTTGTCTTGGTCTTCAATGGCCCATGAGCTACCTGACCCTTGTCATTCCGGCTTGGAACGAGGCGACCTGTCTGCCGGTCCTGCTTGACAGCATCGACGTGGCTCGCCAGCGCTGGCTGGCCGTGACATCCGCGGCGGCACAGTTGCAGCTCATCGTTGCCGACAACGGATCCACCGATGCCACCGCCAGCATTGCCGCTGCCCGTGGCTGCCTGGTGGTGCCGGTGGCGAAACGGGTGATTTCCGCGGCGCGCAACGGCGGCGCGGCGCTCGCCGAAGGCGAGATTCTGGCCTTTGTCGACGCCGACAGCCGGATCCATCCAGACACCTTCATCGCCATCGAGCGCGCGATGCGTGACCCGCGCACGCTGGGCGGGGCCACCGGGGTAACCATGGAACGCTGGTCGCCGGGTATTGCCCTGACCTACGCCAGCATGTTGCCGATGGTCTGGTTGACCGGATTCGACACCGGCGTGGTGTTCTGGCGCCGCGCCGATTTCGTCTCTTTGGGCGGTTTCGATGAATCGAGGACAGTCGCCGAGGACGTCGATTTCCTGCTGCGCCTGCGCCGTCTTGGCCGTCAGCGCCGACAACGCTGGCGACGGCTGCGCGGCGCCAAGGCGATCACGTCAGCGCGCAAATTCGACCGCTTCGGCGACTGGCACTACTTTGCGCGCCTACCAGCGCTGCTTTGGGCTCTGCTGCGCAGCCGCGGCCAACTCGAGGCCTTCATCCGCCGCTACTGGTATGAAGGCCGATGACGGCTGCGCCTGCGGCCGATCTCGACCTGCGCCTGAGCCGCAGCCGCCTGCGTTTCGTTAATGCGCAGATCGAGGCAGATTTCCGCGCCGAGCACGCGCTGCTGGAACAGTCGGCTTTGCGCCTGACCGCTGTGGTAGCCCTGGCGATGACGGTCGGCGCCCTGCTGGTGCAGCTCACTCTCGATGGCGCCCAGGTCGGGCAATCGATGAGCCAACTGTTGCTTGCTGCGATTGCATTCGAGACAGTGATCCTGATGCTGGCATTGCGTTTGCCGCCGTCGATGCAGCCGGCGCTGGCCTTCGTCTTTGGGTTGGGCGCCGTGACCGCAGTGTCGATCGGCTCGCCGTTGGTCATGTTGGCGCATGCCCCCGTCGACTTGCTGGTGCGCTATGGCTACTTCGGCCCAGTACTGGTGGCGATGTTGCCGTACCTGTTCCTGCGCATGCGCCTGCTGCAGGGTCTGGCGATCAACCTGCTTGCGGCCGGGAGCTATGTGCTGGTGATTCTTGGCGCTGACGGGGTTCCGCCGCTCGATCGCTTCTTACACGCCCACAATGTGATGTTCGGGGTATTCGGCGCAACCGCGGGTGGTTGGCTGCTGGAACATCTCACGCGCCAGAACTTTGCCCAGCGCCGACTGATCGAAGCGCGCGAAAAGCAATTGGCACTAGCCAATCAACAGGCCGAAAGGCTGCTGCTCAACATTCTGCCTGCGTCCATTGCCCGGCGTCTGCGCCAGCATGAGTCGCCGATTGCAGACTCGGCGGCGTGCGTATCGGTGGTCTTTGCCGACCTGGTGGGATTCACGCCGCTGGCCGCGAGGCTGCCGGCCGCCGACGTCGTGCGTTTGCTGGATTGCATTTTCCGTCGCTTTGATGAGCTTGCGGCTGAGCATGGTATGGAGAAGATCAAGACCATTGGCGACGCTTATTTGGCTGTGTCCGGACTCCCGGAGCCGCGGGCCGACCACGCTGCTGCAGCCGCGGGCTTCGCGCTTGACATTCGCGATGCCGTCAGCGCGTTCAGCCGCGAGCACCGGTTGGAACTGTCGATGCGCATAGGCATCGACAGTGGACCGGTCATCGCCGGAGTCATCGGCAGCCACAAGTTCAGCTACGACCTTTGGGGCGACACAGTGAACACCGCGTCGCGTATGGAATCCCATGGCGCACCGGGACAGATTCAGGTGACCACGGCTACCGCACAGCAACTGGCTAAGCTCTTCGTCCTGGAAGAACGTGGCGAGATCCCGGTCAAGGGCAAGGGGCCGATGCAGACTTGGTGGCTGCGGCACCAGAATGACCCGCCGCCTTGCTAGGACGCAGGATGCGGTGAGCGGGGCGTACCACATCATTCGAGCGCTGAGGTGCGCTGAACCCAGACTTTCCTATACGCCGGAAAAGCTAGGGTGGAACCCGCCCAAGACACAGCACCGATCTTCGCGCATAAACCTCGCAGGCGGATTCCACCATCGGCGACGCGCCGAAGCCACGTCTCGCGCGTGCCCCGGTAAACGGTGGAATCCACACGATGGAGCCGTGTGGGTTGCACCCTACCCGGGAGCGCTGAACATATCCAGCGAGCGATAGTACGCGTCGCCGTATTTCAGGAAGTTGCTCGCTTCGCGATGCAGTTCAGGCAGTGCGGCTGAAGTTGCCTTGGAGCCGCTGCTGATCCGCAGCACGGCTTGCGCATACGCCGCCAGCGCATCTGCAGTGCTTTCCCCGGCCTGCTGCGCGGCGAGGAAGAGTTGGTCGTGATAGGCGATGGCTATTCCTGCGCAATGCGTGGGTGAGACCAGGCCGGAGAGGCGTTCGCCTGCGTGCAGGCGTTTGAGCAAGGCCTGGTTCAAGGCGTGCGCGCGGCTTCGGGTTTCAGCTTGCGGGGCCGTGGCCGGGCCGAGATAGCCTAAGCACAGCATCAGGTCCAGGGTTTCGCGAATGCTGGCCGGGCGGGTGTTTGCGAGCGCGGGCAAGGCCATCAATGCGGCGACAGTCTGCGGGCCATTGGCGAGCGCTGCGAGCAGTACGTCGACCACCTCATCGGCGAGGCGCACAGCTTCAATCGGCGTGCGCACATGTCGCGCACAACTGGCGGGAGGACGTTGCAGGGCGATCAGCGTGGCGTGGCATTCCCGCTCGATGTCGGCGGCGCCCAGCGTGCGCGGGCTGCGCACGAAGACATCGCGGCGCAAGGGCGTTTGCATGGCGAAATCACGCAGCAGTTCGCGAAGACCTTGGTCTTCGGTGGCCCCGATCAGGGCTCGCGATGCGGCGGGCAGCGACCATTGTGGAAAGTTGGAAAACAGCTTCGCCGAGGCGGCAAACTGCAAGTCGGCGCGGGCCAGGTCGTCGGCGATATCGGTGCAGTAGAAGGGTGACCAGCCGCGCGGGGCGAATTCGTGCAGCAGGTAGGTGTCGCTGGCGTTCGTGATCTCGCGCAGCGCGGTGCGCGCGCCGGGGTTGCTGACGAAGAAGGCGGCGCCGGCGCTGTCCAGTTGCCCCAGCAGATCGCGTGCGGCGTGGAAACGTTGCAGGGCGCTGCCTTCGGTTTGCCGGTGCGCGGCTTCGCTCATCAGGCGCTGGAGGGGTGCCTTGTTGGCCCAGCCGGGCATTGAGTTGTAGGACACATAGACCACGCCACCCGGTTTGAGCAGACGCGCGATCAGCGCGACGATGTGGGCACGATTTTCTGCATTGACCCAGGTGTAGACGCCGTGCAGCACGATGAAATCCATGGGCGGCAGATCGCGCTCGAGCAACTGGGCAAAGCTGTCCTGCACCAGTTGCAGATTGCTTGAGCAGGCCTGGTCTGCGAGGGCCTGCGCGGCGGCCACGTGCGCTGGCATGAAGTCGTTGCCGAAGAATCGGCCCTGGGGGTGCACGGCGGCCAGCATGTTGAGGCCGAGACCCTGACCGAAACCAAGTTCCAGGTAGCTGAAATCCCCGTCGATCCTGGGCGCGGCCAGCCCGGCCTGCAGCAATGCCAGGCGCAGATGCGCGGGCGCCATCTCGGGGAAATGGTTGACGCTGTAGGGAAGCTCGGTGACGTATCCGTCAGTCCAGTCATCCATGGCGTTTGTGGTGAGGGTGGCACGGGGCGGCGATCGTGCCGGGTTGAGTGTCTACAAACAAGCTGCAGAAAACGTAGGGCGGAACCCGCCCAAGACACAACACCGATGTTCGCGGAAGAACCTCGCAGGCGGATTCCACCATCAGCGACGCGCCAGAACCACGTCGTGCGCAAGCCCCAGTTATCGGTGGAATCCACACGATAAAGCCGTGCGGGTTCCACCCTACCCGGGAACCCGCCTTGCGCAAGTTGGCTTTGCGGGATGACACCCTACTCGTGCGGCGCGGCCGCCATCGGCACCCGTGGCAGGCTGACCCGCACTTCGGTGCCGCCGCCGGGGGCGGGCGTCAGAGTCAGATAACCACCGAGCTTGATCGCCCTCGCGCGCAGGCTGTCCAGCCCGTAACCGGGGCCGGCGGCCGCGCCCGGGGCCATGCCCACGCCATCGTCGATGACCCCGAACTCGATGCGATCGCCGTCGCCGCGTACCTCCAGGGTCAGATTCCGGGCCTGGGCGTGGCGAATGACGTTGTGGATCGACTCCTGCAGCAGGCGATAGATGTGCAGCACCGCCTCGGGGCTCCAGGCTGGCAGCTCCAGCTTCGGATCCACGGCCCAATGCAGGTTGATGCCGGCGGCTTCCAGCGGCGGCTGTATCCGATGCCGCAGTCGTCCGAGAGCGACCATCGGATCGTCCTCGCCCTGGGCCAGCGAATCGAGCACCAGGCGCAGATCGGCCAGTCCCTCGCGCAGTCCGGCCACGACCTGATCGCGACCAATCTCCGGATTGCCGGCCAGGTGCACCAGCGATGCCAGCTGGCCGCCGACGCCATCATGCATATCGTGCAGCAGGCGCTGGCGCTCCTCTCCCAGTGCGCGCTCGCGATCGGCATGACGCAGGCGCTCGTAGCTCTCGCGCAGGTCTGCCTCACGCGCGCGCACCGTCTGCTCCAGCTCGGCGGCATGCGACGCCAGGCGCCGGTGGTTCTCGATCAGGCGCCGGATCAGTTCCAGCCACAGGGCCATGGAAACGCCCAGGCCTCCCAGCGGCAGCAGCGCCATCTGCAGGGGCGGGCTGATGCTGCCCATGACCGCGTCGGCGATTCCGAACACGCCGGGCATCGCCGCGAGGGCCAACAGCCAGGCGGCCGACCACGAGCTCTTCCGCTTCAGCACGATCCGCAGCACCAGCCCCAGCATCAGCGGCACCAGCAGCAGGGCACTGAGCTTCAGGGTGTAGTTGGGCACCTGGAACTGCCAGTAGGCGTCCAGATCCAGCACGTGCATGGCGAGCACTGTCGTCACCAGGCAGATGCCGAACAGGCCGAGCAGCGCGCGGACCATCCAGGTGGGCGGTGGCTGCAGAATGCTGAGAATGAACAAGGGACTGAAGGACAGCACGCCGGCTACGCTGAGGAAAGTCGCAGTCCAGCGCCACGGCGTCGCCGCCAGCAGGCCGGGCGAAGCGTGCAGCGCAATCAGGGCCAGCCAGAACACGGCCGCGACCAGATACCAGCCGAGCACGCTTTCGCGCCGCCCGCCCAGAAACAGGGCCAGCGCCACCAGCAGGCTGCCGGCGTGCAACCAGCCGACCCCGGCGATGGTGTGCTCGGTCAGGCGGGCGCGCCAGCGCTGCGGCGCCGCGAGGGCCTCCATCGGTGCCAGATACATCGGCGAAAGAGCGCCGTAATAGGGTCGCTCCGCCACCAGTTGCAGCAGCAGTTCGTTCTCGCCGAGGCGCAGGCGCGACTGCGGCAATCGCACCAGTCGGGAATGGAATCGATAGACATCCGCCGGGGCCAGCATCCGGCCCTGCTGGTCCAGCATCTGGCCGTTCAGATAGACCGCGACGTTGGCGTCGAAGAAGGGCAGGTACAGCGCCCAGTCAGCGCGCGCGCTCTGGGCCAGATCGAAGCGGTGACGGTAGACCGTGTACAAGGTATCGCAGCGCACCTTGCAGATGCGCAGCGGCAAGGCGTAGCGCTGCCATTCGGCGTCCTGCGGCGGCAGCGATTCTCCCGGCTCGGGCGCGTGCGAGGCGGCGCCCTCGATCTCGGTGATCGCGGGGACCTCGGGAATCGACGCCCGATACATGCCGCCCAGGGCGGCGCCGAGGAGGCCGAAACAGAGCAGGCAGACCCCGAGCGCACGCGCCAGGCTGGCCCAGGGAAAGCTGCCGGCACTGCGCCGCAACCGCAAGAACCATTCCATTCAGTTCCCGCGGCCCGTCAGCCAGCCGGCCTGGATGGCCTGGAACACCGCTTCCGATCTCGAACTGACGGCCAGTTTCGAATAGATCTGCTTGATGTGCTGACCCACGGTGTTCCTCGCGATTCCCAGCAACTGGCCGGTCTCCTCGTAACTGTAGCCGCGTGTCAGGGCGCGCAGCACCTCGGTTTCGCGTGGCGTCAGCTGCTCCAGCCCGGCGGCTGCCGAGTGCGACTCGACCGCGCTCGGCTGGCCGCGCATGCGCCGCAGCAGATAACTGGCAACGCCCGGGGAAATCGGCGCGCCGCCGTCCAGCACTGCCCGGATCGCATCCGCCAGATCCTGGGCCCGGGCCTCCTTGAGCAGATACCCGGAAGCGCCTTGCTCGATGGCCGAGATGACCGTCGCCTCGTCGCCCAGCGAGGATATCACCAGCACCGGCAGGCGCGACGGAAGCTCGGCCAGCAGCGCCAGTCCATTGCCATCCGGCAGACCGATGTCCAGCAACAGCAGGTCGACGAGGTGCATTTCGCAGCCACGCGCCTGCGCCAGGGTCGCACAGGCGAAACGCACGCTCCAGCCGGGAACCGCGTCGATCACCCGCTGCAGGCCGCGGCGGATGTGATCGTCGTCCTCGACGATGCCGATCGCCACCGGCGGCGGTGGGACTATGTCTGTGGGCGTGGACATGGGCTGGAGTATTGGCGGTTTTTGTTCGCTTTGCCCGGGTGGACGCCGCGGCTATTCCCAACCATCGCGGAACAGCAACAGCGCATTGCTGTAGACGAAGACGCGGCCTTCGTCGGCGCTTGCGCCGTTGTCGATGCCGCTGGCGCCAATCAGCGCCTGGTCATTGATGGCGAGCACGTCCGAGCCCATGAAATCCGATGCATTGCCGCTGCCACGCTGCCAGGACGCTGCCCGGTTCCAGTTGTTGTTGGCGTCGCGGGCGTAATGATGGCCGCCTCCCCACTGCGTGGCGCCGCCCTCGCGCACATCGCCGATCAGCACGTCGGTGTCGCTGTTCATCGACAGGCTGTTGCCGAAGTTCAGCGCCACCGACGGATTGGGCGGATCCAGACGTGCGCTCTGTACCCATAGACCGTTGCTTGCGCGGTTGAAGATCATCACCGCGCCGGTCTGGCTGGTCTGGTTCAGGTTCAGCTCAAAGGGCGCACCCACCGCCAGGGTCCTGCCACTGGGAGACAGGGCCAGCGCCGAGCCGAGCACCGATACCGCACCATTGTTGTGGCGAATGCGCTGGGCCAGGCCCCAGGTGGCAGATGCACCGGAGCCGCTGCGCAGATTCTCGTAGACCCAGCCCCGGGAACTGCCCAGAGCGCTCTCTTCAGGCGCGCCCACAAACAGCCGTTCGCTGCTCATCAGCACGCGAATGCCATGTCGCGAGCCAGTCTGGCCGCCGTTCAGCAAGGAGTGGTAGGTCCACTGGTCCGGTCCGGCTTCGTATCGGTACAGATGCACCTGTCCAACTTCGTTGTTGCCGCCGAAGGGTATGCCCACGGCCAGCCAGCCATTGTTCGCGGACAGGTGAAAGCCGAACCAGTCGCCGTTGGCCAGGGTGATTCCCGGATTGAGGGTCTGGGCGTGGACGAAACTCCCGGCCACAAGGTTGTAGCGATGAACCACGCCGCGGGCGGTGACCCCGGAAACCGTGCTGTATGGCGCCCCGACCAGCAACTGGCTGCCGAAGAAGTGGACGCTGGCGCCAAAGCCGTCGCCATTGGCGGGCACCGGTGCCTGAACCGCGTGGAGGAAGTTCCAGCTGCTTCCCGAGCGCTGGAAGATGACCACAACGCCCGGGCTGCTTCCGCCAGCGCCGCCAAAGTAGTAAGGCGCCCCTACCGCCAGATACTGACCCGAGCTCGCCAGCGCCTGTCCGAAGTAACGGGCCGGTGGCACACCCGGATGCAGGGCGCTCAGGGTCTGCGAGGGCGGCGGCAACTGGGCCGCCAGCGGACCAGCGCCGAGGGCGGCAAGAACGAAAACGATGACGGCGATGCAAGTACGAACAGACATGGCTGACGGATTTCCGGCTGCGGGAGCTGCAGCCTAGCCAGCCACCAGGAACCGCGCCTGCCATGAACTCGGCAGGCCCTCGCTTGAGTCCCGGCCTGGGCAGGCCGGGCTCGGGGTACCGATTGCGCCGAAATCGCAGATGCAGCGCATCGATCAGCGCGCAAGCTGCCGCAGCCCGCGAGAGCGACAGCCCGCGTACGGCGGAACCCGCCCGCCGCAAACTCAGGGCGGGCGGCAAGAGGCGGATTCCGCCGACGGAGTCGATGAGCACACGCGCCAATCGCCTGCTGCCCGCGGCAAGCGGTGGAACCCGCTCAAGAAGCCGTGCGGGTTCCACCCCACCCGAGAACCCGCCGTACGCGGGTTCAATCGGTCTTCAAAAGATTTCAGAACTTTTCAGAGGCCGGTGCGTCCTGTGATTCTGATGGCGGACGATACTGGTCAGGTGCGCGACACCACAGTGGAGTCCTGTTCATGAATCGAGATCGCAAACGGCTTTGGCTTCTGATACTCGCGACAACTTGCAGCTTGAGCGCAGCGGCCGCGCCGGTCGCGTCCGTTTCGGTGACCTCTGCAACGAGTACCGTGCGACAGCTGCTTCGGTACACCGATGAGCTGCCCGCCCACAACCAGGTGTTGGTGGTGGAAGTCAATGATCCGCTCAATGCTGCGGTCTGCCGCGGCGGTTGGTTGCGGACGACGGATGGTCAGTTCCGGGACGTCTTTCAGATCCTGATGGCGGCGAAGTTGTCGGGACTGAAGGTTCGGATGGACGGCGATTCGGCGAATCTCTGGAATGGCTCCAGTGACAAATACTGCTACATCAGTTTCGTCGGGATCTATTGAAGCCGCAGATGCCTGTGGAACGGTCTGGATTCTCCGGATGGACGCTCCTTCCGCCGCGCTCTCGACTTGGCCAATTGCCCCGGGGCCTGCCGAACTGCGCGTGCGGCCTTGTTGACGACGCAAATGCGGTTGCCAGATCTCGACCAGGACAACTGCTCCCTGCTCGGAGGAATTCGCGGTGAATCGCTATCGCCTGCTTGCACTCGCTGGTCTGGGTCGTCTGGAGTTCCTGTTGCCCGGTTCCTTGCCTCGGGCTGGGCGATCCGGGGTTGCCGGGGGGCTGAGCCATGCGCATGGTCCATGCCGGGCGCTGCCGCTGGTCTTCCTGATGTGTGCGAACGCCGCTGCTGCCTTGCCATCAGTGTCTGAAGAGATCCTTGCCGAGCGAATTCGCGCAGAAGTTGCGGCAGGCGCCCAATTGGTCCATCTGGTGGTTCCAGCGCAAATCGGGACTGCCGCACGAGACGGTCTCGTGCTGACCCCCGACCAGATCCACCGCACCTTGAGTGAGCAGAAAGCGGACGTCATTGCGCGCACCGGCATCGAGGTCGTACACGACTACGCTTACCTCGGCGCACTTCTGATCAGAAATCCGTCGGCCGGACGCAGGCAACAGCTTGAAGCCGACCCGCAAGTGGCGGCCGTGGCTGAGCCGGAGATTTTCCGGACCACGATGTCCGCTACCCAGTCATCCAACCAGTTGCAGGCCGGTATCGTCGAGAGCCTGGGACAATCAGGACAGGGCGCATCGGTACTCGTTACCGACACCGGTCTGTCCAGCGGATTCAACAATCACCCGGATTTCGGGGTCTGCACGGCTCCGGGACAGCCTGCCGCCACGTGTCAGATGGCGAGCTACACGGTGCTGGACCCGGCCGGTCACAGTTCGCACGGGATGTTCGTCGCCGGAATCGTGGCGCGTACGGCGCGCACGGCCAGAATTCACTTTTTCGATGTGGGTTGCAGCGCCAATGGCGGCAATTGCATCGACGGCGCCCTGGCAATGAGTGCCCTGAACTGGGCGATCCAGAATGCAGCCGCGCTGAACATTGTTGCCCACAACATGAGTTGGGGCGTGCCCCCTGGCGCGGCTTCGTGTTCGCGATACGATTCGACATTCGCACCTGCGGTGGCCGTTGGCATTGCCCAGGTCGCATCGTCCGGGAACGATGGTGTGCTGACACAACTGGGCAGCCCGGCGTGCAGCAACTACGTCGTTTCGGTAGGCAATGCCGACAGCCGTCCGAGTGGCTCGCAGCCATCGACCTGGGTGGCATTTCCGAGTTCGAATGTGTCCCCTGACCTGGATCTGGTGGCGCCTGGAACCGATATCTCGGCCGGTGGTTACAGTGGCAGCGGCACCTCCATGGCGTCACCGCACGTGGCCGGAGCCTTTACCGTGCTGAATGCATCGAACGCCTGGGCGAATTTGCCACCGGCGCAACTCGAAGGAATCCTGAAGGCCACCGGCGCGAACTTTCTGGACGCCAGGGTAGGCCAGGTTTTTCCGGTGCCCCAGTTCGCGCGCGCCCGGCCGCGCGAGCTTCGCGTCGACAACCCGCTGAACGTCGCCTACTCCGTTGCGCCACCAGGTACCAGGAGTTGTGGTGCCGGTTGTTTTCTGATGCCGGAAACCACGGTTACCCTCACCCTGCCAGAGGGCTATGCCTACACCGGTTGCTCGCGGCTATCGGCGACCAGTTGCACCCTGCAACTGAGCGAAACGCATCGCGGCAGCATTTATCCCCTGGCACTGCTCGGCGTGATCGCCCAGCAAGTCGATACCGAAGAATTGTTCGCCTCCGGATTTGAGTGAACCCATCGCGATGCGACCAGCCCGTGCAGGGCTGCTACCATTCCAGGCGCCGCGCGCCCAGCCAGCTACTCACGCTTGGGAGCGAGTGCCCACGACAGCCAAGGGAACACCCAAACCATGATCAAGGCCTGTGCAAGCTTGTTGCTGCTGCTTTCAACTTCCACGGCAAATGCGCAGGACGATTGCCTTGCCAGACTTGAACGGGCCTTTGCCGCGCGGGGCGCGGACTCTATAGGCGACGGCACGCACCAGAACGTCTATCTGGCGTATCTCGCAGACGGCGAACCCTACTGCGTGCATGGGGCGGCAAGCGTCGCCGACAACTCCATCGTCGAGATCTATCTCCAGACCGACGACGGTTCCCTCGAACCGATGGAGTCGACATTCTTCAACGCAGCACGGCAAGTGCCGGGCATTGAGAACGGCATTTCCGAACTGATCTACAACAGCGATGGGGAAAAACTCAAGGTCGTGTTCATTGACGCCTTGAACCCCAAGGAATAATCCTCTCGAACGGATGCGCACGCACCTGGGAACGGTTCGTCCAGGGAACCTCTGAACAGGCTCAGTGCGCGTAATCAGATGCGGTGAGTGGAACGAAGCGCATGATTCGAGCTATCGCCAGGCGTTACGACAGCATAGGTTGGCGGTGAGCGCAGCGAACCCCAACTACTGGAATCCCGAAGACAACGATGTTGGGATGCGCTTCGCTTATCCCAAGCTATGCGGGCTTAGGCGTTACCCGAGAACCCGCCTTACGCGTTACCCGAGAACCCGCCTTACGCGGGTTGCCCGATCTCGGCGGCCTGCTCGACCAGCAGTTCTACGGATCCAACAGCGCGACCGTATCGATTTTCGCGTCTTGGCAAGAGATGGCGCTCCGGATCACCGACGAGGGCCGCTTTGCGGGCACCTGAGCTGCACAACGAGCGGATTTGCACAGACCGGCGGCCTGGGTAGCCAGGACGGGGGCGCCGAATCGATCGGCGCCCCCGTATGGAGCGACATCGCGGTAGAGACGCGCCTCACGGCACGCCCCCCGCACAGAT
This sequence comes from Lysobacterales bacterium, assembly GCA_022841325.1. Lineage (GTDB taxonomy): Bacteria > Pseudomonadota > Gammaproteobacteria > Xanthomonadales > SZUA-5 > JADKFD01. Next base: position 64 of record JALHRS010000065.1, on the reverse strand, counting down.
CCCGGCGGGCGTGATTGACGCACCGGGCTCCCACCTTGGGTGATTGGCGGCAAAGCGCACGCTC
>JALHRS010000064.1 GCA_022841325.1 Lysobacterales bacterium | reverse complement strand
TCTTGTGGTCCCTTGGTCTTGGCATCGAAATCTCGACTGTCCCTTGGTCTCGCAATCCGACCTGCATCGAAATCTCGACTGTCCCTTGGTCTTTGCTCCCTTGGTCTTGTGGTCCCTTGGTCTTGGCATCGAAATCTCGACTGTCCCTTGGTCTCGCGCTTGGTCTCGCAGTCCCTTGGTCTCTCCCTTGGTCTTCGAAATCTCGACTGGCCCTTGGTCTTGGTCCCTTTGTCTTGCGCCGCACGCGACGCTCTCCAGGTACGGCCGATCTTGGCGACACACGAGGGAGCCGGCTTGATCGGGCAAGAACAGGTGTTGGAGCATCGACGCCCAGCAAGCCCGTGTCAGTCAGAAAAAGTGACTCGGTGCCCCGGCCGCTCGCTACGCGCTACCGAGTACAGGAACTGCTCCTCCAATGTTCTGCCAGATTCGTCCTGGCGCTACTGGGTGTTCTTTGTTGTGGTTTGCCGCGCGCGATGCCGATGGCGTGCTGGCGAACTGCAGTTGGCGGCAGGATGCCTATGCGCATGACCTTCGACGCGCGATTGCCGGCGAAGGCGCGACGATGCAGATCACAGAGTCTCATTCACAGCCTACAGGATGCGGTTCCGGGAACTGGGCTTGGTCGTCATGCATGCGGCGTCAATCAGCGTTCGCATTTGGCCGTTGCCGCGCGATCACGCCGCCGTAGCCCAAGGCTTGATCTGCGCCAGATCCTTGGCCAACGCGTCCTTCGCAGTCGCAGCGTCGTAGTCGAGCTGCAATCCCGTCCAGAAGCCTTCGGACGTCCCGAAGAATCGCGACAAGCGCAGGCCAGTGTCCACGGTGACGGCGCGGGTGCCCGCGACGATCTCGCCGATGCGTCGCTGCGGCACGCCGATCTCCTTGGCAAGCCGGTACTGACTGATGCCCATCGGTTCCAGGAACTCGTGCATCAGGATCTCGCCGGGATGCGGGTACGGAATCTTTCGCATGGGAATCCTCCTCAGTGGTAGTCGACGATCTCGACGTCTTTGGGGCCGTTCTCCGTCCAAACGAAACAGACGCGCCATCGCCGGTTCACGCGGATGCTGTGTTGGCCTTCGCGGTCGCCTTGCAAGGCTTCAAGGCGGTTGTTCGGAGGTATTCGAAGGTCTTCCAGCACGGCCGCGCGGTTGAGCAACGCCAGCTTTCGCATGGCCACCGTTTCGATGTTCACGAAACGCCGGCAGCGATTTCCTTCGAACAAGTCGCGAGTGTCCTTGCACTTGAACGACTGAATCGGCATAGGCAAAATGCTAACGCTGTGCGTTACTAACGTCAACCGATAGCATGCGGGTCACGCCATCTTGGCGTTCAGCCGCTCCGACACGGTTTCCAGCGCCTTCTGCCAGCGCCGTCACGCGGTGCTGCGGTCGCAGGCGAAGCGGATGGTGATGTCGCGCCAGCGGCAGCGCTTGGCGCGCATCCACACCCGGTGGGCTGCTCGTCAGTAACCGCTACACTCGGTTCTCTCAACCCTATTACTGCTCCAATCGTCGCTGCCAACCGCTCTCCACGACACCCGCGTAACTGCGCGCCACGACAAGGGTTCTGCCGGTGCCAACCGCGGCCGGTTAGTGAGGGTAAGTGGAGAAGAGAGAGGAAAAGGGAGGCGAACCGCGGCACATTCCGGCGGTGATCCCGGCCCGCGCGGCACCGGCAGAATGGCGCGAAACCCCGCAGTGACACGGGATTCCGGGCAACAAAAAACCGGCCTTGGGGCCGGTTCTTGTCTACGCATTGGTGGCGGAGTGTCCGAACGGTTGGAACCCGTCTCGTCCACCGCTACGGAAACGCGCGCCTGCCTCGACAAACCTGCGGTGAGAGTAGGCGAAATCCCGCATTCCCACTATTCCCGCATCATCCCACGCTGGTGGATGGTCGAGGGTCCGATTGCCCAACGTCGATCGGTGTAGTTCCACGCGGCGATTCCTCGTCCGCCCATGTCCGCTATACTGCCAAGGTGTTGTCCCGACTCCGCCACCGCTGCGCGAAACGAACTTGGCTCTGGGCCACGCTGCTGGCGTTGACCTTCGTTTGGCAACCTGTGTTGTCGATGCTGGGTGAGTTGCATGCAACAACGCATGGGGACGTGGCGGGCCACGTCGTGCATGCGGACCACGCGGGAATCCCCGCCGCGCCCGAGGCTCCTGGTGAGAGTGGCCTCTTGCACGGCCTCATGCACGCGACGGTATGCTGCGCGCATGTCAGCGCCTTGCCAGGCTCCGTGGCACTGACCGTGCCGATTCGCCCTGCCACTCTGGTGCCGCTCTCGGCCGAACGTCATTTCGAGAGCGTGTTGCCCTCGCGGATGTTGCGACCTCCGATCACGGCCTGAGACTTGCGGGCTGCCTCGCCCGTCCATCCTCTCGCCCCTTTTCAATCGGAGTTTCCATGATTCGCCCAATCCGCGCGGCCTTGGCCGCAGCGGTGCTGTGCGTGTGCGCTTACGCACCCGCTGGCGCCGCTTCACCCTTGTCCCTCAATGACGCCTTTCGCCGCGTGATCGAGACCCATCCTGACCTTGAGTCCTATCGCTTCACCGAAGACGCGCGGCGCGCCGAGGCCGACCTGGCTCGTCAAGCTCCGCCGCTGCGCATGGCGGTCGACGCCGAAAATCTGTTGGGCACCGGCGGCGTCTCAAGTTTTCAGAGTGCCGAACTCACCCTGTCGCTGGCGTCGGTCATCGAGCGCGGTGGCAAGCGAGATGCCCGATTTGGCGTTGCAGACGAGCGCCTCCGGGGCGTTGAGTTGCTGCACGAAGCCAAGCGGCTCGACCTGCTGGCCGAGGTCGCTCGGCGCTATCTCGATGCCACGGCCGCCACGGCGTCGGCAGCGCTGACGCGTGACGACCTGGCGCAGCGTGAACAACTGGTGGCCGCTGCCACCGAGCGACGCAAGGCCGGTATTGAGCAGTCGTCGGCGCCGCTGGCGGCCGAGGCGGCGAGATTGCTCGTGGCCGCTGAATTGGAGCGCACCATACGTGCCGCAAGCCATGCCCGGCGTCGCCTGGCGGTCCTGTGGGGTAGCACCGAGGCCGACTTCGAACTGGCGCCGATCGACCTCGGCGCGCTGCCGCCACTGCCCGATTACGAAACGCTGGTGCGTCTGCTGGCCGAGACGCCGGAGCTGCAACGATTCGCCCACGAGACTCGGTTGCGCGAGGCCCGGCTGCAACTGGCTCGCACCGAACGAGTGGCGGACATCGACTGGCAGGTGGGCGTACGCCGATTGCAGTCTGGCTCGGACTGGGGCTTGGTCGGCAGCGTTTCCATTCCGTTCGGCAGCGCGAGCCGCGCCGAGCCAGGCATCCGTGCCGCCGACGCCGAGCTGGCGGTGATCGAGTTCGAGCGTGAGGGCCAACAGCGCGCCCTGCAGGCAACTCTGGCCGAGGCATGGGGGCAACTGGACCTGGCCATCGGTCACGCGCGTCGCATCGAGACTGAGGTGCTTCCGGCCCTGCAGCGCGCAGCCGACGCGGCTGAGCGCAGCTACCGGACGGGCGCCAGCAGCCACCTCGAATGGACCCAGCTGCTGGGCGACATGATCGAGGCGCGACGCGAACGCTTGGATGCCGCACTGACGGCCCATCGCGCCCTGATCGAACTGCAACGCCTGACCGGCCGGACCTTTGCGGTCGCCGCGGGCAACGACAACGGAACTACGCCATGAACCCGAGCAAGACCTTTCTGATCCTGGGCCTCGCCCTTGCCCTGGTTGCCTGCGGCGCCCGAACAGGCGCCGACGATGAGCACGGCCACGGACACGACGAGCACACCGAAACCGAAGTCGAAAAGGGGGCGCACAACGGGCGTCTGTTGCGCGAGGGAAACCTCATCGTCGAACTCGCCATCTTCGAGGACGGCGTCCCGCCCGAGTACCGTGCTTGGCTGTATCGCGATGGGAAACCGCTGCCGCCCGACGCAGGCAGCCTGGAAGTCGTGCTGGCGCGCCTCGGTGGTGTCACCGATACCCACCGGTTCACCGCGCGTGGGGACCATCTCGTGGGCAGCGGCGTGGTCTACGAGCCGCACTCCTTCGATGTGGAGGTGCGGGCGCAGGTCGATGGCCAGTCCGCACGGTGGACGTACGAGAGCTACGAAGGCCGTACCCGCATCGCGGCGGACATCGCCACCCAGGCCGGTATTCGCGTCGCGGCCGCTGGCCCCGGCGTCATTCGCGACGAACACGAACTACAGGGACTGCTGACGCCGATCGAGGGGCGCCATGCCCGACTTGCCGCACGCTTTCCTGGCCCGATCCGCAGCATCACCGTGGGTGTGGGCGATGCGGTTCGCCAGGGCCAGGCCCTTGCCACCGTGGAGAGCAACGTCAGCCTGGCGCCGTACACCATCACCTCGCCGATCGATGGCGTGGTACTGGCCCGGTCGGCGACGGTCGGAGAAGTCGCCGGCGAGTCGCCGCTGTTCGAGATCGCCGACCTCTCCGCCTTGTGGGTCGATGTGCACCTGTTCGGCGGCGACGCCCAGCACATCGTTGCCGGACTGCCCATCGAGGTCACCCGACTCAGCGATGGTGTGAGCGCCAGCACGACCCTCGATCGCGTGCTCCCGGCCACGGCGACCGCCAGCCAGAGTACGGTCGGCCGCGCCCGAATCGACAACGCCGATGGCCGTTGGCGTCCAGGTGCCGCGGTGCGCGCCCGGGTCACCGTCGCGGAACACGCCGTGCCGTTGGCGGTGCCGCTGGCTGCGCTGCAGCGCTTTCGCGATTGGGATGTGGTGTTCGTGCGGGTCGGCGACGACTACGAGATCCGTCCGCTGGAACTGGGCCGCCGCGACGGCGTCCATGTCGAGGTGCTGGAAGGGCTCAAGGCCGGCGATGAGATTGTCGTCGAGCAGAGCTATCTGGTGAAGGCCGACATCGAGAAATCGGGGGCCTCGCATGACCACTGAATCGCGACCGATGCTGGAGCGGCTGATCCGCTTCGCCATCGCCCATCGCTGGCTGATGCTGATTCTGACCCTGGGGCTGTCGGCCCTCGGCGTGTGGAGCTTCCAGCAACTGCCCATCGATGCCACACCGGATATCACCAATGTCCAGGTGCAGATCAATACCGAGGCAGCCGGCTACTCGCCGCTCGAATCCGAGCAGCGGGTAACCTTCCCGATCGAAACCGCGCTTGCCGGTCTGCCACGGCTCGACTACACCCGCTCGCTGTCGCGTTATGGGCTGTCCCAGGTGACCGTCGTGTTCGAAGACGGCACCGACATCTACTTCGCCCGCCAGCAGGTGGCCGAACGCCTGCAACAGGCGCGCTCGCAGCTGCCCGATGGGCTGGAGCCGGAACTTGGGCCGGTCGCGACCGGACTGGGTGAAATCTTCATGTACACCGTGGAGGCTGCGCCGGGTGCGTTGCGCGAGGACGGTCAACCGTGGACACCAACGGACCTGCGCACGCTGCAGGACTGGGTGGTGCGTCCGCAACTGCGCAATGTCCGTGGGGTCACCGAGGTCAACACCATCGGCGGTTTTGCCCGGCAGATTCACATCACGCCGGATCCGGCCAAGCTGGTGGCTTACGGCTTCACGCTGCAGGACGTGCTGGCCGGGATTGCTGCCAACAACCAGAACATCGGGGCCGGGTACATCGAGCGCAACGGCCAGCAGTATCTGGTTCGCGTGCCAGGACAGGTCGCCTCGATTGAGGCGCTGGGTGACATCGTGCTGGACCGCCGTGAGGGCGTGCCGATCCGGGTGCGCGATGTCGCGGGCGTCGGCGAAGGGCCGGAGCTACGCACCGGCGCGGCGACCCAGGACGGTGAAGAAGTGGTACTGGGCACGGTGTTCATGCTGATCGGCGAGAACAGCCGCGCGGTGGCGCAGGCGACGGCCGCGCGACTCGAAGAGGTGGCCGATTCGCTGCCGCCTGGTGTCGACGTGCATCCGGTTTATGACCGGACCGCCCTGGTCGACCGTACCATCGCCACGGTCGAGAAGAACCTGGTGGAAGGCGCGCTGCTCGTCATTGCCGTCCTGTTCCTTCTGCTCGGCAACATCCGCGCGGCCTTGATCACCGCGGCGGTGATTCCGGTCGCCATGCTGATGACGATCACCGGCATGGTGCGCAGCGGGGTTTCCGGCAACCTGATGAGTCTTGGCGCACTCGACTTCGGCCTGATCGTCGATGGCGCGGTGATCATCATCGAGAACTGCCTGCGCCGATTCGGCGAACGCCAGCACGAACTCGGCCGTCTGCTCAGCCGCGAAGAACGCTTCGACCTCACCGCCGAGGCGACCGCCGAGGTGATCCGGCCCAGCCTGTTCGGCGTCGCCATCATCACCGCGGTCTACCTGCCGGTATTCGCGCTCACCGGGATCGAGGGCAAGATGTTCCATCCGATGGCCTTCACGGTGGTGCTGGCACTGACCGCGGCCATGCTGCTGTCGCTGACCTTTGTGCCGGCGGCGGTGGCGGCGTTCCTCGGTGGCCGCGTGCAGGAGAAGGAGAACCGCCTCCTGCAATGGGCGCGGCGGGCCTACGAGCCGGCACTGGACTGGGCGCTTCGGCTGCGCTGGGCGGTGCTTGCGGGCGCGGCTGTGTTGGTCGTGCTCAGCGGGATGCTCGCCAGCCGCATGGGCTCGGAGTTCATCCCCAGCCTCGATGAAGGCGACATCGCCCTGCACGCGCTGCGCATCCCGGGCACCAGTCTCAGCCAGGCGGTCGAGATGCAGTCCCTGCTGGAAGAGCGCATCAAGCAGTTCCCGGAGGTCGAGCGGGTGTTCGGCAAACTCGGCACCGCCGAAGTGGCGACCGACCCGATGCCGCCGTCGGTGGCGGACACCTTCCTGATGATGAAGCCGCGCGAGCAGTGGCCTGATCCGCGCAAGCCCAAGGCGCAACTGGTGGCCGAGATCGAAGACGCAGTGAAGCAGCTTCCGGGGAACAACTACGAGTTCACCCAGCCGATCCAGATGCGTATGAACGAGCTTATCTCGGGCGTGCGCGCCGACGTGGCGGTGAAGCTGTATGGCGACGATCTGGAGACACTGGTCGAGGTGGGCAAACGGCTGGAGGCTGTTACCAAGGCCGTTGATGGCGCCGCCGACGTGAAGCTCGAGCAGGCGACCGGACTGCCGCTGCTGACCATCACGCCCAAACCTGAGGCCCTGGTGCGCTATGGCCTCAATCCGGTCGCAGTGCAGGAAGCGGTGGCCACGGCGGTGGGTGGTTCGGTCGCCGGCCAGTACTTCGAAGGCGATCGCCGCTTCGAACTGGTGGTGCGGCTGCCGGAAGCCCTGCGCAGCGATCCCGCGCGGCTGGCCGATCTGCCGATCCCGCTGCCGACCGATGGACGCAATGCCGACGAGATCTCGCAGCCAGCCACGTGGGCCAGCGGCGGGCCAGGCGTGGTGCCGCTGCGCGAATTGGCCGACATCGCGGTCACCGAAGGGCCGAACCAGATCAACCGCGAAAACGGCAAGCGCCGGGTCGTGGTGACGGCCAACGTGCGTGGCCGTGATCTCGGCGGCTTCGTCGACGAACTGCGCCAGCGTGTGGCGGCCGAAGTCGAGGTCCCGGCCGGGTATTGGGTCGACTACGGCGGCACCTTCGAGCAGCTGATCGCGGCCAGCCAGCGGCTGTCGGTGGTGGTGCCGGTGACCCTGCTGCTGATCTTCGGCCTGCTGTTCATGGCCTTCGGTTCGGGGCGCGACGCACTGGTGATCTTCAGCGGCGTGCCGTTAGCGCTCACCGGCGGGGTGTTGGCCTTGTGGCTGCGCGATCTGCCGCTGTCGATCTCCGCCGGCGTCGGTTTCATAGCGCTGTCAGGTGTGGCGGTGCTCAATGGCGTGGTGATGATCGCCTTCATCCGCAAGCTGCGCCTGGAAGGCGACCGCCTCGAAGACGCCATCCGCGACGGCGCGCTCGGCCGCCTGCGCCCAGTGCTGATGACTGCCCTGGTCGCCTCGCTGGGCTTCATCCCCATGGCGTTCAATGTCGGCGCCGGGGCCGAGGTGCAGCGCCCCCTGGCCACGGTGGTGATCGGCGGGATCGTATCGTCGACCTTGCTCACTCTGCTGGTATTGCCCGCGCTGTACCGGATGATTCACCGCGATGTCGAATCGGCCGAAGCAATGCTCCACGGCTGACAAACTAGAGGCTGGAAGATCGGAGGCGGCAGCGGGCAGCATCCGCTGCCGTCCTCGTCGCAGGGACTTGAAGGCAGCTGGTCGGTAGCTTCAATGCCGTCCGCGTTATCGCCGCAGTCCGTCGCCCATGCGTGAATGTGCCAGCGCGAAGAAACGTCATGGCTTGACGTTTCAGCGCGGCTGGAAGGCAATGATGCCCATGCCCAACAGGGTGACCGATACGCCCGCGATGTCCCAGCCTGAGGGACGCACGCCGTCAATCCACCATAGCCACAGGATGGCGACCGTCACGTAAACACCACCATAGGCTGCATAGACCCGCCCGGAGGCTGCGTCATGCAGCGTCAGCAGCCACGCGAACATCGCGAGACTCAGCGCCGCTGGAACGAGCAGCCAAATCGAGCCGCCGTGTCGCAGCCACAACCACGGCAGGTAGCAGCCGACGATCTCGGCCAGCGCGGTCACGAGGTACAGCAGGAAGGTGTTCACTGCGTTGCAGCATCGTGAGCGGTCGCGTCGCTGCAGTAATGAACTTCGATGGTCGAGTGCACGATCTCCTCGTGCACCGACAGCTGCTGCCGTATCTGCTCGGCATTGAGCGCATGGTTATGGGTTACCACGGTCAGGGCGCACGCGTACACGTTCTTGCCGACTCGCCATACGTGCAGGTCGGTGATGCGGGTCTCACCGGCGTCCGCGTCGGTTTCCACTACATCGCGGATCTCGTCGACCACTGGATGATCCATCTCGCGGTCGAGCAGGATGCGGCCCGTGTCGACGATCAGGCCTTTGGCCCAGACCGCCACCAGCACCGCGCCGACGATGCCCATCAACGGATCGAGCCAGGACCAGCCGTAGACCCAGCCGCCGACCAGGGCGACGATGGCCAGCACCGAGGTGGCCGCATCGGCGATCACGTGCAGGTAGGCCGACTTCAGGTTGAGGTCGTGGTGATGCTCGTGGCCGTGCGCATGATCGTGTCCGTGCGCGTGGTCGTGACCGTGGCCGTGATGGTGGGCATTGCCGAGGATCCGCGCGCACACCAGGTTGACCACGAGGCCCAGTACGGCGACCACGATCGCCTCCTGGTAGCGGATCGGCTGCGGATCGAACATCCGTTCCAGCGAACCGGTGACCATCATGATGGCGACGCCGAGCAGGAAGACCGCGCTGGCGAAACCCCCGAGGATTTCGATCTTCCAGGTGCCAAAGGCAAACCGGGGATCGGCCGCAAAACGTCGCGCGGTGGCGTAGGCAAAGGCAGACAGCCCAATCGCCAGCGCATGCGAACTCATGTGCCAGCCATCCGCGAGCAGAGCCATGGAGTTGAACCACCAGCCAGCCACGATCTCGACCACCATGGTGACGGCGGTAATCCACATCACCGCGCGGGTGCTGCGCTCGGCAGTGGCGTTGCTGACATGGAAGCGGTGGTCGTGGGACCAACGCGCTAGGTTTTCCGTATGCATGACTCAATCCAGTTGCGTCGTTTCGAGGTCCTCGCCCGCGCCGCGCGTTCCAATGCCCGACCACGGATTCGCCGCACCCGCGCCAGCAGTTTGGATTTCGCCCGATCCGCGTGGGTCCTGGCCTCCAGCAGCATATTGGGAAGGATGGCTTGCCTCCAGCCCGGAAGCCATCTGCCAGTCGTTCAAGCGCGGCCGCAGAAAGCGCAAGTGGCTGGTCAAGCAAGGATACCGGGCCAGCGCCGAAGGCCGCGGGCCGAGACGCTTGCCGGCACGGGCGCCAACAGCGTTCCGAAAGACACTTGGGAGTCGGCCGACGCCGTCAGCCGTGCCGATGCACGGGCCCAGGGTTCAGTTGCAACTTTTCGGATCGGTTGTAGTCTCATGCCACCATGGCCCGCTTTCTTCTCGACGCCCTGCTTGCCCTGACGCTGATCCTGAACGGGATCTCGGCGCCTTGGGCGATGGCGCGTATGGCGCACACGGGTCATGGTTCGAGCGCGATGCACGTACACGAGTCCATGCAACCCGCGGGCGCGACGACCGGGGCGGAAGCGGATCATCATCTGCACGGCCACGGCGTGGATTCCGGCGGAACCGCACAAGTGCCGGACTCGTCCGGGGGCGGATCTTGCTGCGATGGCACATCGTGCCAATGCGGTTGTGTGCTCCCTCCAGCGCTTTCCGTGGCGGCCTCCGACCTGACCCAGCAGGTCATCGGATCGGCGGTTGGTGTCGTGTCACTGACCCGCCTCGTACCACATCGCGACTCTCCTCCGCTGCGACCACCCGCGGCCTGAACGCGTAACGACTGTCCGTGTGGGCGCCATCTGGCGCCCGCACGCCCGTTGCCGTGTCGGCGCGTCCGTTCCGGACTTCGCCTGCCGCTTGTGAGGAAGAGTCCATGGCTTTGTCGTTTCGTTCCGTCGCGAGCATCGCGGCGGCGCTTGCGCTGGCTGGCTGCGCCAGTCTGCCGCGGGACCGCGGTTATTCCGAATCCCGCGAACTGATCGCGAATCAGCGTCCGGTGCCACCCGATTGGTCGCCGTTGCGGACCAATCAGGAACTGCAGCTTCCGACCGCACCGATCGGCGCCGAGGACGCCGTTCGACTTGCGTTTTTCAACAACCCTCGATTGCGCGAAGAGTACGCGCGACTTGGCCTGGGTCGGGCCGATCTGGAGGATGCGCGGCGCCTGTCGAACCCGAGTCTTGGCTATTTGCGGCTTTCGCCGGATAGCGGCGCGGGCACACAGATCACCCGCAGCCTTTCATTGGGCCTGACTGATTTGCTCATCTTGCCCGCGCGCAAGCGGCTTGCGGAAGCTGAGTTGGAGCGCTTGCAGATGGCCGTGGCCAGCGCCGTCCTCGACATCGCGACCGATGTGGAGGTGGCCTGGTACGAGGCAGTCGGCGCGCAGCAAATCGCCGCGATGCGAGACGTGGTCGCTCGCGCCGCCGAGCAGTCGGCCGAGCTGGCTCAGCGGTTCTTCGATGCTGGCAACATCAACCGACTGCAGCTCGAACAGGAGAGGGCCGCGGCCACGCAGGCTCGTATCGACGGTCTGGCGGCTGGGTCGGACGCCTTGCGCGCTCGCCACCGCCTGGCAGGACTGATCGGCCTGCCGACCTCCGCGGACTGGTCTACCCAGTCGCAGTTGCCAGCCCCGCGTGCGGTCGGCTACGACGCCGACACTCTGGTCGCGTCGGCGCTTGAAACGCGTCTCGACCTTGCCGCCGCACGCCGCGCGGTCACGTTGCGCGAGGATGCGCTCGGCGTCACCCGGCGTTGGCGCTGGCTGGGCGGCATCGAGGTCGGATACGAGCACGAGCGCGAGTTCGACGGCGGTCGCGCAACCGGTCCTTTCGCGTCCGTGGAGTTGCCGATCTTCAACCAGGGACAGGGCAGCGTCGCGCGCGCCGAGGCTGAGCTGCAGCACGCCCGGGCCGAACTCGATGCAATGTTGCTGACCGTCCAGAACGATGCGCGACTGGGCCTGGACGCGCTCTCTGTGGCGTACACCATCGCTGAGCGCCATCGCGCCGAGTTGGTCCCGCACCGCGAGGCCATCGTCGCCCGCACCCAGGAACAGGTGAACTTCATGCTGGTGGGCGTGTTCGAGCTGCTGCTGGCGAAGCAGCAGGAGTACGACGCCTACCAGGCCTACCTGGAAGCCGTGCGCGACTACTGGGTGGCTCGCGCCGGCTTGCGCGGCGCAGTGGGTACCCGTCTGCCGGACGACGATGTGCCAGCCGAGCCCGTCATCGGCGTCGAGGCGATCTTGCCCGCGGTCGATGGCTCGGGAGCCATGGATCACTCCAGGCACACCGGTCAGGCCAGCGACCCGCACGCGGGCCACCGCATGCCGGACTCAGCGCCGCCGCCCGATCCGCACGCGGGCCATGACATGTCGGTGCCGACAGAACCGAACCCGCACCGCGAACACCGCAAGCCAACCACGACCAAGCCCGTCGAACCTGCCGACGACGAAGCCGACTCTCGGCACGACCACGGAGACACGCCATGAATCCTCTTCGCCGCCAATGGTTCCGCCTCGCCGGGTTGGGAGCCCTCGCCCCGTTCGGACTCTGGGCGCATCGCGCCTCCGCGCAGAACCACGAGGGGCACACGGCAACCGCAGTCTCGGCCGCTCCGTCGTCGCCGTCCTCCTCCGGCGGCTACCGCCCGGTGCGCACTCTGAACGGATGGACCTTGCCGCACCGCATGGTCGATGGAGTCAAGGAGTTCCACCTCGTCGCGGAAGAGATCGAGCACGAGTTCGCGCCCGGTTGCCGTGCCAAGTGCTGGGGCTACAACGGCACGACGCCGGGCCCGACCATCGAGGCGGTCGAGGGTGATCGGGTCCGGATCTACGTCACCAACCACCTGCCCGAGCACACCAGCGTGCATTGGCACGGGATCTTGCTGCCCTCGGGCATGGACGGGGTCGGTGGCCTCAGCCAGCCGCATATCCAGCCCGGCGAAACCTACGTCTACGAGTTCACGTTGCGCCAGCACGGCACCCACATGTACCACCCACACGCCGACGAGATGGTGCAGATGGCGGTCGGCATGATGGGCATGTTCATCATCCACCCCAGGGACGGCGAGCCCGAGCGGATCGATCGCGACTACGTCGTGTTGCTGCACAACTGGGCCTTGCATCCGGGCACCTATCGACCCGATCCCTCGGTGATGCAGGACTTCGATCTGTGGACGATGAACAGCAAGGTGTTTCCGGCCATCGAGCCGCTGGTCGCACGCAGCGGCGAACGCGTGCGCGTGCGCATCGGCAACCTGTCGATGTGGAACCACCCGATGCACATGCATGGCGTGCAGTTCCACGTCACCGGATCGGACGGCGGACGCTGGCCCAAGGGGCTGTGGCGGCCGGAAACCACCGAGATCGTCGGTGTCGGCCAGACCCGCGATCTGGAGTTCGTCGCTGTGCCGGGCGACTGGGCCTTCCACTGCCACATGTCGCATCACACGATGAACGCCATGGGCCACGAGATTCCGAACACGCTCGGCGTCGACCAGTCGGGCGTGGAGGCGGAGATCCGCAAGCTGCTGCCGGGCTACATGGCCATGGGCCAGGGCGGGATGGCCGAGCACCAGGAGCACACCGACTCCGGGCACATGACCGGCCCCGAGAACACGCTGCCGATGATGATGGGCAAGGGCCCGTTCGGAAATCTCGAAATGGGCGGCATGTTCACCGTGATCAAGGTGCGCGACGACGTGGCTACCGGCGATTTCCGTGATCCGGGCTGGTATCCCAACCCCAAAGGCACGGTCGCCCATCGCGTCAGCGCCGATGCGGATTTCGGGGCGCCCGTGAGACGCGGCCCGCCGCCCGGCGCACCGGCCGAATTCAAGGCCAAACCGGTCGACCACTCCCGCATGAAGCACGGCTGAGGAGCCCGCCATGAAACTGCTCAAGACCCTCGTCTTTCTCGCACTTGTCGGCGTTGCGATGGCCGCCGCCGCTATCTGGGGCGGTGTCTACAACGTCGGTGCCGATGATCCGCACTGGTCTGCGACCTATCGCGTGCTGGAGGTGGCGCGCACGCGCTCGATCTCGGTTCGCGCTGCAGATATTCAGGTGCCCGACCTGTCCGATGCCGAACTGATCCGCAACGGCGCCGGCAACTACAGCGCGATGTGCGTGACCTGCCATCTCAGCCCAGACGCAGAGGAAACCGAGCTCAGCGTGGGCCTGTATCCACGACCACCGCGCTGGGATGCGCTCGGGAAAGTCGATCCACGCGAAGCCTTTTGGGTGCTCAAGCACGGCATCAAAGCCTCGGGCATGCCCGCCTGGGGCAAGAGCATGGACGACCGCTACCTGTGGGGAATGGTCGCCTTCATGCAGCAGTTCCCGAGCATGACCGCCGCGCAATACAGCGCCCAGGTCGCGGCCAGCGATGGCCACAGCCACGGCGGCGGCGAGACCGATGTCGGCGGCGGCGATCCGCACGCCGGCCACGACGGCAAGAACGCGGAGCGCTCGTCGTTCGAACCCGTCGACGACCCAATGGCCCCCGCCGGCGACGACCGCCCCGCCGACGAACACGACAGCGAAGACGACCACCACCACTGAGTTGCCACCCACGAGGCCCTGCGCCTCACCCGAACCTGGAGAAACCCATGAACATCCGAATGACTTCCCTCGCTTTGGCTCTTGCGCTCGCCGCGCCGATCGCCTACGCACACGGCAACGAAAAGCACGGCACGGCGCAAGTAGCGGCTGGCCGCGAGACTGCAGGCGCCACGCTCAGCATTGCGCCAGAGGCCAGCGACGCCGTCGCAGTCCTGGAACGCTTCTCGGCCGCCTTGAGCGCAGGCGATCTTGAAGCGGTTGCCGCCGATCTCGATCCTGGCGTACTGATCCTCGAAAGCGGTGGCGCCGAACGCACCCGCGACGAGTACCTGGGCGGACACGCCAAGCACGATGCCGAGTTCCTCAAGGCGGCCCACATCGCGCTGAAGCGCAGGACCGCGCAGACATCGGGCGATCTGGTCTGGGTCGGCAGCGAGAGCGAGATCCACGCCAGCAAGGACGACAAGTTGCTGATGATCTCGTCTACCGAAACGGCCGTTCTGCGCAAGACCGCGCAGGGCTGGAAGATCGTCCATCTGCACTGGTCGTCGAGGGCGCAGCGATGAGCCGCCGCGGAAGTAAAAGCCACATCGCGTGGGGGCTCGCAAGCCTTGCAGCTCTGATGATGTCGACCGCTTGCGCTCGGGACCCGGATGCCACGAGCGCGACCGCCGGCGCGCAACCGACCGCGACTTCCACCGCCATGGCGGACACGACACCGGCAATGGTCGTCCACAAGTCTCCCAGCTGCGGCTGCTGCGGCTTGTGGGTCGAGCATATGCAACACGCCGGCTTCAAGGTCGAAGTGCGCGACACCGACGACCTCGCGTCGATCAAGGCAGCGCTCGGCGTCCCCTACGGCAAAGGCTCTTGCCACACCGCCGAGATCGATGGCTATGTGATCGAGGGCCACGTACCCGCCGAGGACGTGCGACGCTTGTTGGCCGAACGGCCCCAGGCGCGGGGTCTGGTCCTGCCCGGCATGCCGCTCGGCTCACCCGGCATGGAGATGCCGGATGGTCGGGTGCAGCCCTACACGGTGGAACTCGTGGCAGCGGACGGCAGCACCTCGGCCTTTCGCCGAGTGGAAGGTCATCACTGACTGGCGCGAACCGGTCGCAGCGGTGAACGGCCGCTGCGACAGGGGCTTGACTCTGGACCCAGGTCCAGAGTGCAAGCTGGTGTCCCACGAGGAGAACGGACATGTCGCTGAGCATCGGCGGTCTCGCCAAACAGGCCGGAGTCGCCATCGATACGGTGCGCTACTACGAGCGCAATGGCCTGCTGGCACCGGCGGGCCGGCTCGCGTCGGGTTATCGCCTCTACGGCGCAGAAGAACTCAAGCGCCTGCGCTTCATTCGTCGCGCGAAAGGGCTGGGCTTCTCGCTCGACGACATCCAGGCGCTGCTGTCGCTCAGTGCCGAGCGCGACGTGGCCCGCGTGCGCGCTGCGGCGCAGCGCAAGCTCGGTGACATCGAGCAGCGCATCGCTGAACTCGAACGCATTCGCGACGGCCTGCGCACGCTGATCGACGCATGCCCCGGACACGGGCGCAGCGAGGCCTGCCCGATTCTCAATGCGCTGTCCCAGGAGCAAGACGCATGAACCATCAGCACCCTCCACACGCCGGCTCTTCGCCGAAAGCGGCGCACGGACACGCCCATCATGGCACCGGCGACGGGCACGATCACGCTGCCGGCGCACACGGATCGGGCGCGGAGATCGACCCGGTGTGCGGCATGTCGGTGGCGACCGACTCCCCGCATCAGGCCGAGCACGCCGGAAGAATGCACCGGTTCTGCTCCGACCGATGCCGCAGCAAGTTCCTTGCCGATCCTGCGCGTTACTTGAATCCCGCCGCCGAACCTGCTGCCCCACCAGCGAGTCCTGGCGCCCGCTATACCTGCCCGATGCACCCGCAGATCGTGCGCGACGAGCCGGGCAGTTGCCCGATCTGCGGCATGGCGTTGGAACCGGTGCTGCCCAGTCTCGACGACGACGAGAACCCGGAACTCGCGGATTTCCGGCGGCGTTTCTGGTGGACTTTGCCGCTCTCGATCATCGTGCTCCTGGTGGCGATGGCCGGACACCGCATGCCCGGTCTCGCGGCTGGCGCGCGCACCTGGCTGGAACTGGCGCTGTCCGCGCCGGTGGTGCTGTGGGCCGGCTGGCCCTTCTTCGTGCGTTGGGCGCAATCGCTCGCCAACCGCAGCCCGAACATGTGGACGCTGATCGGTACCGGCGTCGGTGCGGCCTTCGGTTACAGCCTGGTCGCGACGCTCGCGCCGGGACTGTTCCCGGAGGCCTTCCGTGAGCACGGCCGGGTCGGCGTCTACTACGAGGCGGCCGCGATCATCGTGTCGCTGACGCTGCTCGGCCAGGTGCTGGAGTTGAAGGCCCGTTCCTCAACTTCGGCCGCGATCAGGGCCTTGCTCGGGCTGGCGCCCAAGACCGCACGCCGGCTGCGCGAGGACGGAACGGAGGAAGACATTCCGCTGAACCATGTGCATGTCGGCGACCGCCTGCGGGTGCGACCCGGCGAGAAGGTGCCGGTCGACGGCGAGGTGCTCGACGGGCGTTCGGCGGTCGACGAATCGATGCTGACCGGCGAGCCGATCCCGGTCGAAAAGACCGCCGGTGCGCGCGTGATCGGCGCCACCCTCAACGGCAACGGCAGCCTGGTGATCCGCGCCGACCGCATCGGTGCGGACACGGTGCTCGCGCAGATCGTGCAACTGGTGGCGCAGGCGCAGCGTTCGCGCGCGCCGATGCAGCGCCTTGCGGACGTCGTCAGCTATTGGTTCGTGCTCGCGGTGCTGGCCATCGCGCTGGCGACGCTACTCGGCTGGGGCCTGTTCGGCCCCGACCCTTCGTGGACCTACGCGGTGGTCAACGCGGTCGCGGTGCTGATCATCGCCTGTCCGTGTGCGCTCGGCCTCGCCACACCGATGTCGATCATGGTCGCCACCGGCCGCGCCGCGCAGTCGGGCGTGCTGTTCCGCGATGCCGAGGCCATCGAGCGACTGCGCACCGTCGACACCGTGATCGTCGACAAGACCGGCACCTTGACCGAGGGCCGCCCAGCGTTTCGTGAGGTGCTCGCGACAGACAAGTGGTCCGCAACCGAAGTCCTGCGGCTGGCGGCCAGTCTGGATGCGGGCAGCGAACATCCGCTCGCAGATGCCATCGTGGCCGAGGCGCGCCGTCGCGAGTTGTCGCTGCAAGACGCAGCGGACTTCGAGTCGGCCACGGGCATCGGCGTGCGCGGGCGCGTCGGCGCCTACTCCCTGGCCTTGGGCAACACCGCGTTGATGCAGGAGAACGGCGTCGCCACCGATGACCTGCACGCCGACGCCGAACGCCTGCGCACCGACGGCGCCAGCGTGATGTTCCTGTCCGTCGACGGCTCGCTCGCCGGCCTGGTGGCCGTCGCGGACCCGATCAAGGCCAGTACACCGGAGGCCATCGACGCCCTGCACCGTGCCGGCCTGCGCATCGTGATGGCCACCGGCGATGGCCGCACCACCGCGCAGGCGGTCGCGCGCAGATTGAAGATCGACGAAGTGCACGGCGAAGTGCGGCCTGCGGACAAGGCGGCCTTGGTGGCGCGCCTGCAGGCACAGGGACGGCGCGTGGCGATGGCCGGCGACGGCATCAACGACGCACCGGCACTGGCCGCGGCGGATGTCGGCATCGCGATGGGCACCGGTACCGACGTCGCCATGTCGAGCGCCCAGCTCACGCTGGTCAAGGGCGATCTGCGCGGCATCGTGCGCGCCCGGGAAATTTCGGCTGCGACGGTGCGCAACATGCGCCAGAACCTTGCCTTCGCCTTCGCCTACAACGCGCTCGGCGTGCCGATCGCTGCCGGACTGCTGTACCCGACCTTCGGCCTGCTGCTGAGCCCGATGATTGCCGCGCTGGCGATGAGCCTGTCGTCGGTGTCGGTCGTGGCCAACGCGCTCAGGTTGCACAAGGGCCAATGATCGTGGACCGGCGCACATCGCCCGCCTGGGCCGGGCGCATCGCACTGGGTCCTGGTTGGGCGGTGTTTTCCGGGCTTGCGGGCGACAACCGCACCCATCGTCATCCGGCCCTGCAACTGGCATTGGGCGATGGGCAGCCCGTCAGCGCCGAGGTCGAGGGACGCCGTGTCACGAGCGCCGGCCTGCTGATCGGACCGGATGTTGCGCACCATCTGCACCCCGGTCCGGTCTGGTTGCTCTACGTGGAGCGCGAGTCGGTGGCCGGCCGACGCCTCGCCGCGACGTGTACGCAAGGCACCCGAAAACTTTCCGGCGAAGAATGCGCGCGCCTGCGCGCACTGTGGCGGTCGCCAACTGATGTCGCGCCAGCGATTGAGACCTTGGTCGACGCGCTCGCGATGGCTCAGCCATCCCCGCCACCCGAGTCGCGTTCCGTGCGGCGTTTGCGCG
Source organism: Lysobacterales bacterium (assembly GCA_022841325.1). Classification (GTDB taxonomy): domain Bacteria; phylum Pseudomonadota; class Gammaproteobacteria; order Xanthomonadales; family SZUA-5; genus JADKFD01. Next base: position 10,776 of record JALHRS010000064.1, on the reverse strand, counting down.
AGGTCATCAACGCCTTGCCGCAACGGCCCGCCGCCGCGTGGACCTTGAATGCCTTGGCGGCCGAGGCGGCGCTGTCGCCCAGCCGTTTTGCTCACGCGTTTCGAGATCAGACGGGAATGGCCGTCCGTCCCTACCTGCGCTGGTTGCGACTGGCCCACGCGCTGGAGGCGGCAGGCCGCGGCCACTCGCTGACGGCAGCGGCGCACGCCGCGGGCTTCGCCGATGCGGCGCATTTCAGCCGCACCATGCGCCGTCATTTCGGGATCACGCCCGGGAGCGTGCTGGCCGCGCTACGGCCGCGCTGAGCGGCATCCAGCCGATACGTTCAAGCCTCTGGACGGATGGGCAGCGACACTGTGCGCACGATTCCGGAGATCACCGCATGCGATTGCACACACTTCTGCGCTACGGCGCGTATCCCGTGATCTTTGGCGGTGTCGCGACGTTCGTGCTGGCCTGGTCCACCTTTGATCGTTCGCCGTGGCCAGCGTTTGCCCTCGTCGCGCTGGCCGGCTTGTTTGCTGTGGCCGTGCTCGAACGCGTGCAGCCCTTCGAACCGGACTGGAACCACGATCACAAGGACACCGTCACGGACGCGGTTCACGTGCTGGTGAACTTGTTGCTCATGTCGGCAACCGCGTATCTGCTCCATGGGGTGGCAGGCCGGCTGCCGACGATGACCGTCTGGCCACAGTCATGGCCCATTGCCCTGCAGGTGCTGCTCGCGGGCGCGATCCTCGATGTGGGCCTGTATGCGATGCATCGAATGAGTCACCACGTCCACTGGATGTGGCGGCTCCACGCGATTCATCACAGCGCCGAGCGGCTGTACTGGATGAACGGCGAGCGCCGGCATCCGCTCAGCGCGTTGCTGCTGGCAGGTCCCGGCCTCGTGGCGGCCGTTTTGCTCGGCGCGCCTGCCGCCGTCATCAGCGCATGGCTGACCTTGCTGACCGTCCACCTCGGGTTTCAGCATGCGAACTTCGACTATTCGCTCGGTCCGTTGCGGCGCTGGATTGGCGGCGCCGAGCTGCACCGTTGGCACCACCGTCGCGACTACGCAGACGCGCAGGTCAATTTCGGCGAGTTCTGGCTGATCTGGGATTGGCTCTGCGGCACGCGTTTCGACCGCCCGATGCCGGTGCAGGCAGACGATGTGGGGCTGGACGAGCCCTTTCCGCACGCATACACCGCTCAGCTCTTCTGGCCGTTCGCAAGCCGGCGTAGGCACTTCTAGCCGTTGCTGCGCGCGGGACCGCTCCGTCGTCGCAGGATCCAAAGCGCGAGCACCGGAACCACGATCCACTGCGCGAGCGGACTCAGGCCAATGCCCAGGATCGGATCGACGGGCATCATTTCGCGATAGGCCCAGCGTCCGAGCCAGCGCGTACTGATCCATTCGATGGCGATGGTCGTCGTCACGCCAAGCGCCACGACGACTGCATCGGCGCGATGGGCGCGACGGAACCAGGGCATCGCGCGCGCGAGCAGCGCGGTCGCAAGCGAGCACGCGAACGCGATGGCCGCATCGCCCACGGTGCAATGCAGCACGGCGCTCCAGGCTGCCGCAGGACCGGCATCGATCCAGACCGTATACAACGGCGCGTGCCCGAGTTCCCAAAGCGCGAACATCGGCAGCGTGACCAGCGCATACGCGACTGCACGACCCAGCGCATCGACCAACCTGGCAATCTCAGGGCTTGCGGTCATCGGTCGAATGGTCGTGCTGCGCGTGTTCACCGTGTCCATGGAACAGGTGCAGCAAGGGGCACGCCAGCAGCAAAAGGTACGGGAGCGCACCGAGCACATGGCCCCAGTGTTCGCGCAGGATCACGAACGCCATCACGAGCGCGGCAGACAAGCCCAACAGTTTCCAGTTCCGATTCATGGCCGATTCCTCCGAGATTCGGGCACCGGCCGGCGCCGATGCGCCGACCGGCATGAAGAGCGCGGCGTCGACGACGGACGCCGCAGCCGAAGTCCGACTCAGTGCTGCAATTCCGCCGTGTCGTTGGCGTGGATTTCGCCAGTCACCACCTCGGCGCGGGCGTAGTGTTCGTCGAAAACTTCCACGATGCGCACCTGGCCCATCGGCACGCGCTTGAAGCCTCCTGCTGTCGCCTTGGGTGCGGTGCGAACCTGCTCGTTCCGATACACGCTCAGCACTTGGCCCACTTCCGCGCCATGCGCTGTGCCGACGCACAAGACCACGCTTTTGTCCTCCACCGACAGAACCTGACCCTGCATGAAGTAGTGGCGGGTGGGACTATTGGTGGCACAGGCGGCCAGCAGGGCCAACAGGATGGCGGCAAGCAGCAACCGGACATGACGGGCTGGACTGGCGATGTTGATCTGAGTGTTCATGTGGCTCTCCGTTCGGGGATTGGTGCCCACATGCGGCGGGCTGGCGCGACCGGCAACGTCTGCGCACCCGTCGAGCCGGTCGTCGAGGGGTGCTGGTCGCCGCCTTTACGACGGCGGATTCCCGCACGAACATCTGGCGTGGTTTAACGAAGGCGCTGGTCGTTCCCGGCACGGTGATGGCCACCGCTTCGATCTGCGTGGCCAGGCATTCCACCCCGGTCGGGTCGGCCCCGAAGACCTGGGCTGCCGCTCGGTGTGCGGACGCCGAACGCCAGCAGGTCTGCACGCGCGTTGATCGGCATGGTTGGCAAGGAACTGCAAGGCTCCTGGCCCGCCGTGGCCTGCGGCGAACCGGAACGGCTCGCGGAAGGAAGCCAAGGAGCACGCTACACGGCGTGTCGTGCCGCTCGTCTCCGACGCAATGCGTCTGGGCTTCGGACTTCGATCAAATCAGGAGCACGCTGGCCGGATGCGACGTTGGTCGGTGCCATGCGTCGCCAGCGTAGGCCGACTGGTCTTCGGGCCGGCCCCTTTCCAGTCGCAGGACCACCGATATCTTGGCGAGGGAATCGGGTGGAAGCGCCGGGACCGACAGGGCAGCCCGCAAGCTCTCTGGGCTACCGTCGGTCTGGTTGCAATGAGCCTCGCACACGGCACGGTCCGATTGATCGACCATTCCCGCGCAGTGATCGTGGCTCGCGGACGCTGCGGCGACCACGGCAGCGGTCGAGAAGACGTAGCAGTCCGTATGCCACGCCAGCACCATCTGCGACCAGAGCAACGCCATGATCGCAATGAGCGACAGGCGTGTGCGCAAGCGTCGGCGGCGGAAGGGTTTCAGCATTGGATGACCTTATCAGCCGCCGGGTACTCCGATCTTGACTCGGATCAACTGCTTCGACTCCCCGGCGCGTTCGCCAGTTCCCGGGGCGAGCTAAACACGCCGTATCGGGTGGATTGGCCCGCTTGGGGATATGGAGCCCGCGCAAGGCGATCCCTCGTGTCACCTTGGCGTTGGGGCCAAGTGTTGATAAAATTATCAACACGCGCACACACTCGGATTGGCCATGAACTTTGAACACTTCGTACGAGCCCAGCGCGAGCGCGCCGGGCTGAGCCTTCGGGAAACAGCTGATCGCATCGGCGTGAATCAGGCGTACCTGTCGCGGGTCGAGGCGGGTCGAGTACCCCCCTCTGATCAACTCATCAAGGGGCTCGCTACGGTCCTCTCGTGCGACCAAGACGAGTTGCTTCTCCTTGCTGGGCGCGTGCCGCAGACCGTCCAAAGGATGGTTGAGCGCTCGCCCTACCAGGCAACGAAGATGCTCAGAAACATCGCCCTTATGTCGGTCGCGGAACCGGGCGAACCGTACGGGCAACCGATGCTGGCTCCGCAGGGAAAACGCGCCATCGAAGACGGGTTTCCGTTTGAGTACGTGAGCGAGGTTGCGGAGGTCGAGAGTTGGCGTAAGGAGATCTACCGACCGGTCTACCACACACATAAGTGGTGGGCGCAGCGGCTTGGCTCGGTGTTTCGCGCCGCGATCCTCGGTGCCACGGCGCCGGCGGGATCGGCGATCATGGACCTCTTCTGGCAGCCGATACGGTTGCCGGGAGTCGTTGTGTTCGACCCATTCATGGGTAGCGGGACAACGGTCGGTGAAGCGCACAAGCTTGGATGCACTGCAATCGGGCGCGACATCAACGCTGTGGCCGCTCGCACTGTACGCACTGCGCTGAGTGACATAACTGAGCGTGAGCTTCGTGACCTGTTCGCCGAGCTAGACCGCAAGGTCGGAGCGACCTTGCGCAGCCTGTATCGCGGCTTGGATTCCAAGGGGCGAGAGGCTGACGTTCTCTACTTCTTTTGGGTAAAAACGGTTCCGTGCCCTGAGTGCAGCGCTTCGACACGCTTGTTTTCGAGTCAGATCTTCGCGCGTCATGCCTACGCAGCGAAAAACCCCCGGGTGCACATCGTTTGTCCCGAATGTACTGACGTCTTTCCAGGGCTGGTCACCGACAGATCGAATCGCTGTCCTTCGTGCGGGGTTTCGTTTGACCCTCACGCTGGCGCGGCGGCGCGCCAGACTGCGTGCTGCCGGAGCTGCAAGCACGAGTTCCAGATCGCGAAGGCAATTCGGTCACAGCGCAAGCCGCCAGCACACGAACTTTACGCAAAACTGGTGCTAACGCAGGACGGCGAAAAGGAGTACCTCCGCATCACCGACGATGATCGAGTCAGGTTCGAGCGCGCTGCGGAGAGGATCATTGCCGACAAGCTCCCGGTGCCTCGGGTTGAAATCGTAGACGGCTACAACACAAAGCAAGCACTGAATTACGGATACCGCTACTGGTCTGATTTTTTCAACGACAGGCAACTACTCGCACTCGTTTCGCTCGCCCAGGCCATTCAGGAATTGCCGAGTGGAACGGGTCGAGATGCGCTTGCGACGCTTTTCTCCGGGGTTCTGGAATTCAACAACATGTTTGCGTCCTACAAGGGTGAGGGAACGGGTGCAGTTCGGCACATGTTCTCGCACCACGTCCTGAAGCCAGAGCGGATGCCGATTGAAGCAAACGTCTGGGGTACACGTAAGAGTTCCGGGTCATTTTCGACACTGTTCGAATCAAGGTTAATCCGGGCGCTTGAGTACAAGTCGGTTCCGTTCGAACTCGCTGTCGAGTACGTGGGGAAGCAGAAAAAGGGGCGAAAGGTAGTCGGCATCTGCCCGCCAATGGGGGCGCACGTCCGGGAGCTAAAAAAGGGCGAGTTGCCAAAGGTAGGTGGGGTCTACGTTTCCTGCGGGGACTCGTCGGACACGAAGATGGCCGATGCCAGCGTGGACCTGGTTCTGACCGATCCACCGTTTTTCGACAATGTGCACTATTCCGAACTGGCCGACTTCTTTTTCGTCTGGCAGGAGATGTTCTTCGGCGCGCGCTCACCCGCAGGTCGCGGTACGACCCGCCATAAGAGCGAGGTGCAGGACACGGACGTGGATCGTTTCGCCACGAAGCTACGAGCAGTCTTCCGCGAGTGCCATCGAGTCTTGAAGGACGAGGGACTTCTTGTCTTCAGCTATCACCATTCACGAGACGAGGGCTGGTCATCCGTTTGTGAGGCCGTGCTCGGAGCTGGATTTTCGTTCGTTCAGGCGCAGCCGGTGAAATCAGAGTTGTCGGTCGCGACCCCGAAAATGCAGGCTAAGGATCCCATCGATCTTGACGTGATGCTGGTCTGCCGCAAACGAGCCAGGGACCAGAGGACGAAGCGCCCAGACGAGCGCATCCCCATGTTGATCGAAGCGGCTACACGCGAAAAGATTCGGCGGTTCAATCGAACTGGCCGCCGGCTTTCGCGAAACGACCTCCGCATTGTGGTTCTGAGTCAGTTTCTCGTCGAGGCGTCCCCTGGCCGCGACTGCACCGCAGTGCTCGCCACGCTGACGACTAACAAGGGGCAGATCGACTTCTTGATTGAGCAGCTCTGGAGTGATCAGGTGATTCCCAATGTGCCCGTATTGTTAGACGCCGAAACAGCCCTGGCGCCAGGTACTCAGTTGGGATTGCTCGACCCGCTCAGTGTCCGGTGAGCTTCCCCTCAAACTCGAAACGGAAGCTTGAAACGACCGCGTGGCCGCGTCTTCGTATCACGCGTCGGTGTCGGCATCGGATCGATGAGTGTCGTGACTTCCATTCCCTCTGCGTCGGTCCTCGTGCGGTACACGTGAAACTCGGCATCGATCGCACCCTTCTTCGTTCGTTTTAGCAAGTGGACCCGCTTGAGCGTGCTAGCCGTTTTGGTTTCAAGGTCGGAACTAGGATGGATCAGACAAGCACCTTTATTGAACTGCGCAACTCCGAGCGGGTTCGAAAAGATCAGCATTGGCCGCGCGCGGTCCGCACCGTCGGCGTAGCTTCCAAGTTCGATCTTCTTTTCGCGCTCACCGACGATACTGAGGTAAAAGGCAAAGTCGGTATTGAGGATGTTGCCATCCACTATCGCCAAGGCTGTCACCATCACCCCCGCATTCGCAGCCTCAAGACACACGAAGATGTAGAAACCGCGCACATCCAGGGTGACACCCGCGTCATCGTATATACGCACACGACCGCACGGCGGCGTCGTGTTGTAGTCGAGCCCTGATGCTCGCGCGACAGTGCCGTTTGGCGTCCGCTCGAGCTTTTTCACTTCGAAGGCTACAAGACGAGTGAGGTCGTCGCGGAGATCTTCGGGCTTCGCCCCGCGGCAGAGAGCTGAGCGAAATAGTGCCAGGTCTGGCGTAATAAGCGGTCCTGATGCCTTGACGCACTCGAGGCCGTCGATCCCAGAAAGCGCCACGTTCGCGAGAAACTCGTCGAAAGGATCATCCTGCGTGTTCTGTTTCGGACGAAGGTTGAACGACTTTGGCTTCCCTAGATCGTCGAAAAAGCGACTGCGCAAGGAAATGAAGACTGTCGTAGGTATGTCGTGCATTGTGAAGGACGCCCTGCGTTGCTCCGACGCGGCGCGCCAGACCTTCGATCATATCGCAGCAGATCTACGTCGGCCTAGAATGATGGCGACGGGGGACGCCACGGCGTCCTGCGCCACGATGTCTTCAACGGGAAGTGCGCTATCGTTCCCGATTGCCGAACATGGACGAACCTGATGGGCCCGATTCAAGGCAGCCTTGAAGGATGAGCGCCACTTCAGCAGCACGCCGTACAACGAGCCCGCGCTGCACCCTTTTCGCCGCCATACACCCAGCGCCGGGCCACTATTGCGGCGCCCGCCCAGTCCCGCTGGTTCACCCGCCGCCGCAGCGTCGATGTCTGTAGTCGGCCAGCCCCCAGATTGAAGTTGAAGTCCACGATGGCCGCGAGTCGCACTTCTGGGTCGGTCGCGAGCACCAGGCAGAGCCTCAAGGTGGCCGAGAGCGCCCCCTGGAGGTCGCTGTCAAGAGGTCCGCTTCGGCCAGAGTGATCGGAGGAGGATCTGGCACGGGGGCTGGAACAATCCATGATGGCGTTCCGAGCACTATTGCTTGCTAGCGACCTCCATCTCCCTTGCCCACGCCTGCAACGCTATCAACTGCTCGGCGTTCTCGTGGCAGGTCTGGTAGTTGGCGGTGACGGTTCCGGCGACGGCAGAGAGCGCAATGGCTGCGGCGGCCGCATCAGCATCTCGGGCGGCTTCGGGCAATTCACCTGCGGCGGCAGCGTCGTGCAGGCGCACAAAGCCGCGGTTGATAGTGCAAGCAGCATCGGCTTGAACGGGCACATAGACGGGAACCTCCTTGATGATGGTGTCGCCCTTCTCGCGGACGATGCGAACGCGGTCGACGTACTCGGTGACGACCTTGACGGTGGCTTGCGCCTGACGGGCGCGGTTGGCGGCGGCCTGCGGGGCTTGCGCTTGGACCGCCGCATCCCACTGCGCTTGAACGTGGCCCGCGCCCTTGACCCAGCCGAAGCCGACCAGGGCGAGGCCGAGCGCCGCCAATGCCAACAGCCGGTACGGCCATGGAATCACGCTCACGACGCATCCCCGATGCACTGCGAGTACTCGGCTTCACGCCGTTTGGCCAGCCCGCCGCACAGTCGGGCGTTGGCGGGCAGCGCGCAGTCCTTGCCCTGGAAGAAGCGCCAGCGCAGCAGCTCGGCGCAGGCTCCCGCGTAGTCCTCGGCGTTGAGCTTCCTGACCAGCGTGGACTGGCAGAACGCACGACTGCCGACGTTGTAGGAGAAGCTCACCAGCGCGTCGTACTCGTGCTGGGCCAAGGGCACGGTCACGCATTGCTTGAGCGCACCCTCGAACTGCTGCACATCGGTGAGCGCCCGAACCAGTGCCTGCGGCGGCGTGGTGGTATCTCCCAGCTTCACCCCTGTGGTGGTGCCGAACCCGATGGTCGGCACATCACCCTTGACGGGAATCACCGCGCGGTCGGTGTAGCCCTCGTGCAGCAGGATGCCAACCAGGGCGGCGGCGGACAGCGTCATGCCGGCCACCGTCCTGCGCACCATTGGCGGCCGGGTCATCGGTCCATCCCCGGCTGAGCCACGATGCGCGCGATGGTCGCTCCGATGCTGGCGGCAAAGGCCAGTAGAACGAACGCGACGCGTGGCAGTGCGTCGCCAAACAGCGGCACGACCACTTCCGCCGCCGTGAAGGCAGCGGCCAGCAGCGAGAAGCGGATGCTCCAGGCACGTCGCAGCACGCGACGCCAGTCATCCAGCAGGCAGATCTTCGACTTGGCGGTCATTGCACGCCGCCCATCAGTTTCAGCTTGATGGCGGCGCCTACCAACAGCGCGGCCAATATGCCGGTGGTGATCACCTTGATGAGGGTTTGCCATGCCGTGCGACGGGCATCGCGCCAAGCTTCCAGCAGATCGCGCAGCTCGCGGATGTCCTTCGCGGCATGACCGTTCTCCAGGCCAAGGTGCGCAAGGCAGCGCTCTGCGCCACGTTCGGCGGCGCGGTTCAACAGTTCATCGAAATCCTCATGACGCAGGAGAAGCGTCGATTCGTTGGTCAGTACATCGGTGTCGTCGGCCATCTTGGGTCTCCAGAAATGACGAAACCCGCCCAGCGGCAGCCGGAGCGGGTTTCAGGGGTGAAGCAGCGGAAGGGGGGGCGGGTTAGATGTCGATGATTTCCAGCGGCAAGGACGGTGCCTCGCCTTCGATGACGCCATCGCGCACGAACACGGTCTGGCCCAGCGTGGCCTCGCCGCGGGCATGGATGAGTCCGCCGCCCGGCAACGCGATCACGACGCGGCTAGCGCCGACCTCGATCACGATGCCGGCCTGAAGTGGCGGTTCGGGCAGCAACTGCCGGAACTGTCGGTAGAGGTTATGCATGGCACTCGACGCCCAGCGTTTGCCAGACCTCCGGGAAGCTGGCCTCGACGCGCGTGGAGCGCACGATGCCGAGCCGCGCGACGCTGCCGTCCTGGTACTCGACGAAGGTTCCGGGCTCAACGATGCCGGTCTCCGGCAGTACCGGCAGGCGTAGGCCGACCTCGAACTGCTTTCCGGTGTCGGCCAGGATCGCGGTGCCGCGCTGGCGGGCAGCGACGGCTTCGGTGATCAGTGGATCGACGATCATTGGCGCGACCCGATTGCCGGCAGTGCCGGTGCGCGTGACCTGGCCCAGCACGCCGGCAGACTGGCCCGACACGAATACCCGGTTGTACGCCGGCTTTTCCAGCCAGCGCACCGATTCGCGCGACACCGCATCGACTGGCAGCACCAGGTCCGGCGTCACCGCATGCCAGTCCCACGGCGCCACGGGGTAGCGGTGGCGCACGCGCAGGATCGCGTCGGACGGATGCGGCAACAGGTAGCCGCCCGGTGCGGCGGCGATGGTGGCGAGCGCATCGATCCAGGTGCCTTGCTGCGCGAACACGCCTGCAGGCACGTTCCAGTCGGTGAGCGCCCAATCGATGGTCCAGCCAATCGGCACACCGTTGACGGTCAGGACATCGTCCATCATTTGCCGCGCCGTGCGCGGGTCGGCATTGCTGAAGTGCATCACTGGCGCATAGGGCGCTGACAGAACCGCGGTGCGGCCACGCCCGGAGAGACGCAGGCTCGCATCGCCAAAGCTGCGCTCGCGGCTCAGGTTCTCGGCGAGCACACGGAAATCGGTGCCGTTGACGTGCGCAACGAGTTCAACCGGCGGCTCGCCATCGGTGGGTGCGATCAGCGCTTCGGCAATCGCGGGCAGCATCGCCTCGAAACCCCAGGCCCAGGAGTCGACATCGAGACTCAGGGACAGCGAGATCACCGGCACCGGCGCGCCATCCGGCCAGCGATGGAGCGTGACGTGATTCAGCACGACGTAGACCCTTCGGATCGGCACGACGACCGGGCCGTCTTGGCCGGGATCAGGGCGCCGCTCGCAGACGAACACCAGGTGGCCGTTCGCGGCCGCCAGTGCGGAAAAGCGCAGGTGCGGGTTCGGCGTGTAACAGGGAACGAACGGCCGCTCGGGATCGTCCGGGCGCACTGGATGGCGCCCGGGCGGCGGTCGCATCGCGTTCTGCCAGCGTGCACCCGTCCAGCGACGAAGCGCCGTGGCGACCTGGATGGCTTCGAAGAAACGGCGGCCCGGAAGCAACATCGCCACGTCGAAACGCGAGGTCGTTGGCAGATGCCGATCCCGCAGTCCGTCCTCGTGATGCAGCCGCCGCGCCAGCGCGTCGAGACGCATTGCGTTCTCGTAGCGCACCGGGCCCGCGGTGCGCAGACGCTGCGACTCATCATGCGGAACCCTGAGTGCGCCGGGCGAGCGTGCCGATGCGCCCTGAAATCGCGTGGTCGCCGAGACGGGCGCGCGCCGCAAGGTTGCCGTGCGCCTCGACGTCACGTTGGCGTCCAGCATCCACGCAGCCTGCCAGGACGTGCCCGCGGCCGTCGGCAGTTG
>JALHRS010000063.1 GCA_022841325.1 Lysobacterales bacterium | reverse complement strand
CAGAGAACGCAAAGGGGCGCAGAGAACGCAGAGAGAAGCAAAAAACAGAATTGCCGTGGCTCTTCTCCGCGTTCTCTGCGGCTCTCTGCGTTCTCCGCGTTGAAGATCCTTCCCACGGCGTTCCCCGCCTTGGGGACGTGAGGATTTTCCTGCAGGAGCGACCTTGCGTCGCGACCGCGGGCCTGGATCCGGCACGAAAACCGGACCTTTCGGCGGTTTGAGACCAGAAGCGCAACGCAGAGAACGCAAAGGGGCGCAGAGAACGCAGAGAGAAGCAAAAAACAGAATTGCCGTGGCTCTTCTCCGCGTTCTCTGCGGCTCTCTGCGTTCTCCGCGTTGAAGATTCTTCCCACGGCGTTCCCCGCCTTGGGGACGTGAGGATTTTCCTGCAGGAGCGACCTTGCGTCGCGACCGCGGGCCTGGATCCGGCGCGAAAACCGGACCCTTCGGCGGTTCGTGACCCGAAGCGCAACGCAGAGAACGCAAAGGGGCGCAGAGAACGCAGAGAGAAGCAGAGAGAAGCAGATCCAGGATTGCATTCGCTTTTCTCCGCGTTCTCCGCGGCTCTCTGCGTTCTCCGCGTTGAAAATTCTTCTCCCGGCGCTCCATGGTGGAATCGCCTGCGGCGGTTCCACCCTACAATCGTCCCAATATTGAATTCGAGGCCTGGAACCCAGCCATGACTCCACAACCCATCCGAACGGTGGTCATCGTCGGCGGCGGCACCGCCGGCTGGATGACCGCGGCCACGCTGGTGAAGCTGATGGGGCCGCTGCTGAAGATCCGGCTGATCGAATCGGAGGAGATCGGCACGGTCGGCGTCGGCGAGGCCACCATTCCGCAGATCCGCAATTTCAACGGCACGCTGGGGCTGGACGAGAACGAGTTCATCCGCGAGACCCAGGGCAGCTTCAAGCTTGGCATCGAGTTTGCCGACTGGCTGCGCGAAGGCCATTCCTACATCCATGCCTTCGGCGTGGTCGGTGGCCGCGATCTCGGTCTGGTGCAGTTCTATCACTACTGGCTGAAGCTGCACCGCGCCGGCCTGGCGCCCGCGCTCGGCGCCTACACCTTCAACCACATCGCCGCGCGCAACAACAAGTTCATGCGCCCGCTGGACCGGCCGAATTCACCGCTGGGCAGCATTGCCTACGCCTTTCATTTCGATGCGGGTCTGTATGCCCGCTTCCTGCGCCGCCGCAGCGAGCCGGCGGGCGTCGAGCGCATCGAGGGCAAGGTCGTTGATGTCACCCTGAATCCGGAATCGGGATTCGTCGAATCGGTGCAGATGGACAGCGGCGCCCGCATCAGCGGCGATCTCTTCATCGACTGCTCGGGCTTTCGCGGGCTGTTGATCGAGCAGGCGCTGCAGACCGGCTATGAGGACTGGAGTCACTGGTTGCCAGTCAACCGGGCGCTGGCCGTGCCCTGCGCCTCGGCGCAGCCGTTCACGCCCTACACCCGTTCGACGGCGCGCGAGGGCGGCTGGCAGTGGCGCATCCCGCTGCAGCATCGCACCGGCAATGGCTATGTCTATTGCAGTGACCATGTCAGCGACGATCAGGCCGCGGCGACCCTGCTCGGCAAGCTCGACGGCGCGGCACTGGCCGATCCGCGACCTTTGCGCTTCGTCACCGGCATGCGCAAGCAGTTCTGGAATCGCAATGTGGTCGCCATCGGTCTGTCCAGCGGATTCCTGGAGCCACTGGAATCGACCAGCATCCACTTCATCCAGACCAGCATCAGCAAGCTGATCGAATATTTTCCTGATCGCCGTTTCGATCCGGTGGCGATTGCCGAGTACAACCGCCAGGTGCAGTTCGAGTTCGAGCGCAGTCGCGATTTCATCATCCTGCACTACAAGGCCAATGAGCGCAGTGGCGAATTCTGGCGTCGTTGCCGCGAGATGGGCATTCCCGACACCCTCAGTCAGAAGATCGAGCTGTTCCAGCGCAACGGCCGCATCCACCGCGAGAATCAGGAGCTGTTCGCCGAGGTCAGCTGGCTGCAGGTGATGGTGGGTCAGGGCATATTGCCGCAGACCTGGCATCCGCTGGTGGATCTGCTGCCCGAGGACGAGCTCAGACACATGGTCGAGAGCACCCGCGCGGTGCTCGAAAACTCGGCCTCGGTGATGCCCACCCATGCCGAGTACATCGCCCAGAACTGCCGCGCCCATCCGGTGTAGGCGCGACCTCGCGTCGCAACCGGCGTGCTTCGCGAAAACCGGGAATCGCGGCGGCTTGTTGCCAGAAGCAGAACGCAAAGAACGCAGAGAGGCGCAGAGAACGCAGAGAACAGCAAAGCAGTCTTGAATCAGCTTCTCTCTGCGTTCTCAGCGCACCTCAGCGTTCTCTGCGTTGAGGATTCTTCCCACAGGCGCCTCACGCTGGCAGCCCGCTCCTACTTCAGCAGTGGCGTCTGCAAGGACTTGAGCGGCCCGCCGGCTACCTTTTCGGCAGTCGCAACAAACTCTGCGGTGCTGATCTTGCGCTTTTTCATCAGCAGGCGGGTGACGTCGTCCAGGTTCTTGCGGCCCTTGCTGGCCTTCTGGATCTCGCGGTCGACGTCCAGCAGCAGCAGCGCCGCGCGGGCGGTGATAGGCCCGCTGGAGCGCTCGCTGCGCAGGGTCTTGATGTCCTTGCCCCAGTCGGCCAGCCACTGCAGCGTGCGCTCGTGTCGGGCTTCGGTCATGCCGCCACTGCGATGCAGCAGCTCAATGGCATAGAACTCGGCCAGACCTTCGGCCAGCCAGTCGTCGTCGGGCTGGGCGCCGCGGATGCGGGTGATCACGTGGGTGAGTTCGTGCAGCAGGGTGCTGGTGGCGTTCTCGCTGATCATCGGCCGGTCCAGATGCAGATACAGAGAGCGCGGCGCCGACAGACCGCCGCGCCACATCGGATCGGGCGCCGAGACGATCAGGATCTTCGGCGGCAGCAGGCCAAAGGCATCCTTCATCGCCGGCAGCGTGTAGTTGAGGAAGGCGAGCATGTCCATGCGCCGCATGCCCTCGTCCTTGGGCGCGCCCAGCGCCACTTCGGTGCCGGCGATGACTTCGCGGCGGGTGCCGATATCGCCGACCAGCATCCAGCCCACCGGGCGATCGAAGCGACGGTCGGCATCCTCGACCATGAAACTGCCATCCGGCGACGGCAGATAGGGCGTGTCCAGATGCCAGGCCTTGGGCACGTCGAGCACCAGACGGGCCTTGGAGCTCGCGCCCTTTTCGGCACGTACCTTGGCGCTGGGGAAGACCCGATCGCCACGGAACAAGGCCCAGTCGCCGGGGAAATGGCTGCGATAGGCACCATTGGCGCGACGCTCGTCGATCTTGACGCGCCAGCGGATGACACCGCCCTTGGCCGGCGGCACCCAGATCGCACGCGCGCCCTTGCGCTGGAGCTCGCCATTGGCGCTGATCTCCGAATAGCGCGCCGCCGGGAAACTGAAATCGAGCTGGCGCAGCTGATCGCTGCCAGGGCCGAGCGTCAGCGAGCCCAGCGCGGTGCGGGTCTTGGCATCGAAACTCAGGCGCCAGGTCAGCTCATAGCCGGCGGCGCCGGCCTGACCGGCCCACAGCAGCAACATCAGGGTGGTGATACGAAACAGCATGCGGGCTTCCATCGACGGCAGAAGAAAGCGCAATTCTGGGGGCAAACGGCTGAACCCTGCTCGTTTGTCCAAGATCCTGTCGCGGGCAGAGCCCGCTCCCACCGGATCGCGCTGCGTGTGGGAGCGGGCTCTGCCCGCGATCAAGCCTTCCGGCAGGCGAGCAGCTGTCGCGTCCTTTGCGACCGGCTTCCGGTGACGGTGTGCGAGAAGCCCCGCCGCTCCTGCGGTCGACTGGATCTTGCTCTTGCGTGCCCTCGCGCCCCAACTCACTCCAGCAGCGACAGCCAGTCATCCGGCGTGAGGCCTGCCGCCAGGCTCTGACCGGATTCGTCGAACAGCGCATCGGCCAGTTCGCGCTTGCGTGCCTGCAGGGCCAGGATGCGCTCTTCGACGGTGTCGGCGGCGATCAATCGATACACGAACACCGGCTTGTCCTGCCCGATGCGGTGGGCGCGATCGGTGGCCTGGGATTCCACCGCCGGATTCCACCAGGGGTCGTAGTGGATGACGGTGTCGGCGCGGGTCAGGTTGAGGCCAAAGCCGCCGGCGCGCAGGCTGATCAGGAACACCGGCACCTCGCCGCGCTGGAAGCGCTCGACCGGCGTGGCCCGGTCTTCGGTCTGGCCGGTGAGCTTGACGTAGCGGATGCGTTCGGAGGCCAGCTCGGCCTCGACCAGTTCGAGCATGCTGGTGAACTGGCTGAACACCAGGATGCGCCGACCGGCGGCGATCAGCTCGTGCAGCATGTCCATCAGATAGTCGAGCTTGGCCGAGGGCACGGCACGACTGCTGTCGCGCGGGATCAGCCGCGGGTCGCAGCAGATCTGGCGCAGGCGCATCAGGCCCTCGAGCACGCGCATGCGGTTGCGGTCGAAGCTCTGCACGGCGATGTAGCCGCGGATCTCCTCGGCATAGCTGTCGCGCAGGGTGTCGTAGAGATCGCGTTGCCGCCCTTCCAGGGCAATGCTGCGGGTGACT
Organism: Lysobacterales bacterium; assembly: GCA_022841325.1. Classification (GTDB taxonomy): domain Bacteria; phylum Pseudomonadota; class Gammaproteobacteria; order Xanthomonadales; family SZUA-5; genus JADKFD01. The sequence goes on along the minus strand of JALHRS010000063.1, from coordinate 25,055 downwards.
TCGGTCTTGGGCGGCAGATCGGCGACCACCTGGTCCTTGGTCCGGCGCAGCAGGAAGGGGCGGATGCGTCGGCGCAGGCGTTCGCGGGTGTCGCGGTCGCGCCCCTTCTCGATCGGCTTGCGGAAATTACGGGTGAAGTCGGCCTTGGAGCCGAGCAGGCCGGGCAGCAGAAAATCGAACTGGGCCCAGAGTTCGCCCAGATGATTCTCCAGCGGCGTGCCGGTCAGGCAGACGCGCTGGCGCGCCTCCAGCTTGCGCGCGGCGCGCGCCGCCAGCGTGGCCGGATTCTTGATCATCTGCGATTCGTCCAGCACCACCACATGCCAGGGCTGCGCCACCAGCGCATCGACATCGCGCGCCAGCACCGGATAGGTGGTCAGCACCAGATCGGCCTGCGGCAGATGCTTGCGGCGCTTGCCACGTTCGGGTCCGGCCAGCACCAGCTGGCGCAGGCTGGGCGCAAAGCGCGCGGCCTCCGCCGCCCAGTTCGGCAGTACGCTCTTGGGGCAGACCACCAGACTCGGCCGATCGTTGCGCCCGGCCTCCTGCTCGCCGACCAGATAGGCCAGCATCTGCAGGGTCTTGCCCAGGCCCATGTCGTCGGCGAGGATGCCCGAAAGCCCGGATTCGCCCAGAAAACGCAGCCAGGACAGACCTTCGATCTGATACGGCCGCAATTCGGCCTGCAGCGTCTCGGGCACCGGTGTCGCCGGCAGCCCGGCGTAGCGCGCCAGACGCTCGGCCAGTTCGCGCACGGCGCTATTGCCGGTCCACAGACGCCGGCTTCCGCCCAGCTCCTTTTCCAGATCGATCAGGGCCGCGGCGCGCGCCCGCGGCAGTGTCAGTCGGCGCTGATCGACGGCACCGGCTTCACCCAGCTCGTTCAGGGTGTCGAGGATGAAGCGCAGACGCCCGGCGGCAATCGGCAGGCGCCGTTCGCCGGGCAGTGTCAGGGCGACGATCGCATCGCTGGCGCTCGGCAGATCGTGGAAACGACCGTCGCGCAGGCCCTCGCGCAGGGTCGGCAGCAGATTGATGCGCTCGCCATCGACATCGATGCCGAGCTCGACGGTGAGTGCCGACTGCAGCGAGTCGGTGTCGATCTCGCCATAGAAGCGGTATTCGGTATCGATCAGCTTGAGCGGAAAACGCGGACCATATTCCAGGCGCCAGCCCTCTCCGCGCAGCCGCGGCAGCATCACATAGCTGAATTCGTTCAGCGCTTGCGGATCGCCGTCGGGATTGATCACCCAGTCGTGCTGCTGCAGACCCGGGTGGTCGAGCTGGGCATGGCGGTTGGAGATCAGTCCCAGCTGTTTCAGGCGGGTCGCCAGTTCGCGCTCGCGACCACGGTCGCGGGTGTACAGCCGCACCTTGTCGCCGTCAAAGACGTTCAGTTCCATGCTCGGATCGGCTTCACCCACGCGGGCCGGTCCGTAGCGGAAGGACAGCCGCGCAAAGGCGATCAGGCGTGCCGTGCGTTGCCCGCGCGACTCGTGCGCGGCGGCGCTCTGATGCAGCGTCAGTATCGGCACCGGCGACTCCACTGGTGGCTGCTCGATGTCCAGGTGGCGCGGACGCGGAAACTCCGCCGGCAGCTGCTGGTCGTGGCGCTGCAGGAAGGCGTCCACGGCGCTGGCCGCCAGTGGCGCCAGTCCCGCCAGTTCGCTGATCAGGGCCGGCGCCAGCGTCGACTCGATGCGACCGATCTGGCGCTGGACGGGATCGGCGTAGAGCCAGATCTCGCCGCTGTGCAGCACCGGGGCGCCGTCCGCGCTCACGCTCAGGTGCTGGCAGCCTCGGGCATCAATGCTCCAGGCCCAGTCCAGCGGGCGATCCGGCCCGGGCGTGAGCAGCACGCCCGCGCGCTGCCAGGCACAGACGCCTTCGGCCGCCACGCTCAACAGGGCTTCGAAGGCGCTGGCGCCCGGGATGAACCAGTACTGGCCGTCGAACCAGACCGGCTTGGCACGGCCGGCCACGCTCAGCAGCAAGCGCGAATCCGCCGACAGCGTGTCCCGCCATTCGGGCTTCAGGCCGCTGGCGGTCAGCGGCTCGAAGCGCCAGCCGCCGCTGCCGGACGAGGCCATCCAGCGACCCAGTCGCAGACCGAGCACGCGCTGATCGCCGAGGCTGTCGGCCAGCCAGCCGATCCGTCCCTCCAGCGGCAGTTGCTCCGGCTGGGTCGGTGCGCGGACCACGCTGGCCGGCTCCGGCCCGACATCGCCGCCGGCATGCAGCAGCAGCGCCACGGCATGCTTGCACGCCACCTGCACCGGGCAGCTGCAGTGCGATTCGATGCGCCAGCGCTCATTGCGCAGCCAGGCCCGCACATGCACCCGGTAGGGCGTGCGCCGCGAGCCGCGCACCTCGCCCACCAGGACCCGTTCCTGCCCGCTCTCGCGGCGCTCGATCCACAGCACCCGATGCTCGCGCGCATAGCGCAGCCCACGTCGCAGATCGACATCGGCGAAACTCGCACGCAACTGATCGAGCCCAGGTCGCCACATGGTCGAAAGCTCTGCTCCGGGTTGGGCAAACCTTGAAGCTTACCATCGGCAGGGTCAGGCGATGGTGAGGGCGGGCGGGACTCGGGACTCGGGGAGTCATTGCGAGCCACCTGTTTCGGCCCGAGACTGCGCACGGGCCATGAACGGCCAAGCTGGATCAGAGCGGCTTCGAGGAGGGACGCGCGCCTGCGCGGCCGCTCTTGATCTTGAGGCCAGACAAAGCGGCGCCGCAGCGCGGCGCCCTCCACAGCTGCGGCACATTCGCAGCATTCGGCAAGATCCTCCGCGTGCGACGTGGGTTCAGGGAGAGAAGCGCAGCGACGAAGCAATCCAGTGCTTCCGACGCTCTGTCCCTGGATTGCTTCCCCCGGATCTAGTCCGGGGTCGCAATGACGCGGGCTCTGGTGCGTCCAGACTTGTCTGGACGCTCTGGGCTTGGTGTCTGAGAAGCGTCCGGACCAGTCTGGACCGACAGATTCCTCAATTCCGGGGCAAGAGCGGTTTGGCCTTTCCCTGTGCTCGTGGCCCGTCCCTCGGAACCGCCTCCCAGCCCCCAGCGCGCACGAATTCTTAACCCTAACCTGAGGAACAGTTCGCAAACTGCGGTTCTGCAAGGAATAAATGCTGTGGTATCTTGGCAAGGCGGGGTCGAATGGGCTTGGTGTCGGCGGTTCAGGCGGCACGTGCTTCAATAGACCCGAAAGTCCGTCGTTGCGCGGACCGTGGCCGCAGCGCAACGAACCCACGGCAGAAGTCTGGCCGAGGTCGATTCAAGAACCAGTCCGTGACTTGAGCGCAGCGTTTACAGGGGTTTTCCCAGGCTGGTCCAGCTCAGCGGATAGAGGGTAAAGATCATGAACAGAATCCTCGTCTCCCTGCTTGCCCTGACACTGGCATTGCCGTTGTCAGCCAAGCAGCCGACCATGCCGGACAAGGCCAGCCTTGGCGGGCCGGCTTTCACGGTCATCGCCGGCAGCCCGTTGACGATCAACGTCGGCGCCGACAATTCCTACCAGGTGTTCAACGACACCGTACCGGGCTTGGGGCAGATCTATCCCAGTGACGCCACCGAAACCGCCGACATGGGCTGGATGGTCGAGATCGGCGGCACCCTGTACGCACCAAATTTCAGCACGCACCCCGGCGGAACGGCCACCGGCGGATTGGGCGCCACCACGCCCTACACCGAGGTCTCGCTGTCGCCAGTTACCGGTGCCGGCACCAGCGCATCGCCCTTCACCGTCGAGGTCGTGAGCTCTCTGGGCAACACCGGCGTGACGGTCATCAAGGAAGTCACCTACGCCAACGGCGACAACTATTTCGTCGAACGCTTCCGGGTGGTGAATCTCGGCGCCACGTCGCAGACCGTGACGGTGTTTCTCGGCAGCGATATCTTCCTGGCCAGCAGCGATTCCGGTATCCCCTACAAGGAACCGATCTCGAGCAGCCCGGGCGGACGCACCTGCGCCGGCGTGGTGCCCGAATACACCATCCTGCATCTGCCGCTGACCCCCGCGACCCGCTTCACCGCCAGCCAGTACGCCAGTGTCTGGTCGCAGATCGGCTCCGGCAACCTGAACAACCAGGTGGCAACCGGATGCATCGACAACGGCGCGGCGCTGGAGTGGGTGTATCTGCTGCCGCCCGGTAGCAGCCGCTTCATCCAGGCCGGCACGTCTTTCGGCGCGATTCCGCCGATCGCCACCTTCAACATCACCAATGTCGATCCCTTCCAGGGCTCTATCGGTACTGAGCTGGATGTGACCATTTCGGGCTACGGTTTCCTGGCGAACACCACCTTTGATTTCGGGGCCGGTGTAACCGTGTTGAATCTGTCTGTTGCCAACACCAACACGGCGCTGGCGCGCTTGCGGATCGATCAGACGGCGCCACTGGGCTTCCGCGATGTGACTGCCACCCAGGTGCCGGGTGGACTGACCGCCACGCTGATCCGTGGCTTTGTGGTCGGCGATGCCCCGGTCTGGGTGCACACCATCAACGGCCTTGGCAACGTCAGTCAAACGGCGGTGAATTGCGTGCGCCAGCGCTTCCCGGCGAATCCCTCGACCAATCCCCAGGGCTGGGCGCCGAGCGAGGGCGAGTTCTATCACGAGGATCCGAACAATCCCTTCGGACCGCCGGCCACACCGAATGGCCTGGCGCGCGCGGTGCTCGATTGCTTCCTCAGCCCGTCGGCGTGGAATGCCAACACCGGCTACCTCTATGAGCAGTATTGCTGGGATGCCGACAGCCCGCGCTATATCGGTCAATACCCGGACATCCGCGAGATCGATCTGCGGATCTACTTCTCGCTCGACTTCCAGTGCAACGGGCCGCCGCCGGGGACCCCGGTGTTCCAGAGCAATGTCAACATCATCCGCCAGCTGTTCTCGCCGCTGCCGATGGTGCGTAACGGCTTCGAACTGCCCTGATGGCCTGGTTGCCGCAGTGAGCTGCGGCAATCCCGAAGGCGAAACACAACGGCCGGCACTCGCCGGCCGTTGTCGTTTCTGCAGTCAGTCCTCGATCAGCCGGTGTTCTGCAGTCCGCGAGCAATGCCGTTGACCGTGGACACCAGACCCTCGAACAGGTCCTCATCCTTGCGCTCGCCAGCGCGCCAGCGCTGCAGCAGATCCAGCTGCAGCACGCTGATCGGATCCACGTAGGGATTGCGCAGGCGGATGGTGCGCTGCAGCCGGCGGTCGTATTCCAGCAGCTCGCTGCTGCCCTTGAGGCGCAGGATGTAGTGCACCGTGCGCTTCCATTCGGCCTCGATGATCGGCCAGTAGCGATCGTGCATTGGCCCGGCCAGCTGCGAGTACAGCGCGGCAATCCCGGCGTCGCCCTTGGCCAGCACCATCTCCACGTCTTCCAGCAGCAGGCGGAAGAAGGGCCAGTCCCTGGCCATGTCGATGATCGCCGCTTCACCTTCGCTGGCGCAGATCTCCTCCAGGCCCGTGCCCAGGCCAAACCAGCCCGGCAGCGCGTGGCGACTCTGCGACCAGGCGAACACCCAGGGAATGGCCCGCAGCTGTTCGATGCGGAAAGCCGCGCCCTTGCGCAGCGAGGGCCGCGAGCCGATCTTCATGCGCTCGATGACATCGATGGGCGTGGCCGCGCGGAAGTACTCGGCGAAGGCGATGTCGCCGTATACCAGCTCGCGATAGGTGTCACGACTGCGGTCGGCGATACGGGCCATCCAGCTGCGCCATTGCGGATGGCGCGGATCCTGCGGTGCCGGATTCAGCGTGGCGTGCAGCAGTCCGGAAAAGGCCTGCTCGATGTTGCGCAGGGCGATGGCGCGGATCGAGTACTTGCGGTGAATGACCTCGCCCTGTTCGGTCAGGCGCAGATGGCCATTGACGCTGCCATGCGGTGCGGCCATCACGGCGCGCTCGGTGCGCCCGCCGCCGCGACTGGCGGTGCCGCCGCGACCGTGGAAGAAGCTGAGGTCGATACCAGCCTCGCGGGCGATGTCGCTGAGCGCGATCTGCGCTTCCTGCAAGGCGAAGCGCGAGGCTGCGATGCCGCCATCCTTGTTGCTGTCGGAATAGCCGAGCATGACCACCTGGCGATCATTGCGGTTGCGCAGATGCTGGCGATACACCGGATCGGCCAGCAGCTCCGTGAGGATGCGTGGTGCCGCCTTCAGATCGCCTACGGTCTCGAACAGCGGCGCCACATCCAGTGTCAGCGGCTCCTCGCCAGGGCCAGCCGCGATGCGTGCCAGAGCCAGCACCGCCAGCACGTCCTCGGCGCTCTCGCTCATGCTGACGATGAACACGCCGATGGCTGCTGCGCCATAACGGGCGCGGCTCTCGGCGAGCGCGTCGAAGACCTCCAGCGTGCCGGCGGTGCCGTTGGCAGGCGCATCAGGCCGCGCGCAATCGCCGGCAATGGCCCGGTGCAACTGTTCCAGACGCTGCTCCGGCTGGCGCTCCGGCCAGGCTGGGCCGGCGATGCAGTCGGCCAGTGCACTGCGGTGCATTTCGGCGTGCTGACGGATATCCAGTGCTGCCAGATGGAAACCGAAAGTGCGGGCACGGGCGACAAAGCGCTCAAAAGGATAAAGCCCGGCGTGGCGAGCACCATTGCGGGTCAGTGACAGGCGGATCAGCTCCAGGTCGCCCAGGAACTCTTCAGGACCCTCATAACCGCCCTCCCTGTCTTCCATCGTCGATGTCAGCCGCGCGGCCATCAGGATCAGCAGACAACGGTAGGGCATGTCGCGATGGCGCAAGGGTATGCCGCGCCAGGCTCGGCGCAGGTGCTTGGAGTACTCGACCACGCGTCGTTCCAGGGCCGGATCCACCGCCACCCGCGTGCGCGACTGGCTCAGGATCAGCGACAACTCCTTGAGCTCACCGAGGTAGCGACTGAACAGCACCCGGCGATGGGCGGCCAGCGCTTCGCGGATGGTGTCGGCACCGACATTGGGATTGCCATCCATATCGCCGCCCACCCAGGTGCCAAACCGCAGCAGCGGCCGCATCGGGGCGCCGGTGACCAGCTTGGGATAGGTCGCCGCCAGACAGCGCTCGAACTCGGCATAGCAGGCCGGTACCGCACGGAACAGCACATCCGACAGGTAGAACAACACGTGCTCGCGTTCCTGCTCGACACTGGGCCGCACCGGTGAGTACTCGGCGGTCTGCCAGGCGGCGGTGATGTGCATGCGCATCTGCGCCAGCCGGGTGCGCTCTTCCTCCGGTGTGCGGCTGCTGTCCAGGCGGTCGATCAGCGCACGAACGATGCGCTGCTCCTTTTCCAGCATGGTCCGGCGGGTGGCTTCGGTGGGATGCGCGGTGAATACCGGCTCCAGCAGCAGTTTGCCCAGGGCCTCGCGGACCGCATCGGTGCTGACGCCGGCCTCGCGCAGCCGGGTCAGACCGTCCATGACGCCACCCGGCTGCGGACCGGAATCCGCCGCCTGATGTTCGCGTCGACGACGGATGCGATGCACCTGCTCAGCCAGATTGACCAGCTGGAAGTAACTGGAGAATGCCCGCACCAGATCCACCGCCCGATCCACCGGCAGGTCACCCAGCAGGGCCGACAGTTCGGCCAGGCGATCGGCCTCACCCTCGCGTCGGGCAATGGCGCAGCGCCGGACTTGCTCCAGCAACTGGAAGAAGCTGGAGCCGAGCTGATCGGACAACATCTCACCGACCAGCTTGCCCAGCAGACTCACATCTTCGCGTAGCGGTTGGTCCTGCGGTTCGAAGACGACGGAACGGGTCATGGTGGCGCCTGGGCTGGAAACTGAATCCCAGTTTAGGCTACTGCCGCCGTTGTTGCAGCGCACCAGGGCGGACCGCTGTGGTTACGCATACGAATGCAGGCTGGATCAGGCCTGGGCGGGGATGGCTTGGGCTACCCGCCGGTTCCGTCTCGCCCTACACCTGAGGGATAGGTAGGTCCAGACTTGTCTGGACGCTTTTCCACCATCGAGCAAGGAGCGTCCAGACAAGTCTGGACCTACAACAGCCAACGATGATCGCGAGGGCGTGTCCGCGAGGACACGCCAGACCGGCCGGCCCCCCGTCAGGCGGCGCGCCGGGTCTCCAGCGCCTGGATCTGGCGTTTCAGATCAAAGGCTGGTTCGGTGACGATCTGCTCCAGCGTGGCTACGCGCTCGCGCAGCGCCGCAACTTCCTGACGCAGGGCCGCATCCTCTCCCGAATGACGCCGATGCGCCTCGATTTCGCGCTTGTGCCGACGGTTGGCAACTTTGGCAATGGCCCCGATGCCGACCAATGCAACCACCATCGTGAACACGTCCATAGCCGACCACTCCTGTGCTTCGCCCCAATGAACACAGACGGTAGCACCCACATGCCGCAACTGACACCTGATGAAAGTCATGTGTAGACGGCGCGCTGCCACAATTCACGACCGTGCTCTCTGCGCCGGCCGTACAGGCCGTATGATCCGGTCCATGCCACAACTCCCGCTCACCACGCTCAACCACCGGCAAGGTCTGGTCCTGACCAGTGCCGTTGCCGCCGTCCTGCTGTGGTCGGCGATTGGCCCCACCGATCAGCTGACCTGGCTGATGGAAGTCATCTGGGTGCTGATCGGCGTGCCTTTGCTGATGCTGACCTGGAAGCGCTTTCCGCTGACCCGGTTGCTGTACCTGCTGATTGCGCTGCACTGCGTGCTGCTGATCGTGGGCGGTCATTACACCTACGCCCAGGTGCCGCTGGGCGCCTGGGTGCAGGAATGGTTGGATCTGTCACGCAACCACTACGACCGGCTGGGACATTTTGCGCAGGGTTTCGTGCCGGCCATTCTGGCCCGCGAGCTGTTGCTGCGGCTGACGCCTCTGAAACGTGGCGGCTGGCTGTTCTATCTGGTGCTGGCGGCCGCGCTGTCCTTCAGTGCCTTCTTCGAACTGATCGAATGGTGGGCGGCATTGATCTGGGGTGCCGATGCCGATGCCTTCCTCGCCACCCAGGGCGATCAGTGGGACACCCAGTGGGATATGTTCATGGCGCTGATCGGAGCTTTCAGCGCGCAACTGTTGTTGTCGCGGCGGCACGACCGCGAACTCGGGCCGGCCATCTGAGCAGGGCGAGATCGGCGACGCCACGATTCGGTCCCGTGGCAACCCCCGCGTCATTGCGCGCCACCTGTATCGGCCCGATGCTGTCCACTGGCCATGAACCAACGTACGCTGGCGTAGGCCGGGTCCTCGCGTCGACAGACCTTGATCGAGCCACACTCCACACACGCGAGGCGCCCGGCGCCTTGCCGTCCACAGAGCCGCGGCCGCCGGCGCGAATAGGCTCTGGCGCTCACCCAAGCCCACGCGCGCCGGAGCCGCGCTACGACTGGACGCTCTTGGCGTATTGCGCAAGAAGCGTCCAGACAGGTCTGGACCTACCAAAGCCCTCAAGGCCATAGCCTTTGCCCGAGTCCCGAGTCCCGAGTCCCGAGTCCCGAGTCCCGAGTCCCGAGTCCCGAGTCCCGAGTCCCGAGTCCCGAGTCCCGAGTCCCGAGCCCCGAGTCCCGAGTCCCGAGCCCCGTGCCCCGTGCCCCGTGCCCCGTGCCCCGTGCCCCGTGCCCCGTGCCCCGTGCCCCGTGCCCCGTGCCCCGTGCCCCGTGCCCCGCGCCCCCGCATCGCCCGCGCATTGCCCCTTTCCTGCAATCGAATGCAGCCCCACCACGTCCTTTTGCAGGCCATACTTTTTACCTAAGTCCTTGGGAAACCGAAAATGACAGCGCAGTCAGCCAGTTTGATGGTGATCTTCGGCGCCACCGGCGATCTTGCCCAGCGCATGCTGTTGCCCTCGCTCTACGGTTTGCAGCGCGATGGTTATCTGCGGGCAGACCTCAAGGTGCTCTGCACCGGGCGCAGCGAGCTCACGCAGGATGCCTTCAGGCAGTCGGTGATCGAAGCCATCGAGCGCCGCTACAGCGCGGCTGAACGTGACGCCGCGCATCTGTCGGCGCTGCTCGATCGCATTCATTACCAGGCCGCCGGGCTCAATGACGAGGCCTCGCTCGGTGCCCTGATCGAGACCATCAAGTCCCTGCGCAGCGGCGATGTGGTCTATCACCTGTCGACGGCACCGCGCTTCTATGCGCAGATCTGTGCCGCCCTGGGTGCCGCAGGCCTGGCGGGCCCAGGCACCCGCGCCTTGCTGGAAAAACCCATCGGCCATGACCTCGCCAGTTCCATCGAGATCAACGACGGCGTCGGTCGGGTCTTCGAGGAGGAGCGCATCTTCCGGGTCGATCATTATCTCGGCAAGGAAGGCGTGCAGAACCTGCTGGCGCTGCGTTTCGGCAACGCCCTGTTCGAGCCCCTGTGGAATGCCCGGCACATCGCCCAGGTGCAGATCACCGTGGCCGAAACCGTGGGCGTCGAGGGCCGCGGCGACTATTACGACACCTCTGGCGCCATGCGCGACATGCTCCAGAATCATCTGTTGCAGCTGCTCTGCCTGACGGCGATGGAACCACCCTCACAGTTCGATCCGAGCGCGGTCCGCAACGAGAAACTCAAGGTGCTGCGCTCGCTGCGGCCGATCGATCGCGAGGACGCCGCCAGCCACAGCGTGGCCGGTCAATACACCGCCGGCGCCATCGACGGCGTTGCCGTGCCGGGTTACCGCGATGAACTGGGACGGTCCAGCGATACCGAGACCTTCGTCGCTCTGCGCGCCCATGTCGACAACTGGCGCTGGTCAGGCGTGCCCTTCTACCTGCGCACCGGCAAGCGCATGCCGCGGCGCTGCACCGAGATCTTCCTGCAGTTCCGCAAGGTGCCGCATTCGATCTTCGGCGAGGACGCGCGCATCCAGCCGAATGCGCTGGTGATCCAGTTGCAGCCGGAAGAACGGATCTCGCTGATGCTGATGAACAAGACCCCGGGCCTCGATCGTGACGGTCTCAAGTTCTCGCAGGTGGCACTGGATCTGGATTTGCACGAGACCTTCGAACATGCCCATCGACGGCTGGCTTACGAGCGTCTGTATCTGGATGCGCTGGAAGGCAACGGCACCCTGTTCGTGCGCCGCGACGAGACCGAAGCCGCGTGGATCTGGGTCGACGGCATCTTCAAGAGCTGGGCGGACGCGGGGATGAAACCCAAGACCTATCCCGCCGGCACCTGGGGACCGGCCAGCTCCGTGGCTCTGATCGAGCGCCATGGAGATAGCTGGCGGGAATGAGTTGAGAGCAGGAAAAAGGAAAAGGGCAAATGGAAAAGGGGAGAGCGGTGACGAGGGTCAGACCAGTGCCGCGCGCACCCGGTGACTGCGACTACGCAGGGCTGGACGTCTTGCAGACGCCCTATTCTTCTGGCCGGCGTCATTGCGACCCCGGGCTTGATCCGGGGGAAGCAATCCAGACGCGTAGCGCTCTGCCGTGCATCCCGTGGTTCCGCCGCTACTTTCTCCGAAAAGCTCAAACCGGCGAAAACTCTCGCGTGCTTCGTGCCAGCGCTGTGGAGGGCGCCGCGCTGCGGCGCCGCTTTGAGCAGGCTGGAGATCAAGAGCGGACGCGCAGGCGCGCGTCCCTCCTCAAGGCTGCTCCGATCCAGCAAGGCCCGTCATGGCCCATCGGCAGGTTGAGGCCGAATCCAGCGCGTCGCAACAACGCGGGAATCGTATCGACGCAGCACGGTAGAGGCGGGTCGGCCGGTTCTCGCCGACACCCCGCTCTTCCCCTTTCCCTTTTTCCGTTTTCCTTTTTCCAGACCCTTCGCCACCCATGACCTGGACCACGCACACCCACTCAGACTCCGCTGCGCTCGCGGCCGCCGTGGCTGAGCGCATTGCCGCGGCCCTGGATCAGGCGCTGGCCCAGCGTCAGCAGGCGCTGCTGGCGCTGGCCGGAGGACGCACCTCGCCGCCGGTGTTCCGGCAACTGGCGAGTGCTCAGCGCGACTGGAGCCGGGTCAGCATCCTGCCCAGCGACGAACGCTGGGTCGCAGCCGATCATGCCGACAACAACCTCAGGCAGATGCGCGCGGCTCTTGCCGGCGCTGAGGGCATCCGCTGGCTGCCGCTGGTACCGCCGGCGCCCGTGGGCCCTGCCGATGCCGCATTCGCCAACACGGTGTTGAAGGATTACCCGCAGGCTTTCGACGTGGCGATGCTGGGTATGGGCGCCGACGGCCATTTCGCCTCGCTGTTTCCCGGCGCGCCCAATCTGGCCGCCGCGCTGCAAGTACCGGCTGTGGGAGCGGACTCTGTCCGCGAACAGGATGCCTCACCGACCGATCTTGTACCGACGGCGGCGGTGGCAATCCTGCCCGATCCCATGCCATCCGCCGGCCCGCATCCGCGTATCAGCCTGACCCTGGCCCGCTTGCTGCACAGCCGTTTGTTACTGCTGGTGATCACCGGCGAGGACAAGCGCGCCGTGCTCGAATGCGCCCGGGCCGAGGGTGAGACCTCGAAGCTGCCGGTGGCGGCGCTGTTGCGCGCGGCGCATCCGGCTGCCGAAGTGCACTGGAGTCCGTGATGGTTACGGGGCAGGGGGCAGGGGGCACGGAGCACGGGAAGAGCTGCGGCGGCCACCTTCCTGTGGGAGCGGGCTCTGCCCGCGATTACCGTATCCCTGTGGGAGCGGGCTCTGCCCGCGATGGCTCTTGCCGCTGCTGTTGCTCTGTTTCCCCGGCCCAAGAAGCATCGCGGGCAGAGCCCGCTGCCACAGGGTCTTCGCCCTTCCTCACCGCCGCGGGTCCACGATCATCTTGCGTGCCCCGTGCCCCGTGCCCCGTGCCCCGTGCCCCGTGCCCCGTGCCCCGTGCCCCGTGCCCCGTGCCCCGAGCCCCGTGCCCCGTGCCCCGTGCCCAGTGCCCCGTGCCCCGTACCCCGCAACTTCGAGTCCAAGCCATGAGCCTGCATCCCGTCACTGAACGCGTTACTGCACGTATCACCGAGCGCAGTCGCAGCACGCGCGCTGCCTACCTCGCGCGTATCGATGCCGCGCGCGAACAGGGCACGGCCCGGGCCCGTCTGAGCTGCGGCAATCTGGCCCACGGCTTTGCTGCCAGCGGCGATGACAAGGCGCCACTGCGGGCCTTGCGTGCGGCCAATATCGGCATCGTCAGCGCCTACAACGACATGCTCAGCGCCCACCAGCCGATGGAGCATTACCCGGCGCTGATCAAGATGGCGGCGCGCAACGCCGGTGCCAGCGCCCAGTTTGCCGGCGGTGTGCCGGCCATGTGCGATGGCGTGACCCAGGGCCGCATCGGCATGGAGCTGTCGCTGTATTCGCGCGACGTCATTGCCATGGCTACCGCTGTCTCGCTGTCACACGAGATGTTCGATGCTGCCGTGATGCTGGGCGTCTGCGACAAGATCGTCCCGGGCTTGCTGATCGGGGCGCTGTCCTTCGGCCATCTGCCGACCATCCTGATTCCGGCCGGGCCGATGACCTCGGGCCTGCCGAACAAGGAAAAGGCCCGGGTGCGCCAGGCCTATGCCGAGGGCAAGGCCACCCGTGAGGAACTGCTCGATGCCGAATCGGCCTCCTATCACGGCCCCGGTACCTGCACCTTCTACGGCACCGCCAACAGTAATCAGATGCTGCTCGAAGTCATGGGCCTGCATCTGCCGGGCGCCGCCTTCGTCAATCCGAACACGCCGCTGCGCGACGCGCTCACCGTGGCCGCGGCCGAGCGCGCCTGCGCCATCACCGCGCTCGGCAGCGAGTACACGCCGATTGGCCACACCATCGACGAGAAGGCCATCGTCAACGCCATGGTCGGCCTCGCCGCCACCGGCGGATCGACCAATCACGCCATCCATCTGGTCGCCGTCGCCCGGGCAGCCGGCATCCGCATCGACTGGGATGATCTGGACGAGCTGTCGCGGGCCACGCCGCTGCTGGCGCGCATCTACCCCAATGGCAGTGCCGACGTGAATCATTTCCAGGCCGCCGGTGGCCTCGGCATCGTCATTCGCGAGCTGCTGGATGCCGGCCTGATGCATGCCGATATCCGCTGCGTCCACGGCGGCGATCTGCGCATGCAGGCGCAGGAGCCTTACCTCGACGACCTCCAGTTGCGCTGGCGCGAGGCCCCGCGGCAATCGCTCGACACCCAGGTCCTGCGCGGAGCCGCTGAACCCTTCGATCACGAAGGTGGATTGCATTGTCTGAAGGGCAATCTCGGTCGCGCCGTGGTCAAGATCTCGGCGGTGGCGCCGGAGCATCGGCGCATCGAGGCACCGGCAAGAATCTTCGATTCGCAGGATGCGCTGCTGGCAGCCTTCAAGGCCGGATCGCTGAACGGTGATTTCGTCGCCGTGATCCGCGGCCAGGGTCCGCGCGCCAATGGCATGCCGGAACTGCACAAGCTCACACCGACACTGGCGGTGATGCAGGACCGCGGACAACGCGTTGCCCTGTTGACCGATGGCCGCATGTCCGGCGCTTCGGGTAAGGTGCTGGCGGCGATCCATGTCTCGCCCGAAGCCGTTTGCGGCGGTCCGATCGGCAAGCTGCGCGAGAACGATCTGATCCTGATCGACGCCGATGCCGGGATCATGCAGGCCGAGGTCGACCCCGGCGAATGGGCGGCACGCGCCAGCGCCGAAATCGATCTGGGCGGCAACCGTCACGGCGTCGGCCGCGAGCTCTTCGGCCTGATGCGCGCCCACGCCTGTTCCGCCGAGGAGGGTGGATCAGCGTTGTTTGTGGAGGGATGAGGATGGGAGCGACAGCGGGGCAGGGGGCAGGGGGCAGGAGGCACGGGAACAGCGCCGGGCACTCGACCGTAGGTCACGTTGGGCGCGTGGCGACCTACGTGACATCACAGTTGAGCCGAAGGGCGGACCCGCATTCGCGGGCAGAGCCCGCTCCCACAGCACCCCGACACCTGTGGGAGCGGGCTCTGCCCGCGAACGGACCCTCCACGGAGCCCACCCCATGACCGCCCTGCTCGCCGACATCGGTGGCACCAACGCCCGCTTTGCGCTCTGCGACACGCAGGAGGGCGGCCTTGAACTGAGTGCCCAGCGCACGCTCAAGACCGAGGATTTCGGCAGCCTGCAGCATGCCGCCGAGCACTATCTGAAGCTGGTCCGGGTGCGTCCCAAGCGCGCCAGCATGGCGGTGGCCTCGCCAGTGGCGGGCGACGAGATCCGTCTGACCAACCGCGCCTGGTCCTTCTCGCAAGCGGAGTTGAAGCGCAGTCTGGGACTGGCCGAACTCAAGGTGATCAACGACTTCGGCGCGGTGGCCTACGCGGTGCCGGCGCTGCAGCCGGAAGACCGCGTGCTGCTGCACGGCTCCGAGGCGCTGCCGCCCACCGGGCCGATCACCGTGCTCGGCCCCGGCACCGGTCTGGGCGTGGCGCTGCTGATCGGTGACCCAGAGTCCGGCTGGCGCGTGGTCGAGACCGAAGGCGGCCATGTCAGTTTCGCCCCGCAGGGCGAGGAAGAAACCCGTATCTGTCGCTGGATTTCGGCCCGATTCGGCCGCTGCTCGAACGAGCGCCTGCTGTGCGGCGCGGGCCTCGCCCACATCGATGCGGCGCTCGCCGCCGGTGACGAAACCCGGGTGCCGGTGGACTGGGCCCGTCAGCTGCGTGATCCGGCCGCGATCGTCGCTGCCGCGCTCGATGGCCACGATCTCAACGCCCGCCGCACCCTGGCGCGCTTCTGCGCCGTACTCGGCAGCGTCGCCGGCGACGCTGCCCTGATCCACGGCGCCCGCACGGTGATGATCGCCGGCGGCATCGTGCCCCGCTTCATCCCCTTCCTGCGTTCCAGCGCCTTCCGCGAACGCTTCCTCGCCAAGGGTCGCTTCGCCGCCTATCTGGAAGGCGTCTCGATCCAGGTGGTGACCCATCCGCAACCGGGATTGCTGGGGGCGGCGGTGGCACTGGGGGAGCAGGAAAAGGGGAAAGGGAAAATGGAAAAGGGAAGGGCGGCAAGCCGGAAGATGTCGCGGTAATGGGCTTTGGAGCCGACCGGCGTCATTGTGGGCCGATACACGCGGCTCGCAATGACGCGTCAAATGCTGGCAACGAAGGGCCACAGGCAGGAAGGATGATTCGATAGATCATTAGCACTGGTCGCCCAAGGACCCGATGCCTTTCCCTTTTCCATTTCCCTTTTTCCCTTTTCCTTCTTCTCAGCCAAGGACCACCCCATGCCCACCTGGACCCCCGAATCCCGCGCCGCCGCCGTCGATGCCATCCTGACCCGGGCGCCGGTCGTTCCGGTGATCAGCATCGAGCGGCTGGAGGATGCGATACCGCTGGCCAGGGCGCTGGTGGCCGGCGGTTTGCCGGTGCTGGAAATCACGCTGCGCACCGCGGCGGCACTGGAGGCCATCCGCCTGATCGTTGCCGAAGTGCCCGAGGCCAGCGTCGGCGCCGGCACCGTGTTGACCCCGGCTGACCTCGACGCCGTGGTCGCCAGCGGTGCGGCCTTCGCCATCTCGCCCGGAGCCACGCCCAGGCTCTACGCCGCCGCGGCGCAGTCCCCGATCGCCTGGATTCCGGCCATCGCCACCGCCAGCGAGCTGATGCTGGGTCTGGAACAGGGGCACCAGCGCTTCAAGTTCTTCCCGGCCGAATCCTCGGGCGGCATCGCCGCCGTCAAATCCTTCGGCGGCCCCTTCGCCCAGGCCCGCTTCTGCCCCACCGGCGGCATCGACGCGGCCAGGGCCCCGGCCTACAAGGCCCTGGCCAATGTCATCACCGTCGGCGGCTCGTGGATGTTGCCCAAGGCCGCCATCGACGCCGGTCGCTGGGACGAGATCGAAGCCCTGGCCCGCGCCGCAGCCGCGTTGTAGAGCGCCCTCGCGGCGCGAAGCAACGACTCACGCGGAGGCGCGGAGAACGCGGAGAAAGGCAGATCCCTGATTGTCGGCAGTCGGCAGTCGGTCAGATCGCGCCGCCGTTGCGGGTCCAGACAAGTTCGGACCTACAACAACAAACGCGCACTCCTCTCCGCGGTCTCCGCGTCTCCGCGTGAGACCGCTTGTCCGTGCCGCAGCCAGCGGGGTCTCGCACCCCGTCGCTGCACTTTCGCTGACGTCGACTTGCCTCAATCCTCGCCGAGGACAACAATGCGCGCCTCAGTTGAACGGGGCGCGCATGAAGGGCAAACCCACTTCTTTCGATATCGCCTACCACGCCGGCGTGTCCCAGGCGACGGTGTCGCGTGCGCTGCGGGGCAGTCCGCTGGTCAGTGTCGAGACCCGCAAGCGCATACAGGCCATCGCCAAGCAGCTGAACTACAAGGTCGACAAGAACGCCTCGAATCTGCGCCGCCAGCATTCGGTGACGCTGGCGCTGCTGCTGTTCGAAGACCCAACCTCGGACGATTCGCTGATCAATCCCTTCTTCCTGTCGATGCTGGGTTCGATCACCCGCGCCTGCGCCCGCCAGGGCTACGATCTGTTGATCTCCTTCCAGCAGCTCTCGGAGGACTGGCACGCCGATTTTCAGGACAGCCACAAGGCCGACGGCCTGATTCTGCTGGGCTACGGCGACTATCTGGTGGCCCGCCACAAGCTCGAACGTCTGGTGGAACAGGGCACGCATTTTGTCCGCTGGGGCGCGGTGGTCGAGGGCCAGCCGGGCATTTCCATCGGCTGCGACAACGTCCAGGGCGGGCGCGCGATTGCCGAGCATCTGCTGGCGTTGGGTCGGCGACGCATTGCGTTCATCGGCGATGTCTCGCCGCATTGCCCGGAATTCTCGGATCGCTATCAGGGCCTGGTGCAGGCGCTGCAGGCAGCTGGACTGGAAGCCGATCCGGCACTGCAGATCGATGCCGCCGATTCGACCGAACTGGTCGGTCAGAGCGCCATGCGCCAGCTGCTGGCCCGCGGCGCCCGGGTGGATGCGGTCTTTGCCGCCAGCGATCTGCTGGCCATCGGCGCCATGCGCGCGCTGGAAGAAGCCGGCTTGAACGTGCCCGGCGATGTCGCCGTGGTCGGCTTCGACGACATCCCGATGGCGAGCTTTGCCAGTCCGCCCCTGACCACCGTGGCCCAGGACACCAAGCGCGCCGGCGAGCTGCTGGTCGAAACCCTGCTGCACGAGATCAGGAACGAGCCGGCCACCAGCGTGATGCTGCCAGCGCGGGTGGTGGTGCGACGGTCCTGCGGCGGGACCTCGTCCTAGCGTCACCTGTGGGAGCGGCTTCAGCCGCGATCGGCAGATCGTGTAGGTCCAGACTTGTCTGGACGCTGTTCCGATGCCTGCCAGGAGACAAAACCGCCTGCGGGAGCGGCTTAGCTGCGATCGGCCACTCTTGTAGGTCCAGACTTGTCTGGACGCTCTTCGCACGCCTGCCAGAAGCATCGCGGCTGAAGCCGCTCCCACGGGTGGTGATCTCCATGTCACGTAGCCCGCTGCGCGGACTACGTGACCTACGAAAGCAGAGCTCAATGTTGATCGCTGGGCAGCGATTGCTGCACGCCCAGCCGGTGCGCCATGGCCTGGTCCAGCCGGGCGCGCAGCGCCGGATCGGTGATGGCGCTGTCGAGCAGATAGACCTGCACCCCGTGGGCCGGCACTTCGGCTTTGATAGCCTCGCCGGCGGCGAGTTGGATGCTGCTGCCATCCAGCGCCGAGCGCCAGGATCCTGGCTGCACCGGCGCATCGATCGTAAACGCCGTCGGCTCGGCACCCTTGTTCAACAGCACTAGCGCCGTCTGCTGGACGCCGTCGTGCTGATACACCCGATAGAAGGCGGCGCGGTCGCCGGCGAATTCCAGATCCAGCTGCAAGCCGCGCTGCAGCGCGATCGAATCGCGGCGCACCCTGGCAATGCGCTTCAGATTCTCGTAGATCGGATGGCCGGCAGCGGCGGCAATGCCCAGGGCGCCGTAGTAGTTGCGATTGCCGGCATGCTCGGCGGCACCGCGCATGAAGCCGGTTTCCGAACCGTAGTAGATCACCGGGATGCCGCGCAGCGTGAACAGCAGATTGTGGGCGTCGATGAAACCCTCGTCGCTGGCCTTCAGCCGCGGCATGTCGTGGTTGTCGTAGAAGGTCGCCAGATCATAGGGATTGGCGTAGGGGCCGCTCTCCAGAAACAGCGCATCGGCGATCTTCTCGAAGCCCGCATCTTTCTCGAAGACCTCGCCGAAGGCCGCCTTGAGCGGGAAATCGAGCACGCTGATGGCGCCGTTTTCCGGCCAGGTGTGCTGCGCCACCACCGGCGGATCGAAGGAATAGCGTTCGCCGAACATGTACAGGCCGGGGCGGTGCTGGCGCAGCCGCTGGGCGAAATCGTGCCAGAAGGGATTGGGCACATGACCGATGGTGTCGATGCGCAAGGCGTCGGCGCCCTGATCCAGCCACTGCTGGTAGGCACCCACAAAGTAATCGAGCACTTCCGGGCGACGGTCATCGAGGTTCGACAGCTGCACCAGATCGCGCTCGGCGCGATAGAAACGATGCAGCGGATTCTCGTCCGGCTTGAGCTGTTCCGGCGGCAGGTTCTGGTGGTCGGCCAGCAACGTACCGTCAGCGGCATAGATCTCGCCAAACTTGGGCTGATCGATGGGCATCGTGAACGAGGGCGAGCCGTGATTGGCGACCACATCCAGCACCGTCTTCAGGCCCCTGGCCTTGAGCCCTGCGCTGAGTTCGGCAAAGCCCAGACCCGGGCTCGGCAGATGCTCATCCAGCTGATAGAAATTGACGCCCCAGTAGCCGTGATAACCGGTCTTGCCCTGATCGCGCATCATGTTGCCGTAGGCCGCCGCCTCGCCGCCGCTGAAGGCCTCGTCCGGATTGTCGACGATGGGCGTCAGCCAGACCGCGCCGAAACCCATGCCGGCGATGTAGTCGGCCTGATCGAGCAGCCCCTTGAAGTCGCCACCGAGGTAACCGATGTTGTCGTCCAGACCCTCGGGCAGGCCCGGTGTCTTGCGGTCGAAGGTCGGGTGCACCCCGCCCTGCTCGCGCTGGTCGTTGGACTCATCGCCATTGACGAAACGATCGGTCAGCACGAAGTAGATGGCGTTGCTGGCGAAGGGTTCGAGGGTGCCGTAATAGTCCCGGGTGGCCGCTGGAGCTTTCCCCTCGGGCGCGGCTTGAGGGGCTTCCTGCGAGCAAGCGCCTAGGGCCAAAGCGCCAACCAGCGTCAGCGCGAATCGTAGGTCACGTTGCGCGCCAAGCGCGCTACGTGACGCCTTCCCTTCACGCTGGAAGGGGTGTTGGGTCCGGCCGGCGATCGACTCAAGCATGCGCCACCACCTGCACGCCACCGGGCTCGCGCACCCGCAGCACGCACAAGCCGGCGATCAGGAAGCTGACGCCGCCGATGACCAGCGCGTAGATCGGCTGGTTGGCGAAAACCGTCTTCAGAATGACGCCGAGCACGCTGGCCGCCAGCAACTGCGGAATCACGATGAAGAAATTGAAGATGCCCATGTACACGCCCATCTTGTCGGCCGGCAGACTGTCGGACAGCATCGCGTAGGGCAGTGCCAGGATCGAGGCCCAGGCGATGCCGACGCCGACCATCGACAACAGCAGCCAGTTCGGATCGCGGATGATCAGGAAGGACAGCAATGCGCCGGCGCCGATCCACAGATTGATCAGATGGGCCACGCGCAAGCCCACCTTGCGCACCAGAAAGGGAATGGCGATCGCCGCCAGCGCGGCAAAGCCGTTGTAGGCGCCGAACAGCAGATTCACCCAGTCGGCGCCATCGTTGTAGGCGGCGCTGGTGGTGTCGCTGGAACCAAAATGCACCGAGGTCACCGCAGCGGTGGTGTAGATCCACATCGAAAACAGCGCAAACCACGAGAAGAACTGCACCAGGGCCAGCTTGCGCATGGCATCGGGCATGGCGTGCAGATCGGCCATGACGTGGGCGAAGATGAAATCGCGCGGCACCAGTCCCTGGATCAGCAGCGCCAGCCCGTAAGCCGTCGCCATGCCGGCAGCGACGTACAGATCGTTGCGCAGATCGTAATGGGTCACCGCCCAGAATCCGAGCAGACCGACGATCAACCAGATCCAGCCGTCCTGGCGCGCCTGAATGGGCGCCAGCCTGGCGTGCGCCGGTGTGACTTCCGCTTCATCGAAGGCACGCAGTTCCTCAGGCGGATACTCGCGCGAGCGCCAGATGGTCCAGCCCATCGCCAACAGCAGCACGGCGCCGCCAGCGTAGAAGGAATAGCGCACATTCTCGGGAATCTCCCCGATAGGCGCGGTATTGGCGACTCCCATCTTCTGCAGCACCCAGGGCATCACGCCGGCCATCACGGCACCGATGCCAATGAAAAAGCTCTGCATGGAATAGCCTGTCGCCCGCTGCTTCTTGGGCAGGTTGTCACCGACGAAGGCGCGGAATGGCTCCATCGAGATGTTGATCGAGGCATCCAGCAGCCACAGCATGACCGCAGCGACCCACAACGCCGGTGAATTGGGCATTGCGATCAGCGCGCAAGTGGTCAGGATCGCGCCGATCAGGAAATAGGGACGGCGCCGACCCAGCCCGGTCCAGGTGCGATCCGAGTAGTAACCGACGATGGGTTGCACCAGCAAGCCGGTCAGTGGCGCCGCGATCCATAGAATCGGAATCTGATCAATCTCGGCTCCGAGTGTCTGAAAGATCCGCGAGACGTTGCCGTTCTGCAGCTGGAAGGCAAACTGCAGACCCATGAAACCAAAACACATATTCCAGATCTGCCAGAACGACAGCATCGGTTTGCTCTTCATCGCATGCTCCCGGAGTGCAGCAGGCTGCACTCTTTGAATCACTGCCACGCCGAAATCGGGTCGCCCAGGCACTGCGCATCGCCCGCCGAGGCCGGCCCGAAACGTGCGCAGCAGCCCTCGCCCTGCGCCCGTGCATCTTAGAGTGTGCAAGCCCGGACGGCGGGGCGTGCATTCGTATTCATGCGCGGCGTGTCGCGATGGCCGGGAGTGTCGGTGAGTCGCTCCCGGACGATCTGACCTGCAAGTGGTCGAAACGGGGGCGTCATTGCGTCTATCTGTATCGACCCGACACTGCGCACGGTCCAGGGACGACCTTGCTGGATCAGGGCGGCTTCGAGGAGGGACGCGCGCCTGCGCGGCCGCTCTTGCCTTCCGGGCAAGGCAAAGCGGCGCCGCAGCGCGGCGCCCTCCACAGAGCCCGAAGCTCGCTCCCCTCTCCCCCATCCGAACACCCCAGCACCAACAACCAACAACCAACAACCGGGCTTCACGCCGCGGGGCTATCATCGGAGGTCAATTTCAAGGAGGAACGCCGATGAGTATGGGAGCCCCTGTAGTCCCCGCCGCTGGTGCCAAGATCACGATCGATGATGCCGGCAAGCTGACGGTACCCAATAACCCGATCATTCCCTTCATTGAAGGCGACGGTACCGGTCGCGACATCTGGGCGGCCAGCGTGCGCGTCTTCGATGCGGCCGTGGCCAAGTGCTATGGCGGCGAACGCAAGATCCACTGGATGGAGGTCTACGCCGGCCAGAAATCCAACGACGAGTTCGGCACCTGGTTGCCGGAGGCCACCGTGCAGGCCTGCCGCGATTACCTGGTGTCGATCAAGGGTCCGCTGACCACGCCCATCGGTGGCGGCATCCGCTCGCTCAACGTGGCGCTGCGGCAGATGCTTGATCTGTACGTGTGCCTGCGTCCGGTGCGCTGGTTCAAGGGCGTGCCGAGCCCGGTCAAGCATCCGGGCAAGGTCGACATGGTCATCTTCCGCGAGAACTGCGAGGACATCTATGCCGGTATCGAGTTCGAGGCCGGCACCGAGGCCAGCAAGAAATTCCTCGCTCTGCTGAAGGACAACTTCCCCAAGGAATACGGCAAGATCCGCTTCCCGGACAGCTCCGGCGTCGGCATCAAGCCGGTGTCCAAGGACGGTTCCGAGCGCCTGATCCGCGCCGCCATCGAGTACGCCATCATCAATGGCCGCAAGTCGGTGACCCTGGTGCACAAGGGCAACATCATGAAGTTCACCGAAGGCGCCTTCCGCAACTGGGGCTACGCCCTGGCCGAGCGCGAATTCGCCGACAAGGTCTACACCTGGGATCAGTGGGAGCGCACCAAGGCCAAGCAGGGTGAAGCGGCAGCCAATGCCGAGCAGAAGGACGCCATTGCCGCCGGCAAGGTCATCATCAAGGACGCCATTGCCGACATCACGCTGCAGCAGGTGCTGACCCGTCCGGAAGAGTTCGACGTCATCGCCACGCTGAACCTCAACGGCGACTATCTGTCCGATGCGCTCGCCGCGCAGGTCGGTGGCATCGGCATCGCCCCGGGTGGCAACGTCAATTACATGACCGGCCACGCCGTATTCGAAGCCACCCACGGCACCGCACCCAAGTACGCCGATCTGGACAAGGTCAATCCGGGCTCGGTGATCCTGTCGGGTGAAATGATGCTGCGCTACATGGGCTGGACCGAAGCGGCCGATGCGCTGATCAAGGCCATGGACGTGGCCATCGGCAACAAGGAAGTCACCTACGATTTCGCCCGCCTGATGGAAGGCGCCACCGAGGTCAAGTGCTCCGAGTTCGCCGATCGATTGATCGCCGCGATGTGATCGTGGGGCGCGCGCCGCAATGGCGCGCAGCCAGCCCGGGGAGAGCGGAGCTTTCTCCGCTGCTTCTGCCTGGCTTGGCTTGGGCTTTCGCATCTGCGTCTGGCCGGAGTGCCGCACATCCTGCCGAGCAAGCTCGGCACTACAAGAGCCTTGTACACCTCGGCCCTGGTAGAGCGGAGCTTGCTCCGCTGCTTTGACCCCGCTCCATACAGACGCGCTTCCACCCTGCATACTTGACGCATCACAGTCCGGATCGGACCTCATGAACAAGTCTCTGAAAATCGTCATTCTCGGCGGCACCGGCTTTGTCGGTCGCTCCATCGTCCATGAACTGCAGGCCGCCGGTCATCAGATCGACGTGCTCAGCCGTAACCGCGAGCTGCAGCGCGAACTCGGGATCTATCCGAGCGTGCGCACGCTTTCCACCAACGTCTACGATCAGGCCGCGCTGACGCAGAAATTTGCCGGCGCCGATGCCGTCATCAATCTGGTCGGCGTGCTCCAGAACAACGGCTTTGGCGGCAAGGACTTCGACACCGCGCACGTGAAGCTCACCGACACCGTCATCGCCGCGATGAAGGCCGCCCAGGTGCCGCGGCTGCTGCAGATGAGCTCGCTGCGGGCCGGCGAGGGCGACAGCCACTATCTGCGCTCGCGTGGCGAGGCCGAAGCCCGCGTCAAGGCCTCCGGACTGGCCTGGACGCTGTTCCAGCCCTCGGTGATCTTCGGACCGGGCGATGGCTTGTTCTGCCGTTTTGCGCCCTTGCTGAAGATCGCGCCGGTGCTGCCGCTGGCCCGTGCCAGCGCCCGCTTCCAGCCGGTGTACGTGAAGGACGTGGCAGCCGCTTTCGCCACCGCATTGAGCCGTCCGGAGGCGGTGGGCAAGACCTATCCACTGGTCGGTCCGCGCACCTACACGCTGGCCGAACTGGTGCGTTACACCGCCCAGGTGCTGGGCCTGAAGCGCCTGGTGCTGCCTCTGCCGAATCTCATTGGACGCATTCAGGGGCTGCTGTTCGATGTGTTGCCGGCGGCCCTGAAGCCCTTCTCCAGCGACAACTACAAGTCACTGGCGGTCGACAGCACCAGCGAGCACGATGGCCTGGGCGAGCTCGGTATCCGCCGCACCCCGCTGGAACTGGTGGTGCCCGAATACATCGGCCGCAGCGAGCATCAGCGCCATCTGGATGCCTACCGGGCCGAGCGCTAGTTTCCCGCTCTGGAGGGCGCCGCGATGCGGCGCCGCCTTGGGTTGAGCAGAGATCAATAGCGGCCGCGCAGGCGCGCGGGCCTCCCAAGAGGCCATGCAGCACCGGCGTCATTGCCAGCCACCTGTAACAGCCCAACACTGCCCACGGGCCACGAACCCCCGGCGTCATTGCGACCCCGGACTTGATCCGGGGGAAGCAATCCAGACACCCAGTGGCAGAAGCACTGGATTGCTTCGTCACTGCGTTCCTCGCAATGACGCATTCTCCGCGTGAGATATCCGCATTGCGCTCCAGAGTCGCCCGCGTTCGCCCCTTGCGGAAGTAGGCCGGGTCCG
>JALHRS010000062.1 GCA_022841325.1 Lysobacterales bacterium | reverse complement strand
GCGCGGAGCTTGCTCCGCTGCTTCTGCTGGGCTTTGGCTTTTGACCTTGCCGTTGCTCTGGTTCTTGATCGAAAGCCGCACATCCTGCCGAGCAAGCTCGGCACTACAACAGCCTCGTAAACCGATGCTCTGGTAAAGCGGAGCTTGCGCCGCTGCTTCTGCTGGGCTGACCTGGTTCGATTGAGCGCGGGGCTCGCAGAAGATGGTCGTAGGCCTAGCGTGCGCGCCGCAGGCGCGTTCCCCGGCACATGGAGTACCGGAGTGCGCCGGGGAGCCGCTGCGCGGCACCCGCGGCCTACTTCCGGGTCTGAGTGATGCGCTTTCGTGGGACTGGCCAGGCTCACGCCAGCTTGCCGCTCCCAGTAGTACCGTCTTCGGCTGGAAATCCGCAGAAAGGAAAACCGTGATGAAAGCCGTCTGGAATCAGGTGGTGATTGCCGAATCGGAGGACACGGTGGTGGTGGAGGGCAATCATTACTTTCCGGAGAGTGCGCTCAAGTTTGAGCATTTTGCCCCCAGTACGCACACCACGGTCTGCGGCCGGAAGGGTGTGGCCAACTACTACAACGTCATCGTCAACGGCCAGACCAACGCCAACGCGGCCTGGTATTACGCCGAACCCAGGTCGGCCGCCGCAGAGATCAAGGGGCGGGTGGCTTTCTGGCGCGGCGTGACCGTCAGCTCCTGAGGTGGTCCCAGGCGGGCCCGAGCGCCTGAGCCAATCGCCACGCATCGGCACTACTGTTGTGCAAATGCGGTGACACCCGAATGCCGGCGCCGCGCGCCGCCACCACGATGCCCTGTTCGAGCAATGCCTGGGCCAAGGCTTCCGATTGCGCTGCGTCTGCGCCCGGCGCTCTGATGGCGGTCAGGTGCGGTGCCTCGGCGGTGAGCGTCCAGTGGGCCAGACCGGTCGTCGACAGGGCTGCCAGCAGTTCCGCCTGCCATGACTTCAAGTGCGCACACACCGCTGCGATTCCCCAGGCCTGCAACTGCGCCAGTCCGGCCTCGGCCATCGCCAGGGCCGGATGGCTGTAGATACCGCTGCCGTCAAAGCGGGCAGCACCGCGAATCAGCGCCGGTGGGCAATCCTCGACGATCGCGGCGGCCAATCCGCCAACACGGGACCAGGCGCTGTGTTCCAGTGGCTGGCCGCCCTGATGACGCTCGGCCACGTAGAGATAGGCCAGTCCCGGCGCCCCGAGCAGCCATTTGTGGCCGGCGGCGACGACGAAATCGGCATCCAGCGCAGGCAGGTCCAGATCGATCACACCCAGCGACTGGGTAGCGTCCACCACCAGGGCCGCGCCGCGCGCCCGCGCTGCCGTCGCCACGCGTTCAAGATCGAGCAGACTGCCGTCATGCCAGTGGCAGGCCGGCACCACCACGACCGCGAGCTGATCATCCATCGCCGCGAGCAGCGCTTCGGTCCAGCTGGTTGCCGGTGCCCGCTGGACCAGCCGCAACTGTGCCGGCTGAGCCCGCCAGACCTGCAGTCCGGAGGGGTGTTCGTCGGCCAGCGCCAGCACCGTCTGGCCGGCACGCGGCTGCAACTGCTGCGCAGCCACCGCCATGCCGTAGGCCACGCTCGGTACCAGCGCCAGCGCCTGGGCATCGCAGCGCATCAGCCCGGCCGCCAGTGCGCGCACACGCGCAGGCCGAGCCAGCCATGCGTTCATCGAAACACGCCACGGCTGCGCCGATAGCTGCAGCGACTCCAGTCCGGCAGCCAGCGCGGCGCGCAGCCGCGGAGTCTGTCCGGCGCTGTTCAAATACAGCAGATCTGGCGGCAGCTCGAATGCTGACAGCGCCTTGGCCATATCCCGGTCTGTATTGCGCTCGTCCACGGTTTTTACTGAGGTTCAACTCTGCTAGGGTCAAAACATGAGCTCAGTCCACGCCCACCTGCCGGTCGCGCCTACGCTGCTCAGCGACTACGCGCGCGTTCGTCAGGCCAGCATCGAGCTGGCGGCGCCGCTGACGCCTGAAGATACGATAGTGCAGTCGATGCCGGACGCCAGTCCGAACAAGTGGCATCTGGCGCACACCACCTGGTTCTTCGAGGAGTTCGTGCTGCAGCAGCAGCCCGGTTACCGTTTTTTCGACGAACGTTGGCGCTTCCTGTTCAATTCCTACTACCAGTCGGTGGGGCCGATGCACACGCGCGGCCAGCGCGGTTTGCTGACCCGGCCTGGGCTGGATCAGGTGCTGGCCTACCGGGCGGCTGTGGACGAAGCCATGGCGCGATTGATCGAGCGCGGGCCCGATGCCGATCTGAGCGCGCGCATCGTGCTCGGATTGCATCACGAGCAGCAACACCAGGAGCTGATGCTCACCGACATCAAGCATCTGTTCTGGTGCAATCCGCTGCTGCCCGCCTACCGCGCTGATCTGCCTCAGCCGCGTCGGGCGGCGCCGGCGCAGCGTTTTGTCGATGGCGGTGACGGCATCGTCGAGATCGGCGCCGATCCCGGCAGCGCATTCGTGTTCGATTGCGAAACGCCGCGCCACCGGAGCTTGCTGCAGCCGCATGCGCTGGCCCGAAGGCCGGTCAGCAATGCCGAGTATCAGGCCTTCATCGCCGACGGCGGGTATCGCAGGCCGCAGCTGTGGCTGAGCGAGGGCTGGGCCACGGTCAAGGCCGAAGGCTGGACCGGTCCGATGTACTGGGATGCGGCTGCCGAGACCGAATTCACGCTGGGCGGCGTGCGCCAGATCGATCCGGGCGCGCCGGTGTGCCATATCAGTTATTTCGAGGCCGATGCCTACGCCCGCTGGGCCGGCGCGCGCCTGCCCACCGAAGCCGAATGGGAGCACGCTGCCGCAGCCCACGACCCGGCGCCTGGCCACTACGCCGATGCCGGCCTGCTGCATCCGCAGGCGGCCGCCGATCAGGGTGAGCTGCTGCAGTTGTTCGGCGATGTCTGGGAATGGACCGCCAGTCCCTACGTCAGTTACCCCGGCTTCAAGCCACTGCCGGGCGCGCTCGGCGAATACAACGGCAAGTTCATGTGCGGGCAATGGGTGTTGCGCGGCGGTTCCTGCGTGACGCCATCACGCCATGTGCGCGCCAGTTATCGCAATTTCTTCTATCCGCGGGACCGCTGGCAGTTCAGCGGCTTGCGCCTGGCCCAGGATCGCTGACCATGTCGAGTACCACCGCGCAGCGATTTGCCGATGTTCCACCGGAATCCGAATTCGTCGCCGATGTCTGGTCTGGCCTGTCGGGCCGGACAAAGTCCTTGCCATCCAAGTATTTCTACGATGCCCGCGGTTCGGACCTGTTCGAGCAGATCTGCGATACCCCGGAGTACTACCTGACCCGGACCGAGCTCGCGCTCATGCGCGAGCACGTGGCCGAGATGGCCAAGGCGCTGGGACCCGAAATCCGGCTGGTGGAATTCGGCAATGGCTCGGGCCTCAAGACGCGCCTATTGCTGCAGGCGCTGGAGCGACCGGTGGCCTACATCCCGGTGGAAATCTCGGCCAGTGCGCTGGCCGGCAGTTGCGCCCAGCTGCAGCGCGATTTTTCCGAGTTGGAGATCCTGCCGCTGCAGGCCGATTTCACCGCGCCACTGACCCTGCCGCGAGCGCATCGAACGCCGCGGCGCACAGTGCTCTATCTGGCCGGTTCCACGCTCGGCAATTTCCCCGAGCCCGAGGCTGTGGTGCTGCTGCAGCAGATGCGCCGCGCCGCGGGCGCCGATGGTGCGGTGCTGCTGGGACTCGATCTGAAGAAGGATCCAGTGCTGATCAACGCGGCCTACAACGACGCAGCCGGCATCACCTCGGCGTTCACGCTGAACCTGCTCGTGCGCATGAACCGGGAACTGGATGCCGACTTCCAGATCGACCAGTTCTTCCATCGTGCCCGCTATCAGGCCATCGTCGGTCGCATCGAAACCGATATCGTCAGCCGCCGTGCCCAGCGCGTGCGGATTGCCGGTCGCGATTTCGACTTTGCCGCCGATGAACCCGTGCGGGTCGAGGTCAGCTGCAAATATGACCGCAGCGACATGCAGCGCATGGCCAGACTGGCCGGCTTGCAGCTGCAGCAGGTCTGGACCGACAACCAGGAACAGTTCGCCGTGGTCCTGATGCCCGCGACTGGCGCTGGATAGCACGTTGACCTCACGGCTGGCGCACCTCAGGACGGGGCTGCGTCTGGTCTCGATGCTGGTGCTCTCGTCTGGCAGCGCTTATGCCCAGGACTGGGCTGCCCCAGGGATCCTCTGAAAATGTCGGAAACCGTCATTCCCGCGAAGGCGGGAATCCAGTTTTTCAGGCACTTGCGTGGCGTGGATTCCCGCCCCACGCCTCCGCGGGGCCAAGCTGTTCGCGCGAATGACGACTCGTTCGGACCTTCCCTAGCGCGGCGGCGGCGGCGGGCCTTGGGTCTGGCCGTTCTCGATGCGCCGACGAGCCCGGGTGAGCTGGCGCTCGGCCCAGCGCTTGAGCACGCGCGCCCGGCGGGCGCCCTGGGCGGGGTCACTCACGGCCACTTCCACCTGTGCCAACAAGGCATTCAGTCCATCCTGGCTCCTGCCCCCGGCTTTTTCCGCCGCCGACCATGGATCGATCCATTCGTCACTGCGCTTGCCCCAGCTGAGCACGCGATGAAAGTAGCGGGGTTGCTGCTGATGCGACATCGCCAGATCCAGCATGGCTGCGCCCAGCGCAATCGGACTGAGGACGATGTCGCGCAGGGCTTCGACCAGCAGTTTGCACTGCAGGATGAGGACGTCGCGGACGATGGTATTGCTGTGCTTGGCGCTATCGGTATCCATGCGCGCAGCATAGCGGGGCTTGCCGGGTAGCGTGATGGGGTGGAAGTCATGGCCGGCGCGAAACCCTCTCGGGTGGGGCCCGCTTTCACCCAACATACGGTAACACATTGATTTATAGAGCCGACAAAGAAGGGGCAGGGGGCAGGGTTTACAGAATTACCCCATCACGGCGTCATTGCGAGCGCAGCGAAGCAATCCAGATGCTCTGCGCAAGTTCCTGGATTGCTTCGTCACTGCGCTCCTCGCAATGACGCCGCAAAGCCCTGCACCTAGACCCTTGTTCGCTGTGCGAGCAGGCCCGTCTTTTCGTGCCCTCGTGCTAGTCAGCCGCCTGCCTGTCCGCTGCGGCGCTTGATCAGGGCCTGCAGTTCCTGCTCGATGAACAGCCCCAGCTCGTCGCTGTCGAACTGGCGCTCGAACAGCGGTACCGCGAAACGATAGTGTTCCTGGTTGCGGCGCAGCACGAAGGCCAGTTGCAGACGGGCGAGGGAACGCCGCAGGTCCTCGATGTCGATGCCGGCGTTCTGCGCCTGCAGCCATTCGACCAGTTCGCGCACGCGTACCGTGCCGATCTGGGCGACGCGGTAGACGATGACCCGGTCGATGCGGCAGGCGTGCTCGTCCTGGGATAATCGGGCCCAGCCGGTCAGCGCATCCAGCGCCGCCTGCGACTGCTTGGCCTGCTCGACATGGGCTTGCGTGATCTGGCGTTCGCCGGGCGCCATCAATTCCAGGCACTCCTGGCACAGGATTGCCACCAGATTGGCGCGCTGGCCGCTGGCGTCGACCAGATCGCGCACGGCCAGATCGTGCTCGAAGCGCAGCTGCAAGCGACCCAGCGGCACGGTGGCCAGCTCGTGACAGGCTTCCAGCTCCAGTTCGCCGATGCTGATGACTTCGCCGAAATTGCGCAGCGGTGACTGGTAGTCGAGTGTGGCCGCGTCGAACAGATCCCAGAAGCCGGCCAGCATGAAATGGCAGCTGCCCTCGTCACTGAGCGCACGCAGCGTGGACAGCTGCGGATAGCCGGCGCGGGCATCGGCGCGCACAAACAGATCTGCCTCATCGATCAGGATCAGCCAGCGTTGATCATCGCTCTGCTGGCGCAGGTGAGCGACGATCTGCTCGATGGAGCTACTCGCCGGCAGGCCGAATTCACTGGCCAGACGCGGCGACAGTCGCTCGTCGCGCAGCGACAGGTAATGGCAGCGCACGCGCGGGTGACTGTCGAAGCGGCGCTCGATCGCCTTCAGCAGGCTGGTCTTGCCGAGCTGACGCCCGCCCACGACCAGGTAGTTGGCCGGTTCGCGGCCGACGACGCGTGCCAGCAGCTGCTCACGGCCGAAGAAGGCCGAGGGCCGGGACACGCCGCCGCGGGTCTGATAGGGCGAAATCCGGGTGACCTTGAGCTGTGCCGCCATCGCCGTCAGCATGACGTCCACCGCCTGATTGCCCAGCAGCCATTGGGTCTGCGCGCTGCGATCCAGGGCCACGCAGAGGTTGCTGCGGTCGGCGGCATGGCGCATCAGCGGGGCCTCGCTGTCGGCGTCGCGACAGAAGATCAGCAGTACATCGTGGCCGGCCTGCAGCGCCCGCAGATGGCGCACCAGATCCTTGCCGCTGCTGCCCGAATCGGGAAACCAGGCCAGGCAGCGATCCAGACCCACCGGCAGATCCGGCGGCAGGCGCCAGCTGTAGACCTCGCCGGGTAGAGACCAGCCGCCGCTGGGTGCCGATTGCGCGGCAATGCGCAGCGCCAGGGTGTGGGCCTGCAGCGCGGCGCCGCCCTTGGCGTAATTCAGCGCGTCCTGCCAGTCGGCCTGATCAACCCGGGCCGAGGACAACACCGCGCCGCGACGGCGCAGCCAGCGCATGGCCTGATCGATGCGCGGCAGTTCGTCGATGCGCACGCGCAGCAGGCGCTGTGGATGCTTCTGCAAGGGAGCGAGCAAGGGATGCTGGAGCAGCAGGATGGCCGTTCCCGTCGCCAGCAGCAGCAGCGCGCCGCTGAGGATGGCCACCAGCCATTCGAGCAGACCCCAGGTGCCGGCCGGCTGGCAATCGGCGGGCAGCCAGCGCCCGGGCATCGGTGGCTCTGCCGGGCTGCACACCCACAGTTGCCGCTCCGGGAAATAGCGCAGCTCGACCCGTGTGCCGCGCAGCCCCGAATCGAGTGGCAGCAGATCCGATCCCGTGGCGCGCACCACAAAGGGCTCGGGCAGATCGAACTCGAAGCCGCTGCGGGACACCGGGACATCCAGATCCTCGAGACGGGCTGGCCAGCGCTGCTCCTGTTGCCAGTATTCCTGGGCCAGGGCGCGGGTCAGACTCATCTCGCCCCAGCCCAGCCCCAGCTGTGTGCGTACTTCCATGTCGGCATCGATCCAGCCGCGCGTCAACGGATTCATGCCCGGCGCAATCAGGGCGCTGGCGATGAACCAGGTGGTCGCCGCGATCAGCAGCAGGCGCAGCCAGCGGATCTGGCCGATGTCGCGGGTCAGTGACTGGCGCATTGCTCGGCAATCATCAGGCCGGCACGACGGATCGCCTCACAGCGCCATTCCAGCCAGAGGCCGGAATCGTCCCGCCGTGGGGCAATCAGATTGGCCCAGTAAAGTTGTCGCAGGGCCTCATCGATCAGATAGGGGCGGGCCCGGGCCAGTCGCGTCTGTGCCAGCCAGCCGCGCACGCGGGTGCTGGCCTCGCCCTGGGTCAGCAGCGGCAGCAGGGCCTGCCAGATGCGTGGATCGGCGGTCAGGGCATCGTCCAGGCCGGCATCGAAACGCCCGCCGTGGTCGGCCAGATGATCTATCGCGGCCTCGGCCAGTACCGGGTGGCCACCGCAGAGCTGCAGCAGGTGTTTCGCCTGATCGGCTTCCAGCACCAGCTGGCGCCGGTGACGCGCCAGGTCGCCGAGTTCGCCTACCCCCATCTCCGGCCAGCTTTCGACGCTGGCGATGTTCAGCAGGGACAGGTCGCCGCCCTGATACTTGAGGTCGGCCAGGGCCGCGCCACCGCAGAGCAGCAGATGCAGACTGCCGCTGTGCATTTCGCTGAGACTGCGCAGGATACCGGCCAGCGCTTCACGTTGTGCCGGAATGCCCTGCTCGAAGCGGCTGACCAGGCAGAAGATGCGATCGCCCTGCGCCAGACGTCGTTCCAACGCAGCCTCGAAGGCAAAATCCGAGTCGATCCCGTCCAGACCGCATTGACGTCCGACGGCGGCAAAGTAGTCGGCGCTGTCGACGCTGACGCTGTAGGGCGGCTGGATGTGCACACAGGCCTCGCGACCATAGCGACGCTGGGCTTCGGCCTCGATCGCCGCGCGGCACGGTGGCTGACCCCAATGTGCCTGCGACAGCAGCATGACGATGGGGTAGGGCGCCAGACTGGCGAGACGATCGAAGAGGTGGCTGATGGTCGCCGCATAGGGCTGCGGGCGGGTATCGGTCTCGCCGGGAAACTCGGCCTCGAATCCGGCGGCCTGCAGCAGTTCATTGGCTTCGGTCTCGGTCAGACGCAGGTAGCCGGCACAGGCCAGCACCCGGTCACGATGCTTGCGATTAGGCATCGACAGGCCGTTGCGCCAGTTGTTGACCGCCTCCCGGCTGATGCCGATCTCGCTGGCCACATCCGCGGCACTGGCGCGGATGCGGCGCATGTGGCGAGCGAGCAGTTCGGGAAAGGGGCTGATGGACATGGGCAGGTGTGACCGTCTGGCGGGTTAGGGGGTGCAGCCGCAGCTGTTGGTATTTGACCAGATGTAGCGCAGCCTCGCCGACGCTTTGGTAGAGCGGAGCTTGCTCCGCTGCCTTGGCTGGGCTTTGGCTCCGCGCCACCCGCACAGCGACGGTGCCGCACATCCTGCCGAGCAAGCTCGGCACTACCACAGCCTCGTACACCGATGCTCTGGTAGAGCGGAGCTTGCTTCGCGGCCCTGGCTCAGACCAACGCGGTCTTGGCGATCAGCAGCCACACGGTTGCCAGAACGCCGTACTTGAGTACCGTCATGATCGGGCTGGCGGGGCGGAAGCGACCGATCTGCAGGATATGCAGGCGCGGCGGCTGGCGCACCTGTACCACCAGATACCAAACCGTCAACGCGCACAGGGCGCCACCGATGAGGGTGACACCGGTGGGGCCGAGCGTTTCCAGCAGCCAGACGAAGAGCTGTTTCAGGCCCTTCTTGCGACCGCTGACCTCGATGTCATCGGCCGCCTCGATGGCCAGTGCGGCGGCGCGCAGGCCCCAGGTGCCCAGCGCCAGAACCGTCAGGGTCAGTAGCGGCCCAAAGGCGGCGCGCAGCGGTGAGTAGCTGTCCTCATAACGCTGGAAGCGACCGGCCAGTCGGCCTTCGAGCGCACTGAAGACGTCGTCGCGAATGCTCGGGCTCTCGATAGACAGGCTGTGTTCCCGGGTCTCCTTGCCCTCGCTCACCGAGAAGTCGATATCGTCATCGCGTTCGTTGCGCTTGACCTGGCGCAGGGTGCGAAAAGGGACGTGCTGCGCGTCCTTGCCGAACAGGGTTGCCGGGGACTTGCCGGCCTTGAGTTCAGCCAGTTGTTGATCGGCTTCGGCCGCTTCCAGGCATTCCGCGTACAGCGCCTCGTCGCTGATCACGATCAGCTGCATCTTCTTGTCCTGCGGGTCCAGCCAGTGTTGGGTGTTCATCGAATTTTCTCCTCCAGTCGGGTGTGCGGCGGAACGGCCCGTCTTGGCCGTCTGAAATTCAGTCTCGGCCGATGGCTCGCGGGGCGGGAGGGGCATTGCGTCAACTGTTGCCGCGGGCGCACTTGACGGATTGCCAAGTGCTGGTCGGGTCGTGGATGCCGAGGCTGATCAGAAAGCTCTCGCGAGCCGCTCATCTGGTGGCGGCAGCGGCTGCCGCAGCGACACAATCTGTCTGCATTGCTGTTGAAGCGCAGGCCTGGAGTTGATCCAGAATAGGCGCGCGCTGCCCTCCCGTCGGGATGCGGCAGTAGAGCAAGAGCAGTTCTATCTGAATCCTCGGGGGCGTGTCATGAGTGCGGATGAAAGCAAGCCGTTTGACCCGTTTGAGTTGACTGCAGCCGTGCTGCTGGGCATAGGCGCCATCGGTGCCTCGCTGGCCGGTTATCAGGAAGGACTTTGGGGCGGTGCCAGCGTCGAGGCTTATGGCGAAGCGGCGGCCATGACGACCAAGGCTTCCAGTACCTACAACGATGAGCTCACCACCTATCTGCAGGACACGCAGATCGATGTGCGGGCCAAGGAGCTGATCTGGGAGGGTACCGAGAACAAGGAGGATGCAGCAGGTGAGCGGCAGCTGGGCATGGCCAGCTGGATGTTGCTGTCGCAGCTGTCGGATCCGGCCTATAAGTATCTGAAGCTGCCCGACGACGTCCGTACCGAATACATGGAGAACCAGGATGGGGATGTCGTCCTGGATGAAGCAGCCTTGCTGGTCGCCCTGGAAACGGATCTCGATCAGGACTATGTGGATGAAGTCTTCAGCGGCAGTGGCGAGGAATTTGCCGCAGCGGACAAGCGTTTTGCCGAAGGTCGCGATGCCAATGGCAAGGGTGATCAGTTCTCCTTTGTGGGTGTGATTCTGACGGTGGCGCTGTTCTTCGCGGGTCTCTCCCTGGTGTTCAAGACCCAGATGCGCTGGGGCTTTCTCGGCCTGGGTACGGTCGTGCTCATCGGCGGCCTGGCGTTCATGAGTACCCTGACCTGGGCCTGATGCACTTCATCAAACTCGCGCATGGAGGTTCGCAGTAGCTGCTGTCCGCCGCCGGATCGATAAACCGTCGATCCGGCAGGCGGTTTTCGGCGCCAGTCTGATGGCGCCGGGTCTGGGCCATTGATCTTGCTGCTGTGGCCAAAGCCGCAGGCCGCCCGAAACAAGGAATCAAGGTGCGCGTGTTTCGCTGTGAAAACTGTCAGGCGCTGGTGTATTTCAGCAGTGTCCAGTGTGTGAACTGTCAGGCCCGTCTGGGTTTCATGCCGGAGGAGCGCAGCATGGGCGCATTCTTCGTGCAGGAGGATGGCTCGCTGCGTCGCTGCGTGGATTCGCCGATGTCGTGGCGGCGCTGCAACAATGCGCAAAGCGCTTGCGCCTGCACCTGGCTGGTTCGCAGCGATGACCCGGAAGGCCAGTGCCTGTCCTGCCGGCTCACCGCTACCATCCCCGATCAGCAATCGGCTGAGAACCGGCAAGCCTGGCGCGACCTGGAATCGGCCAAACGCAACTGGCTGGCGACGGTGCTGGATCTGCATCTGCCGGTGCTGCCACGCAGCGCCGACCCCGAGCGCGGTCTGAGTTTCCATTTCCTGCGCCAGACCGATGCGTCCAGGCCGGTGCTCACCGGACACGCGGCCGGTGAAATCACGATCAATGCGATCGAGTCCGATCCGGTCGAGCGGGCTCGCAGTCGGCTCGCGCTGATGGAGCCCTACCGCACTCTGTTGGGTCACTTCCGGCACGAGTCAGGGCACTACTACTGGGATCTGTTGATCCGCAGTTCGCTGCTGATCGAGCCATTTCGCGCCCTTTTCGGCGATGAGAGCATCGATTATGGCGAGGCTCTGAATTGCCACCACGAGCACGGGCCGACCCCGGGCTGGGAAAGCGCCTACGTCAGCGGTTACGCCACCATGCATCCCTGGGAGGACTGGGCCGAGACCTGGGCGCACTATCTGCACATGGTCGATCTGCTCAACACCGCGCGCATCTGGCAGATCAGCATCGGCACCATTGAGGATGTGCGCATCGAGGACCCCTTGCCCGATCACGTACCGCTATCGGCCGAGTTCGTCGCCATGGTGCGTGAATGGACGCCGCTGACCCTGGTGGCCAACAGCCTCAATCGCAGCCTCGGTCATGAGGACGCCTATCCCTTCGCCTTGCCCTATCTGGCCCTGCGCAAGATTCAGTTCGTGCACGATGTGATCAAGCCCTTTCATCCCGGTACTGGCGCGTTGGTCTAGCGCCGGGGCGGTTTGATCGGCTGCGCCTGCCAGTGCCGGGCTCAGGTCGGAATGCTGTCGGTGCCGAGGCTGCTGCAAACCCGTCGCAGCGATTGTTCGGCGGCATCGGCGACAGCCTTGACGGTGAGTGTGGGCGTGAATCCGTACATGGAATGAGCCCTCGCTGTCGGAAACGGTCAATCCGGGAGTTTACCCGGGACCCGGCGAGGCTTCGGTTCGCGGGCACACCGAGCGCTGGCTTGCGTTGCGGATGTTCGGGACTTGCTCAGGCAAACTGCACTTCCAGGGCCGTATCCTGTTCGGCCATGCATCCACCTGCACCCAGGAATATCTCCAAGATGACAACCGCCTCTGCCGACCAGGCCTACGCCGACTACATGCTGCACTGGGTGCAGACCCTGGAATGGCCATCGCTGCCGGTCGCCGATCAGACTCTGCCCCAGATTCAGGCCTGGTGGCGTGATCGGGCTGCCATCGATCTGGAGGCCGTGGCCGACCAGCTGTGGGCCTGGGTGGATGCCAACGGTGGCCAGGCCCGCTCGACCGACAAGCGCATGATTCTGGCGCGCATGCTGATCTGCCTGGCCAGTCCCGGCAATCAGGAGCTGCAGCAGCGAGGCTATTTCGAGGAACTGCTGGATCTGTATGGGGTGGCGCCAGAAGACATCGTTCGAGTACTGGACGAGCGTGGTATCGATTCGGGTGTCGTCGCAGATGAGCCTCAGCTTCGGGCTTCCGAGTCGGCCGTGGAGAACGATCAGCCTGCGCGCAGCGCGCATCTCCAACGCCTCAAGATGCATGTGCTGACGGCCTTCTTCGCCTTGAGTTTCCTGTCCGGGGCACGGCCACTGAACACGTCCGCCGCACCCACCATCGAGACCATCCTGATCTTCAGCATGGCCTTGCTGATCTTCCTCTGGTATCGCTTCGATTCCGATCAGCGCGGCTATCAACGCACGCCGATGCTGAATTTCGCGATGATCATGGTGGCGGCCATCGCCATGCCCTATTACCTGATCCGCTCGCGTGGTCCCGAGCAAGGTCCGCGCAGCGTGGGGGTCGCTTTCGCCGTGTTTCTCGGCTCGGTGTTGCTGTCGATGATCGGCATGGCCTTGTTCAACGCCCCGCCCTGAGCCGCGGGCCGATCATCAGCAGAAGCACCATCAGCGCCGTCATGAGCCCCAGTGCAGCCCACTGCAGCCCGTGCCAGCCTTCCAGTGTGGCGGCGCGGCCGGCGAGCAGCGAAGACAAGACCATGGCCGAGAACATCAGGGTGTCGTGGATGCCCTGGGCCAGGCCTTTCTGCTCGGGGGAGTACTGCAGCGTGAGCAGCGCACTGCCGCCGGTGAACATCAGTGCCCAGCCGACGCCGAGCAGGCCCAGGGCCACGACGAAATGGGCCACGCTGGTGCCGGTCAGGGCCACGCCGGCGCAGGCCGAGATGCAGACGATGCCGATGCCTATGGCCATGCGCGAGCCCAGGCGCTCGATCAGCCAGCCACTGAACAGCATCGGTGCATACATCCCGACCATATGCCACTGCAGCGCCCAGGAGGCATCACTGAAGGGGTAGGCGCAGGCCTGCATGGCCAGCGGACTGGCTGTCATCAGCAGATTCATGGTCGCCCAGGCGCCGGCCGAACTGGCCACCGCCAGCCAGAACCCGGGTCGGTTCAACAGCGATGTCAGCTGCCCGCTCTGGCGTACGGCGGGACGCTCGGGCAGTGCCGGAAAGCGCACCAAGCGGGTCACCAGCAGAAACAGCAGCACCAGCCCGATCATGCTGAGATAGGTGGCCAGATAGCGATGGCTGGCCAGATCGATGGTGGCTCGGCTCAGGGCCGGGCCAAGGAAGGCGCCGAACAGGCCGCCGGCCAGCACCAGACTGATCGCCCGCGCCTGTTTGCCCGGCGCCGACAGATCGACCGCGGCAAAGCGCAGATACTGTCCCGCGGCATTGTAGAAACCGATGATGAAGGTGCCCAGGCACAGCAGCCAGAACGAGCCTCTGGATACTGCCAGCGCCGTCAACATGGCGCCGATCACGGCCGCGAGGCAACCCAGCGCGAAGCCGAACGCGCGCCCGCGCCGCTGCATCAACAACGACATCGGCAGCGTCGACAGCGCGCCGCCGAGCACAAAGCAGGTCACCGGCAGCGTCGCGATGCGCACGTCCGGCGCCAGCAGCAGCCCGGTCAGGCCATTGACGCTGATCAGCATGGCATTGCCCGTCAGCAGCAGGCCCTGGCCCAGCGACAGCAGGGGGATCGCGGAAGCTTGATGAGGTGCGCTGGAGTGGGTCATTGCCTGCGGAGATCCATCACGTGGGCTGCAGCATGAGGCCGACGACCTTGGCGACAGCGCGCCGACGACCCGAGTTGACAGTCTCTGGTGATCAGTGAATACGCGAAAGTTCCGTGGCTATCGCTGCGGCGAGTCGCGCGTTGTTTCGCACCAGCGCAATGTTGGCGGCCAATGAGCGACCGGCGGTCAGCTCATGGATGCGTCCCAGCAGAAATGGGGTGACCGCCTTGTGGGCGATGCCCTGGGATTTCGTTTCGGCCAGTGCCGCGGCAATGAAGGGATTGATGTCGGCCGGACTGATCTCGAAATCAGACGGAATCGGGTTGGCCACCAACTGGCCGCCAGGGATTCCGAGCTGCGTGCGCAGTCGATGCGCGCGTGCGATCTCGGCAGGACTGTCCAGGCGCATCGGAGCGCGCAATCCCGAACTGCGCGACCAGAAGGCCGGGAAGTCGTTCTGGCCATAGGCGATGACCGGAACGCCCAGCGTTTCCAGCACTTCCAGCGTTTTCGGCAGATCGAGTATGGCCTTGGCGCCGGCCGCGACCACGGTTACCGGCGTCGCAGCCAGTTCGTGGAGGTCGGCGGAGATATCGAAACTGTGTTCGGCGCCGCGATGCACGCCGCCGATACCGCCGGTGGCGAAGACCTCGATGCCGGCCAGGCGGGCGCAGATCATGGTGGCAGCGACGGTGGTGGCGCCGACGCCGCGCTGTGCCATGCACACCGCCAGATCCGCGCGCGAGAGTTTCGCCGCGTCGGTTCGTTGCGCCAGGGCATCCACGTCATCGGCGCCCAGACCAATGCGAATGTTGCCGTCGATGACGGCGATGGTGGCCGGCACCGCTCCGGCGTCGCGCACTTCCGCCTCCACGGCCAGCGCCGCGTCGCGATTCTGCGGATAAGGCATGCCGTGGGTGATGATGGTCGATTCCAGCGCGACGATGGCTTTGCCGGTCGCTTTTGCAGCTCGGACTTCAGGTGAGAACTGCATCGGAATCATGAAGGAACATCTCCAGAGACGTGGCGCGCGGCCGCTTCCAGGGCGGCGTCCAGCGCCGTGGTGGGATCGGCCAGACGTATTTCCGATTGAATGTGGGCCGCCATGAAAGTGTCGCCGGCACCCGTGACTCGCGTGACCATCACGGTCGGCGGAGCGCGTTCGAGTATGCCCGCGCGCTGGCCATCGGCGGCGGTCTGGGCACCATTGGTCACGAGGACGCGGCGTGCTCCACGCGCCAACAAGCCGGTAGCGGCAGCCGACGAATTCTCGAAGCGGCACTGGCACAGCAGCCCGGCCTCTTCCAGGTTCAGATACAGTGTCACCCGTGGGTGCGCCAACAGTGGCAGCAGCCGCTCGGCCTTGCCCGGGCTCGCTGGTGCCAACCTCAGGTCGGCACCAGCAAAAAGCGGCGACCGGGCAATCTCCGCGAGCAGTGACTCGGTCAGATTTCCATCCAGCGCGATGACGCCGTTCCACGGTGCCTTCGCAGTTCCCAGGCGACCGTCTGCCAGTGGCCGCAGGATCTTGTCGCCGGCAGCTTCCAGCGAATGCGCATCGGCAATGGCGGCAATCAGGCCGTTTGCTCCTTCTATGGCCATGTAGCGATCCGTCGGCAAATCCTCGGATCGATACAGGAAGTCGCAGTTCAGGCCCATGCGCTGCGCCGTCATGATCAGGTCGTCGCCTTCAGGATCGCGGCCGACGCTGGACAGCAGTGCAGGGCGCAGACCAAAGCGAGCCAGGGTCATGGCGATGTTCATGGCCACACCGCCGGGAACGCGGGAGATGCGGCCGGGGACATCATTGCCGGCGCGCATATGCGCTGGTGTGCGCCCGATGATGTCCCACAGCACCGAGCCTATGCAGAGGATGTCGGGAGCGCCAACGGCAACGTCCATGGGCAGGGAGTCCAGAACTACTTGTCTTGGATCAGCAGGCAGCGCGCCTTCCTTGCCGGGCTACTTCAGAGCTCGCGCTCCACGCCCAGTTCCTGCAGCAGCTCATCGGCATGTTCCACGCGATCGAGCAGCCACAGCAGATAGCGGATATCGACGCTGATATTGCGCGACAGGGCCGGGTTGAAACCGAAATCGCCGGCCACGTTCTCCCAGACCCGATCGAAATTGATGCCCACCAGCTCGCCCATGGCGTTGACCACCGGGCTGCCGGAATTGCCGCCGCTGGTATCGCCGTCGGCCAGGAAATTGATCGGCAGATCGTTGAGGTCCGCCTGCAGCCAGCGCTTGCCGGGCGTGCGCGACGCGGTGCGAACGGCGGCAGGCAGATCGAAAGGATCAATGCCCGTGTGCTTTTCGAGGGCACCCGACAGCGTGGTGAATGGCGTGTAGCGAACGCCATCGCGCGGCACATAGCCCTTGATGTGGGCAAAGCTGATTCGCAGGCTGCCATTGGCATCGGGTGCTATCGGCTGGCCGGCCTGTGCGCGCACGGCGCGGCGCCAGATCGGTCGATGGATGGCACTGCGGCTGGCCCATTGGTGCTCGCGCTCGCGCAATGCGCGCAAATCCTGGTTCCAGTCGATGGCGAAATCGAGCAGGGCATCGCCACGGGCGCGCAAGCTATCGATGTTCTCTGTCAGCATCTGTTCGCGGACCTTTGCATCGAGCAGGGCAGTTTGGCCGTAGAGCTCGGCTATGCGCGCCTCGATGGCGGTCTGGTCGAGTTTGCCGAAGTGGCGGTCGACCGAGGCGATGCGCTGTTCCTTCGGTAGCGCCAGCGCACGCCGCACCAGTGCTGCCAACAGCTGCTGATCGGCGGCTGCGTGGTAGTTCTGCTGCTCGCGCCGCAGGCGCTCGCGCAATTTCGGCTGGTCGCTGCTGCTGAAGCCCTCGGCGCGCGCTGCATCGTCCAGCGTCTGTTCGATGGCGTTGTGTGCCAGCGTGGCGCCGAAATACAGCGTCTTGGGCAGCGGCGGAATGCCGCCGGCGACCGACTCCACGCCCATGGGGATCAGGTTCAGCAGGAAATCGCGCTCCCAGCTCTGTTCGCGTTCGGCCAGCAGTGCCCGCAAACCCGCGCGGGCATCGAGTGCGGCGGTGTGCTGCGGATGCTTGCGCACCCATGCCGCTACCGCGTTGTCCGCGTCGAGCTGCTTCTGCACGATGTTGCCGCGATCCAGGCCGGCAATCTGGCCCTGTGCATTCTTGTGTCGATTGAGAATGCTCTTGACGTTGGCAGCCACCGCAATGACACCGGCAGGATCACCTTCGCTGGCCTGCTGGAGGACTTCGATCCACTCGCCGAACAGCTCCTCTCGACGCACGAAGAAACGCTCGCGACGCTCGCGCATTTCTTCGGCCAGCAGCGAGCGGTAGGTGACCCCGGGATAGCCCAGCAGCATGACGAAATCGCCGGCCACGACGCCATCGCGGGAGATCGGAAAGATGAATTCAGGGCGGTAGGGCTTGTTGTCCTGGCCGTGATCGGCGGGCTTGTCGTCCTTGCCGACGTAGGCACGGGCGATGGCGAAATCGCCGGTGTGACGTGGCCACATCCAGTTGTCGATCTCGCCGCCATATTCACCGATGGCGCGCGGCGGCGCATACACCAGGCGCACGTCGCGCAGTTCCATCGATTCGATCAGCGTGTAGCTCACGCCCTCATCGAACACCGCAACCGTGCATAGGGTGTCCGGCTGCTGCTCGCACTGCTGGATCAGGGACTTCTGCTGCGCTTCGATGGCGGCCATACGCTGCTCGGGCGTGGCTCCGGTCGGTATCGTCTTCAGGACTTCGCCGCTGACGTCGGTGAAGCGCCGCGGAATCTCCACCCGCAGCGTGCTGCCAGCCAGTTCCTCGCCGCGCTTGCGCGCCAGAAAGCCGTCGCTGATCAGATCGCGATCAGGCGTGCTGTGTTCCTGGATCAATGGAAACAGACAATGGTGATTGGTGACGATCAGACCCGCAGACGAGACGAAAGCGCCTGAACAGCCACCGATCTTGACCGCGCCCGTCAGCAGGCCGGTGCCGCGTTTGGCATCCCACAGCTGTTTCGGCGTCAGCTCCAGACCTTGATCCTGCAACCAGCCCGGATCGATTTCCAGTACTTGAGCGGGCGTCCACTTGCCATCGAGGGCAAGGACCGGCGAGGCAGCGAGCAAGGCTGCAAGCATCAGCGTAAGAGTTTTCATGCCGCCGAGTATAGGCAAGCGGCGATAGTCGTGAGTTCTGGGCCTCTGCCATCCTTTCGTGGGTGCAGACTGGTCTCGACGCTTGTGCGTGCTCTTGTAGCGCCTGGGAGCCGCTGCGCGGCACCCACGGCCTACCCGCCGTATCCCGCGGGTTCACCTACCTTGCCGGCAATGACTCGATCCATGCAGCCGCAATCCGGCCGACTTCGGCCAGCACCGCCTCATCCTCATCGCGCATCTTCTCGAAGTGCGCGCTGGCCTCGTAGTAGGCGGCGACCACCACCGGCTTGCGTCCGGCCGGCCAGATCACGGCGACATCGTTGTACTTGCTGGCCATCGACGGCGCGATGCCGGTACCGGTCTTGTCGCCGGCAACCCAGTCTGCAGGCAGACCGGCGCGGATACGTCGCGCGCCGGTCCTGGTGGCCATCATCCAGTCCTTGAGTTGTGCCCGGGAGGCGCTTGAGAGCCAGTCGCCGGTGTGGAGGTCGGCGACCGTTCTGGCCATGGCGCAGGGACTGGTGGTGTCCCGCTGTTCGCCCACCGGTACCAGATTCATCTCGGGTTCGAGGCGATCCAGACGCGTGATGCTGTCGCCCATCGCCCGCAGCGTGGCGGTGACTTTTTCCGGCCCGCCCAGCTGCCGGATCAGCAGATTGGCGGCGACGTTGTCGCTGGTGATCTGGGTGGCTTCGGCGAGCGCGCCGATGGACATGCCGCCAGCCGCCAGATGCTTTTCGGTGACCGGTGCATACGGCACCATGTCGGCCTGGGTGTAGGGCAACACCGTCTCCAGCGACAGCCTGCCGGCATCGGCCTCGCGCAGCACGATGGCGGCCAACAGCAGTTTGAAGGTCGAGCACATGCCGAAGCGCTCGTCGCCGCGCCATGCCAGGCGGCGACCGCTGTCGCTGTCGAGCACGCAGACGCCCAGGCGACCTCCATTTCGGCGCTCAAGCTCCGCCAGTCCTGACTCAACGGTGCTCGTTTCCGGGTTGGCGGCACGCACTCCGGCGAAGGCCCACAGGCCGCCGCAGGCGAGCCATTTCAGAGTCTGGCGTCGACGGGAATCGGACCTGTGCATGCCATCACCTCGGGCTTGGGCTTCGGAGCGTCCCTAGGCTATGAGGAAGTTGTGGCACGATTCAGGCGCGCAGGTGGCGATACGGGGTGAGCTGGTTTCGCCTGAACGCCCGGCAACTTGACACCTACCTTTGGGGGTGGCTCGAATCGGCATCCGGGCACATGATCGAATCCAGTGACGGATGCAGGGCGGCCAACAATGAAACTGCGCTACAAGATTCTGGGTGGGCTCGCGGCAATGCTGGCGGCGGCGACCATCGCCTTCGGTCTGGTGCTGAGTCATGACTCCCCATGT
This sequence comes from Lysobacterales bacterium, assembly GCA_022841325.1. Lineage (GTDB taxonomy): Bacteria > Pseudomonadota > Gammaproteobacteria > Xanthomonadales > SZUA-5 > JADKFD01. The sequence continues at coordinate 10,176 of JALHRS010000062.1, read as the reverse complement.
GCCGAAGCCCCGGTGCTACCGGTCGGTACGGAGACCATGCAGGCGGCTGCGCATCGCTGCTATGGCCCGCCGGATGTGGTCAAGCTGGAGTCGATCGAGAAACCGACTGCCATCGACGATCAGGTGCTGGTGCGGGTGCGTGCTGCTGCGGTCAATCCGCTCGATTGGCATTATCTGCGCGGCGAGCCCTTGATCATGCGGCTGTCGACAGGGTTCGGCGCGCCAGAGGACGGCCGGTTGGGCGTCGATTTCGCCGGTGTCGTGGAAGCTGTCGGCCCCCAGGTCACAAACTTCAAGCCGGGCGATGAAGTCTTCGGTGGCCGCAGCGGTGCGCTGGCCGAGTACGTGGTGGTGTCCCAGTCCCGCAATCTGCTGCACAAGCCTGCCAACATCAGCTTCGAACAGGCCGGTTCGGTGGCCATTGCCGGGGTCACCGCGCTGCAGGCCCTGCGTGATCGTGGCCGGTTGCAGGCTGGGCAGCGGGTGCTGATCAACGGCGCCTCGGGCGGCGTCGGCACCTTCGCCGTGCAGATTGCCAGGTCCATGGGCGCGCAGGTCACCGGCGTCTGCAGCGGTCGCAATGCCGAGTTGGTCCGATCGCTGGGTGCCGATCAGGTGATCGATTACACCCAGACCGATTTCACCGAGGGCGAGCAGCGCTACGACCTCATCGTCGACATGGTCGGTAACCACGCTCTGTCCAGACTGGAGCGGGTGCTGACCGAGCAGGGCTCGGTGGTGATTGTCGGCGGGCCCAGCAGCAACCGCTGGATCGGCCCGTTGTCCGGCGCCCTGTGGGCCGAAATGCGAGCGCCCTTCTCCAGCCACGAGATCGGCTTCATGCTGGCCGAGTTGAAGCCGGCAGATCTGCAAGCGCTGGCCGACCTGATGCAGAACGGCCAACTCACGCCCGTCATCGACCGCAGTTTTCCCCTGGTCGAGGTTGCCGAGGCCTTGCGCTATCTGGAAACCGGTCGCGCCCGGGGCAAGGTGGTCGTTACGCTGGATTGAGGGCGTGCACCGACGCCGCTTGCAGCAAGAGCACAAGCCCGGCAGAAGCAGCGGAGCAAGCTCCGCTCTACCAGAGCGTCGGCGTACGAGGCCTCTGTAGTGCCGAGCTTGCTCGGCAGGATGTGCTCCGCTCTACCAGAGCGTCGGCGTACGAGGCCTCTGTAGTGCCGAGCTTGCTCGGCAGGATGTGCTCCGCTCTACCAGAACGTCGGCGTACGAGGCCTTTGTAGTGCCGAGCTTGCTCGGCAGGATGTGCCGCTCTTCGGCAGCCCGACAAAGGCAAGAGCACAAGCCCGGCAGAAGCAGCGGAGCAAGCTCCGCTCTACCAGAGCATCGGCGTACGAGGCTGTTGTAGTGCCGAGCTTGCTCGGCAGGATGTGCCGCTCTTCGGCAGCCCGACAAAGGCAAGAGCACAAGCCCGGCAGAAGCAGCGGAGCAAGCTCCGCTCTACGAGAGCGTCGGCGTACGAGGCCTCTGTAGTGCCGAGCTTGCTCGGCAGGATGTTCCGCTCTTCGGCAGCCCGACAAAGGTAAGAGCACAAGCCCGGCAGAAGCAGCGGAGCAAGCTCCGCTCTACGAGAGCGTCGGCGTACGAGGCTGTTGTAGTGCCGAGCTTGCTCGGCAGGAAATGCCCGCTTGTGCTTTCATCTTCGCCCTCTGTTCCGCTGCTGTCGGTACTCCGCCATGCGCATCGCCATCCTCGGAAACTCCGGTTCGGGCAAGTCCACCTTGGCCCGGCGCCTGGCGCTGCGCATGCAGCTACAGAGCCTGGATCTGGACAGCGTGGCCTGGGAGCCCAATCAGATCGCCGTGCCGCGCTCGCCGCATGCCGCCGCTGATGACGTCCGGCGCTTCTGTGCCGCGCATCGGCGCTGGGTGATCGAAGGCTGCTACGCCAGTCTGATCCGGGTGTCCTTTGAGTTTCAACCGCGTCTGGTGTTCCTGAACCCGGGCGAGGCGCGCTGTCTCGCCAACTGCCGCGAACGCCCCTGGGAGCCGCACAAGTATCCGAGCAAGGCCGAGCAGGACGAGCGCCTGCCCTTTCTGTTGTCGTGGGTGAGCAGCTATTACCGCCGCGACGACGATATGTCGCTCGCGGCGCATCAGGCCTGCTTCGATGAGTACACCGGCAGCAAGCAGGAATTGAACAGCGTGCTCAGCGACGAGCTGCCGGCCGACCAGGAACTGGGCTGGTCCGAGGCCGAGCTGGGTTGAGTGCGGCCTGAGAGCAAGAGGGCGCCAGGACTGAGGGCAGCAGGCAGCGAATGAGCGGCTCTGGTCGGCGCCCGGGGAGCCGCTGCGCGGCAACCTCGGCCTAGCTTCGGCCGGATCATGGCAGGCAGGTCGCTGGCGATGACCCTTCGACAATCACGCACCGACTTCATGGAACCCTGACTTCCGACACTGTCTGGTGATGTAGTTCACTAGCACACTAAAGTCCCACCCGAGGAGTACGGCCATGAAACGCAATCTGCTGTCGATGTCCCTGATGCTTGCCAGCCTGTTTGGCGCCGCCCAGCCGCTTTTGGCGCAGGAGCCGGTCCAGGTCCGGGCAATTTCCGCATCGACTTCCATTCCCGATCCCGCCGCGCAGATTCGCGCCGCTGCCGATCTGCTCCGCAACAACGACCTGATGGGTTTGCTGCGCACGATGGTGCCGCCCTCCCAGTTGCAGCTGTTGCGTCAGGGCTACGAGGAAGGGCGCTCGCAGCCGATCACCGATGAGGATCGTGCCGAGTTCGAAGAGGCCATCGCCAAGTTCACGGCGCCTGATGCCGTCGAACGGCTGATGCAGGAGATCGAGCCGAAGCTGGTCGAGGCCCGTCCGCAGGCGCCGGGCGCCATCATGATGGGTCTGGGCGCCTTGCAGATGGCGCTGAGTTCGCCCGATGCCGAGCTCACCGAAGAACAGCGCGCGGCTTTGCGGCAGGCCATGCCGGGCCTGCAGCGCTGGCTGACCTCGACCGACTTCCTGAGTTCGCTGTCGATGCGCCAGGCGCTGACACTGGTCACCGATGCCATTCGTGGCACCGGCCTCGACAGCATCGACGAGTTGCGCATGCTCTCGCTGGAAGAGGCGCTGGCGCAGGCCGGCTCGGTGCTGGCTTCGGCCAAGCAGGCGGTGCGCATCTACGGTCTGGATCTGGACGCCATTGCCGATACCCTGGCGGTTGAAGTGCTTGCGATCGACGGCGATACCGCCCGCGTGCGCACCACCATCACCGTCTTCGACGCCCCAATCTCCAGGGAAGTGGAACTGGTGCTGGTCGAGGGTCGCTGGTACGGCAAGGAAGCAGTGCAGCACTTCGATATCAAGATCGATCACCATTCCGACAGCTGAACCTCTTGACCAGAAAGCCGGTCCCGTCGTGCGGGCTGCGACGGGACTGTCCCGGCTCGAAGACTGGCGCTGAGCCGAGCCGGAGTCGGTTGATCGCTAGGCGGCTGTGCCCGAACGAGCCTTCAGTTCCAGGAGCCGACCGACCAGATCAGGCTGGCCGCTCTGGCGAGCCGCATCAAGCGGGGTCTTGCCGTCGTGGCCAATCCAGTTCAGATCGGCACCTGGCGTCAGCAGAAACTCCACCACCGCAGGCTGACCGCCACGACAGGCGTGCCACAGGGCATTGGTCAGCTGCCCCTCTGTGGGTGCAGGCTGCGTCCTCGCGTATTGCTGCACCACCGCGAGTTGTCCCAGCGCCGCTGCCTGCCAGATCTCGGTTCTGGCACCACGTTCAGCCAGGCGTCTGGCCGCATTCCACTGCGCGAAGACCACGGCATCGGACATCGCCGTGCCACCCGTAAAGATGGCACCAGTGGCCTCGATGTCAGCTCCGGCATCGAGCAGCGCATCGAGCACGGCCACATCGTCGCTGCTGGCCGCCCAGTGCAGCGGGGTTTCCGGGGCATTGGCGTTGATCACCGGCGCATTCAGATCTGCGCCAGCCGCGGCCAGAACCTGCACCGTCTGCGCTGCGTTCGGGAAGTGACCCGGCCAGTCACTGACGATGTGCAGCAGCGTGCGGGCGACGCCCTTGTGGTCAACGATCCTGGCCCGCGCGAGATCGGGAATGTCCTCGAGCAGTTGCCGGAGGCGCGAGACATCACCATGGCGAATTGCACGGATGAGGTCCACGGCAATCGGATCGCTTTCGGGAAGTTTCAACATCGATTCGAGCCCGAGGAGAAACGAGCTGCGAGTATCACTGCCTGGGGCCCAGCAGAGTCAACGATGGCGGAGGGAGTGGGATAGCGCGGGCCGTCGTGGCCCGCGTCCTGCGGACTCGCTGCGCTCGCGCCCTCCGGGCATCCTGCCCTCCGGGTCGAACCCGCGTGGGTTCTCACCCACTCCCTGAAGTGTGAGGTGTAGTGACAGTGGCGGAGGGAGTGGGATTCGAACCCACGGTGGTATCGCTACCACGCCGGTTTTCAAGACCGGTGCATTCAACCGCTCTGCCATCCCTCCGTTGCAGCCGGTGAGTATGGCGTGCAACGGTTGGCTCTTCAAACCCATTGTCGATGTGGGTATGGAAGCCTGTTTCGTGGAAGGCACCGCAATGGTTTCGGCCGGGCAGCGGAACAGCGGCCGCGCAGGCGCGCGGCCCTCCTCGAAGCTGCGATTGCCTTTGCTTCGTGGAGGGCGCCGCGCCGCGGCGCCGCTCTGGCTTTGGGCTGGCGATGGAACAGCGGCCGCGCAGGCGCACGGCCCTCCTCGAAGCTGCGGTCGCCTTGGCCTTGTGGAGGGCGCCGCGCCGCGGCGCCGCTCTGGCTTTGGGCTGGCGATGGAACAGCGGCCGCGCAGGCGCACGGCCCTCCTCGAAGCTGCGGTCGCCTTTGCCTTGTGGAGGGCGCCGCGCTGCGGCGCCGCTCTGGCTTTGGGCTGGCGATGGAACAGCGGCCGCGCAGGCGCGCGGCCCTCCTCAGAGCTCATCGGTGCGAGCCTTTCCCGAGTCCCGAGTCCCGAGTCCCGAGTCCCGAGTCCCGAGTCCCGCCCTACGTTCCGGCAAACAACGCCCTCAACTGGTCTGCGCTCAGCTCGCGCACGGCGCCCTTGGCCAGATCGCCCAACACCAGGCCGCCGATGCCCACGCGGATCAGGCGCAGCGTGGCGATGCCCTGGGTCTGCAGCAGCCGCCGGATCTGGCGATTGCGGCCTTCGTCCAGGTTGATGGCCAGCCAGGCGGTCTTGCCGCCGCTGCGCAGGAGTTCCACCTGCACTGCGCCAAGTGGTTCGTCGCGGTCGATGACGCCGGCCCGCAAGCGGGCGAGCAGGGCCTCGTCGGGTACCCGGTCGATTTGCACGTGATAGTGCTTGAGCACGGCCTGATCGGGATCGGTGATGCGGGCGGCCCATTCGGGGTCGTTGCTGAGCAGCAGCAGGCCCTCGCTGGCCTTGTCGAGTCGACCCACGGGCGCCACCCAGGGCAGGTCCAGTCCTTCAAGGCACTGGTAGACGGTATCGCGGCCCTGCTCGTCGCTGGCGCTGGTGACCAGCCCGCGCGGCTTGTTCAGCATCAGATAGAGGCGCCGCCGCGGCGCCAGGGCGTTGCCGTCGATGTCGATTCTGGCCTGGGCCGGCACCGGGCGCTCGGGGTCCAGGACCACGCGTCCGTTGATGCGGACGCGACCGGCACTCACCCACTGCGCGGCGACGCTGCGCGAACAGACTCCCAGTTTCGACAGGTGCCGCGCCAGCCCTGTCATCAGAACGGCCAGATCCGCGGAATCAGCTGGGTGGCGATGGCCATGAACAGCAGGTTCAGCGGGATGCCGACGCGCAGGAAATCGCGGAAACGGTAGCCGCCGGCGTTGTAGACCATCAGATTGGTCTGGTAGCCGACCGGCGTCGAGAAGGCGGTCGATGCCGCGAACATCACTGCCATCAGGAAGGGCATGGGATCGACTTCCAGCGAGCGCGCCATGGAAATGGCGATCGGGGCCAGCAGCACGGCGGTGCCGTTGTTGCTCATGATCTCGGTGAGGATGGCCGTGACCATGTACACCAGGAACAGCGCCACCCAGGGTGAGTCGGCCGCAAATCCCTGCACCACATAACTCACCAGCACCGTGGCCAGACCGCTCTTCTGCATCGCCAGGCCGAGCGGAATCATCGCCGCCAGCATGGCGACGACGCGCCAGTTGATCGAGGCGTAGGTCTCGTCCAGCGTCAGCACCTTGGTCATGACCATCAACAGGATGCCGGCCATCGCCGCGATGGCGATGGGTACCCAGCCCATCGCAGCGGCGATGACCACGGCGGCGACGATGCTCAGCGCGGTGCGGCCCTGCCGCGCGGCGGCCGGACGCGCCGAACGTTCGACCAGAATCAGATCGCCCTCGCGCCGCAGATCCGGCAACTCGGCGCGCCGCACCAGCAGCAACAGTGCATCGCCGATGGCGATTTCGATATCGCCGAGCTTCTCGCGCACCGAGGTGCCGCGCCGGTGCAGCGCCAGCACCAGCGCGTTCTGGTGCAGTTCCATGCGCAGCGCGGCGATGGTCTCGCCGATGAAGCGCGAATTGGGCGGGATCAGCGCCTCGACCACTTCGATATCGCCGCTTTCGAGCATCTCCAGCTTGGGTACGAAATGCGGGGTCATGGTCAGACCCAGGTGCTCGCGGAAGGAGAACAGATTCCGCGCCGAGCCCTTGACCAGCAAGATGTCGCCGGGTTGCAGCACCAGATCACCGGGCGCCAGCAGCTTTTCATCATCGCGCATGACTTCAACGATGCGCACGCCGTGCTGGGCCTCGACCGCAGCCACGCGCAGATGCTGGCCGGCAACGCGGCTTTCCAGCCCCACGCGCAGCTCCGCCAGGTAGTCGGTCAGGCCGTATTGGGTCATGACCTCGGTGCCACGGCGCCCCGGCAGCAGCATCGGCGCAATCAGCAGCAGGTACAGCAGTCCGGCGCCGAACAGCACGATACCGAGCGGGGTCGGCGTGAACATCTGCAGCGGCTCCATGCCCGACGAGGCTGCAATCGAGGACACCAGCAGATTGGTGGACGTGCCGATCAGCGTGCACACGCCGGCAAACTGGGTGGCGTAGGACAATGGAATCAACAATTTGGACGGCGAGATCTTGTGACGCTCGGTGGCTTCCAGCAGCAGCGGCAGGAACACCGCCACCGTGGCCGTGTTGTTGATGAAGGCCGACACCGGCCCGGCGGTCAGGGCGGTGATCGCCGTCAGCCGGAAACGGGTGGTGCCAAAGCGGATCAACCAGCGCCCGAGCCACGCCAGCGCACCGCTGCGCATCAGTCCGGCGCTGAGCACGAACATGCAGGCGACGGTGATCGTGGCTTCATTGGAGAAACCGCCCAGTGCTTCCGGCACGGTCAGGATGCCGCTGACCGTCAGCGCAATCAGTGCCGCGCAGGCGATGCCCTCGGGCGGGTAGCGATCCTGGATGAAGCCCACGGTGGCGCTGACCAGGATCACCAGGACGATGAAGGCATCCAGCGTCATGAGCCGCCGTCAGCCCGTGCGCAGAGCGCTTTTCAGCGCCTTGCGGATGATGGTTTCGGCGCTGTCTCCGGTTTCGGCGACTGCCTGCACCAGCTTGCTGACTTCCTGTGGCTTGTAGCCCAGCGACTGCAGCGCCACACTGGCTTCGGCCACCGGATCATTGGGCACGGCTGCGCGCGGACCGCCGAGGCTCGCCGGCCCAAGCGCGCCGCCATCGACCTTGTCCTTCATCTCGACCAGCAGCCGTTCGGCGGTCTTCTTGCCGATGCCCGGTACCCGCTGCAGTGCCGCCAGATCGCCGCGCTGGATCACGCGGGCAAAATCATCCACCGAGATACCCGACAGCACCGACAGCGCGGTCTTCGCGCCCACACCCGAGACCTTGATCAGCGCCCGGAACAGCGTGCGCTCGCTCTGCTGGGCAAAGCCGTAGAGCGAATGCGCGTCTTCCTTGATCGCCAGATGGGTGTGCAGCGTGACTTCGCGACCGACTTCCGGCAGCTCGTAGAAGGTGCTCATCGGCGCTTCGATCTCATAGCCGACGCCGGCCACGTCGAGCAGCAGGGCAGGGGGTTGTTTGACGGCGATGACGCCGCGCAATCGACCGATCATGGGCAGAAGGCTTCCAGGGCAATGCCGCAGACGCTGCCCGGCATTTGTCGGGGAGTCAATGGGCGGGCGCGATTGGCGTCCGGGTTTGCCAGAGCGAAACGGCGCTGCCGTCCAGTGTCGGGCAGCATTTGCGCACTCGTGGTGCGGGAGTGATGGCGGCAGCCAGCAGCCCGGGTAAGCCGCAGGCGCACCCGCGGTGAGGAGTGTCGGCCCCAGGTGCGCTGCGCTTACCTGGGCTACAGGCGCTGGGGTGATGACGGCTACAGTTGGCGATCGGCAACAGGCGTAGACTAGCCCGGAGTCGCCGGCTGGCAGTTCAATGGCAACGATGCGCCCGGGTGAGCGCTCATCCGCCCGGCTGACGGCAGACATCCTCGCCCCAGACATTCGCAGGGCAAGTCCATGCGCAACTCCCTGACTCTCCTCTTGTGGTTGGTCGCAACTCCGGTCGCTGCCCAGTTCGCCACCCCGCAGCTGCAGTTTGCCTACGGCGGCTGCAGCCCGGGCAGTTGCCAGACTGGTTGGTACAGCGGTCCGGCGGTGGCGGACATCGATAGTGACGGGGCGCTGGAGATCGTCTGGGGCAGCTATGACGTGGTCGCGCTCAGTGTCGATGGCACGGTCGAATGGCGTGGAAGCAATGCGCAACGGGTGTGGCCGGCCATCGCCGTGGCCGATTTCGACACCGCCTCGCCGGGTCTGGAGAGCGCGGTCGGTCGGGGCGGCAATCAGCTGACGCTCTACAGCGCCGCAGGCGCGGTGTTGTGGACGCGCAGCCCCTTTGCCAATGGCGAGGTGCGCAGCCTCGCCGCGGCCGATATTGACGGCAATGGCGATCTCGAGATCGTGGTCGGCCGCGCCTCCAGTGGCGGCGATCGTCAGGTCAGCGTGTACGAGCACGACGGCAGCCTGCGCGCAGGCTGGCCGGCGCGACGCACGGGAGAGCCCGGTTTCGGCGCCGGCATGTACAACGAGAACCTCGCCATCGGCGATCTCGATGGCGATACCCAGAGCGAGATCTACGCGCCTACCGACACCCACTACATCACGGCGCTGCATCCCAATGGCAACCAGTTGCTGGCCAGCACCCTGTACGGATTGAGCGCAGGCCAGCAGAAGACCTGGGCCCAGGTCGGCGTGCATGTGGATCAGGCCGCCGATCTCCAGGGCTTTGCCAATTGCGGCATCCAGCATCGGCCGAATTTCGCCAATGCGGCGCCGGCCATCGCTGATATGGATGGCAACGGCACGCTGGAGCTGATCTTCCCCGGCGATGTCTACGACTGCTCGATCGGTGATCCGGCGGGTGATCTCTATTACCTGCCGTGGATCCTGAAACGCGACCGCACCCGCTGGAGCAATGCCAGCGTCGACTGGACCGTGATACCGGCGCCGGGCCAGAGCGGCGGGCCGCTGATCCAGGGCCAGTTCGCCACCATCGAGGATGCCGTGGTCAACGCCGTGCCGGCCGATCTCGATGGCGATGGCCAGCGCGAGATTCTGATGCAGAGCTATGACGGCAAACTGCACGCCTGGTGGCTGGACAAGACCGAAAAGCACAGCTGGCCCTACAGCATTCCCGGAACGGGTTTCCGTTTTGGCGCCGAGCCGGCGGTGGCTGATCTGGATGGCGACGGCCATGCCGAAGTGATCTTCACCACCTGGCCGCAAAAGGGCGGCAACGCCGTCGGCAAGCTGATCATCCTCAGCTACCAGGGCGTGCTGCTGACCTCGATCGATCTGCCAGCGCCACGGGGCGGCAACTGGAACGGCGGCCTCGCCGCGCCGACCCTCGTGCAGCTCGACGCCGATCCGAACTGGGAAGCCGTGATCGGTACCAGCCAGTCCGGCGTCGTCGTCTACGAACTGCAGGGCTCGGCGAACACCCGCATCCGCTGGGGCACGGCGCGCGGCAGTCTGCTGCGCAACGGGCAGGCGCCGGTCACCACGGTCGACGCGTTGTTTGGCAATGGTTTCGAGTAGGTGCGCCGGCGAAACCGGTGAAGCGTAAAGGGTGCAAGTCCCTGACACCAAAGGAGTAGCGATCCATGAGTGTCCCCGAGTCATGCGTTGGTCATCGCGAGGTG
>JALHRS010000061.1 GCA_022841325.1 Lysobacterales bacterium | reverse complement strand
ATTAGGGCGCGGTTGCCGACTTCGGATGCGCCTGCTGGCAGGTCCGAAGCCAAAAGGGCTGCCAGGTCATTCCAAATGCCGCGACAACACGCCCTAATCGCCAGTTGCCAGTTGCCAGTTGCCAGATTAGGGCGCGGTTGCCGACTTCGGATGCGCCTGCTGGCAGGTCCGAAGCCAAAAGGGCTGCCAGGTCATTCCAAATGCCGCGACAACACGCCCTAATCGCCAGTTGCCAGTTGCCAGTTGCCAGATTAGGGCGCGGTTGCCGACTTCGGATGCGCCTGCTGGCAGGTCCGAAGCCAAAAGGGCTGCCAGGTCATTCCAAATGCCGCGACAACACGCCCTAATCGCCAGTTGCCAGTTGCCAGTCGCTATCCGCCAGTTGAATTCCGCCAGTTTATCGCCGTCCCGATGCATACCTATGCGTATGTCACTCAACGCGCCCGGCACGGTCCATAATCGACGGTCTTGAGACGACGAACGACAGCCGCGGGAGGGCGCATGGACCAGAAGATCGATGTCACCAAGACTGATATCGACGCAGTCGAGACCCAGGAATGGCTGGATGCCCTGGAAACGGTGCTGGAGCGCGATGGCGCCGAGCGCGCGCATTTCCTGCTCGACCGCATGGTGGAAGTCAGCCGCCGCGCCGGCGCGCTGCTGCCCTTCGACCCCACCACCGAATACATCAACACCATCCCGGCGCATCTGCAGCAGCCGATGCCCGGCGACAATGCGCTGGAGTGGCGCATCCGCACCATCCTGCGCTGGAACGCCATGGCCATGGTGGTGCGCGCCAATCGCAAGCCCGGTGAACTCGGCGGCCATATCGCCAGCTTTGCCTCCTCGGCAACGCTCTACGATGTCGGCTTCAACCACTTCTTCCACGCGCCCACCGACGCCCACCCCGGCGATCTGCTCTACATCCAGGGGCATTCCTCGCCCGGCGTGTATGCCCGCGCCTATCTCGAAGGTCGTTTGAGCGAGGATCAGCTCGACCACTTCCGCATGGAAGTCGACGGCAAGGGCATCAGCTCCTATCCACACCCCTGGTTGATGCCGGATTTCTGGCAGACCCCGACCGTCTCCATGGGCCTGGGTCCGATCACGGCGATCTACCAGGCCCGCTTCTGGAAGTACCTGGAACACCGCGGCCTGATTCCGCCGAGCAATCGCAAGATCTGGTGCTTCCTCGGCGACGGCGAAACCGACGAGCCGGAATCGCTGGGCGCCATTGCCCTGGCCGGTCGCGAGGGCCTGGACAATCTGATCTTCGTGGTCAACTGCAATCTGCAGCGCCTGGACGGGCCGGTGCGCGGAAACGGCAAGATCGTGCAGGAACTGGAGGGCGTGTTCCGCGGCGGCGGCTGGAATGTACTCAAGGTGCTCTGGGGCGGCTACTGGGATGCCCTGTTCGGACGCGATTCCAAGGGCCTGCTGCGCAAGATCATGATGGAGACCGTCGACGGCGAGTACCAGAACTACAAGGCCAAGGGCGGCGCCTATACCCGCGAGCAGTTCTTCGGCAAGACCCCGGAGACCGCCGCGATGGTGGCCAACATGTCCGACAACGACATCTGGCATCTGAACCGCGGTGGCCACGATCCGCACAAGGTCTACGCCGCCTATTACGCCGCCACCCACCACGAGGGTCAACCCACGGTGATCCTGGCCAAGACCGTCAAGGGTTATGGCATGGGCAAGGCCGGCGAGGCCCAGAACATCACCCATCAGCAGAAGAAGATGGATCTGGACTCGATCCGGGCCTTCCGCGATCGCTTCAACATCCCGATTCCGGACGACCAGCTGGAACAGGTGCCCTACTACCATCCGGGCGCAGACTCGCCGGAGATCAAGTATCTGCAGGCCCGCCGCGCCGCGCTCGGCGGCTATCTGCCGCAGCGCCGGCGCAAGACCGATGAATCGCTGCCGACACCGCCGCTGAGCGTGTTCGAGCGCCTGCTTAAGGCCTCCGGCGAGCGCGAGATCAGCACCACGATGGCCTTTGTGCAGGCCCTGAACGTGATCCTGCGCGACAAGGCCGTGGGTCCGCGGGTGGTGCCCATCGTCGCCGACGAGGCCCGCACCTTCGGCATGGAAGGTCTGTTCCGGCAGATCGGCATCTATGCGCCCTTCGGTCAGAAGTACAAGCCGATGGATGCCGATCAGCTGATGTACTACCGCGAGGATCAGGCCGGTCAGGTGCTGCAGGAAGGCATCACCGAGGCTGGCGCCTTCAGCTCCTGGCTGGCGGCGGCGACCAGTTACAGCACCAACAATCTGCAGATGCTGCCCTTCTTCATCTTCTACTCGATGTTCGGCATGCAGCGCGTGGGTGATCTGGCCTGGCTGGCCGGCGACATGCGCGCCCGCGGCTTCCTGCTCGGCGCCACGGCCGGTCGCACCACGCTCAACGGCGAAGGCCTGCAGCATGAAGACGGCCATTCGCATCTGCTCGCCGGCGCGATCCCCAACTGCAGGAGCTACGACCCGACCTTCGCCTTCGAAGTGGCGGTGATCCTGCAGTACGGCATGCAGCGCATGCTCACCGAGCAACAGGACGAGTACTACTACATCACCCTGATGAACGAGAACTACGTGCACCCGGAGATGCCGGAGGGTGCGGCCGAGGGGATCATCAGGGGGATGTATTTGCTGTCCACTGGCGCGGACAGCGGGAAAAAGGAGAAAGGAAAAGGGAAAAAGGCAGAGCAGCCGCGCGTCAATCTGCTGGGGTCGGGCACGATCCTGCGCGAATCGTTGGCGGCGGCGGAGTTGCTGGCGAAAGACTTCGGCGTGGCCGCGGACATCTACAGCTGTCCCAGCTTCAACGAGCTGCGCCGCGATGGTGTGGATGTGGAACGTCACAATCGCCTGCATCCGCTGGCCAAGCCGCGGGTGCCCTATGTCGCGCAGGTGCTGGCCAAGGCCAGCGGCCCGGCGATCGCGGCGACCGACTATGTGCGCGCCTACGGCGAGCAAATCCGCCCCTATCTGCCGCACGGCATGCGCTACACCGTGCTCGGTACCGACGGCTTCGGTCGTTCCGATACCCGCGACAACCTGCGGCGTTTCTTCGAGGTCGACCGCTACCAGATTACGGTGGCCGCGCTGTCGGCATTGGCCGATGAAGGCACGGTCGAACGCCAGCTGGTCGCCGATGCCATCGCCAGGTACGGCATCGACGCCGAGCGTCCGAATCCGGGTACGGTCTGATTCCGGTCTGGACAGCGATGGCGCGCGGGGCTGGTTGCTCCGCGCACCATCCGGCATCCTCGGACCATTGAAGAACCTACAGCGGAGTCGTCGATGAGCGAATTGCAAATGGCGCCGGAGCAGTTGTCGGCCTTTGTCCGCGGCATGCCCAAGGCTGAGCTGCATATCCACATCGAAGGCTCGCTGGAGCCCGAGCTGATCTTTGCCCTGGCCGAGCGCAACCGGGTGTCACTGCCCTACGCCAGTGTCGACGCCCTGCGCGCGGCCTATGCCTTCAGCAATCTGCAGAGCTTCCTCGACATCTACTACGCCGGCGCCAGCGTGCTGCTCACCGAGCAGGATTTCTACGACATGGCCTGGGCCTATTTCCTGCGCGCCAAGGCCGACCACATCACCCATGCCGAGCTGTTCTTCGATCCACAGACGCACACCGACCGCGGCGTGCCCTTCAGCGCCGTCATCGACGGCTTGCACCGGGCCTGCGCCCAGGCCCAGCGTGAGCTCAACATCCAGGCCGAACTGATTCTGTGTTTTCTGCGTCATCTGGATGAAGCCTCAGCCTTTGCCACGCTGGAGGAAGCCCGTCCGCATCTGGGCAAGTTCATCGGCGTGGGCCTGGATTCCAGCGAAGTCGGACATCCGCCGGAGAAGTTCGCGCGGGTCTTTGCGGAGGCCCGGAAATTCGGGCTGCGCGCGGTCGCTCATGCGGGCGAAGAGGGTCCGCCGGCCTACATCTGGAGTGCGCTCGATGTGCTCAAGGTCGAGCGCATCGACCACGGCGTGCAGTCACTGAAAGACCCCGATCTGGTGGCCCGCCTGGTGCGCGAACGCGTGCCGCTGACCGTCTGTCCGCTGTCCAACGTCAAGCTCTGCGTGTTCGATCATCTGGCCCAGCACAATCTCAAGCAGATGCTGGACCTGGGTCTGGTGGCGACCGTCAATTCCGATGATCCGGCCTATTTCGGCGGCTATTTGAACCAGAACTTTGTCGAGACCTTCGAAGCCCTGCCGCTCAGCGCCAACGATGCCCTGACCCTGGCGCGCAACAGCTTCGAGGCCAGCTTTGCCTCGCCCGACCAGAAGCGCCTGCAGTACGATCGACTGCAGGCCTGTGCCGAAGGTTTTGCGCGCTAGACCTTGCGCTGTACCTCGAGCAGATTGAGCGGATCGCCATTGGGCAGGCGCAGTTCCAGCTGATTCTCCAGCCGGTCGAGTTCCTCGACCCGCGGGCACAGCGCATTCACCCGCGACTCCAGCGCCCGGGCCGGGGCTTCCACCGAAGCCTCGATTTCTTTCTCGAGGCGGTTGGCACGCTCTTCGATGGCATTCGCCGCGCTCTCGTCGCCACTCAAGGCGGCGCTGACCGCCTGGGCCGCAAATTCGCCGGCAATACGCGGGGCAATGCGCGAGACAAAGCCTTCGATGCGACTCTGAAGCGCACTTTCATCCAGCGCCCTGGAACTCTGCGCCTGCGCCACCGCAGTGCGGATTTCGCTGCGCATGCCGTCGAGCTCGGCGATGAAACCGGCGCGATTGGCTTCGCTGGCAAAGGTTTCCACCACGCGCTGCAGCGCCACAAAGGCAATGTCGACGGCGTCGGTCGCGATCTTCCTGACCTCCGGAATCAGCGCCCGGACTTCACGCTCGAAGGCGGCGACCCGCTCGGAATCGGCGCGGCTCAGGACCACGGCATTGCCGTCCAGATACAGCCGACCCTGGGCGAAGACGATCTCGCTTCCGGTGCGCGCGAAGATCAGGCGCTCGGGCTCGATGCTGAGATCGTAGGCACTGTTGATTTCACAATGGGCGTCGACATGGACTTCGGCCATGGCTTGCGACAGCGGCGTGAGCAGGGCGGCGGCGAGAGCCAGTGACAGGGAACGGTACATGATCAGAACTCCGGGTTGTGGTGCGGTGTAATAGTGAACCAATACACCTGGGCGCACATGGGGAGAAAGTCATGGTCCGGTGAAATCCGGCCTGGTCCGCAGGAGCGCCCTTGCGACGCGACGATCGAATTCAGAGGCAGGTTGTTGCCAGAAGCCGGACGCAGAGAACACAAAGGAAAAGCAGAGAGAACACGAAGAAGAGCGTGAATATCTTCGAGATGCCCTGAAAACGGTCGTGCGTAGCCCGTTGTGCCGCGCAGCGGCTCAGCGGGGCGCCTCAGCGTCACCGTGCGGCGACGCTCTGGATTGCTTCGTCGCTGCGCTCCTCGCAATGACGCATCACACTGCCTCGCCTCCGGAACATCGAAAACGCAGCCCTTGACCCCATCCGGCCATCGCCTCAGGCCGACTTGCCCTTGTTCGCACGTGGCTGCGCCAGTCCCTGCTGGTAGCGTTCAATGTGGAGCCTGGCTGGAACCCGGCGGATGGCCTCGGCGATGACGTCCAGAGCCAGGTCGTCGAGCTTCTTGAAGCGCAGGCAGGACTTGCCCATGTCGAGCTTCTTGCCGCTGGCAGCCCAGGCCTCGCGGAACCAGCGGGTCTCGGCCGATTCGCCGGAATCACCGTCCGGCGGGCCGAAGTAGAGTCCGCACAGGTACAAAGCCATATGGTTCTTCTGCGAGGCCAGCTGCACGAAGGGCAGCGGCTGCTTGGGATCGCAGTGATAGCCCGGCGGAAAAACCCGATGCGGTACGAACCAGGCGATCATCCCGTACTGGATGCCCTCTTCGTAGTCGCTGTCCAGATTGGCCAGCACCACCTCACGCACCGCACTCAGCGCCTCGCGGCGATCCGCCGGCAAGGCAGCCAGGTAGGCTTCAACCGGGTCTGCAGCAGTCATTCCGAGCCTCGTATTTCATTCGGAGCAGGACTCAGGATCGCGCTGCTGTTCCGATGAATCAAGGCTGCGCGATTGAAGACGATGTCTCACACGGAGCCGCGGAGGACGCGGAGAAGGTCAAAGCTGCGATCGTGCGTGCGGACTCCCGACTCCAGCATTGGCTGGTCCCTGCGCCCTTGGTGTCCATTGCGGACAACAGCAAAGCTCGCAGTCACCGCCAACCGGACCGCTACCGCGGCATCAGCCGGTGGGCCAGCGCGTGCACCGGCAAGGCGGCGGCCAATGCCAGCACAAAGGCGATGGCGATACCAAATTCAGGCAGGGCCAGCGCCAGCACCAGACAAAAGGTGGCAAAGGCGTAATAGCCGTAGACCATGCCGCGTAGCAGGCGCACGGCAAAATCGGCACCCGACTGGCGATGCGAGAAAGCCACGAGCACCGTGCTCATCACCGGAAACATCGCCAGCAGACCGCTCCAGCGCGGACCAAGGACCGGCGCGCCGAAGCTGACCAGCAACACCAGCAACGCAGCGCTGATCAGACGCCAGGGCAGATCATTGCCGCGGCGTGCCGTCGGGGTCCAGCGCGGCACGCTCGGAAAGGCCACCGGCACCAGCACCAGGGCAGCAATGACGCTGCTGTAGGCCACCGTCAGGGTGCCGCCGACATAGCGCAGGCCCAACACCGCCAGGGCATAGCAGCACAGCGCGATGAACAGACAATCTGGCCAGGAACGCCGCCGCGAAGCCCAGGCATAGGCAATCGAGAACACCAGGATGGCCAGCACCGCCAGCAGCGTGCCGTGAGCGGCCTGCGCCGCGAAGTCCGGGCCCTGTTCCAGCGCCAGAATCAACAGGATCGGTCCGGACACGATCGGAAACGCCGACAGCCAGCCGGCCACGCCCGGGCCCCAGCGGCGTCCGGCCAGCGTCACCACCCAGATCAGGCCCGGCACCAGCAGCAACTTCAGCAACAGGATCGCGTTCATGCCGACGGCGCCTGCAGCAGGTCCCAGCGGTTGCCGTACAGATCCTCGAACACCACCACCCAGCCATAGGGCTCGTGCCGCGGTTCCTCGCAGAAGCGCACGCCGCCCGCGCGCAGCCGGGCGTAGTCGGCCTGGAAATCGTCGGCATGCAAAAACCAGCCGACCCGACCGCCGCTTTGCCGGCCCACCGCGGCCTGCTGCTCGTCGCTCACCGCCCGCGCCAGCAACAAGGCACCGCCCTCGGCCGGCGCCACCACCACCCAGCGCTTGCCCCCACCGCGCGGCTCGTCGCTGACGAGGGCAAAACCCAGCACGCCGGTGAAAAAGGCAATCGCCTCATCGTAATCGCGCACCAGCAAGGCGGTCAGGGCGAGTTTCATGGGCAGGATCGGCTTCGGCGAGGGTGCGTGACGATAGCGGAATAGCGGGTTGGCGGTTGGCGGTTGTCGGTGTCGGCGAGAGCCGGATCACGCGGAGGCGCGGAGATCGCGGAGAAGTGCAAGATCCCTGACCCTGGCATCCTCGCCCGTCTGCTCCTGAGGGAGCGCCCCGGCAGACCGTCATTCCCACGAAAGCGGGAATCCAGTGCCTTCCGACACTTGCATAGCCCCCATGGGTTCCCGCTTCCGCGGGAACGACGAAAACTCAATGGTCTTTTCGCTTTCACCTTTCACTGCTCTTGCCTCGCTTGCTCTTTCCGACACCCATACCAACAACCTTCACCCGCTCTTCAGTTATGCTCCACGCTGCTCTGAAGGTGTCCGCCGCTTCCGAATCTGGAAACGGCGGGTGAAACGGGAAGCCGGTCTGAATCCGGCACTGCCCCCGCAACGGTAGATCGCCAGGCGCCCCGCGTCCTGGTCCGCATCGAAGACCACTGCATCCACGCTGGATGTGGGAAGGCGATGCGGTCGATACCCCACTGGTATCGGCGATGAGTCCGGAGACCGGCCTTCACGAGGACCCGCAGCTTCCCGCCGCGGGTCGTCGATCGGCGTCGCGGAGGGCGACTGCGTGTTCGTTCGCCGTCGCCTGGCCGTCGGCGCCACGAATTCTTGCCTCTCCAGATCGCCGTGCAGCTGCCGCGGGTGTGCGTTATTCACTATGGAGAGTTGTCATGAGTCTGATTCTGAGCGCGGCCATCGCGGCCGCCTTGCCGCTGGCTACCCCTGAAACCCTGGATGCGGTGACAGTCACCGCCAGTCGCCGGCCACGTCCGGTGGCAGAAACGCTGGCCGATGTCAGTGTCATCGAACGCGCCGAGATCGAGGCCAGCCAGGCCCCGGATCTGCTGGATCTGCTGCGCCTGCAGCCGGGCGTGGATCTGTCGCGCACCGGCGGCAGCGGCCAGGCCAGC
This sequence comes from Lysobacterales bacterium, assembly GCA_022841325.1. Lineage (GTDB taxonomy): Bacteria > Pseudomonadota > Gammaproteobacteria > Xanthomonadales > SZUA-5 > JADKFD01. Next base: position 21,890 of record JALHRS010000061.1, on the reverse strand, counting down.
AGCCTGTTCCTGCGCGGCACCAATTCCAATCAGGTGCTGTTTCTGGTCGACGGCGTGCGCGTCGCCAGCAGCAACACCGGGGCCACGGCCTGGGAACACCTGCCGCTGGACCAGATCGAGCGCATCGAGATCGTGCGTGGTCCGCGCGCCAGCTATTACGGTTCCGACGCCATCGGCGGCGTGATTTCGATCACCACCCGCGAGCTGCGCGGCGCCAGCGCCCTGCTGCGACTGGGCAGCAATGGTCGTCAGGCCGGTGCCGTGGGCTACGGATTTGCTGGCGAGCTCAGCAGTCTCAGCGTGCAGGCGGGCGCCGAGCACTACGACGGATTTTCGGCCACGCTGCCCGGCAATTTCAGCCATGACCCGGATGATGACGGCTACCGCCATCGCAATCTGGGGCTGCGGGCCCGCCATCAGCTCGGCAACCAGCAGCTCAGTTTCAGTGGCCTGGCGACCCAGCAGGACGTGGAATTCGATCAGGGCGTGACCGATGTGCGCCAACACGCCACGGCGTTGACGCTGGACGGGCCGCTGGCTCAGGACTGGAACCATCGTTTGACCCTGGGTGGCGCCCGCGACGATCTGACCACGCCGGTGTTTTTCTCGCGCTTCATCACCCGCCGCGAGAATCTGGACTGGGTGCACGATCTGGCGCTGAATCCGGCCCAGCATCTGGTCTTCGGCCTCAGCGCCCAGCGCGAACGCGGCAACAGCATCGACACCTTCAGCGGCGAGTCCACCTACCGCGCCAGCCTGCAGCACCACGCCGCGTTTCTGGGCTGGCAGGGCCACCATGGCGCACTGGAGCACGAACTGGCGCTGCGCCATGACGAACACGACACCTTCGGCGGCAAGGCCACCGCCCAGGCCGCCCTGGGCTGGCGCCTGGATCCGGGCCGGATCTATCTGTCCTGGGGTCAGGGTTTCCGAGCACCCAACCTCAACGAGCTGTACTCGCCCGGATTCGGCGGTCTGTTCGCCGGCAACCCGGAGCTCGATCCCGAGCGCTCGAATTCACTGGAGCTGGGTTTCGACACCCGGATCGGTGAGGCCCGCTTCGGTGCCAACCTCTTTCGCACCCGTATCCGCGATCTGGTGGCCTTCCAGGGCAACGACAGCTTTCAGGCGGTGAATGTGGCCCGCGCCGCCATCGATGGCCTGGAACTGACCGTCGATCGTGCCTACGAAGCGTTGCAGCTCGGCGCCAACGCCACCTGGCAGGACGCGCGCAATGCCGACACCGGCCTCGATTTGTTGCGGCGCCCGAATCTGAAACTCGGGGTGACCGGCAGCTATCGCTTCGAAACCGCCATCGTGCTCTCGGGCGATCTCAACTACGTCTCCGAACGTCGCGATTTCTCCGGCGATCTGCACCCCTACGCACTGGCCGGCGTGCGTGCCGAATGGTCCTTCGCCCCGTCCTGGAACCTCGGCGCCCGGCTCAGCAATGCCTTCGACCGCGAGTACAGCTTCGCCCGCAACTTCGCGACCCCGGGCCGCGAGCTGATCGTCACACTGCGCTGGCAGGGGCAGTAGGCGCCATTCTGGGTCAACCCGCGGATCCGCCATGACTGCCAGCCTGCGGCAGATCCTGGACTCGGATTGAACGCAGAGAACGCGGAGAGACGCAGAGAACGCCGAGAAGATCTGATTAGCGCCTGCAATCGATTTCCGCTCTGTGTTCTCTGCGCTCCTCTGCGTTCTCTGCGATCCGCTTCTGGCAGCAATCTGCGACTGGCGCGGGGGTCGCGCGCGCGACCCTGCAGCGGTCGCGACGCGAGGTGGCTCCTGCAATGGGCGCAAGCCGCGCGCGCGGGGGTCAACTTCGGTTATCTTGGTCAGCTTTGCTGCCGCCTGCCCGAATTGCCATGTCCACCCTGCAAGAATCCCTAGATCTGATCGCCCGCGGCGCCGAGGAAATCCTCAAGCTGGAGGAACTCGAAGCGCGACTGAAGGCCGGCAAGACCCTGCGCGTGAAGGCCGGTTTCGATCCGACCGCGCCAGATCTGCATATCGGCCATACCGTGCTGATCAACAAGATGCGGCAGTTCCAGATGCTGGGGCACCAGGTGATCTTCCTGATCGGTGACTTCACCGGGATGATCGGCGACCCCACCGGCCGCAACATCACCCGCAAGCCGCTGACCCGGGAAGACGTCAAGGAGAACGCGATCACCTATCAGGAACAGGTGTTCAAGATTCTCGACCCCAAGCTCACCGAGGTGCGCTTCAACTCCGAATGGTTCGACACCATGGGCGCTTCCGGCCTGATCAAGATCGCCGGCAAGTACACCGTGGCGCGCATGCTCGAACGCGACGATTTCAACAGGCGCTTCAAGGGCGAACAGCCGATCGCCGTGCATGAGTTCCTGTATCCGCTGGTGCAGGGCTACGACTCGGTGGCGCTGAATGCCGATGTCGAGCTCGGCGGCACCGACCAGAAATTCAATCTGCTGGTCGGACGTTCGCTGCAGGCCGATTACGGTCAGGCACCTCAGATCGTGCTGACCACGCCCTTGCTGGAAGGCACCGACGGCGTCAACAAGATGAGCAAGTCGCTGGGCAATTACATCGGCATCAACGAGCCCGCCAGCGAGATCTTCGGCAAGACCATGTCGATCAGCGACGATCTGATGTGGCGCTACATCGAACTGCTGTCCTTCAACATCGGCACCGCCGAACTGAAGAATCTGCGCGCCGACGCCGCCGCCGGCCAGCTCAATCCGCGTGACCTGAAGATCCGGCTGGCCCAGGAAATCGCTGAACGCTTTGCCGGCAGGGAAGCCGCCGCCGCCGCGGTCGAGGCCTGGCACAAGCGGGTGCAGGACGGCGTGATTCCGGCCGACATCGAGCAGGTGGAGATCGAACTGGCCGAGGGCGGCATTCGCATCACCCAGCTGCTCAAGCAGAGCGGTCTCACCCCGAGCACCGGCGAGGCCATGCGCAAGATTGCCGAAAACGGCGTGCGCATCGACGGCGAAGTGGTGTCCGACAAGGATCTCTGCTTCACCCAGGCTACCGAATTCGTGCTGCAGCTGGGCAAGCGGCACTTCCGGCGGGTGAAGCTCTCGTAGGGCGGACTCTGAGCCTGTGGGAGCGGACTCTGTCCGCGATCATGGCCGCATGGAACCGTCGCGGATGAATCCGCTCCCACAGTCGGTCATTTGCTGACGGCGGATCAATGGCGGATTCCGCCATCCCGGCTGATCGCTTCCTCGGACCTTGTTGCAGGCGGGATCCGCCCTACCGATAACCGGAGCTGATCGGGAAACGGCGGTCGCGACCGAAGGAGCGGGCGGTGACCCGCGGACCGGGTGCCGATTGCCGGCGCTTGTACTCGTTGCGCAGCACCAGACCCGCTACCCGGGCGACGGTATCGGGATCATGGCCGGCGGCGACGATTTCCGGGCGCGGCTGGTCGTGTTCGATGAAGCGCCTGAGGATGTCGTCCAACTCGGCATAGGCCGGCAGCGAATCCTGATCGGTCTGGTTCTCGCGCAGTTCGGCCGAGGGCGGGCGGTCGATGACCGCCCGCGGAATCACCGGCGACAGGCTGTTGCGCCAGCGCGCCAGCGCGTAGACCTGGGTCTTGTAGATGTCCTTCAGCGGCGCAAAGCCGCCACACATATCGCCGTAGATGGTGGCGTAACCCACCGCCATCTCGCTCTTGTTGCCGGTGGTCAGCAGCAGGCTGCCGAACTTGTTGCTGAGCGCCATCAACAGCACGCCGCGACAGCGCGACTGCAGATTCTCTTCGGTGGTATCCGTCGGCAACTCGGCGAACAGCGGCGCCAGGGTGTCGAGAAAGGCCTGGAATGGCGCCTCGATCGGCAGCATTTCGGCGCGCACTCCCTGCATCTTCGCCTGGGCGAAGGCTTCCTGATTGCTGAGTTCGGCGGTGTAGCGTGAGGGCATCAGCAGCGCCATGACCCGATCCGGGCCCAGCGCATCGACGGCGATGGCCAAGGTCAATGCCGAATCGATACCGCCGGACAGGCCCAGCAGCACCCGGGTAAAGCCATTCTTGCGCACATAGTCCGCAGTCGCACGCACCAGCGCGCGATAGACCTCGGCCTCAGGCGGTTCGACCACCAGTGCCGGCCAGTCCAGCGCGTGGCAACGGGTGCCGCTTGCGTTCTTCTCGACTTCAACGATCAGCAGATGTTCGTCGAATGCCGGCGCCCGGGCCTGCACCTGACCGGCGGCATCGAACAACAGGCTGGATCCATCGAACAGCAGATCGTCCTGACCGCCGACGAGGTTGCAGTAGATCAGCGGCAACCCGGTTGCGCGGGCGCGCCTGCCGAGCACATCGGCACGGATGGCGTGCTTGCCCTGATGGTAGGGCGAGGCATTCAGCACCAGCAGCAGATCGGCCCCAGCCGCCACCGCTTCGGCGGCCGGCTCGGTGAACCAGGCGTCTTCGCAGATCAGTACGCCGATCCGCAAACCGCCGCTATCGACCACGCAGGTGCCGTGGCTCTCGGTGAAATAGCGCTTCTCGTCGAAGACGGTGTAGTTGGGCAGGCGCTGCTTGCGGGCCCTGGCCTGCAGACCGGCTGGTCCGAACCAGCTGGCGCAGTTGTACAGCTGGCCGCCTTCGCGTGCGGGATGGCCGATCAGCAGATCGGTAGTCCTGGGTTCGGCGGCGAGTTGTTCCAGGGCCTGCTCGATGCGGGCCTGGAAGCCCGGACGAAACAGCAGATCCTCGGGTGGATAGCCTGACAGCGCCAGTTCCGGCGTGATCAGCAGGTTTGCACCCAGCGCTGCCGCACGGTCGCGCAGGGATTGCGCGAGTTGGCGGTTGCTTTCGACCGCACCCACCGGGAAGTCGTGCTGCGCGATGGCTATACGGTACACGGGCGAAGGCGTCCGGTTTGATTCGTGTACATGGGCGGCGACTGGCGCCGCCCCGGGTCAGGCTGCAGGCACCGAACAGGTCGGTGCCCTGGGCCCTTACTTGCCTTTCTTGGCGGCCGGCTTCTTCGCCGGTGCAGCCTTGGCAACCGCCTTCTTGGCCGGGGCTGCTGCCTTCGGAGCTGCAGCCTTCTTGGCCGGGGCTGCTGCCTTCGGAGCTGCGGCCTTCTTCGCCGGTGCAGCAGCCTTGGGAGCAGCGGCCTTCTTCGCCGGTGCGGCAGCCTTGGGAGCAGCGGCCTTCTTGGCCAGGGCAGCGGCCTTGGGAGCAGCGGCCTTCGGAGCAGCAGCCTTCTTCGCCGGGGCAGCCGCCTTCGGAGCAGCAGCCTTCTTCGCCGGGGCAGCCGCCTTCGGAGCAGCGGCCTTCGGAGCCGCAGCCTTCTTCGCCGGGGCAGCAGCCTTCGGAGCCGGGGCCTTCTTCGCCGGTGTAGCCTTGGGCGCAGCCGCCTTCTTGGTGGCCGGCTTTGCCGCGGCCTTCTTCGAGGACGCCTTCTTGCCGCCGGCCGCAGAACTCGCCGGCACATCCTGGGTCACGGTTTCAGTTTTCATGATCGTACTCGCCTTCGTGGATGACGACTTGGGCTTGGCGCCAGCAAGGCGCTTCTGAACCGCTTCTCCCAATTCGGTGGGGGAACGCACCGTCGTCACTCCGGCTCGCTCCAGCGCTTCAAACTTGGCTGCGGCCGTGCCCTTGCCGCCGGCGATGATGGCGCCGGCATGGCCCATGCGCTTGCCCGGGGGTGCAGCAACACCCGCGATATAGGCAACCACCGGCTTGGTCACGTGTTCCGCAATGTACTCGGCGGCTTCTTCCTCGGCGTTGCCGCCGATTTCGCCGACCATGATGATGGCTTCGGTTTCCGGATCTTCCTGGAACAGACGCAGGCAGTCGACGAAGTTCATGCCCTGAATCGGATCGCCGCCGATGCCGATGCAGGTGCTCTGGCCCAGGCCCACCTTGGTGGTCTGGTAGACCGCCTCATAGGTCAATGTGCCCGAGCGCGAGACGATGCCGATCTTGCCCGGCTTGTGGATGAAGCCCGGCATGATGCCGATCTTGCATTCGCCCGGGGTGATGATGCCCGGACAGTTGGGCCCGATCAGATAGGTATCCGGGTAGTAGGTGCTGAGCACATGCTTGACCCTGAGCATGTCCAGCACCGGAATGCCCTCGGTGATGGCCACGATCACCTTGATGCCGGCATCTGCCGCCTCAAGGATGGCATCGGCCGCGAATGGCGGCGGCACGAAGATCATGCTGGCCTCGGCGCCGGTTTCTTCCACCGCATCCTGCACGGTGTTGAACACCGGCAGACCAATGTGATCCTTGTTGGCCTTGCCCGGGGTGACGCCGCCTACCAGCTTGGTGCCGTAGTCCAGCGCCTGCTCTGAATGGAAAGTACCCTGCGTGCCGGTGAATCCCTGACAGATCACCCGCGTCTTCTTGTTGACTAAAACTGCCATGTCTGCTCCTCGACGTCCCTGTGATCAGCCGTTCGCGGCTGCAACGGCTTTCTGTGCACCATCGGCCAGATCGCTGGCCGGGATGATCGACAGATTGCTCGATTTAAGCAGTTCGCGACCGCGCTCGACATTGGTGCCTTCGAGCCGGACCACGACCGGAATATTGATGCCCACTTCCTTGACCGCGGCAATGATGCCTTCGGCGATCAGATCGCAGCGGACGATGCCGCCGAAGATGTTGACCAGGATCGCCCTGACGTTGTCATTGCCGAGAATCAGCTTGAAGGCCTCGGTGACGCGTTCGGTGGTGGCACCGCCACCCACATCCAGGAAGTTGGCCGGCTCGCCGCCGTAGAGCTTGATCACGTCCATGGTCGCCATGGCGAGACCAGCGCCGTTGACCATGCAGGCGATGTTGCCATCCAGCGACACATAGTTGAGATCGTGCTTGGCGGCCTGCGCTTCCAGCGGATCGTCCTGGCTGACATCGCGCATGGCTTCCAGCCTGGACTGGCGGAACAGTGCGTTGTCGTCGCAGTTGAGCTTGCCGTCGAGCGCAACCAGATCGCCGGCGCTGTTGATGACCAGCGGATTCAGCTCGATCAGACTCATGTCGCACTGATTGAACAGATTGAACATGGCCATCATGATCTTGGCCAGCTGCGCCGTCTGCTTGGCCCCCAGCCCCATCGAGAATCCGAGCTTGCGGCACTCGAAGGGCTGCAGGCTCTGCATGAAGTTGACTTCGACCGTGAAGATCTTCTCCGGATGGTCGTTGGCGACCTGCTCGATGTCGACGCCACCCATCGGCGAAGCGATGAAGGTGACGGCGCGACTGGCGCGGTCGACCAGCATGCTGAGGTAGAGCTCCTTGCTGATCTCGGTGGCCTCGGTGATCAGCACCACGTTGACCGGCAGTGCGCGACCACCGCTCTGATAGGTCTCCATCCGCGTACCCAGCATCTTGGCAGCCGAATCGCGCACCTGGGTGAGCGTCTTGACCACCTTGACACCGCCGGCCTTGCCGCGGCCGCCGGCGTGGATCTGGGCTTTCACCACCCACTGGTCACCGCCGATCTGACGCGCCACTTCGACGGCAGCGTCGGGGGTACTGGCAATCGTGCCCTGTGGTACGGGAATGCCGAACTGTACGAACAGTTCCTTCGCTTGGTACTCGTGGAAGTTCATCCTGTCTCCTGATCTTTAGCGCGCGTGGGCGTTGTTGATGATCTGAATGCGCGAGCCCCGCGCAAATTGGCGCGTATTGTGATGAAAGGACTGCGCCTAGCCAAGTAGAGATTGCATCTGCCGGCACGCCCGCACCGAGTTCGCGCGCCAGCGCGAGGCGGAGCCTACCTCTACAGACGCCGCCTGACGAGCGAAATCGCGATGTTATAGTCCAGAGACTCCTCTTTCGCGCAACACCCATGCGCATCTCCAGCGTCCGCAGCAACGAGATTCCTGCCAACACCGAAGCGCTGCGCTGGTATGAGCTGCGGCTGTTCAACCTCTATCGGATACTGGTGGCGATCGTCTTCGGACTGCTGATGCTGTCCAGCCTGGGCGTGCGTTACTTCGAGTTGCGCGGCCCGATTCTGTCGGTAGGCCAGTTCGGTGTCCTGATCTACATGCTGGCCGCAGCTGGCGTCTTTGCCGTCAGCGAATCGCGGCGCTGGGGGGTGACTTCGCTGACCCTCGCGGGCGTCGGTTTCGATCTGGTCATGGGCGGCGTGCTGCTGTTCGTGTTCGGTGGGCTCTCCAGTGGCGTGGGCGTGCTGCTGCTGATCACCGTGGCCATGGCCGCGCTGCTGCTACCCGGGCGTCTGGCGCTGCTGGCCGCGGCCATCGCCACCTGCACTCTGCTCTCGGAATCGCTGTATTCGCTGAGCGTGGAGCGCGCCACCGATCGCAATCTGGCGCAGGCGGCGCTGCTGGGCACTGCCTTCTTCCTGACCGTTGCCATCTTCTACTGGCTGGCGCGACTGACCCGCGAGAGCCAGGAAATGGTCGAACGCCAGGGCGTGGATATCGCCAATCTGGCCCAGATCAACGAATTGATCATCCAGCGCATGCGCACCGGCATTCTGGTCGTCGATGGCGATGGCAAGGTGCGCCGCTTCAATGAATCGGGCTGGTATCTGCTCGGCACCCCGCCCAGCGAGGAATCCGATGTCCGCAAGCTGTCGCCGGACCTGTACGACCGCTGGCGTTACTGGCTGACCACCGGCAAGCACAACAATGTGCCGATCCAGATTGCCCAGGGCGTGCCCGCCGTGGTGCCGCGCTTCACCCGCCTCGGCGGTGAGGACGACGCCGCGACGCTGTGTTTTCTGGAAGACGAGAGCATGGTCTATCGGCGCGCCGAGGAACTCACCCTGGCCTCGCTCGGGCGCCTGTCCGCCAGCATTGCCCATGAGGTGCGCAACCCGCTGGGGGCCATCAGCCATGCCGCCCAGCTGCTGGCCGAATCTGAAGAGATGCCCGAGGCCGACCGCCGCCTGGTCGAAATCATCATGAACCACTGCGCCCGGGTGAATGGCATCGTCGAAAACGTGCTGCAGCTGTCGCGACGCGAACGCTCACGACCCGAATGCGTCAATCTGGCCTCCTGGGGCTACGGCATGATCAATGACTTCAAGCAGGGCCAGGCGCTGGGCCAGGATCAGATCCGGCTGGTGGTCGATCAGCGCGACGCCCGGGCACTGGTGGATCCCTCGCAACTGACCCAGGTGGTCTGGAATCTGCTGCGCAACGCCATCCGCTATGGACGCCAGCCGGACAAGCCGGCCGATATCACCCTGCGGATACGCCAGGTCAATCCCACCCAGGGCGCATTGGTGGAAGTCATCGACCGCGGACCGGGCATACCGCCGCCCAACCAGCGCCAGCTGTTCGAACCCTTCTTCACCACCCGGGCGGATGGCACTGGTCTCGGTTTGTATATCTGCAAGCAACTGCTGGGCGCCAATCAGGGCAGCATCGAATACGTACCGGTACCCGGTGGCGGCAGTTGCTTCCGCATCCAGCTGGCGGTACCGCAGCGGGATATGGTGAGCTGAGGGCACGGGGCACGGGGCACGGGGCACGGGGCACGGGGCACGGGGCACGGGGAAAGGCTACGGGCTTGAGGGCTTCGGTAGGTCCAGACTTGTCTGGACGCTCCTGGCATCGTGCCGGAACAGCGTCCGGACAAGTCCGGACCCACGACAGCCTTGGAGTCCGTCGCAATGACGCCGAGGGGGTTCATGGCTCGTGCGCAGTGTCGGGCCGATACAGGTGGCTCGCCATAACCCCAGAATCCGGAGCGCCCCGCAGAAATCGAGCCTGGCCTGCAACTTTGATGCCCCGGCGCGTTATCCTCCCCCGGTCTTTCGCGGAGCTGGGTTATGGAAAAGGGTCAGGCGCTCATACTCGATGACGAAGCAGACATCCGCGAATTGCTGACCCTGACCCTGACCCGCCTGGGCCTGAACGTGCGCGCGGCGGCGACGCTGGCCGAGGCGCGTGCGCTGCTCGACGAGCAGAGCTATGACCTGTGCTTCACCGATATGCGTCTGCCCGACGGCAATGGCCACGAGTTCATCGAACTGATGGCCAGACAGCATCCGGAAACGCCGGTCGCCATGATCACCGCCTACGGCAATGCCGAAGCCGCAGTGCAGGCGCTGCGGGCCGGCGCTTTCGACTGCGTCTCCAAACCGGTCGATCTGAACGTGCTGCGCAACCTGGTCAAGACCGCCCTCAAGCTGCGCGCCGAGCGCATGCCGGCCGGGCATAGTGAGCCGCGCCTGTTCGGCGATTCCATGGCCATGGACAAGGTCCGCGCCACCATCCAGAAACTGGCCCGCAGCCAGGCCCCGGTGCTGATCTACGGCGAGTCGGGCGTCGGCAAGGAACTGGCGGCGCGCTCGATCCATGAACAGGGTCCACGCGCTGCCGGACCCTTCGTGCCGGTCAACTGCGGCGCCATTCCCACCGAGTTGATGGAAAGCGAATTCTTCGGTCATCGCAAGGGCAGCTTCACCGGTGCCCATGGTGACAAGGACGGTCTGATCCAGGCCGCCCACGGCGGCACGCTGTTTCTGGACGAGATTGCCGAATTACCACAGCACATGCAGGTCAAGTTGCTGCGGGTGATCCAGGAGAAGGCGGTGCGCCCGATCGGCGCCCGCACCGAGATTCCGGTCGACGTGCGCGTGGTCAGCGCCACCCACAAGGACCTGGCGCGTCTGGTAGATATGGGCGAGTTCCGACAGGATCTGTACTACCGCATCAACGTCATCGAACTGCGCATGCCGCCCCTGCGCGAGCGCCGCGAGGACATTGCGCCCCTGGCCGAACGCTACCTCGACAAGCTGGCGCCGGAATGGTCGATCTCCAGGCCGCGGCTGGCACCCGCAGCGCTGCAGGCGCTGGAAGCCTACGACTTCGCCGGCAATGTGCGTGAACTGGAGAACATCCTGGAACGCGCCGTGGCCCTCAGCGATGGTGACGTGATCCTGGCGGAAGACCTGCAACTGGCGCCGCGCCCGTCTCACGTCCCCGACGCACCAGCGACCGCGGGCATCCCGGCACCCACCGCCCAGGCCGCCGAGGCGCCCCTGGCCGGCGCCCAGCGCATCGGCCTGGAGAACTACATCGACAGCCTCGAGCGCGAAGCCATCAACAAGGCGCTGGAGGAATGCCGCTACAACAAGACCGCAGCCGCGAAGAAGCTCGGCATCACCTTCAGGGCCTTGCGCTACCGGTTGAAGAAGCTGGGGATCGATTGAGCAAGCGGGCCCGCGCCGGTGAAGGGGTGAGCTTGGCATCGAGGATCTGATCAGGAATCCCGGAGCGGCTCCCGGTCGCAGGTCGCGCCGGATGGCAGGGGCATCCAGAATACGCTGGTACACCTGCGCTCCGCCCGTTCCGTCGCCGTCTGCGTGACCAACCGCGTGACGCCGCGCTCCGCATCTGCCGCAGTTGCTATGCTGGCGCGATTGCTGCTGGGTCAGCTCTGGTCAATCAACTGTCCGATGCGAATTGCGCTGGAGATGAGTCCGACTCAAGTACGCCTGATGGCAGTCACGCTGATCTCGCTGGTTGGCGCGTGGCTTGCCTGGAGCGTTTTTCAGGTCAACATCGAATTCGATGATGGTTACGCCACTTTGACCAACGCCCGGTTTCGCCTCGGGTTGAGTGAGCACTTCTATTCAAACCGGGCACCGCTGATGGCACTGCTCATGGTGCCTGCAGAAGTGCTCAAGAACAGTCTGGGCCTGCATCCGATGGACGTGCGTGTGGCGCATGCGCTCACGGCGTTGCTGCACCTGGCGTACCTGATCGGCACCTGGTTCCTGCTGGTTCGTGTTCATGGCCGTGACCTCTGCGCATTGCTGGCCTATGCCGCGGCCTTGACCACTCCGGTCTTCTTCAGCTACGCGCCCTTCCTGAGTCACGACCTGTTTCCAGGAATCCTGGCCCTGTGGATGGTGTACCTGGCGGACAGACATCTTCAGGCTCCCCGACTGCGCCACTGGATGCTGTTGGTCGTTCTCGGCACGATTCTGGCGATGATCAAGCAGACCTTCGCCCTGGTCTGGTTGGCCATCGTGATCCTGACCCCGATGCTGCTGCTCCTGCAGCGGGCGAAGTCTGATCAATGGCGCGCCGCGGCGGGGTTGTTCGCGGCAGCCGCCACAAGCGGCATCATCACCTGGTTCGCCTATGGGGCGGCGCTGGCGCCAGGGTTCGGAAACGAGCCTCTGTGGCTGCGACCCTGGCTGCAGATTTCACTGGTCAGCTCGAATTATGCGAGTGAAGGTGGTGCCTGGGCGGCATTCTATCCCTGGGTCTATGTTCAGAACCTCTGGGCCTACGGAATTCTGACGATGATGCTGATCGTTCCAGGACTTGCGCTGGCGATCTGGAAGGGGACGCAGCTTGAGCGTCTGGTAGCACTGTTCTGGTTGTTCATGGTGCTCTGCCTGCACCTTACGCCCTACAAGGAGGTTCGGTATCTCGCATTTCTTGCGCCGTTCAATGCTGTACTGCTGGTACCTATCCTGCGTCGCGTCTGGCAGGAGCGTGCTTTCTATCGGGGCGTGGTGCTCAGTGTGACGGCCATTGGCCTGGCGCTGTCAGCGGCCGAGGCGCAGCGGATCCGTGATTCCTATTACGCCCATGTGATATCCGATTTCCTTGAACCCTTGCCGATACACGATGCCTTTCAGGGTCGTTTGATCATCGGTGCGCCGCTGAGTTTCGTCTCACCCGAAGGGCAAGCCTATTACGGCGACCGCTACCATCGGATTACCCACCTGACGCTCAATCCGATCGTGTCCGCCTACGGCTACCGGACCGGTCACTATCTGCAGTTGGACCACGTACGCAACATCAACGCCAGCGTCGTTCGTCCGGGAGACATCGGATTGCTGGCCAGCGGCGCTCTGGGGCGAGTCGAACCGTTCGTTCGCGGCAATCGACAGGGGCTGGCCAGTGATTTCGTACAGGTTCTGGGGGTGGCAGAAATCATTACCCTGCAGCGCGAACCGGGCGGTTATCGTGTGACGGGCAATCATGATGGAGACACCTATGTTGTCCTGGCGACATCGGAGGACACCCTGCCATCGCTGCTGAGTAACGGACATCTCGACGAGTCCGACGCCAGACGCCTGTTTGCCTGGGTTGAATTGCCCGCGCAGGTTGAAGTCATCGCCTTCCGCGTGCTCAGACGATGCAATCTCGGCGGATGCACTCGAAGCGGTCCTTCCTCAACGGCAGGTGACTCGCACAGCCCTTGATCGACGCCGGCCCTCGACGTTCAAAGGCGGCAGTTGGTCGCCAGATACTTGGTCAGAACATTGGTGTTCGCCGCTGCCCCACCACCCACCGCTTCGGTGAATCCACTCGGCGGTGCACGCGTTCCACACACCCAGGCAATGTCACCGTTTGCGTTTGACGCAGCCACCATGCCCAGCGTCGAACTCGAGATCTTGGCGCTGGCATTGTTGCCGTAGGTAATCGTCAACACGCCATTGGTGTTGCTGACGCTGGAGACATAGCTGCCGCTGATGGTCTGCGTCGTGGCAATGGAAGTGTTGTCGGCAGGCCAGGCACCACGATCGGAATAGTAATCACGCACTGCGATGCGCGCGGCGGCCGAAATGATGGGGCCCTCCGCAACCTGGGCTCGGATGGTGTAGTCCTGATAGGCCGGCAACGCAATCGCGGCGAGGATCGCAATGATTGCGACAACAATCATCAGTTCGATCAGGGTGAAACCTTCAGAATTCTCACGCACGGACATTATCCTCCTGGATCGACGGCTACGCCGGGAACATCGGCGTGCACTGCCAGCAAAACTAAATGCCAATAAGTGTAAGCATGATGCGTGCCATAGCGCGCGATGCTTGGCGATCGGCGGCTAGGGAATGATCGAGGAAATGAACAATCCTGATTGGCGCCCGGCTACAAGAGCGCCAGACGGGTTGTGGGCCAGCGCCGGCTGTAGTCCGATCTGACGCGAACCGCAGCCGGGAATCGAGTTGCCGAGTCTGAATACAGCCCCGGACTGGCGCCGGTTCCGCAGAGGGTCAGATCATGTCGCCAGAGGGCCAGAGCACACCTGAATGAGTCTCGCCATGGCGGGTTGGCAGGGCTCGCGTAGACAGACGCTACGCCGGACACCTTGTCACATGGGTCAAAAAAAACGGCCCGGTTGCCCGGGCCGTCGATGACACACTGTCGCTGAAGTCCTACGGGCGGCAGTTGGCAGCGCGGTACTTCGGCTCGACGTTACCGCCGGCACCCGGCGCAACGGCTGCAGTGAAGCCGCCCGGCGTGGCGCGGTTGCCGCAGATCCAGGCGATGTCGCCGTTGGCGTTGGAAGCCGCCGTCAGGAACAGGGTCGAGGTCGAGATCTTGGCGTTGGCGTTGTTGCCGTAGGTGATCGTCAGCTGTCCGTTGACATTCGAAATGTCGGAGACATAGGTGCCGCTGACGGTCTGGCTGATGCCCAGCACCGTGTTGGTGGCCGGCCACGCGCCGCGATCGGCGTAGTACTCAGCCACCGAGGTCTTCAGTGCGGCAGCGTTGATGGGACCCTCGCCGACCTGGGCGCGGATGGTGTAGTCCTGATAAGCCGGCAATGCAATGGCGGCCAGGATGGCGATGATCGCAACCACGATCATCAGCTCGATCAGGGTGAAACCTTTGTTCAATTTGGACATTTTGAATTTCCTTCGCGAAAGGTAGAGACGAACGAACGAATTGCTGCGGATCCTATCCACTTTCTGACGGAGACAGTCCCTTCGCTCCGAATGACACGACAGCCAGTTCGCCATCGAACATATGCAAAGCCCATGCCACCTTGTGCGCATCGCCTGATCCTACACTCCCACTCAGGTTTGGGCACAGCCGCTCAAGGCCAGCGCGGACTCAAGCCGGCTCAGAATACGGGTTCCTCCCGACACAAGGCAAACAGGCCTTGGCGATGGACAGGTCAGCATCGTTCGCCAGGCCGAATTTGGTCACAAACTGACCCGGGTCGACCAAATCGAATGCCACGCTCCAGTCTATTGCCAGGGATCCAGCGGGAGCGTGGCGACAGGCTCACCACTGGCGCGGTCCATGATCATGACCATTTCCAGCTTGCGCGCCTGCATTGGCACCCAGACGAGCGATTCTGCCTTCCGCGCCGAAGCAGCCAACCAGGATCGGGCGACCGCAGCCTCCGCCTCGGGCCGCCGCAGAAGCTCGGAGTAAGGCCTGGCCCTCTGCAGCAGCTCGTCGACCCCGTCGGCAAAGGGCACGTAGAGCCTGGGCATGGCTTCCGAAGGGTGACCGCTGACGTCGAGGAAAGTCAGTTGGTTGCGCTCCTCGACATCCTCCGGTAGCTGGAGAGCAACCAGTCGGGGCCCGGTCATGGGCGTCTGCCGATAGGGACTATCGGGATCCTCCGGCAATTCCCCTGATTCCACCTGATTGGCGGCGATCACCACGAAGCGATCCACCGCTGCCACCAGATACACTGGCCTGGAACCGATGATCACATACAGGCCATAGACCAGCGCGCTGATCTGGAGAATCAGGATGACGGTCATGTCGAAGGCCAAACCCGGCTTGCCTGGCTTGAACAGCAGAAGAGTCAACGCCGGACCGATGACCACGTCCACGAGAATCAGGGTGGCAATGAGAACCTGGGCGCCGGAAGCCTTGAAGTAGAAATCTGGGTACCAGAGCAAGAGGATCAGAAGCGCAACCGTGCCGCCGATACCGATACTGGCCAACAGATGCGTGGCAAAAGCGCGCATTCGCGTCACGATGATCTCCTCCTGTCCGCGCCCTTCGAACAGGTGCCTTGAAATAAGGGTGGGCTACGGCGATTCAAGGCGCAGATCAGACTGAACTCGTCAATGTCGATGCCGATCCCCGGCGATCCGGGCCCGTTCAAGGTGCATCAGTCGACGCCGGGCACTGCTGCTCCAGCGCAACGAGCATCGATCGCTGACCGCCAGTCAGTTCTGCCGGATCCTTGGCCTTCAATTCGTTCAATCCGCCGGCCTGCTCGGACAAGGGCTGCTGATCCCTGCCGGCCAGAGTCAGCGCGCTGCGCGCGAGTTCGCCGACGGACTCGGAATCGCGCACCGTTTCCAGCATTTCGAAGGCGCGCTCACGCTGGCACAGGCCGAGCATGAACATGGCCGCGCTGTAACCGGCGCCCTCGGACTTCTGGATGCCGGTCAGACAATGATCCAGCGAGCTCTGCAGCCAGTCTCGGGGCGGCAGTTCGGAACTGGGGCTCAGCTCCCACCCATAGAGTCGGGCCGAACACATCATGGCATGGGCGATGGGGCGCGTCGGTTGCACCGCCAGCACGCGCCCGGCCCAATCCTGGCTTTCCTGCCATTTGCCGGCTGCCAGTGCGGCGCTGGACATCAGCAGCTGATCCTCGACCACGGTGGCATTGCGCAGGACACTGCTGACCGGCACGAAGGCGATGCCGCCGACGATGAGCGCAGCCGCGATCGCCTTCACCGGTGTGCGCCGCTGCCCTGCGCCGCCCCCGCCCTGCTGCGCGGCGAGCGTCGCCCAGCCACCGGCCAGCACACACAGCCACGCTGACATCGGCACCCGGAAGCGCGCGCTGACGAAGACCACCAGCAGGCTGACGGCGTAAAACCCCAGCGACAGCACGAGCAATTCGCGGGCCTCGCGTCGCAGAGGCAGGAATAGCGCTGACGCTGCCAGCGCCAGCAACAGTGCCCAGCACAGCGGATTCCAACGCAACCAGGGAGACCGGTCCTTGTGTACCCAATAGGTCTTGTTGTTGTATTGCTCGTAGTTGTTGATCAGATACCAGAACTTGCTGGCGATCAGCTCGGCGACCTCCAGCGGCTGCTCTTGCAGGCGATTGAGCATCCGCTCGCGCCAGAAGCGCTGGAAATCGCTGATATCGAGCTTGCCGGTGCAAGCCCGTGCCTGACAGTACACCGCTTCAGCTTCCGCCCGTGCCGGGTTCTCTCCCAGCGCCACGTGAGTGGTTTGGGTACTGTGCGAATAGAACAGCCCGTTCGCACCCTCGCCGTTGGCGTCCCAGTAGCTGTGGCTACCTTGCCAGGGCAAGATCCTGAATTCACCGCCCACGCTCAGATTGACCCAGCCCATGGCACCCAGCACCAGTGCCGCGCCCGCCGCGGCGCCGACGATCAGTCGGTGGCCGTCGCGTTCTCGCCAGGTCTGCATCCCGAGCCAGACAAACAGGGCGGGGAGGCAAAGCAGGAAATTGGGTCGGGCCAGGGCCGCCAGCGCCAGGCTGAGGGCCGCTGCGAAAGCCAGGGCCGGCGAACGCCGCTCCCAGCTGAGCCATGCCAGTAGCGTACCCGCGAGAGCGATCGCGGTTCCTACGCTGATATCCAGGGGATCACCGGCAAAATGGATCGCGACCGGATAGAGCGCATACAGCACTCCTGCCAAGACACCCGCCGCCAGACGCGACCAGATGCGCCGCGCAAGCTCGAAAATGATCAGCGTCGAGCACAGATGAGCAAACAGGTTGAGCAGTCGCGCCGCATCCGGAAGAAAACTCTCCGGCACCCCAAGTTTGACGGCGATGGCCAGCAGGCCCGAATACAGCGGTGCGCGATAGAAAGGCTCAGGCGGCAAGCTGCCGTTCGCAATCGACTGAGCCAATGCGAGGATCTCGCGGCCATCCAGCACCGGAAAACCACCCATGGGCGTGGTTCCATACCAGCCGAGGTGGGCGCCGGCATAGATCAGCGCCAGCCCGGCAACTGCCAGCCGGGCGGTTCTTGCGTGAATATCGGCAGACAAGATCAGGCCCCTCCGTTGCAGCGCTCAACAATAGCGCAACCAAGGCCTGGGCCAGATCCAACTGCGAGCCTTCAAGGCCACTTCCGGCGCGGTCAGGACACCGATGCCGAGGGTCGCGGCCCCCCCCCCGCAACATCCTCCGCAACACGCCATCATGGTCAATGAAGTGGTGCTTCAGCGCTGCCGCAACCTGCAATGCCAGCAGTACCAGGAACACGGTGGCCAGTAGCTCGTGCATCTCCTCGAACTGGTGGGCCCAGTACTTGTCCGGGCTGAGCCAGGCCGGGTGGGCTCATGAGTTTGCTCCTGTCAAATCAGTGGTGCCGGGTCTGACGCTCAGATTGACGCCGGCTGCTTAGCCGCCGATCAAGGCGCTCCGGCCCATACGCCGGACGCCGCGGGGACGGGTCGACCCGGAACGGCGTATGGCGATGGCAGCTTTAGTCGAATTAATCTGCCAGCCACGCCGATCACAGCCGTGGAGTGGCACACTGGGGGCACATAGGTTGGCAAGGACATGCTCATGAATACGCTGATTCGAATCACGACCGTGCTGGCGCTGGGCAGCGCTGGACTGGTACTGACGCCAGATGCCGCGCAAGCCGCCGATCAGGGCAAGGTCTGCTCCACACTGGGCAAGGTCCATGCATCGCGTGAGCGCGCTCTGTATCCGGTCGAAATGCAGTCCATAGACGGCAAACTGAGTTCGCGCCGGGGCGACAACTGCATCATGCTCGATGCCGGCGAGCATGTGCTCGGCCTGACTGCCGCCACCGAGGTGGTGGCCTTTCCGCGACGGCGCACGGCGCTGGGTGCGCTGAAGGAAGTCAAGCTGCCGATCACGATCGAAGCCGGACGCACCTACACGCTGGCAGCACAGCTGGACGACCGCTACGAAGCCACCTGGATTCCGGTGATCGAGCGCGTGGAGGTCTGGTAAGAACCGCGCGGATCGTATCTTCGTCACAATTGTTGTGACGGAGTCGCAGGAATCTCGGGTCGATTCAAGGCCTCAGACGCTCTAATCGAAGCTGGATGAAGAGGCGCCTCCTCTGAGGGGTGAGCGCCTTTTCCATTGTCTGGGTTTCGCGACGGGGGCGTCATGCGCAATGTGGTCCGGTTGAAGACGGCGGCCATCTGGCTGTTGCTGATGGTGCTGGGGTCGGCTGTTTCGGCTCAACCACTCACGAAGTCGGCCATTCAGGTCGATCCCGGGAACACCAAACTCATTGGTGCGACCTTTGGCTACCGACTGACCTACAACTGCAGCAGCACCTCAGGCCCCTGCCTGAATGCCGAAGTGGTCGATCTGCTGCCCGCCGAAGTGCAGTACGTGTCGACCGTGCCGAGCAGCCCGACCGGCGACGTCGCCGCGATCACCGTCACCCCGAATTTTGGCGGTAGCGGACGCACCCGCGTCCGCTTTGTCATGCAGACACCGCTCACCGCCGGCAATTCCGGCGATCTCATCATCAATGTGCGCTTTCCCAACGGGTCGACGGCCAACGGCACGGTTGCGATCAACTCCGCCGATGGCATCAACCTGGGTGCCTCACCCGGCACCTTCACGACGCCGCCGGTCAACGTCACCGCGGTCGGATCGCTGCAGACCACGCTGCAGAAGACGCTGCTGAGCTCGCCCGCCAATCTGGATCTGCCGGAAAGCTATCGATTGCGCATCGCCGTCTCCGGCAGCAATGGATCGTTGAACCTGACCGCGGTCGGTCCGGTGGTCGACACCCTGCCCCCGGGAACGGTGTTCAACGGAGCCACGCCTGCCGCCGATTGCGAACCGGGCTGCGTGGGCGCCACACCGGCAACTCTGACCTGGACCAGTCCCTGCAGTCTGCCGGTGGCTGCCGGGAGCAACTGCGACATCACGGTCAATGTGGTGTACCCGTCCGCCACTTTCCCAAGCGGCAGCAATGTCACCAACAGTTTCACCAGCAACGCGACGCCGCTGGGCCAGCCGCCGCAGAGCCTGGGCGTGGGCACGGTCACGCACCCGGTGACCACCTTTGTGGCCTCACCGAGCATGAGCTTCAGCAAGAACATGGCCGGTGGCACACCGAATCCGCCGACCCTCAACCAGAACTTCAGCTACGACCTGAATTTCGCCAACAACGGCAATGTGCCGCTGGACAACCTGACCATCATCGATACGCTGCCGCTGTCCTTTGCGCTCGCCAGCGTGACCACGGGCAGCTACAACAATCTGGCCAATGTCGGCGCTGGCGTCGGCGTGCGCGTGAGCTACGAGAAAAACACTGCGCCTGGCGTGTTCACGCTCTGGGGCTCGTCGCCGGGCACGAACACCAATACCACCCTGAGCGCGCCGGCGCCGGGTCTGGGCGCGGGAGAGTATGTCACCCGGGTGCGCTGGGAGATGGGCACCGCCGCCGCAGGCATGAGCATCGCCACCCGGCCGCTGCTGAGCGGAAGCATCACCAACCCGGACAACGCCGGCAATCCGGTCGCCATCGGCAGCACGATCCAGAACTGTGCGGATCTGAGCGCCGTCTACAGCGCCGGCCCCACCAATGTGAACCGCAATGCCTGTCGCAGCTTCACGCTCAGCGGTCCCTTCGTGCAGCTCAATCCGGCCAAGGACAATTTGTCCGGTGGCGGTCCATTCAATCCCGGACAAACGGTGTCGTGGCGCCTGCGCGTGCGCAGCGCCGCGCAATCCAGCGATCCAGTCGCGCTCAGCGATCTGATTGCCACCGATCTGCTGCCGATCAACCTGAACTTCGTCAGCTGGAGCTTCGACGCTCAGGGTACCGGGCTGCCCGCGCCCCAGGTCTTTGACCAGATTCCCAATTTCGCCGGCACCGGCCGCACCCTGCTGCGCTGGCGCTGGAATGCCGGCAGCGGCAATCTGGGTGTCAACCAGCAGGTCTGGGTCAACCTCAACACCAGCATCCGCAATGGCACGCCCTCGGGCAGCCTGAGCAATGATTTCACCCTGGACAGCGATGCGCCGGGACTGTCGCTGCGCTGCTCCGGCAGCAGCCAGACCGACCCGCTGGATCTGGACGGCGATGCCGACACTGGCGAAACCCTGTGCCGGGCGACGGGTACGGTCACGGTGGCCGGCATTGCCCAGCTGATCTCCAGCAAGACCATACAGGGCACCTGCGATGGCGGCTCGGTGGCTTCCTCCAATGGCACCTTGCTCGGTGGCGCCATCGACTACACGCTGCGGGTGCAGAACGTGGGCACCGTGCCGATGCAGAATTTCGTGCTGATCGACATCCTGCCCTTCGTTGGCGACACCGGAGTGCGCGATACCAGCCCGCGCGGCTCCTTGTGGACGCCGCTGCTGGCGGCACCGATCACGCCGCCGGCCGGCACCACCCTGTACTACTCCACCAGCGGCAATCCCTGCCGTGGCGAAGTCGGCGGGCCCACGACCAGCTGCGATGCGCCGAACTGGACCACGGTGCCGCCGGTACCCATCACCAGCGTGCGCTCGTACAAGATCGAGTTCGGCTCGCGCGTGGTGCAGCCCTTCGATTTCCTCAGCTTCAATTTCCTGATGGTCACGCCCGGCACGGTGCCGCCTGGCCAGCAGGCTTTCAACAGTTTTGCCTACCAGGCGGATCGCGCCGACGGGCTGGGTTCGCTCGCGGCCGAGCCACAGAAGGTCGGCATCAGCATCGGCGCCTGCGAGGCCGCCACCCTCGGCGATTTCGTGTGGGCCGATGACGATGCCAATGGCTTGCAGGACGACGGCCCCACCGGCATCAACGGCGTACCCGTCTTCCTGTGGCAACCGGGTAGCGACGGCCTGGCCGGCACCCTGGACGACGTGCCGGTGTCTTCCAGCATTACCGGCAATGGGCCCGGCAGTGCGCCGGGCTGGTACAACTTCCCGGGTCTGGCGCCGGGCAGCTATTTCGTCTGCATCGCCGCGCCGCCGACCTTTGTGTACACCACGCCAGATGCAGGCAGCGACGACGCCCTCGATTCGGATGCCAACCCGGCGACCGGCTGTGCGCCGATCACGATACTCGGCGCCAACCAGAACAATCCCACCATCGATTTCGGCATCGTTCCCACCCAGCGGGCCGCGCTCGGCAATTACGTCTGGTTTGACCGCAACAGCAACGGCACCCAGAACGAATCACCCTTCGATGGCGCCAATGGGGTGACCGTGCGGCTGTGGATCGATGATGGCGATGGCACCGCCG
>JALHRS010000060.1 GCA_022841325.1 Lysobacterales bacterium | reverse complement strand
CCGCGCCTTGTTGAGCAGCGAACCGTTGCCCATCGGGCACGCCGAGATGTGCCACCAGGAATTCGACCTGGGCGCCGTGCTGCTCGCGCACCTGGTTCATCAGTTCCATGACCTCCATGCCGCTGATGTAACTCGCATCCTGTGTCAGCACCACCGCCGGCCGGCCCATGCCCACGCGCGTCAGGTCGGTGGGGAAGCTGCCCGATGGCAGCTGGCTCCAGATCAAGGCACCCACGGCCAGCATCAGCAACAGGGTGACGAACCGCTTGCGCCAGGGGGAGCGGCCGGCCACAGGGCTGACCGGAGTCGGGGGATCGGCGGTCATGGTTGGCGGTCTCGGGCGCGGAGCGCATCAGTTGGCAAAAGCGCCGCGAGCTTACTGAAGCCGTTGAAGCCCCACAGAGACTGGACACTTTCATCGCACGGGACCGGGGCTGCGGGCTCACCTCCACCGGCACGGCCGTGGACTCGGCACCGGGCCTCGACGTGCACCCGAAAAAGCAAAACGGGTCAGCGTCGAATGACGGCAAACCCGTTGTTTGTGTTGGTCGGGGTGAAAGGATTCGAACCTTCGACCCACTGGTCCCAAAGCTGCGTGGTATTCGAGTATCTGCGCCGGTTTTCCGTGATCTGTTCTAACCATTTGCGCCGCTCGCAGTCGTTTGTCACCTGGGAGCAGCCGCGCCGCGTTAGAAGCCGGCGACAGGGCCTACGGCGCTGCCGCCTTGCCCTTGGTGGCCGCCTCGCTCTGGATGGTGACAGCACAGTCGGTGCCCACCGTGACGCTGCCGGCCGGGATGGTGCGCTGGTCCAGCTGCACGAAGATCGTGCGCCCCACACCCCAGGGCGAGTTGACGATGGTGCAGGCGGCCTGGGCGCTGCGGTCGCCGGCTGAGGCCTTGATCTGCTCGGCGGTCATCTTGGCCGGGTCGGCCGGCATGGCCATGCAGCCAGTGAGTGCTGCAGCCGCCAGGATGATGGACAGGGTGTGGGCGCGGTATGGCATGGTGGTGATCCTTCAGGGGTAGAAGACACGCCGGCCCGACCGGGGCGGCTTGGTCTGCACGTGGGCCCAGCCTTTGGTAGCGGCCGGGTGCTCGAGCCACAGGCCCAGGTCCTTGAGCACGGTGTCTGCATTGGCCAGCAGCCAGTCGTCGAGGTCTCCGTCGGGGTCGAACAGGTCGATGGCCTCGCAGCTGATGTGCAGGCTGCGGGCCCGGGCGTTTGGGGTGGACGCGTTGACGTCTGCCGGCCGCCAGCCGCTGGTGACGATGCTGCCCGTGCGCGGGCTTTCTTCCAGCCGAACGCCTGCGCCCTTGGCCAGCACCAGCAAGCGGTTGGCCAGGTCGACAGTGCGCGCTGCGTTGGAACGTAGATCGGTGCCCAGCTGCAACGCGTGGGTGATGTCGCGCCCCAGCCAGTATTGGGCCAGCGTGATCATGGGCCGCCTCGCTCAGGCGGCCCGCTGTCAGCCGACGTGCTGGCGCGGTAGGGGCTGGGCACGCCGGTGCCCCACAGCCTGACGCCTGACAGCACCTGCACCACTGCCACCGCAATGGCCATGGCCACGTCTGGCAGCGCGGGCACATGGCCATCGAACAGCACGCTATGCAGACCCAGCAGCGCAGCGCAGCCCAGCCCGATGAAGGCAATGCGCACCCGTACCAGGGTGGTACGACTGTCCGTGAGCACCAGGCGCACAAACACCTGGCTGAAGATGGCCATGCAGGCCGCCACGTAGACCGCCGTCATTTGCCGCGCCCCCCGGCTGCGCGGCGCAGGCGAGCGACCGCCAGCGCGATCATGTCGCGCCAGCGATCGCCCATGGCCGCAATGGCAAAGCTCACCGGTGCCAGGGCTGTCGACACCGGGATGCCCAGATGCTGGTTGGCAGCCCAGGCAGCCACCCCGGTGAGCGCCACCGACGTGGCCACCAGGCGCAGCAGCATCCACGCGCCAGCGCGGCGGGTGATCGTCGCAGTGGCCGACAAGGGCCACAGCGCGCCGGCCAGCGCGGCAAACAGGATGGCCGCGTACTCACCGGCCACCGGGCCCAGCATGGCCACCAGGGCCACGGCCAGGCCAGCGCCGCCGCTGGATGATGTGGGCTCTGCCATGGCTCAGGTGTTTCCTTTGACGGTTACAGCAACACGCACGGGAACAGGTAATTGGCGCCGTTGCAGTTGATGGTGAGCCAGCGCAGTGCCCCGCCCGCGTGACCGGCCGGCAGGTTGGTGGCTGTGAGCGCCCCGCCCGCGTTGCTGGCGTTGGGCGTCTGGTTGATCGTCAGGTCGCTGAATCGCCCACTGTTGGGCGTGGTGGTGCCAATGGCACCTGGCGAGGCCCATGCCGCGCTGCTGAGCCCGCCAGCAGTGCCGCCCACGCTGATGGGCCACGTTGACCCGTAGTTGGTGGCGTCCACTTGCAAGCCCAGCGCGCCGCCCAGCCAGCCGATGTACAAGGTGTTGGCACCCTGCCCGGCGCCGCCACCTTGGCGCACCGGGGTAAAGCCCAGCGCCGTCTGGAAGGCACTGGCGTGCTGCCCGTCCAGCAGGTCGGCGTTGAGGTTGGTGCAGACGGTGGTGCTGGCGACAGAGAACGGCGCCGTGCCGGTGGACACCACGCTTTGGATCTGGGCGGTGAACACTGAGGACCCGTCAACCCACAAGGCACTGCGCGGCGCGGTGGCGGTGGCGTACAGCGCGATGTTGGTGGCACCGCCACCCACGCCCCCCACGCTGAAGTAGCCGCCGTAGCTGCCATTGCCATCACTGCGGCCCGCAATGCCAGCAGACCCTGACCCGGTGGCCTGGCCATCGACGGCGATGCCCCCGCTGGTGGTGGTGCCGCGCACTCCCGTGGGGCCATGCCCGTGCACGCCCGTGGCACCGGCCGTCAGCGTCGAGCCGACCAGGCCAGTGCCGCCACTCACCGCTGTGGTGGCAAACACGCCGATGTCGGCGCCGTTGCTGGTGTTGGCTGCCAGCGCTGCGGTCTTGGTGCTGAACGACCCGGTTGCCGGGTTGTAGACCGACGACGACTGCAGCCCGTCGATCACAGCCGACAGCGCCGACAGATTGCCGACGCGGAAGGTTGCCAGATACGCAGGGCTGACCCACGAATAGGTGGCGCCGCTCAGCGTGCCCGCGGCCTGGAACAGCCATTGCCCCGTCGACAGCGAGCCAGCCGGCGGAAGGGCGTACCACACCCCTGGCGTGCTGGCGTTGCCCGCCGTCGGCGCACCCACAGGCACCGTTGGTGCAGACGGCAGGCTGGCGCCGGTGACGATCTGGTACGCATAGGTTGCAGCGGCACCAGCTGCCCCGGTTGCCCCTGTCGACCCGGTGGCGCCTGTTGCACCAGTGGCACCCGTGGCCCCGGTCTCGCCCACGATGCGCACCGCGCTGCTCCACGCGCCCGCGCTGCCGGTGCGGTAGCGCGCCCACAGGTCACCGGTGGTGAACGTGCCGTGCCAGCTGCTCACCCCGTTGACGCTGTACTCGACCTGGATGCTGTCGCCGTCGATCTGCACCGGCGTGCTCCACGCACCCACCAGGCTGCCGTCCATGCGCTTGTCGGCCAGGCTCACCCACAGCGGGTTGCCGTCGGCCGCGGGCGGGGCGTCTGACCAGCCGGCCGGCGTGCCGGTGCCGGTAGGCGTGGCCGGCACGCTGGCGGCACGACGGAAGACGTAGTCGGTGAATGTGCCGTCTTCGCCCACGATCTTGACGGCTGCGCTCCACGCGCCGGTGCCGCCCACGCGATAGCGCGCGTACAGGTCGCCGGGGGTGAACGTGCTGTGCCAGCTGGTGGCGCCATCAACGCTGTACTCGACCTGCAGGCTTTCGCCGTCGATCTGCACCGGCGTGCTCCACGTGCCCAGCAGGGCGCCGCTGGCCACGCGGTCAGCGCTGCTGAACCACAGCGGGTTGCCGTCGGCCGCGGGCGGCTCGTCAGACCAGCCGGCAGGGGTTTCGCCCGTGGGGGTGGCGGGCAGCGTGGCGCTGCGCTTGAAAATGAAGTCGGTGTACTGCCCCACGGCCACGGGCACGTCAGCCACCTGGTGCAGCACCTGCACGCTCCACGGGCCGCGCACGCCCAGGGCGTTGACGGCCCGCACGCGGAACAGGTAGTAGCGGCCAGCCAGCAGGCCGGGGATGACCGCCGCCGCCGCGCTGCCGGGCTCGGGCCAGCTGGACCAGTCGCCCGTGGGTTGGCTGCCTGCGGCCTCGGTGTACTGCACTTCGATGCTGCCGCCCACCAGCACGGCCTGATTGGCGGGCTGCGTCCACACCACGCGGGTACGGGTCAGGATGCTGCCGTCAGTGAGCGCGTCGGTGCCGCTGGTGACCACCACGCCGGTGACCACGGCCACGGCCCAGGGCGGCGGCAGGTTGCCGTTGGGGGCGGGGTCACGGCCGGTCAGCACGGTCACGGCGTCGAAGATCTCGTCGGTGATCTCGGCCAGCCGCAGCTGCACGCCTTCAGTGGGGCGCCAGCGCCACCCGGTCACCTCGAACGTCTTGCCGCTCATGCCGTAGCGGGCCACGCTGACGGTGCCCACGTCAAACAGCTCGAGCGGGTAGGCGTTGAGGTTGCACTGCGCCTCCATGCGCAGCGCGGCCTGGTTCTGCCGGATCATCACGCTGGCCAGGTGCTGCGCGTGGGCGATGTGGGCCACGCCGGGCATGTCCACGTCGATGGCGTATTCGGCGCCCTCCGCAGTGATGAGCGCGCTGTCTTGCACCGCGGGGAACGGCATGACCTGGTAGCGCTGCTCGGGGTCCACGCACTTGCCCGTGACGCGGTTGACCTTGCTGTCGCGCGGCACGCCGTTGGTGATGCGCACCACCGACTGCGACGTGTCGGGCAGGCCGCCCGCACCCACGCGCTGGGCAAACCAGCTTTCGTCCAGGGCCCACACGCTGGACGCCTTGCGCCCGCAGCGCATGCGCCAGGTGCCGCCGGCCCAGCCCCAGCGGCCGGCCATGGCCTCCATGATGTCGTTCATGTTGCTGCGCGGCTCGCCAGCGGTGCTGAGCACCAGGTCGCAGCGGTAGCGCGGCAGGTCAACGTCATCCACGCCGAGCGTGAAGGTGGTGGTGGTGTCGCAGAAGTTGGCCGCGTCGATGATGTCTTGCGTGCGCACCTCGCCCACGCTGGCGCCCCAGCCCCAGGCCCAGCGCACGTAGTGGTAGGCGTGCAGCGCGGGGTTCTGCGTCCAGGCGGTGGTGCTGGTGCGCGGGTCCAGGCACTTGGCGCCGCGCAACACGGCGGTCACGTTGGGGATGCCCTGGGGAAACACGTCAGGGTCATAGAACAGGTCCACCACGGCCAGGGCAATGCCGGCAAAGCGATCGGTGGCGGTGATCTGGGTGGGGAACTCGGCCGCCAGGTCGGCGCCCACGTTCTGCGCATCAGTGCCCAGGTAGGGGCGGATGCGCGCCATGGGGGTGCCTTCGTTGCGCTGCCAGCTCAGCACGGCATCAGCCAGCGGTGCGCCACCGCTGAGGGTGTAGCTGACGCCTGACCCAGTGATGGTGAGCTCCCCCTGCGACATGGCGTCACCGCTGCCGGCGCTCCACACGCCGGCCAGCGTACCGGCCGCCGGCGTGTTGCTGAGGGTGACGCTGGCGCCGCCGCTGCCGTCCAGCGTGACGGCTTGGCTGTAGGACACAGACCCGCTCTTGAGCCAGGGCTCGCTTTGCACCCAGCCGCTGCCGTCCAGGGTGAGCGGGCTGTCGTTGAAGTAGAACTGCTCGAACGCGTCGATCTCGTGCCCGGCAAAGGACACGATGAGCGTGAGCCGTTCGCTGTTGGTGCCGCTGGCCCAGCGGCGGCGCACGCCCTCAACCGTGCGCACCCGGCCCAGCACCAGGGTGCGCGCGGCGTCAGGCTGCAGGTCGGTCATGACCATGCGGTCTTGCAGGCCGGCGTTGTACGCGTCACGGGCCTGGTTGCGGGCCTTGCGCTGCTTTTCTGCAGATACACCGCTGGACAGCAACGACGCAGCGAGGGCGTAATACTGGAAATACGCCGCAACCGCCGCACCAACATAGGCAAAGAACGATCGGCTCATGGCCGCGCCCCCCACCAGCACGCGGCGTCTTGCAGCGGCCTCACGGCCAGGCCGGTGTCTGCCTGCGCCAGGATGCTGCCGCGCCACAGCACGCCCAGGGCGCCCAGGCCGGGCAGGCTTTCATGCGCGGTGGGCACCAGCAGGCACACGTCGCCGTCGATGGCGTCTGCCTGGTCGATGGGCGGGCCCATGCGGTTGGTCACGAGCGTGGGCAACCCGCCCAGGCGCTGCACCACGCGCGCGGCCTGGCGGGCGCTGAAGTAGCCGCCGCGCAGGTCAATGGCCAGGTCGCGCCCGGTGCAGGCGTGCACGGCGTCTGCGGCCCACAGGCAGCAGTCGCGCAGGCCCCAGGCAAAGGGCTGGTCGTGCCGCTGCAGCACCAGGGCATGCAGGCGGTGCGCGGCGCCCGGGGGTCGGTGCGCGGCAATGCGACGGGTGTGGGTGGTGGGCATGGGCCTACTGTTTGAAGAACGACGCAGCCGGCCAGGCCACAGGCCCGGCGTCGGTGGCGGGGTCGATGTCGAGGCTGGTGTCGCCGGGGTAGCGGCGTTGCTGCTCGTCGTTGGTGTAGCGGCTGGGCTTGGGGCGCAGCGCGGCCATGCCGCGGTGCTCAGCCGTCACCACCACGGTGGCGGTGCCGCCGTCGTCCAGGCCGGGCACGTTGAGGGTGCCTGTCCAGGCCAGCACGGCGTCAGCCACCACGCCGGTGAGCGGGTCCACCAGGGCGTCGTACACGCGCACGGTCTTGCCCTCCACCGCGGCCGTCAGCGCAATGGCGATCTGCTCGGCCGACACGCCCGGCAAGCTGAACTGCAAGGCCATGACGTCGCCCTCGGCGTCTTCAATGGGCTCGAGCGTGCCCAGCCCGCCAGACACCCAGGTCTGGCCGTCCCAGCTGATGGCGTGGCCGGCGGTGGTGAGGTAGATGGTTTCGTCCAGGTCCAGCCGCACCAGCTGCACCAGGGGCACTTGTTCGCCCGCGGCGATGCTGGCCAGCAGCGCGGTGGCTGCGGGGTTGATGGTTCGCATGGGGGCGCCTCAGAAGGCTTCGATGAAGGTGACTTCGAGCGGCGCGTGCCAGCCGGCGCGGCCGATGCTGTGGCCCAGCTGCTCGTCAGCGAGCTGGAAGGTGCCGGTGGGTGCGCTCCACGTGACGGCCGCGCCTGACGACAAGGCTTGCCGCAAGGGCATGGCCAGGGGCACGGTGAGCACGCCCGAGCCATTGGCCACGGCGCCGTCACTGCCGGTCATCAGCAGCTGGCCGGCAGTGCCCAGCACGTCACCGCCCAGCAGCGTGTCACCGGCAACGCCTTGCACGCTGAGCGTGCGGGCGCCTGCGGCTGCGCTGGCGGCCACAGTGGGAGTGCCGCGCAAGGTGCCGTAGGGTGCGGTGCGCCAGTGCGGCAGGCGCACCCAGTCACCCGAGCTGGCCATGCCGACAAAGAACGATTCACGCTGGGCCCCGGCCGCCGGTGAGCACGCCCGAAAGCGCACCGTGGCCCGCAGCCGGTCACCCAGGTGGCTGATGCTTTGCACCTGGCCGGTGAAGGGGCTGACCCAGGCGGCCTTGGGCGTGGTGGGGCTGAACACGATGCCGGCCACGCCGAAGGCGGCACCGCTGGGCAGGTTGAGTATGGCCATGGCTTACCCCGCCAGCTGGCCGCCGGTGCGCATGCTGCGCATCAGCTTGGCGTTGCTGCTGTCGATCATGGCCTTCATCAGCGCCACGGTCTGCGGGCTGGTGTCGCCGTTGACGTGGAACACCTGGGTGATGGCGGGCCCCTGCCCCGCAGCGCCCAGCTGGTTGCCGGGCACGACGGTGCCGTTCTGGTCGGGCACGAAGTACTCGCGCCCGCCCTCTTGCCAGCGCACCAGCTGGCCAGCCTTGACGGGGCCGCCCAGCGCACGACCGGTGCTGCCGGCTGCAAACAGGCCGCCGGCCCAGCTGATGAACGAGTTGAGGCCCTCCCCGGCCGATGTGGACATGGACGTGAGGAACTTTAGGACTTCGCCGAAGATGTCCTTGCCGTTGAGCGAGTCGCGCAGGGTGTCGCCGATGCTCTTGCCCAAGGCCTTGATCTCTTTCTGGATGGGCTCTTCGATCAGGCCGCGGGCGATGTCGCGGGCGATGGCCTTGCCGATGTCTGCGAAGTCGCCCTTGCCCTCAATCGCAAAGTCCAGGATGGACGCGGTGGCGCGGTCCATGCTTTTGTCAATGGTGTCGGCCAGGCGGGTGAAGCCGTCGGCCACCTCTTCGGTCTTGGGCTCCAGGTCGTCCAGGTCCTGGCGCAGCTGCTGCAGGGCCTGGCTGGCCTGGCGCTGCACGCGGCTGTCGTCAGGGAACATGGCCGCAAAGTCCAGCACCTTTTGCGTGTCGGCTTCGATGCGCTCACGCTTGCCGCTGGGCGTGGCAGACATCAGGTTGAGCGCGGTGTTGATGTCCCGTTGCGCGCTGTCGCCCACGGCTTTCATCAGGTCGGCGGACATCTGCTCCACGCGCAAGATCTCTTTGCGCAAGTCCAGTTCCTGCGCGGCCTCGGCCTTGACGCGCTGGGCGGCGTCCACCTGTTGCGCGGCCACCAGCAGCTGCTCGCGGCTGACCTTGAGCCCCACGCCTTCGATGCGATTGGCCCGCAGGTCGTTGAGGACCTTTTCGTACGCGGTGAGCTCTTGCACGTTCTCGGCCTGCTTTTGCAGGGTCTCGAGGTACTTCTCGGCCTCGCTCTGCGCGGCCTTGGTGCCGGCTCCGGTTTGGTCGGGGAGTTTGGGTTTGGGTGGCGCAAAGCCGCGGTCCTCAATGCGCCGGAGCGCATCGTTCTCGCGCGCGGTGATTCCCAGCAAGCGCCGCTCCAGTTTGTCGAGCTCGTCGCGCGCTGCTTTTGCATCTTGCTTCATGGCCTGGCCAATGGCGCTAAAGGCCTGCAAGTCACCTCGGGCCAGGGCAGCCAGTTGTGCGCCCATGCCGCCGATTTCAGTGCCGATGCCCTTGAACACGTACGCGACGTTTGCGCCCACCACGCTGACCGCCTGCAGCGGAACCAGCAGCGCCTGCCCAATGAGCGACCCGCTGCCACCTGTACCGGCAGCGTCTATCTCGGCAAACAGCTGGTTGATGGCCGGCAGCAGTTCGGACGCAATCGCGCGCCCCGTGTTGCTGGCGTTGGTCCGCAACGCGGCCAATGATTTGTTGAACTTGGACGCCTCTTCGGCCTGCGCCGCAGTCACCGTGGCGTTGGTCTTGCCTGCCTCCACCAGGTCGTTGAGAAACGGCGCAATCTCGCGCAGGCTTTTGCCGAAGAGCTCCTGCATGAGACGGGCTTTGTTGCCGTCGTTTTCGTACTCTGACAGCGCCTTGGCAATGGTGAGCAAAGCGTCACTGGGGTCTTGATCGCGCAGCTCTGCCGCGTTCAGCCCAATGGCCTTGAGCGCCAGCGCCACGGGGCTGTCGGCCTTGGCGCTGGCAAGGGCCTGGTTCATCTTGAGGATGGACGTGGTGACGAGGTCGAGCGTTTCACCGTTGCGCCGGGCCACGTCTTCCAGCCCGCTGAGGTTCTCGACGGTGCTGCCCGTGGCGTCTGAACTGTCGTTCAGTGCGTCCAGGTCATTGGCCAGCTGGCGCACAGCCAGCCCCATGCCGGCCACGCTGACGGCTCCGCCAACGCCCAGGCCGCCCAGCATGTTGCCCACGGCGCTGCCGACCTGAAGCGCCGAGTCTTTCATCGATGCCAGGTCACGCCGCAGGTTGGCAAAGGTGCGGGCGAAGCGGTCTTCAGCGGTGATGCTGTAGCGGATGTCGGTGGTCATGCGTGCCTACAGTTCGTTGCGTTGCCGCAAGGCCCAGAGCTGGTGGAACTCTTCAGCGGTGAGCCGCTGGCCCAGCTGGCGCGGGGTGCAGCCCATGCGCACGCTCAGCCACAGCTGGAATGCGCGCTCGGGCTGCGCGCTCAGTTTTTTTCCACGTCCTCCGCGTGCAGGCCCGACAGCCGCTCGGCCACGGCTTGCAGCCGCAGCAAGGCGCGCGGGTGGTGCTGGCCAAACGACTCCCAGCCGTCATAGCTGAACAGCGGCGCCCCGCTGGCCACAGTGACGGCAGCGGCCAGCAGGTGGCTGACGTAGCGGCCGTAGCTGACCAGCTCGTCAAAGGTGAGCTGTGCGGCCTGGTCGGTGGGGTCGGGCTGGGGCGGGTGACCCGGGGGGCCCGGCTCGTCGGGCAGCGGGCCTTGCGCCGGCGCAGGGGTGGCCTGGCGCTCGGCGGCCTCTTCACGCAGCCGGCGCAGGGCCTGCGAGCGAAAGGCCTGCACGGCAAAGGCTTCGCTGGCCATGAGGCCGCGCACGACGACGGCGCCGCCGAGCTCGGGCAGGTCCACCGTTTCCTTGCGCACGGGCAAGGGCTTGGCGTACTTGAGGACGTCCATGGTCAGATGGTGGTCAGCCGGCCCTTGAACTTGAGCGAGATGGGGGTGACAGCCTTCTTGCCCTCCACCGCCGCGAAGTTGGGCACGCTGACCGAGGCATAGCCCAGCTGCTCTTTGCCGTTGCTGAACAGGAACTTGACCGCCCGCGGCGCCAGCGCTTCGGCCGCGGCCCGCAGCTCGAGGAAGCCCGGCGCGGTGGAGCCGAAGTCCTCAGTGAAGGTGTAGCCCACGGCGCTGGTGCCGATGACGTCTTCGGTGTCCTGCAGGTCGTGGATGGTGGTGGTGTCTTCCACCACCTCGGTGCCGCCGGTGGATGCGATGTTGCGCATGGCGGTCATGGCCTGGTCAATGGTCACCAGCTGGAAGGTGCCCAAGACGAAGTCAGGGAACAGCGTGGTGTCGACGTTGATGTTGAAGTTGCTGCCCGACACGCCCGACACCTTGACGATGCGGTTGTTCAGCTGCGACATGCCGGCCACCAGCAACAGCAGATACTGGCCGTTGGTGGGCGGCGTGCCGCTGGTGGTGGCCTGGCCGTTGGACGCCTTGGTGATGGCGGTGATGGTTTGCGCGGTACCGGGGCTGCCGTCTTGCACGGTGACGGCAACGCCTTGCCAGAAAGTGGTCATGGGGTGGGCTCCTTGGGGTCAGGTGATGAGGGTGGGGTCGTTGCTGCGGCCGCCGAACAGCAGCTGCAGCTGCACGGTGGTGATGGCCACATGGGCTTGGGCATCAGTGGCCAGCTGCCGGGTGATGCGGGTGGCGATGACGTTGACGCCTGCCAGTGGGGCGGCGGTGCCTTCAACGGCGACCAGGGCTTGCTCGGCCAGGGCGTCAGCCTGGCCCTCGGGGTCGTCGGTGTCGGCGGCCATGCACTGCAGCTGCACGGTGAGGGTGTGCACACGATCGCGCGGCCAGGTCACGTCGGCGTCGTCGGCGGCGTCGAGGTCTTCGTCGACCAGCACGATCTTGCCGGCGGGCAGCTGCTGCACGGGCCAGCCGCGGCCCAGGTACCAACGGGCGCCGGCATCGGTGGCGGCAGCCACCAGCAGGGCCTGCAGGGCGGTGGCGGCGGTGCGGCTGGCCAGCATGTCAGGCCTCCGCCAGCACCAGGCGGCGCAGGGCGCCGTCGGGCGGCAGGTCCAGCACCCGGCGGATGGCGTAGTTCACCGCCCGCGCGGTGACCAGCCCCCCTTCAGCCGCCACCACCGTGGCCGGCAGCAGCACGGTGGGGGCCCGCACCAGCACCTCGCCCAGCATCAGCTCGGTGCTGCTGTCGAAGATGCCGGCCACGCTGACGCCTTGCACGGTGATGGTTTCAGCGTCGCCGTCTTCGGTGTCGAAGAAGGCGGCCAGGTCTTCGGTGGCGGGCATGTGCAGACGCCTGGACGGTCAGGCGGCGGGCTTGGTCTGCAGGGCCTGCATGGCCTGGGCCACGGCAGCAGCCACGGCGGCGGCCAGGGCCTGCTGCGGATCGACCGCGTTGCGGGCGGCGCGCTCGTCGGCTTCGGCCATGCGGGCTTTGCCGGTGTCGCGCAGCTTGGCGTCCTTGTCGTACCGGGCCTTGCCGGCCACCACCAGCAGGCCGGCGGTACTGTCGTCGAGATCGACGGTGGAGCCTTCGAAGAGGGGCGTCATGGCCGCCTCGGGGGTGTCGGCGGGCACAAAGGTGTCGCCGACAATGGTGACGCGCTTGGTCATGATGTGAGTCCTTGGGTGTGGTGCAAAGAGGGGTGGCCGCCCCGTGCGGTGCAGGGGCGGCCGGACGATCGATCAGGCTGCTGATCAGGTGGTCAGCGCGTCCAACATGGCCGCAAAGCTCTGCGGCCGGCGGATGGCGATGTCGATCGACTGGTACACGTGCATGCGCACGATGCGGTTGGCGGCCTGGGTCAGCGGGTCAGGCAGGATCTCGGCGGTGCCCCACTCGCCGATGATCAGATCGGACCAGTTGCCGCAGAAGATGGCCGAGCACACGCCCGAGCTGCTGCCCTTGGTGAGGGTGCTGCTGACGTTGTTGGACACGCCGGCCCGGTAGCCGTTGAGCAGGCCCAGCACGCTGGGGTCATCACCCGGCAGCGGGCCTTGCCAGACCTCTTGCCCGTTGGTGCTGGCGAACTTCTGGGTGGTCTTGAGCTTGCCCCGCACCTTGGTGTTGGTGAGGTAGCCCATCGATCCCATGGCCGCGTTGTTGTTGGCAATGGCCGACTCCAGCGCGACGATGTGGTCCCAGGTGGGCGCCAGGCCGTTGGTGCCGCCGGCCACACTGCCGATGCCGGCGGTGGCGGCCAGGCCGGTGGGCTGGTTGCTGGCACCGGTGCCGTGCAGGGCGGCGGCGTCGATGGTGATGGCCATGGTGTCGAGCAGGTCGGCACGGATCAGGCCTTCAACCGCCGGGGTGCCCTGCAGCAGCAGGTCACGCGTGACGTCCTGGATGCCGTGCGCCGTCTTCATGCTGAGCGACACCACTGCAAAGGTGGCATCGCTTTCGCTGGCAGCGCCCGCCTGCGCCACCCAGCCCATGGTGCTGCTGCCGGTTTGCCGCGGGATGTTGACGTTGCCCACCAGGCCCGACAGCACGCGGCAGCCCATGCGGCGCACCATGATGACCTGGCGCAGCAAGGTAATGAAGTCCGCGGCCAGCAGGTCGGTGCTGACCATGGCGCCGCCTGCGCCGGTGGTGGCCGACGACAGGTCACGTTGCGCGCCGATGATGCGATCGCCCACCACCAGGTGCCCTTCGACCACGCGCACGCCGGGCAGCGGCTGGCGCATCACTTCGAACGGCAGGTAGTTGCCGCCGTTGGACGCGCGGTGGCCGGCCTTGTCCATGGCGTCACGCACAGATGCAGCGCACTCGGTCTCGAACGCGGCGACCTTGGGGTCCTTGTCGATCAGGCTGCGCATGTAGCGCGCCACGCTGAAGGAGCGGGCCTCCTTGTCGCTGAGGCCGATCTGGGCCAGCGGCTGGTACAGGGGCTTGTCGCTGCCGCGCTTGTGCAGCTCGTCCAGAGCCTGGCCGCGGAAGCTGGCGAGGTCGGTGCCGTCGTGCACGGCCTTCTCGCCCAGCTCGCGCAGGTTGTGGCTGGTGGCCAGCGACATGATGCCGCGCACGCGGTCTTGCTCGTCTTTGACGGCCTGGGCGCGGGCGTCGGCGACGAGGCGGGTGCGCTCGGCGTCGTCGAGGGTGTTGACGTTCTGGTTCATGGTGGCGTCCTTTCGGGGTTGTGCCAGTTGCGGGGGGTGGTTGTCCTCAGCGCCTCTGCCCACGCCGACGGTCATGTCAGCAGGGATCGACACCAGGCTTTGCTCGAGCGCGCGCCAATCGGTCACGCGGTACGTCTTCACGTCGCCCTCTTGCTTCACCAGCTCGAGTTCGCGGATTTCGTAGCCGACGCTCACGTTGCAGCGCACGCCGTCTTTGGCGTCCTGCAGCTCCTGCTCGGCCCTGGCGCTCTTACCGAAACGCCAGCGTGAACGACCTTTCCGGTCGCGGCCGATCTGGGCGCTGAGGACAACGCCAATCTGGGTCCCGGGGTCGTGGTCGGCCAGCACGGGGGCGCGGCCGGATGCGATCCAGGACATGTCTGCTTCGCCCTGGGCGTGGCCCAGGACTTCAATGCCCCACCAGCGCTCATAGGGCTGTTCGCTGCTGAAGCTGACGTCGACCTCGCGGGTCTCTTCGTCGATCTCAGCGGCGCGGATGGCGCCGGTGGTGTAGTGCACCAGCTCGGGCACGGGCTCGGCGCGCGCGGCCTGGGTGTCGCCTTCAGCGAGCTGGCCATCGGCCGGCGCAGGGCTGCGCGACAAGTCAGCCAGGCGCAGGCGCTGGCCCACCTGCAAGGCGGCCAGCGCGGCCACCAGGGCCAGGCGGCCGGGGGCGTCAGCGCGCTCCCAGTAGCGGCTACTCTGCAGTGGAGTCATCGGGGTTCCCTTCTTCGTCGTCGGTGTTGTCTTCGGGGTCGCCATCGGCGCCATCGGGGCCGGGCTTGGTGGGCTTGCCGGCGTCGTCAACGGCGGGGTTCTTGTGGGCGGTGGCGGCGGCGGTGTTCAGGCTGACGCCCAGGGCTTTGGCCATGGCGGTTTCTTCGGCCAGCTCTTCCAGCACCTCTTCAAAGTCGCGGCCCAGCTCGGCGCAGATGCGCGTGCGGCTGTTGGTGCCCAGCGCTACCTCTTGCGCGTTGGCTGCCACGTCCTTTTGCGGGTCAGGGCTGCGGAAGGGCCGGGCAACGAAGCGCGGCTGGTTGAAGCGGTCGAAGCCGTCTGGCGGCAGCCGGCCGATGCGGCCCAGGTTCAGGCCCAGGTTCAGCCAGGGCTCGAACATCGACGTGCAGACGTGGTCGCGGAACCACTGCTGCACCGACTCATAGGTGTCACGGTCCTGGTTGGCACCGTGGCGCATGGCGCTGAGCGACACGCCGGCCAGGTCGTTGCCGATGGTGTTGTACGTGAGGCCACAGGCCGAGCTGAAGGCGCGCAGCATGCCTTTGACGAAGCCGTCCATGGCGTCGTTGGGGTAGGCCGGGTCCCAGGTCTTGAAGTCCCAGCCGGCAGGCAGCACGCCGAAGGTGCCGGGTTCGGCTTCGGTGATCAGGTTGCCGTCGGCGTCTTCACCGTCGGACACCTTGGTGCCGTCTGGCGTGGACACCAGGGCGCCGCCGCCGGTGTCTGCCGGCGGGGCAAAGAAGCCCATCTTGCTGGCGCCGGTGCGGGCGTTGACGAGGGCGGCCTCTTCGTACCCGCCCAGCATGGACATGCGGCGGATGGCGGTGTAAATCCAGGGCACGCCGCGGGCGGTGTCGGGGCGCAGTTCTTCCGCGATGAAGCGGTGCAGGATGCGGTCAGCCGGCACACGGCGGTGGCGCACGGCGGCCACGTTGTGAATGTCGTCGCCGGGGTGGACGTTGAGGAACCAGTACGCCACGGGCCGGCCGTAGGCGTTGCGCTCGACGCCCATGCGGATGTCATGCCCCGTGTCCAAGCGGCCCAGGCCGGGGTACGCGCCGTTGGTGCCCAGGTTGAGGGTGTCGTCGAGCAGGTCGGGGTCGATGAACCGCCAGGCCAGGCCGAAGGGGCCGAACGGGGTGCCGACGAGCTTTTCACAGATGGCCTCACCGTCGCGGGCCAGGGCGGTGA
Source organism: Lysobacterales bacterium (assembly GCA_022841325.1). Taxonomy (GTDB): domain Bacteria; phylum Pseudomonadota; class Gammaproteobacteria; order Xanthomonadales; family SZUA-5; genus JADKFD01. The sequence goes on along the minus strand of JALHRS010000060.1, from coordinate 16,618 downwards.
TGAAAGCGCGCTCGAACGTGGCGCGAGTGAACTGGCCGCAGGCGCTGAAGACGCCAAGCTTGGACTGCTGGGCGTAGGCGGCTTCGATGGTGGCGTTGGCGTCCTTGTCGAGCTCGGCCACGCCGTCCTTCTTGCGGGCCTTGTAGATCTTGCTCTGCAGGTTGAAGCCACGGGGGCCAACGACGTTGTCACGCAGCAGCTGCAGGAAGCGCTTGACCCACTCGTTGTCATTGGCCAGCTGGCGGGAGCGGCGGCGCATGGCGCGCAGGCCCATGCGCACTTCAGCGTTGCCGGACACGTCGCCCAGCATGGCGCCCAGGTCGGCCACCAGGCGGTCATTGCTGGCGGCCATGTAGCTGCGCAAGGGCCGGCTGCCGTTGCCGGCCAGGACCTGCAGGCGGCCTTGTGATGCAGCGCGCCAGTCACCCCCGCGGGAGGTGGACTGCTGGCGCAAGGCCTCGGGGCCGTGCTGCAGGCGCCAGGCGTTGAGCACGGCGCTGCCGCCCGAGGGCAGGACTCGGGAGCGAACATTCATCGGGGGACCTCAGCGCGGGCGCGTGAAGCGCACGTGCAAGCGGTTGAGGGACGGCCGGCCAGCGGCCAGGCGTTCAGCGGCCAGCTCTTCGGCGAGCTGGCCTTGCCAGAAGCTGATCTCGGCGTTGAGCTCGGCCGCGGATGCGAACTCGCGTTCGCGGTCGCCGATCTTGTAGCGCCGGGTGCGGCCCTGGGTGCTGGCCCACACGGATCTGGCGGCCAACAGGTCGTCGAGCGTCTTGCGAGGCAGGCTGCGCAGATCGGCGCCTGCGGCGACCGTGCGCGGGTTGGGCTTGACGACGATCTGGCCCGTCTGCACGGTGTACTGCTCGCCAGCCTTGTCGACCCAGCCCGCCCAGCTGTAGCTGTCAGCGGCCCAAGTGCCCGTGACTGCCGCGGCTACCGACGTTCGATGGTCGTCGCCTTCAGCCACGGCGGTGATGTCGATGACCGAGTTGCCAGCCGTGCGCGGGATGAGCCGGAACGTCAACACCCAGCCATCAGCCGCGCTGTAGCCCGGCGTGGTGGTCAGGAAGTTGAGGCTGTCGCCGGCGATCAGTTCGTCTTGCACGTCGTGCCTTTACAGGTTCTTGGGGCCGATGCGGCGAGCGGGGCCCACAAGGGTGGCGCCACCAATGCGGTGGCGGCCGTTGGCAGTGAACACCACAGCCGTCTGCAGGATTTGTGGCACCCCGCCTGCGACCACGATCGCCTGCGCGGCAGGTGCCAGCGCGCGGGGCTGGCTGATGGACGGCACGCCACCTGCCACGCTGATCTGCTGTGCTGCTGGTGACAGCGTGCTTTGCTGGGCGACAGTGGGGGCGTGGCCGGTGACAACCAGCTGCTGCGCGGCCGGCTCAATGCTGACCCCGGACCCGACAGCCAGGCTCACCCGCGCAATGCCGGCCCCGTAGCCGATGTCCGTTGTCGACGCCACGCCGTCGACCCACAGGCGAAACTCGAAGTAGTCGGTGGCCCCGGTGTAGTCGAATGAGCCGTCTTCTCCGAACACCAGCGTGCCCAGCGTCGGCAGCCGCGTGAGCTGCGCGAACACCTCCACCGCTGCGTCGCCCGGCAGGGTGATGCACGGATAGAGCACCGATGCGCCATCGGTGCCGCCGGCCGGCACATCGGCGCCAGGCAGCCCCAGGCCGGTGTATGCCGACGTGTGGTAGCCGCTGAGCGCGGTGTCTACGTCGTCGCAGAAGTAGCTCATCGCTGCGTCAGCCCATCGTCACGCGGGGCATGCGTCGCCGCCCGCTGCTGAGTTGCCAGTCGATGCGCACTGCCGTGCCCGGGGGCGCCGAGCTGGTGGTGAGCGTGGTGCTGCCGCTGCCGTCGAGCGTGCCGCCCGTGCGCTCGTACAGCAGGATGCCGGCGTCGCTGTAGATGCGCACCCAGTCGATCGCGGCGCCAGCCTGGGCCGCGCCGTTGACCTTGATGGGGCCTAGGACGAACACGCCTGGCGTCGGGCCAAGTGAGCCGCCAGCCACGACGGCGCCCAGCGTGGCCGCTGCGGTGAACCCGGACATGACAGACTGCAGGGAGCCGCTGGCGACGACGGCGCCGAGGGTGGCGCCACCGGTGAAGCCAGCAGGCGCGGCGGCAGCGGCAAACGCCACGACCACGTGCGCGTATGAGACGCTTTCAGTGTGCGTCCAGCCCATGCTGGCGGCTGCGGCCTTATAGCTTGACCATGCCTTGTTTGAGCCGCCGACGTAGAGCCCGTCGCCTGTCTGTCCTGCGTTCGGGGTCGCGGCGATGCCATTGCTGATGAGCAAGCAATCGACGGCGAGACCGTCGGCTGGCGTGCTGATCGAGCGCGACACGTTGGCGCCGAATGAGCTGGCGACGCCAGCGTCAGCTGCCACGGGAACAGATTGATGCACCCCCGAAAGATTCCAGGCGCTAACGATCCAGCTTTGCTGACTGGCGTGCGAACAAAGTAGCGTCGCCGTCCCTACCGTTGGGGCAAGCAGCCTCCAAATCGACACCGTGCCATTTTGCCGAATGAGCGTGAGCGCAACACCTCCATAGGTCACTGATGCGCCCGACGATGCCCCGCCGATTGCCACAGCCAGGCAATCAGTCCCCGCCGCGACCGTGTGTGACGAACTCGATGAGGTTACAAAATCGGCGCCGAACCTCAGCGCAGACCCGACGACACTGACAGCCATATGGTGCTACTCGGTTGCGAAAAACACTGTTGGGGCACTGTTGGACGGGACCAAAACGAACCCGCGCAGAATGTGGCTGTAGCGCCAGCGGCCAAAAACCCCGTTACCCCCGGCGGCAACCGGTGTTACGGCGTTGCCGGCGCCCAGCGACACAGTGGTCAGCAACCAAGGCAACGTCAGAGGAGACGCGCTCGGAGTCAACTTGCTGACGGTGGTCGTGCTTGAGGTCTGGCACCACACGCCCAACCAGCCCAGATCGCTGTTCCAGTCGGCCCCCGGTTGCACTCCAGTGTCAAAACCAGTGGGCAAGGTCCCGCTCACCACTCCAAGGTTTGTCGTTGCGCCCGTGTCTGGGTGCACCAGTGCGTGGTACAGGCTCTCTGAATTTGTCTGGAGGTGCAGTATCCGGTCGATCGTCGGGATATACACCAGGCCCTGCCTGCCATCGGCCAGGTACACATCAGTTGCTAGGTAACCGGCATTCCACGTCCCAGGTGACGCGCTGGGCTCGACCCACGTCATCTTGTGCGGCCCCTGCGTGCCCACGCTGTAGATGCGGGGAGGATTTGCGCCGCGTGCCGGCACATAGCAAGTGGCGCTATTGCCTGCGTTACCGACGGAGACGCCCAGGGTGTCAAGGTTGCACACCAAGCTGGGCGCACCTGTCACGGGATCAAATCGATACACCTTGTTCGACGACCCGGCCGTCCGGAAGTTGAACGGCACCCTAACCATCACCGCACCGACACCCGGGGCGTATGTCACCGAGTTGTAAATGTGCGATGACCTCGGCCGCCCGTCGAAATAGACCCCGGTGTTCTCGTTGCCGTCGTCCAGCGTGCCGGTGTTGCCAATGGCGCCTGTGGGCGGCTGCTTCAGACTCCAGGCAGGAGACGCATCGCCCACGGGCAATGCATAAGTCTCGTTGCCGGCATAGTTGTCATGGCCACCGCCGTTGGGTATCCACAGCGTGCGGCTCTCGTCGTCCCACGCGCACGACCCCCATGCCCCGATCACCGCAACCTGACCTGATACGGCCTTCCACGGCGCCGCCGATGGATACGACGGGTTGATGGCTGGGTCGTTGGCGGGATCAACAGCCGATATGTCGCCGCTGGTGATCGTGAGCCAAGTGTTTGCAGTTGCTCCCATGCGCCAGACTGGCGGCACAAACCCCTGCAGCGCGCCCGATCCCGCCACTGCCCCCAACGTCGCCCCCGCCGCAAACAGCGACGGATTTGACCCAAAGTACCCTCCCGCTTCAACAGCCCCCAGCGTCGCCCCACGCGGGAACCCGCTGCGGTGCTTGCCACCGTAGATCGGCTGACCCGCCGCGACGGTGTAGCTGCTGGAGACGGGAGCGGCCATGCTCAGGGGTTGCCGTCGGTGTAGGTGATGGCGCCGCTGATCGGCACGCCGGTGTCCACCGTGCCGGTAAAGATGACGTTGCCAGCGCCGCTGGCGGCAACGTCGGACTCACGCACTACCGTGCCGCCCGATGTCTTCCAGCGCACATGGCCCGGCGTGCCGTTCGCGGCCCGCACCTGGGTGTATCCGCCGCAGGTCAGCACGCCCGCGGACACGCTGCCGGCGCTGCCGCCGTTGGCGTCCAGGATGTTGGTGCTGCCGAATGTCAGCGTGGCCAGCAGCGTGCCGGTGGCCGCGTTGCCAACGCCAGGCTTTGCGCCCGTGCGCAGCTCGGCCACAGCGTTTGCGCCCATGCTGGTGACGAACGAGGTGAGCGAGGCGTTGCGCTGCGCGGTGCTGTCTTGGGTAGCCATGTGGGCTCCTTATGAGCGGGTCGAGGTGATGATCCCGTTGGTGGCATGCGGGGTGATCGTCAACGGGTTGCCCGAGGTGGTCAGCGGCACGTCGATGCCGGTTGCATCACCCAGGCAGTGCGCCACGATCGGGTTGACCTTGCCGTTGAGCGTGCCGTTGTAGCGAATGACGCAGCGGCGCCAGGCCGCGATGCCCGCGCCGCTGGCTGTCCAGACGATGGGGTCGCACGTCCACTTCACCACGGCACCAGACTGGGTCAGCGTGACGTTGCTGAGCGCCAGCCCGCCGTTGGTGTAGCCGCCGCCCGTCGCCAGCTCAGCAGCCGATGCCGCAGCCCACAACTCGTCGGTGGCGTCGGTGGGCGTGTACGCGCTGGAGACCAGGTGCGCCAGGAAGTTGGCAGGGTTGGCAGCCAGCAAGCCGGTGGCGCTGAAGAGGTTGAGGTGCGCCTTTTGGGGGGCAATGAACGGTCCTGCGGCCATGATGGTTTCTTGCCTTGTTCAGCGCCACCGATTCACAAACCCACCCCGGCGGGGCTTGGGCGGCGGCGGTGGCTTGGCACCACGCGGCACCGGGGTCGGGGCTGCAGTGGTGGTCGGGGTCTGGTCGTTCTCGGTCTCGGTCTCGTCGTCGGCGGCATCAGCCGGGCCCGGTTGGCTGTCAGCCGCAGGCGGTGCAGACGCCTGCACCGGTGCGGTGGCGCCGTCGTCCAGCAGCTCGAGCTGGCGCACCTGGCCGTACAGCTTCTCGCGCGCGGCCCACACGGTGTCGGCGTGCCGGCCGGCCATGGCGTACAGGAAGGCGGCGTAGAGGTAGACCTCGCAGTCCCAGGCCTCGTTGCGCTCCGTGCCCTTCTCCCACCACAACGCCTTGTTGCCTTGCATGTCGCGGCGCCACACGCGCCGCTCGCTGCGCAGCTGCTTGAAGTAGTCGGCCTGGAAGCCCAGCGGGAAGTGGTAGTAGCCACCGCCCGGCGTCTTGAGCTTGAGCCGGCCGTCGATCAGGTTCTTGATGCTCTGCGTGCCGACGAAGCGCAGCTGCGCACCGCCGGCCACTGCCTGCCCGCGCCAGGTGAAGTCGATGGTCTTCGGACGGCCCAGCTTCGGCGCGTCGTAGCTCTTGGCGCCGCGGATCGCAAACCAGTGCTTGCCGCGCAGCTGGGCGTCGCGGCAGAACGCATAGACGTCTTCGCCGTGGTGTCCACCGGCGTCGATGGCCGCAGCGTCGACCCGCATGGTCTGGCCGCTGGCGTGCTTGATCGGGGCGTCCAGCAGCTCGCGCAGCTTGGCCCAGGTCTCGGGAGCCGATGGGTCGCCGTAGATCTCACCGTGCCACACGCCCCAGCTCTGCTCACCACGGCCGAAGGCGCGGATCACGACGGCCAGGCGGTTGTCTTGCGTGTCCACGCCGGCCAGGCAGATCAGGCCACCGGCCGGGCAGGTCATCAGGTCGTACTGCTCGGCGCGCTTTTGCAGGTCATCGGCGCTGATGTCGCTGCGGATCTTGTCAGCGTACGGCAGCCCGCGGTAGTTGTTGAAGAACTCGCGCAGCTTGTCTTCGTCGAGCTGCGATGCCAGCCAGGCGGTGACGAGCTGCGACCACGGGCGCCAGCCAATCGGGGCAGCCAGGGCCTCGAGGCCGAGCCAGCTGGCGACACCGGGCTCGCCGATGGCGGTGGCCTGCCAGTACGCAAAGCCCTGGGCCTTGGCCTGGGCCTCGGTCAGGCCGGCGGGGCGCACGCGGTAGTTGCGTGCCTTCCAGGTGGCCTCGTCGTTGAGCGTGCCGCAGCTGGTGCACAGGTAGCGCACGTCGATGGGCTGGCCGTCGGCGTCGATGGTCCACTTGACGTGGTCGGCGTCGAAGGTCAGCACCTGCGGGTGGCTGCAGTCGGGGCAGTGCAGGTGCCACTTGCGCTGGTCGCCGCGCAGCACGTTGCGTTGGATCTCGCTGCGCCCGTCGAACGTTGGGGTGCCGTCGCCGTAGGCCTTGCCGCGCCGGCCGAAGTTGGCCATGCGGCCGAGCGCCAGGCCGACGACGGTGCCTTGGTCCAGCACGGGGTACTCGTCAGGCTCCTCGAACTTGATGTAGCGGATGGTCGACGACTTGAGGGCGCCGACCCGGTTGGCACCCACCAGGCGCATGACGCCACCGGGGTACTTCTTGCGCAGCTTGGTGTTGTCGCTGCCTTTCTGGTCGCTGGGCCTGATGCGGCGGCGCAGCGGCCTGGTGTTGGCACGCATGGGCTCGAACCGCGCCAGCTCCCACTGCTTGGCATCGTCCAAGGTCGGAAAGATCACCAGGATGCTGCCGGCCGCGGTGCACACCCAGCTGCCGATCATGTTCTCGCCGCTGACCGAGCCGCCGACCTGCAGGGGCTTCATCCACCAGCCCTCGCGGTAGGGGCTGCCCTGCGACATGGTGCGCTGGATGTCGATCAGGTACGGCGTGCGGGCGTTGCGGTACGGGCCAGGCTCGGGCGTGTCGGGCGGCAGCACGCGGTGGGCTTCGGCCCATTCGTCGACGCTGATCTTCTGGTCAGGGCGCAGCGCTTCGGCGATCGCCCGGGCCAGCGCGGTGTAGCCGCTGACCATCCACGGCTCAGTCGGGATCATCGTCGTCGCTCGGCTCGGCCAGCAGGCGGTCTTCAGTGAAGTTGCCGAACACCGCGGTGAGCTCGGCCTCGAGCAGCTGCTCGATCTGCAGCGGGTCGGTCAACACGGCGCATTGCGGGGCCAGGCGTGCCGGCAGGTTGAAGGCCTGGTCGCGCAGCGCGCGGAAGCTGGTGAAGGCCAGCCGCGCAGCGTCAGCAGCGTCGATCAGCTTGCCGCGATCGCGGTCGAGCTCCATGCGCTCGCGGTCGCGGCGGATCTGCTCGCGCTCGGTGCGGGCCTTGCGGTAGTCGCTGGTGTCATCCGGCAGGATCTCGGCGTCGCCGTCGTCGGCACCGCCTGGCGCAGCGCCGACCGTGCCAGGGCCTGCATCGGGCGCCACGCCACCGTCAGCCGCTGGCACCGCAGGGCGATCGACGCGGCCCTCCACGGTGCGCGACAGGTCGCGGTTGGCATCGCGCCAGGCCCGGGCCGCAGCCACGTCGTGCGTCGGCATGCCGGCCTGCACGTCGCGGCCGACCTGGCTTTTCGACACGCCGAGCGCCGATGCCAGATCCCTGATGCTTGCCATGCGCCGTGTCCCTGCTGTCCCTTGTTGTCCCTCAAGTTCCCAACCCCCTGGGGACGCAACCATCGGGCCTCGCATGACCCGTGTCGGGGGTTTGCCCGGGAGGACCCGTTCAGCGGGCGGTGGCCTTGGCGCGCGCCCAGGCCTTGCGCAGGTTCGCCTCAAACTTCGCCTGGGTGACACGATTGCCGATTGCCGGCACGTTAATCAGCGCGCGGTACGTCGGGCTTGGTTCGGCCATGAGCACGGGTATCACGCTGATCGAGCTACGCATCCAGACGCCCCGGGGCAGATGCCCGCCATACGACCAGAACATCGTGCCCGCACGACGTTGGTTGCGCTTGCTGCGGGCCGACTTGGTGGCGTATGTGGCCGGGTCAGCCCCAAGCCGCAGTTGCGACATCACCTGTTGCACCTGGCCGCGCGACATGTTGCCGTACGCATCGAGACGCGCGCCCTCACTTGGCACCAAGATCTCGTTGTTCGAGAGCAAGCCAGCGCGCACCGCGAAATACTCGATGGCCTTTTGCCGCCGCTTGCCGCCGCTGTATTCGTGGCCGATGGTGTCGACGTGGCTTCGTGAGGTGCCGGACCGCAACCGATCCTTCAGCAGCACCTCAGCCTGCAGCTTTGTCTTGGTCGCCTTCACCACGAACATCGAGTTCTTGGTGTAGCGCGTGGGTCGGTCGAACTTGCGTTCCTGCTCGCGGTACAGCTCCACGCGCATGTCCATGGCGGTTTGCGTCAGTGCGCTGGCCACTGCGAATTCGTACTGCTTGCTCAGCTTGTCAGTGAACGACAGGACCTGGTCGATGTTGTGCTTGACGCTGAACACGGCCCACCCCAAGAACAGCGCCCCTGCGGCACATGCCTGCAGGGGCGCGGTGTTGATCTGCGACCGGGTTGCAACTCTGCCCAGCCTGCCTGAAATCTACCCCTTTCCTCTATTGCGTAAAACTCCCCGGCCGCACGCCGGCCTGCAGTTTTTCCACCCGCTGCCGCTCTGCGTCGCGCAGACGTCTGCGCTCGTTCAGCAGCTCGGCCAGCTGGCGGTGCGCCTGGTCGACGCGGGCATAGATCGTGGCCTCAGCACAGCACAGGCGCCGCGCCTTGTCCTTGATGCCACCCCGGCCTGTGTAGAACTCGGCCACGGTCTTGGCCAGCCCCGGCGGGTTGAGCCGCTGCAGCGCCTGGTCGGTCTCGCTGGCCTCCACCTCGCTGACCGGGATGCTGGCTTCGATGTACCCGTCGCGCCCGGCATCGGCATCGGCCAGGTTGACCGCGGCGTACCCCATCACCCCACTGCCCTGGCACAGCTTCCAGCGTGCCCAGTTCAGCAGCCGGTGCTCGATCCACTCAATGCGCGCCACTGGTCGCCTCCGGCTCGCGCAGGATCAGCACGGCTTGCGTGCGCGTGACCCTGGCCTGGGCAAACGCCATCAGCTCCGGGTCGTCGAACAAGGTGCCGACCATCAGCCCCCCTTCCCCGGCAAAAAACCACCCAGGCTCAGCCGCCAGCACCCCGCGCCGCCAGCACTCGCTGACCCACGCGTCGCCGTACTTCGCCCGCTTGTCCTTCATCAGCCGCGCCACCCCTGGCATTTCCAGCGGCAGCCATCCCCATCGATTCCTGCTCTGCCCCTTGTCCATATGTCCTTGACCTTTCCTGGGAGTTCTGAATCACGCAAAGAGTCGGACGGGCGCGTTTGCACGCGAGCGGGCCCGCCCGGCCGCGCTTTGTGGTGGACGCTGGCCCTGGCCGCACATGGCTCCGCCTGACTGATCACCACCAAGGCATTGGCCTGGTTCAGCAATCCGTGCAAAGGTCAGGGACACGTGGACATCAGGGCCGGGTGCGCCCGGTCGCGGTCATCTACATGGCGTTGCCCACTGGGGTCGCTGACCGTTCGCGCCCGCCGGCACATCCCTGGTCAGAACGGACACCCATCGGAGCCCTCATCGTTTGTGCCCTGCGTCGGGCCTGTTGAAGATCCATCGCTGCCGCGAGCCCCTGCCGGGGGCCTGCGGAACATCCACGGCCGGTCACCCCGGCTCGACCGAAAGCGCACCCAGCCGGCCTGCCGCAGCGCGGCCGTCACCTGGCGCAAGATCACGTGCGTCTGCTTGTCCACGCTGATGCCCAGCTTGGACAGCAGGTCCTGCGCCGTGATCTCGTTGACCAGCGTGCCGTTCTCGCCCTGGATCGACACCCGCTGGTTCTCGTCGTACAGGTAGCGCATCACCGCCGCCTGAATCGCGTTCTCGATCTGGCGCTGCTGCTGCTGCGGCTCGAACAGCTCGCGCTGCTCGCGCGGCGTAGGGTGAAAGCGCTGCCCCTTGTCCAGGTAGGCCAGCGCTTCGGCAAACAGCTGGTCTCGGTGCTCGCGGAACCAGTCCGTGTCGATCTGCCGCGTTACGCGCACCGGCCACATGCGGCGGTTGCCCGTGGGGTCGACCAGGTAGTGGTCTTCGTTCGTCGTGCCGATGAACACGCACTGGCGCGGGTAGTCCTTGGCACGCCGGTCAAAGCTCGCCCTGAAGCGGTCTTTCATCGAACTGATGAACTGCTTGACCTTGGTGACCTCGCTCTTGTTCAGCGAGTCGAGCTCACCCCATTCGTACACCAGGATGCCCTGCAGGTTCTGGTAGCTGTCCTTGTCGCCCAGCACCAGGCCCGTGTCGGCAAACCAGTCACCCCCCAGCAGGTGCGCCAGCGTGGACTTACCCACGCCCTGCGACCCTTCCAGGATCACCATGTAGTCGAACTTGCACCCCGGCGTGAGCACCCGGGCGCAGATGGCCATGATCAACCACGTGCCCACCCGCGCCAGGTACTGCTGCAGCGGGTCGGCATCGTCCCATTCGTCCTCAACCAGGCAGCACCGCCGCAGCCAGGTCGACAGCCGGCGTTGCTGATCCCAGGTGCCCTGCAGCGCCTGGAACTGGTCGCGCACGGGGTGAAAGCGGTGGCGTTTGGCCACCATGGCTACCGCCTCTTCCAGCGTGCCGCGCGACATGCTGGGCAGCCAGTGCACGCGGGTCAGCCAGTTGCCCATCTCGAGCTCGTCCACCTCGTCCCACACGCCGGCCGGCGTGTTCCATGGGGTGTCGCGCAACTTGACCACGTCGTTGGTGAACTCGTTGAACGCGATCAACCCTGCCGCCTCGGGCACGCCCGGCAGCCAGCGGCCGTCACCCAGGTCCATGCCATCGAGCGCCAGCACCAGGTTGTCACGGTCCTTCGTCGTGGCACCGTTGCCTGACTTGATCAGCTTGCTGCGCCAGGCGTCGACCACCTCTTCCGGGGCTGCGCCAGCGATGGAAGGGGTAGACGCGGCTTTGGCGCGCGCGGCATCGTCAGGCGGCACGAACACACGCGCCGACCGGATGAAGTCGCGCAAGCGCGCCGCATCCCAACCCTGCGCGATCGCATCGGCCACATCCCAGCCGTCGGCCACCGCACCGGGCGCAGGGATCGGGCACATGAACACCGTGCAGCCGTAATCGGCCAGCAGCAGCGAGCCGATGCCCACCATGGCCTGCATGCCCGGCTGCATGCTCTCAGGCAACAGCGGCTTGCTGGCCGGGTCGGTGCCGTCCTCGCGCTCGGCCTTGGTCAGCGCCTTGCGCTTGGCATCGCAGTCAGGCCACAGGTACACCGTGCGGCCCATCAGCCAGCCCCAGTGCGCCAGCGCCCAGGCCTTGCAGCCGCCCGGCCAGGTGACGAAGTCGAACTCATCGCCCAGCAGCAGGTGCGGGGCCTCAGCGCACTTCTCTCCCTCCACGATCACCACTGGCCGCGCCGTGGGGTCGCTGGCCAGCTCGGCGCGGGGCACGTACAGCGGACGCGGTGCGTCCCACTGCTTCCAGTGCCAGCGCATCGAGCCGCGGCCATCGCTCTCGTCCACGCACCAGGTGCGGGGCAGTGTGTCCTTGACCACCTCACCGGTCGAGGCTATGCGCTCGAACCGTGCCACGTAGCCGTAGCGCTGGCCTTCGAACACGTACTCCCAGGTCCGCACCGCGTCCAGCTCGAGCCAGGTGTCGGTCTTCTTGTCGCGGTAGCCCCAGCGAAAGTCCGGCACCGGCGCGGTGGGCGGCACCGGCACCACCGCCCGCCACACGCTGCGGCGCTTGGCCTGCCGGTCAGGCGCAGCAGCTGCGCCCTCGTCATCAGCCACAGGCGCGGCAGCAGCAGGCTCAGGCCGGGCAACCGGCCGCGCGTGGCCTTGCGAGCGCTGCACCTCAGCGGTCACCCAACCCAGGTCGCGCATCAGCTCGCGCGCCGCCTGGGCATTGTTCAGCCCGTGGATGCGCGCGTACAGGCTGATCAGATCGCCGCCTTTGTCCTGGTCAGGCGCCGCGTTGTCGATCCACTGGCCCGTGGCCAGGTTGACGTTGGCTGACTCGCCAGGGTTGCCGTCGAAGTCGCCCACGTACCAGCGCCCGTTGCGCTCAACCCCGTTGGGCAGCCAGCGTGGCACCAGCGTGTCAGCCTGCTGCAGCAGTGCCGCGGCCAGGCGGCCAAAATCGATCGGTTCGAATGCCACGCTAGCGCACGCCCTGCCAGCAGCGCACCAGTGCATCACCGGGCTGAGATTGCGGCTCAACCGACGCCGCCGGGGCGTACAGGCGCGGCGGCCTGCCATTGGCCACAGCCCGATCGTGGCCCACCACGCGCAGCTCGCCCGCGCGTGCCATGTTGTCCACGGTCACCCGGGCCGTGGCAAAGCCCACCCGCGCAAACGTCGCCATAGCCCGCCAGGTCAACGGCTTGCCGCCTACCTGGTCAAACACCTGGCGCAGCGCCTGCCGGGTCGGACCGCGGGGCCTCATCGGGCCACCTCGTCGACACGCAGCAACTGGTAATTGGGCGGCGTCAGAACAAACTGGTTGTCCCACACCGACCCGCCGCTGCGGCTGCCCGGGCCGCGCAAGTACTCGAACGTGGCGTAGGCCGTGATCTGCCGCTGTGCGCCTGCGTGCGGCAGCCAACGGCAGCGCCGGCCTGACGGCGCCAGGTACACCACATCAGCCCGCAGCGGCCGGCTCGGCTCGGGGCTCATCAAGCGGCCCTCCGCGCGGCCTGCATCTCTTCCAGCAGCGTCAACCGGTCCTGCTGCGCCAGGTACTGGCCGATCACCATGTTGCCCACGATCGCGCTGACCACCGCCACATGGCGAGCCGGCAGCTCGCGGCGGTGGGCGTGCACGCTGAAGTAATCCGACACGTGGCTGGTGTACAGGCCCGCCTGCTCGGCCAGCTGCCGCTGCGACATGCGGCGGTCGCGGCGCAGCCGCCAGGCCAGGCGGCAAGCGTGACGGTAGCTGTGCAGGCCCTTCACCACCTCGGGCGGCACCACCAGGCGCTGCGCCTGGACCACGCCGCCCACCAGGGGCAGCGGCAAGGTGTCTCGATCAGGAAATTTCATCGGATTACCTGTTGAGTTACCAGTTGACCCCGGCGCACGCTGCAGCCCATGACAGCCACCCGCTCAGCCACCCGCAGCGCCCACGAAAAGACGCCCCAGGCCGCAAGGCCCAGGGCGCGCAAGACCGGCGTCCACATGCCGGCCGGAGACAACTGCACAAAAGGGCGGGCGCCCTGCCCCGGTTACGCTGGCGGCTCCTACACACACCAGCCCAAGGAGGGCGCCCATGAACACCACTCGCGCGTATCGGCATGCCTCACGCATTGGGACGTTCCTCATCCACCAGCGCCCCACCGGGGACTGGCAGATCACGCACGACAGCGAGAACTTGGGCTCCGGCTACAGCAACGCCCAACAGGCGCTGGACGACCTGGCCGGCGGTCATTGCGACTGGCCCGGCACGACGGACCCATCCACGCTCGGCCTGCCCGACGACATCAGCGACTGGGTGCCGGTGCGCCGTGCGTGATCCTCGCTGAGAGCTGCCTCGATCACGTTTGCGGCGTGGGCAGACAGGCGCACCCGCAGCAGCGTGCCATCGGCAAGGCGCAACCCCAAGCCGATCTCACGGGTTTGGTCGCACGACGGCAGTACACAGTGCAGCTCGGCGGGCGGGTAGACGTGCAATGGCAGCGTGCGCATTCAGGCCTCCACATGGTCGGCGTTAAAGGGTGGGCGCCCTTCCCTGGCTATGCTGGCGGGTACCACCCACACCAGCCCAAGGAGGGCGCCCATGACCATTCCCTTGAAGGACTTGCCGCAGTACTTCGAACAGGCACTCGCCGGCATGGCCAGGCTGCAGGCCCGGCAGGAAATGCTCGAGTGCGTCGTGCGCGCACTCATCGCAGAGACGCCTCCGGCGCATCCGCTGTACTGGAAAGCTCTCGATACAGCGAAACGAGATCTGGCCCAGCGATCGGCTCGCTCCAGGCCGGAAAACATGCCCGAGATGGACGCGTCCGCGTTGGCACTGTGGAACGAGCTTTGCTCCGCCTGCGCTCCGCCAGCCGGCGACGCGCAGCCGCCCCAGGGGTAGCTGCGCGCAACGCCTTGCGCCATTGCGCGTGCAGAGTCGACACCGCCAGCTTGGCTTTGGTGACGGCGGACTTGTCCAGCAAGTCCAGCTCGGCCCATTCGTGCATCCAGACTGCTGACACGTCACCCTGCATGGCTGACCTCCACCTGGTCGGCGGGGATGGGCGGGGCGCCGTCGACACCGATCAACTCGGGCCAAATGAGGTGCCAGTCGTCAGGCCGAAGCGTCCAACGCCTTACGCTGCGCGCACTGGCCACCTCCAGCGCCACAGCCAACGCAGGCCCGCATGGTTTGCTGCTGAAGGCGACGTTCCGCAGGTGGTTCCACGTGGTCCCACACCGCGCCGCAAGGCTTTCCCGCTCACTCGACGTGAGTCCTCGAACGTAGGCTGACAGCGTGTGCATACAGTCATGCTACACCGTTTAGTGTCTTCACTTCAACACCTTCCGGTGTACGCCCGCCCGTCAAATTCACTGATGAGCGAAGACGCAGCGATTCGGCGCACCAACCTCCACCGGCTTTGCCGCGGCCGGAACTGGTCGCCCAGCCAGCTGCGCGATGCTGCCGGGTTTGGCCGCTACTCGCTTTGGTTCGACCTTCTCAACAATGCTGAAAAGTCATTCGGCGAAAAGATGGCGCGGCGAATCGAAGACGCCCTTCATTTGCCCAGACGCTGGCTTGATGAGGCGGAGTTGCCTATCCCACCTCACGGCATCAAGGAAAGTGACCCCGTGTTTGCGCGACCCATGATCTGGCCGTTTTCAGCCGATCTGTTTGATGTCGTTCAGCTTCTTGAAGAGCCCGAGCTGGCTCGACTGGAAGCAGTCATGCGCGCACATCTTGGCGAGGGCCCAGCCCCCTCCGCCAATGCCAAGCCGATCTAGTCCTGCCACGCGGTGACGACACCGCGCGACACATAGACCAGCAGACGACCGTAGACGAGCTGCAACGACTCGCCGAACGCGTTGACCGTCCGATTGCGTACGCTGGGCGGTCCGAGCGCAGCATAGACGTCACATTGCGAGGCGCCAATTCGCACGGACTTCCCCATGACAAGGTCCTCAGAGATGCGCAGCCCTCTTTTCTTGGCGGCGGCCCGGAAGGCCGTTTGCTCTTCCTGCCGCGGCAGCCACTCGGCAACTGCCTGCTCTCCTCGCGCTGCCTTTCCGTAGGCCTCGCAAAACGCTGTGGGGGTCATCTCTGCCAGCAGCGTGGGTAGCCTGCGACGCTCACTTGCCTGCCTGCCCGGCAACTCCGACGCCTCGCGGGCACGCCAAGCAGCCGCTTCCGCCGCGTCCATTCGGCGCTGCTCTTCCGCCAGCGCCACTGCGTCCCGATCGATCCCCACGCAGGCACTGGTCACGTCACCCGCCGGGATCAGCTTGTCAACGAACGGCGCCAGAACCTGTTGCTCGTCCACGCCGGCCCTGGGCGATGCCTTGTACACGCAGCAACCCACGCGCACGAGATGCAAGCCTTGCAGCAGTTGCTCAGCTTCTGTGTTTGTTGGGCACCAGTCCATGCGGAAGAAGAACTGAATTGACGGGGTTGCGCCCGTCTGCGGCCAGGCACTCGAAACCAAGCACAAGACCAACCCGATTGCCGCCATGAGGTAACGCATGCGCCACGGTAGCGCATTGCAAAACACCGAACGGTGTTGATCATGAAGACACCGTATGGTGTAATTTCCTCACTCGCCACAACAACGGCACCGCCGGGCGACGTGAGGCGCAATGACCCCCATCACCGTTTCCCAGGGCCCTGCCCCGGTCGCTGAGCCGGCTGACGACGCCCCCATCACCATCCCCGACGCGCTCGAATACAGCCACCACTTGGCCCAACGCGTGCAACGCGAGGCCAACGAGGCCACCGCCCTGCCCTGGTGGTTTGCCGAAGCCGCCGTCGTTGTGTTCGTGCTGGCCATCGTGCTTAGCAGCATCTGGCCGATGGGGGTGGCGTCATGACCGCCAAGATCCGCCCCCTGTGGCCCTATATGCCCGATGGCCAGCCGCGGCCCCTGCCCCTGCCCGCCAGCGAGAACGCCTTGCGCGCCGCCGCCAAGGCCGGCTATGCCGACGGTGAGCGCTACGGTTACGTCAGCGGCTGGAGGTACGGCCTGGTCTGCGGCCTGATTGCCGGCCTGCCCCTGGGCATGGTGGCGCTGTGGGCCGTCATCGAGCTGGGCCGTCTGGCCGTGGGCCTGTGATGAACCCCCGGCCTGCCCCGGTTGATGCCGTGCGCGTGACCGGCGCGCTCACGCACGATGCCCACATCACCACCAGCACCGGCACCCAGCCGCACGCCTGGCTGATGCTGGACCTTCAGCCCGCCCAGGGCCTGCCCTACCGCGCCCGGGTCGACTTGGGCGACGACGCCATGGACCACATGGCCGCCGAAGGGATGCTGCCCCAGCTGCGCCGCGGCGCCAACGTCAGCGTGGGCGGCAGCGCCCTGCAGCTGCGCACTGACCACGGTGCTGCC
>JALHRS010000059.1 GCA_022841325.1 Lysobacterales bacterium | reverse complement strand
GGGAGGGCTGGGGAGGGGTTAGGCAGGAAAACCTATGCAACGGTCATGGCACCAGCGACTTTCATGATTGCGAGTGGCCCACAGCCATGACCGTTGGGCTAAGCGCAGCGTGCCCAACAATGGACGCTGGTGTTGGGCACGCTGCGCTTAGCCCAAACTACAGTTCATGGCCCGTGGGCAGTGTCGGTCCGACACAGGTAGCTCGCAATGACGATTCAACATTTCATCGCGTGCGCTCAGCCCGGCGCCTTCCAGTGCTGCCGCACTTCCGCTTCCAGCCGCAGCGAGAACTGATGGATGACGCTGTTGATGGCGGCGACATAGCTGGCATGGCTGGCATCGGCGGTGTCGGCGCTGAACTGCGCTCGGCCGACGTCGACCAGATGCTGCCCCTGCTGGTCCAGCAAACTCCATTTCACAGCCAGCGTCACCGGCGCGCCGAGTTCGCCCTGCAGCGCTTCGATCAGCACGCTGATCTGTCGCTGCGGCCGATGCCGGGTATCCCAGGGAAAGGGCGAAACATCATCCAGCGCCAGGCGTCGGCTCAGATTGTCGGCGATGACCCGGCTGATGGCGCGCTGCAGATCGCCGGCCCACAGATGATCGGGACTCTTCTGCACCTGCTGTCCGCCGATCACGCTGACGATGTTGAGTCCGGTCATCAACTCCGGCAATTCCACCGGACCGATGCCCAGACCGCCGGGCAGATCGAGCGGCTGGGCTTCGGCCGCAGCGGTGATGGACTGCAGCGTGTAATAGCGCTTGACCTGCACCGTCGAGCCACAGCCGGCGCCCAGGCTGATCAGCAAGGCCGCCACCAGCGAACTGGCAAGGCATCTATTTGTCATTGTCGTTTCCAAAGATCAGCGAGTTCGGCTTGCGGTTGAGTTTTTCGAGCAGATCGGTCAAGGACTGCACCGAATTCTGCAAGGAGCGGAAGGTCTGATTCAGCTCGTACTGCGTCTTCGAATCCGGAGCCAGCAGGGAGTCCACCGACTGCAGCGTCTGGGTCATCGAATTCAGGGTGGCCTCGACCGATTTCAGCGCCTCGTTCAACTGCGCACTGGCCTCGCTCAGATTGGCCAGGGTGCTGTCCACCTTCTTTGCCGTATCGGCATCAGCCAGCGTACCCAGCACCTTGTTCAGGCTGGACATGCTCTGCGCCAGATCGTTGCCGATCTTCTCGAAGGGAATGGCGTTGACGCCTTCGGCAATGCTGTCGATCTTCCTGGCGATGCCGGCGACCTGCTGGTCCAGATCGTCAGTGCTCTGGGCCATGGTAGGAACATCCGAATACTTTTCGGAAACCACGAACTCGGCGGGCAGCACCTCACGCGGGAAACTGAGATCGACATACTTGGCGCCGGTCAGCAGGCTCGCAGTCTTCAGCTGCGCACGCATGCCCTTGGCCACGAGGTCAGCCATTTTCAGATCAAAAGTCTCCCGATTGGGTAGCTCGTGCGCCTCCAGACGTTGCGGCTGCATGCTGACAAACACGTGCAGACTGTCGGGCTGGTTGTCGACTGAATCCAGCTGCACATCGACCACTTCACCCACCTTCAGGCCCCGAAACTCGACCGGCGCACCCACGCTCAGGCCGCGCACGCTGTTGCTGAACTTGAGCCGGTAGAAATATTCCAGCGTGAAGCGCTCTTCCAGCACCGAGTCGCGATCGGCATACAGATAGAAGCTGTGATCGGGTGGCGCCGGCTGCGCCGCGTCCAGACCCGAGCTGTTCTCGAAAGTGATGCCGCCGCTGATCAAGGACGCAATCGAGGCGATCTTGGCCTTGACTCCGTCAGCGCCGATACGGACATCGATGCCGCTGACATTCCAGAAACGGCTCTGGGTTTCGACCAGCTTGTCATGCGGCGCATCGACGAAGATGCGCAGCTCGATGGATGAACCCTTGTCTCCCAGTTTGTAGCTGGTGACTTCGCCCACCCGCAGTTCGCGGTAGTACACCGGCGAACCGATATCCAGCGATCCCAGGGTCTCGGCCTGCAGCACGAACTGGGTACCCTGATCGTCGGAGGCTACGGTCGGCGGATCCGACAAGCCCTCGAACAGGCTCCTGAAATCCCCGGGCTTACCCGGCTCCATGACGATGTAGACGCCGGAGACCAGCGTGCCCAGATTGGACACCCCGGTGGTACTGATGCGCGGGCTCACCAGCCAGAAACGGCTGTTCTCGCTCAGATGTTGACTGACCTGGCGATCCAGCACCGCGATCACGCGCACCTTGCTGAGGTCATCGCTGAGGGTGACGCTGGTAATCTTGCCTACGGTCACATCCTTGAGGCGAATCTGGGTCTTGCCCACCTCGATGCCGCTGGCCCGATCGAAGATGATCTCGACTTCCTGACCCTGCTGGCGCCAGGCATTTACGGCCAGCCAGGCACCGATCAGCAGGGCCGCGATGGGCACGATCCAGATCGGCGAGATCCGCTGCGCCGGTTTCAAGGTGGGCTCATGTGCGTTCAATCGGCGTCGCTCCCAGGGGGCTGTGTGGCTTGCTCTCGGAATCATCGGGCGCCGAATGCAGAGCTTGCACTCCCGCGCTGGCCGCTGCGTCGACCGGATCCCAGATCAGGCGAGGGTCAAAGGTCTCGGCTGCCAGCATCGTCAACACCACCACTGCGGCAAAAGGCAGCAAAGCCGGCCCGGGCGCAACCGCGCCAATGATGCCGAATTGCACGGCGGCGGTGAGCAGCGTGACCACGTAGACGTCGACCATGGACCAGCGACCGACCAGTTCGGTCAATCGGTAGAGCTTGATGCGCTGGCGCGGCCCGCGGTTCATCCGGGTATGCACCGACCAGACCAGAAACGACAACATCAACAGTTTGGCAACAGGCACCACGACGCTGGCAACAAACACTATCAGCGCCAGAATCCACAGGCCGTGATGCGCCAGATCGATCACGCCGGCGAAGATGGTGCTGTCGTAATTCACTCCCAGCTCATCGTATTTCATGATGACCAGCAGATTGGCGGGGATGTACAGAATGGCCGCGGCCGCCGTCAGTGCGGCGGTGCGCTGCAGGCTGTGTGGCGTGCGGGTGTGAATTTCAGCGTTGCAGCGCGGGCAATGGCCCCTGGCTTCGACGATGCTCAGACCAACCATGGCCTTGCAGGCATGGCAGTCATACAGGGTCTCGCCGGCATTGCCGAGGTATCGGTTGTTCGGCGCCAGCCAGGTCCAGAGGCTGTCCTTGCTCATGATTCGGTAGGCCAGCTGCAATACCAGCACCAATGCAAAGAACAGCAGCATGCCGGGGCCTACATCGACCGTGGCGTTGTCGCCGAGCTTGACCGTGGTGACCAAGACGCCGAGCAGAAACACGTCCAGCATGATCCAGGGCTGCAGCTGCACCAGCCAGCGGAAGATCGTGATCTGACCCGGCAGTCGCCGCCGCAATCGATGCGGGATCAGCAGATACAGCAGCGCAAAGGCCTCGAAGGCCGGCAGGATGAAGATGGTGATCAGCACCAGCGCCGACAGGAACCAGCGGTCATTGGCCGCCAGGGCAACAACGCCCGAGAGGATGGTGATGCCCTGCTGGATGCCGGCCAGCTTCAGGGTCATGAAGGTGTAGATGTTGGCACTGACGAAGAGGATGGCCGCAGCAAGGGCGAGTGCGGTGGCCTTGTCCAGCCAGTCCGAGGCTGGCCGCTTCAGCAAGTTGCCGCAGCGGCTGCACAGCAGTTCCTGACCGGCCGCCACCGGCACCAGTGTCTGCAAGGCGCCGCAGTCGTGACAGACCATGCAATCGCACTGGTCAGCGATGATCTGCAAAGGCTCGTGTGTCGCCGATTGAATGGTCATGCAAGCCTGTGTAAGGGGATGGTCGGCACAGCTTGCACCCACGTTGATGTTCGACGACCGTCAGGGCGCCGATTCGAAGATCGTCGCTGGCCCGAGCAGAGTGCAGCAAGTGCGGGCGCATGGCAAATGGCGGTCTCCGGCAGACCCGCGCCCGCACCGGGGCGGTCCATGTCGACCTCCGGCCAGATTCCTGTCCGGCAAATGCCGCTGGATTCCGATCGAAACTTCCGCTGGCGCGTGCGCGCGCCGGCGCTACAATCCGCGTTGACGGCATGCTCTGGCAGCTTGCCACCATCGCAACTGACGAGAATCCCCATGGCTGACGCGCCGACTGTACCCACCTTGCCGCCCTACCCGATCACGCCTGCGCCCTACACCGGTCCCAGCAAGGACGAGGTGCTGGCGCTGCGGCGCGAGTATCTGACGCCGGCCTTGATCACCATGTACCGCGATCCGCTGATGATCGTGCAGGGCTCGATGCAGTATCTGTTCGACGAAAAGGGCAAGCGCTATCTGGACGCTTTCGCCGGCATCGTTTCGGTCAGCGTCGGCCATTGCCACCCGCGGGTGATCGCGGCCGTGCGCGAGCAGAACGAGTTGCTGCAGCACACCACCACGATCTATCTGCACCCGAACATCGCCTGCTTTGGGCAGAAGCTGGCCGCGACCTTTCCCAAGAGTAGCGGTCTCGACGTCGTCTACTTCGTCAATTCCGGCAGTGAAGCCAATGACATGGCGATGCTGATGGCGCGCGCCTACACCGGCAACTTCGATGTCATCGCGCTGCGCAACGGCTATCACGGCGGCTCCCAGAGCACGATGGCGCTGACCGGCAACAGCCACTGGAAATTCAACACGCCGCACAACATCGGCGTGCAGCATGCGGTGCTGCCCGATCGCTATCGCGGCCCTTACGGCTATGACGACCCGGAGGCCGGCAGCAAGTACGCGCGCGAGGTACTGAACCTGATCCAGCACGGCACCTCGGGCAAGATTGCGGGCTTCATCGCCGAACCAGCCCAGGGCGTCGGTGGTGTGGTCGAGATGCCGCCGGGCTATCTGCCGCAGGTCTACGAGTACGTTCGCGCCGCCGGCGGATTGTGCATCTCCGATGAAGTCCAGACTGGTTTCGGCCGCACCGGCGACGCTTTCTGGGGCTTCGAGAACCACGGCGTGGTCCCGGATATCGTCACCATGGCCAAGGGCATCGGCAACGGCTGCCCGCTGGCCGCCTGCGTGACCCGCAGCGAGATCGCCCAGGTGCTGAGCACGCGCGTGCACTTCAACACCTTCGGCGGCAATCCGGTGTCCTGCGCCCAGGGCATGGCCACACTGGATGTGCTGCTCGAAGACCAGGTACAGGCCCATGCCAAGGCTATCGGCACGCGCCTGCTCGATGGCTTGCGGCAGTTGCAGAAGAGCCATCGATTGATCGGCGACGTCCGCGGTCGCGGCCTGATGGTGGGCGTGGAACTGGTGCGCGATCGCAACAGCCGCGAGCCCGCGTCGACCGAAACCGTCGCCGTGGTCGAACGCGCCCGTGAACTGGGACTGCTGCTGGGCAAGGGCGGCTACTTCGGCAATGTGCTGCGGATCAAGCCACCGATGTGCATAACGGCCGCCGATGTCGACTTCCTGCTCGGCGTGCTCGACCTCACGCTGGCCGAGGCCGAGCGCGCCTGAGGCATCGGCCGCGCTTCCTGTTCGCCTTTTTCGCGCACAAGGCGCATCTCAGTCTTGCCCCCATGGCAGCCACGCTGGAACACTTTCGCACCGATCTGGCGGCGCATCAGACCACCACCCACTTTCTCAAGATTCCCTACTGCCAGGCGGTGCCAGAGGACCTGATACGCAAGATCGCCGAGTACCGGGTTCGGGTCGTCGGCGAGCGCAGCGACGACGCCTTCTGGTAGCGCTCAGCGGACGCATCCCTGTGCGCTGGCGTCGTATCGCTACAGCAATCAATCGCCCAGACAGCGGCGGCTGAGCACGCAGGATTGCATGCCTGCGCTGCTCGGATCAGGCTGATCGAAGCTCATGACCCCGCGGTCTTTGGTGCGGCGATCCGGTGTTCGATTGGGTCCGCCGATGGGAATGGCGCGATAGGCATCGATGGCGCTCAGGGATGCACCGATGACGATATCGTTACAGCCGGCGGCGCCCTGCCCGGTCTGGCACTGCGGCGCAGCCGTATTGCTGATTTCCACCAGACCGCTCACCAGGATGATGCCCCAGTCGTCGGGGCTGGCGGAGGCATCCCACAGCTCCGGTACCGTGGCCCGGGCATAGGCGATCATCGACTCCATCTGCCGATAGTCGATGTGCACCCGGAAGAAGCGATAGCCCGTCCAGGTGGCGCCGCCGAACACGCTGGCACTGGAGTGGCGGGACTTCTCCAGAAACTTGAGCGGTGCCCCGATCGGATCGCGATCCGCCACGGGGCTGGAGAAAAAGGCGGTGTAGGTGTCGTGACCGGCAAATTCGCGATAAGTGCCGGGTGTGGCGCTGGGCCTGGAATCGTACAGACCGATGACATGGCCGAAGCTGGGAACTTGGTTGGCCAGGGTCGCAGCCGGACAGGGGCCGCTGGCAAGGCGCGGACATCGCAGCGGTTGCATGTAGTACACCAGCACCACCTGGGCGATGGCGCCGGGCTCGTGGTGATAGACATGT
This sequence comes from Lysobacterales bacterium, assembly GCA_022841325.1. Classification (GTDB taxonomy): domain Bacteria; phylum Pseudomonadota; class Gammaproteobacteria; order Xanthomonadales; family SZUA-5; genus JADKFD01. The sequence continues at coordinate 25,815 of JALHRS010000059.1, read as the reverse complement.
GGCAGCTGGATCATTCCCTGGATGACCAGTTCGCTACCGGTCGAGTACTGGCTGATCGGCATCGGGAAATCGTTCTTCTGGCCGAAGCTCAGCTGCGGACCGCCGCCCTGGATGGGCTGACTGTGCGTGAACCAGTAGCTGTTGATGACGGCACCGACTTCGGCCGAACCCGACGCACAATCGATCTGGACCAGCGAAGCCGCGACCTCTGGCCCCAGATCATGGTGCCCGCGTTGCTGGGTCCGCGGCACCGACAAACCGGTCAGCGCGCCACCGTCCCAGCTCAGGATCGGATGGCTGATGGCAAACTCGCGCTCCACCGTGCCCGGATCACCCCAATAGCCGACCCGGGCAAAAGCCCGATTGCGCGGCAATTCGATCGCGGGGTCATTGATGTTGACCACGGAGCCGTCGTTGAAACTCAGACACTGGCCCGAGGTGCCCAGAAGCTTTTCGAAGCGATAGTTCCAGTCCTTGCCCTCGGCGCTGGAACGGCTGCCGCACGCGGCCATGATCAGCAGCAGGAGCACCCACCTGGTCATTCTCGCGCTCCAGAGACCATTCCCTGACAGACCTGCCACACCGACTCGCATTACCGGATCAAGAGGACGTCGACCGCTCAGAGTTCCCGGAAAGCAGGCGCCATGAACAAAGCCGCTATTACGTGGTCTCACTTCCCCGACCAGTCTACGTCTTACCGTCCCCTCGGGGACATGGTGCCTGCATTAAGGATCTCTAAGTACCGCTCGGCACTCATGCCAATTATTCTGGGTTGCGGCTCGCTCTTGGCCACTCGAGGATTTCATCGTGTCTGCCAGATTATCAGCGCTTCTCGCCCCACTCGTGCTCACTATGGCCGGATGGTTGGTGGCACCGACGGCGCTCGCCTGCTCGTGCGCGCCGCCGATCGCGCCGGCCCAGGCGTTGGCAGAGGCGACTCAGGTTTTCGTCGGTACGGTGGTCGCCGTTTCGCGGCCACCGGAGGGATCAAGCGCCTTCACCAACAGCTATCGCTTTTCGGCCACGGAAATCTGGAAGGGCGAAGCCGCCCCAGTGATCTCCGTGGCCAGCGGCAACAGTTCCGCCAGCTGTGGCTACGGCTTTGTCGAAGGCGAGACCTACCTGGTCTATGCCACCTTGGGTTTCACCGGCTTGTGTGATCGCACGCGCCGATTGAGTGCAGCCACCGCCGACCTGGCTGGTGGGAACCGGCGACTTTGAAGGTGAGGTCTTGCGCGTGGCCGATGTCTATCGGCCGACCGGTGGCGGCTTTGGTCCGAGCTTCAATCCCAACCAGGTGGTCCTCGCCGACTGGGGCGAAATGCTGCTGACCTTCAGATCCGATGGCGGCCTGTCGCTGCGATGGACCAGCACCCTGCCCGAATACGGCAGTGGCACGCGGACACTGCAACGACTGACCCGACCGCCGGCCGTGGCGCTTCCGATGCCCTGAGTTCCTGAGGCGTTATTGCGAGACACCTGTTCCGTCCCGAAACACGCGGCTCTCCATGAACCCAAATCGTGAGTGGTTGATGCGTCATTGCGAGGAGCGCAGCGACAAAGCAATCCAGGGTATCGCCGCAAGGCCCCTGGATTGCTTCCCCCGGATCAAGTCCGGGGTCGCAATGACGCTTGGGGTTCATGGCCCGTGCGCAGCGTCGGGCTGAGACACGCGGCTCGCAATAAGCCACGATCGACCGAGAATTTCTGCCAGCCGACGGCTGCCGTGGAGGGCGCCGCGCTGCGGCGCCGCTTTGCCGGGTCTGAAGATCAAGGGCGGCCGCGCAGGCGCGCGGCCCTCCTCAAGGCCGCTCGGTGACCACCCAGGCTCATGGCCTGCTGGCATGTTTGTCGCGTCGCCCGCGGCGCCACGAAGGCGCACACCCGCCGCGGTCCAAGACCCTTGTGAATCGGGAGCCTGCTACGCTTGGGTACAGGCCGATGCGCTGCAGAGCGCCTGCTGACCCGACCGCAACGGAAGCCCGCACATGCCCCATTTCGACTTTGCCATCGTAGCCACGCGCTTGCTCGACACGCTCTACGAGCTTGTGGGTGCGCTGCCGATGCTGCTGCTCGCGCTGCTGATCGTCTGGTTGGGCTGGAAACTCGGTGGCTGGGTGTCCAGACGCAAACTCATCGTCCGCGTCGTCAACGACAATCCCCTGCTGATCGATGTAGCCCGCACCACGGCCAAATGGCTGATCACGGCCCTGGCCCTGCTGCTGGCGCTGGAAATCATGGACGCGACGGCGATGGTCGGCGCCATGCTGGGAACGGCCGGCATCGTCGGTGTGGCCATCGGTTTTGCCTTCAAGGACACGCTGGAAAACTATCTGGCGGGCGTGTTGATGAGTTTCCGTCAGCCCTTCGCACCGCGCGACGAAGTGGTCATCGATGGCGAGGCCGGTACCGTGATCGCGCTGACCTCGCGGGCGACGATTCTGATGACGCCCGACGGCAATCACCTCAGGCTGCCCAACGCCAGGGTCTTTCGCAGCGTGATTCTCAACTACACCCGCAACCCCAACCGACGCTTTGAATTCGATGTCGGCATCGGCGTCCAGGAAGACCTGATCCGGGCCCAGCGGATCGGACTCGAGCAACTGCGCGGCCTGACCGGCGTGCTGCGATCGCCGCCGCCGGTGGCGCTGATCGTCTCGCTGGCCGATTCCAGCGTGACGCTGCGCTTTCGGGGATGGGTCGATCAGCGCGAGCACGATTTCTGGATGGTGCGCAGCGAGGCCATCCGCCTGGCCAAGGTCGCGCTCGACGATGCCGGCATGGACATGCCCGAACCCACCTACCGGGTGCAATTGCACGACGGTCGCGCCGCCATTGAAACGGCCGCAAAGGCGCAAGTGAAGGCCAAGCCAAAGCCCAGGACGCTGCCGCCAGAGCTTGCCCCGCCAGACACGCGGGCGCGCTCCGAACTGGACGAACAGATCGATCGCGACCAGCTGCAATCGGATTCGGCCAATCTGCTGGACGCCGACGCGCCGCGGGAGTAGCTGGCGCAGGCCGAAACATGTGACGCCGGGGTTCTGGGCGCCCGTCAACACTTCAGTCAATGCACCACCGCCTATTCCCCAGCGGCCATGCGCGCATAGAACGCAGCCACGAAGTCTTCGAGTCCGCCAGCGGCAATGGCCGCGCGCAGGCCCTGCATCAGTTCCTGGTAGTAGTACAGGTTGTGGACCGTCATCAGGTGGGCGCCGAGCATTTCGTGGCAGCGGTCGAGGTGGTGCAGATAGGCACGGCTGTAGTTCTGGCAGGTGTAGCAGCCGCATTCGGGGTCAATCGGCCTGGTGTCGTCGCGGTGTCTGGCATTGCGCAGCCGGACCACGCCGAAGCGCGTGAACAGATGGGCGTTGCGGGCGTTGCGGGTGGGCATGACGCAGTCGAACATGTCGATGCCGCGGCGCACCGACTCGACGATGTCTTCAGGCCGACCCACGCCCATCAGATAGCGCGGCCGCTCGCGTGGCAGCATCGGCACGGTGCAGTCCAGGGTCTGTTCGCGCTCGTGTTGCGGCTCACCGACCGCCAGACCGCCAACGGCGTAGCCGTCAAAACCGAGCTCGATCAGGCCGCGTACGGAGCGTTCGCGCAATGCTGGGTAAATGCCGCCCTGGACGATCCCGAACAGCGCATTGCGATTGCCCTCGTGCGCCTGCTTGCAGCGCGCCGCCCAGCGCAGGCTGAGTTCCATCGAATCGGCCGCCTGCTTCTCGGTGGCCGGATAGGGTGTGCATTCGTCGAACTGCATGACCACATCGGAATCGAGAACGCGCTGGATGCGCATCGATTCTTCCGGGCTCAGGAAGACCTTGGCGCCATCCACGGGCGAGCGGAAATGCACGCCCTCCTCGGTCAGCTTGCGCATCTTCGCCAGACTGAAGACCTGGAAGCCGCCGGAGTCGGTCAGGATCGGTCCCTGCCAGCCCATGAAACGATGCAGCCCTTCGTGGGCTTCGATCACCGACGTGCCCGGCCGCAGCCATAGATGGAAGGTGTTGCCGAGAATCATCTGCGCGCCGAGCGCACTCAGATCCTCCGGACGCATGGCCTTGACTGTGCCGTAGGTGCCAACCGGCATGAAAGCCGGCGTTTCCACCACACCGCGCCGGAAATGCAGGCGTCCGCGGCGGGCGCGGCCGTCTTCGGCGATCAGTTCGAATCGTTCCAGAGTCATCAGGGAAGCACCAGGCAGGCATCGCCGTAGGAGAAGAAGCGGTAGCGCTCGGCTACGGCATGTTGGTAGGCGGCAAGCACGAACTCGGTACCGGCCAAAGCGCACACCAGCATCAGCAGGCTGGATTGTGGCAGATGAAAATTGGTGATCAGGCCATCGATGACGCGAAACTCCGATCCAGGCCGGATGAACAGCTGGGTATCGCCCTCGAAGGCCTGCAACTCTCCGCCAGCGGCCGCGCTTTCCAGCGTGCGCGTGGCCGTGGTACCAACGGCAATCACCCGCCCGCCGGCTGCCCTGGTCGCAGCGATGCGTTCGACCAGCGCAGCGCCCACCCGACACCATTCCCGGTGCAGCACGACGCGATCGAGCTCATCCTCGCGCAGGTTCTGAAACGTGCCGGCACCGACATGCAGGGTGACGAAATCGATGCCCACGCCCTGGCCCTGGAGTTCGGCCAACAGCCCATCGTCGAAATGCAATCCGGCCGTCGGCGCCGCCGCCGATCCGGGATCGCGGGCAAAGACCGTCTGGTAGCGCTGATGGTCACCCGGCGTGTCGCTGCGCTCAATGTAAGGCGGCAGCGGCACATGACCATGACGGGCCAGATGCGCCGGAATGTCGGAGCCATCCAGCGTGCGCAGCAGGAACAGCGGACCGTCGCGCTCGAGCACCTCGAATCCACAGTCCTCGGCGACCACGATGCGCCCGCCCGGCTTCGGCTTCTTGCTGACCCCGAGGTGAAACCAGCCGCGATCGGCATCCGCCAGCCGCTCCAGCAGCAGTTCCACCGCGCCACCACTGTCCTTGTGCCCCAGCAGCCGCGCCGGCCACACGCGGGTATCGTTGAACACCAGCAGATCGCCGGCGCGCAGCCACTGCGGCAGCTGGCGCATCGTGCTGTCGTGCGTTTCTCCCGTCGCCCGGTCCAGCACCAGCAATCGGCTGGCCGAGCGCTCGGGCAGTGGTGCCTGGGCCATCAGCTCGGGCGGCAGGTGGTAGTCGAAGTCTTGTTTGCGCACAGGGGTTGTCGGTTGTCGGTTGTCGGTTGTCGGTTGTCGGTTGTTGGTTGTTGGTTGTCGGTTGTTGGTTGTCGGTTGTCGATAGTGAAAGGTGAAAGGTGAAACGGGGAAGGTTGCACGGCCAGCCAGGCTTGATCAAGGAAGTTACTTCGTTTCGCCCGGCGTCATTGCGAGGAGCACAGCGACGAAGCAATCCAGTGCTTCTGAAGCGATGCCCCTGGATTGCTTCGCTAAGCTCGCAATGACGCCGGCGGTGAGGTAGCGCGGCTCCGGCGCGCGGCGAATCGGGATGTGCGCAAGCGTTGTTCGCGCCGGCGGCCGCGGCATGGCCTGCCGGGCGCCGCGCGCTTGTCATCGCTGCGCGCTGCCCAAGCTGCCGGGCGCGCGGACCCGGCCTACGTCTGTGGGCACAGGCAAAGCAGCGCTCTTCGGTCAGTGCAGAGGAAGCGTCCAGACAAGTCTGGACCTACCAGAGCCCGCGACCGGCGTCATTGTGAGCGCAGCGAAGCCGGTCCGATCAGGCCGTAGCCTGCGCTGAACCAGCCCCAGCGCCGGGGGTTACCGGAAAAATGCGCTCGTGATAGCATTCTCGGACTAAACTTTTCAAGCACTTAGCGCAATTGGCCGGACCAATCTGCGTGGGAGGAGGTGTCATGAACGCACTACAAAAACTGAATACCATGCGCCAGGCAGGCGGCAGCCGACGAACGGTAGGCCTCGCCGACAGCGTGATCGAGCGCTTCCTGAAGACCGATCCCCTGCTGGGTCAGGCCATCGACGAGGGCTTTGCAGCCTACGAGAAGGCCAAGGCGGAATTTCCGGAACTGATCAATCTGGACGAGAACGATCAGCTGCACACGATCCAGGCAGGCTACGTCAATTTCTACAATGATGACGCCGTCAATCCCTATGTGGCGATGGCAGCACGCGGCCCCTGGGTGGTGACGCTGAAAGGTGCCGTGGTCCAAGACACCGGCGGCTACGGCATGCTCGGCGCCGGTCACGCCCCGCAGGCCATCATCGATGCGATGGCCCGCCCTCAGGTGATGGCCAACATCATGACGCCGTCGCTGAGCCATTTGCGCCTTGATCGGGCCCTGCGCGCCGAAATCGGACACACCCGCGGCGGCTGCCCCTACTCGCGCTTCCTCTGCCTCAACTCGGGTTCGGAATCGGTGACCCTGGCTGGCCGTCTGGCCGATGTGCACACCAAGGACATGACCGATCCGGGTGCCCCGCATGCCGGCCGCAAGGTGCGCCGTATTGCCGTCAAGGGTGCCTTCCACGGCCGCACCGAGCTGCCGGCGCTGTATTCGGATTCCTCACGCAAGGCCTACGCCGACAATCTGGCCAGCTTCGCCCATCATCAGCACACGATCATCATCGACCCCTACAACGTCGAACAGCTGCGCGAAGCCTTTGCCAAGGCCGAGAGCGAAGGCTGGCACATCGAGGCGGTGTTCCTGGAGCCGGTCATGGGTGAGGGCAATCCGGGTCGCGGCCTGACGCCCGAGTTCTACGCCGCCGCGCGCGAACTCACCAAGGCTCACGGCACGCTGCTGCTGGTCGACTCCATCCAGGCCGGTTTGCGCGCCCACGGCGTGCTCTCGGTCGTCGACTATCCGGGCTTCGAGGGTCTGGAAGCGCCGGACATGGAAACCTATTCCAAGGCGCTCAATGCCGGCCAGTATCCGCTGTCGGTACTGGCCGTGACCGAACGCGCCGCCAAGCTCTATCGCAAGGGCATCTACGGCAACACCATGACCACCAATCCGCGGGCGATGGATGTGGCCTGCGCGGTGTTGTCCTCGCTGACCGGCGAACTGCGCGCCAACATCCGTGAACGCGGCAAGGAATTCGTGCAGAAGCTGGAGGGTCTGGCGCGCGAGCTGCCCGGCATGATCACGGCGGTCCAGGGCACCGGATTGCTGTTCTCCTGCGAACTGTCCCCCGAGTTCAAGTGCTACGGCAGCAACAGCACCGAGGAATATCTGCGCGAGCACGGCTTCGGCGTGATTCACGGCGGCGTCAATTCGCTGCGCTTCACACCCTATTTCGGCGTGCGCAGCGATGAAGTGGATCTGCTGATCGAAGGCGTGCGCCAGGCGCTGATCGAGGGTCCGCGCATGAGCAAGCCGGCTGCCCAGGCCGCCTGAGCGATGAACCTGCGTCGTCGACTCGCCAGCCACGGCTTCGAGTCGAACGACGACTATGAATTCGCGTTGCGACTGCTGTTCGAGGCGCAACCCGAGGGTGTGCGCTGTCTCAACATCACCGGAGACTCGGGCCGCCGCAAGACGGCCTTTGCGCATGCACTGGCCAGCGCGCTCGATTATCCGCATGTGCTCTATCACGATTTCTCACGCGAGCACGCCGCAGCGCCAGCGCTGATCGTCGACGCCGAGAGTGGTGAAACCCAGACCATCGAAGCCGCCGCCAGTCCTTTCGATCGGGTGGTCACGGAAGCCTGCGCCTACTCGGAAGGCGCCCGGGTCATCCTCATCCTCGACCAGATCCAGGCCAGCGATTTCCAGGATCAGGTGCGTCTGTACCAGTTCGCCCAATCCCGGCAATGGTCCGGCACCATCGGCGCCGTGGTCGCCAACAGCGGTCATCTGCTGCTGGTACTGATCTCGGAACAACCGCTGTATCACTCGCTGCAGAAGATCAGCTTCAAGATCTGGGCCGATGCGGCCGGCGCCGGCCTGGAATTCGATCCCCGCGACTATGATCTCGGCCCGGAAGCCAGAGCCCTGTTCGCGGCCTTGAGCGAGCTGTTCCGGCAGATCGGCCAGTCCCCTACCCCGAGCGAGTTCAAACGCATCCTCAGCGATCTGCTGGCACGCGTGCGCAGCATCGAGCAGCTGCGCACCAGTCTGTTCGGCTGGATCGAGAATCTGGAGCGCGAACGGCTGTATGCGGCGCCGGTCAAGCCGGCAATGGAGCAGGTGGTGACCGAACTCGATCGACTCGTGGGCGTCGAGGAGATCGAGATTCTCGATACCGGCGCGGAATCGGCTGACAAGATCTGAGCGGGGGCCTTAGCGGCCGCAACGCGCAACTGTGGGAGCGGATTTATCCGCGATAGCTGTTCGGCGAACCGATCGCGGATAAATCCGCTCCCACGGGCAAAATCACGACTTACCCCGCAAACCGGTCAGTCCGTAGCTCACGTTGTCGCGCAGCGACTACGTGACATCAGGCTCCCAGATCGCGGATGAATCCGCTCCCACAGATCGCGGATGCCTAGCCCGCAAACCGGTCAGTAGCCAGGATCAACTCGTGCGCATTGCCTGCCTCGAAGGCCGAGTGGCCGGCATCGGGCACGATCCGCAGCTGGGCTTCCGGCCAGGCCTGATGCAGATCCCACGCCGAGCGCATCGGGCAGACCACGTCATAGCGGCCCTGGACAATCACCGCGGGAATGCCCTTGAGGCGGTAGGCGTTGGCCAGCAGCTGGTCGTCGCGATCGAAGAAGCCGCCGTTGACGAAGTAGTGGCACTCGATACGGGCAAAAGCCAGCGCGAACAGATCGGCCGCGGATGCTTCGACATGGCCCTGATCCTGGAACAGGAAACTGGTACGGGCTTCCCACACCGACCAGGCCCGCGCTGCGGCCACTTGCACCGCCGGGTCAGTAGACGTCAGGCGCCGATGGTAGGCACTCATCAGATCACCCCGCTCCACTTCCGGGATGGCCGCCAGATAATCGTCCCAGGCATCCGGAAACAGGGCGTCGGCGCCCTGCTGGTAGAACCACTCCAGTTCCCAGCGGCGCAGCATGAAGATGCCACGCAGCACCAGCTCGGTCACACGGTCTGGATGGCTCTCGGCATAGGCCAGTGCCAGCGTGGAGCCCCAGGAGCCGCCGAAGACCTGCCAGCGCTCGATGCCCAGATGATTACGCAGACGCTCAATGTCGGCGACCAGGTGCCAGGTGGTGTTGGCGATCAGGCTGGCGTGCGGCGTGGAGCGACCACAACCGCGCTGGTCGAAGAGCACGATGCGGTACTTGGCTGGATTGAAGAAGCGCCGCGCCTTGGCATTGCAGCCCGCACCGGGACCGCCGTGCAGAAAGACCACCGGCTTGCCTTCGGGATTGCCGCACTGCTCGAAGTAGAGTTCGTGACCGTCACCCACCGGCAGACGTCCGGTTTCAAAGGGCTCGATCTCCGGGTACAGCTCTCGGCGTTGCATGGCGTTCTCCGTTTGGCATTCCAGAAACGCAAACGGCGACTCGGGTTAGCGGTCGCCGTTCAAGATTTTTCCTTATTGGTCGGGGCGGAGAGATTCGAACTCTCGACCCCTACAACCCCATTGTAGTGCGCTACCAGGCTGCGCTACGCCCCGACCGAAGGAGGGCGGAGGCTACACCAAGTTGCGGCTGGATGCCAGAGATGGGGCGTGGGGCGTGGGGCGTGGGGCACGGGGCACGGGGCACGGGGCACAGGGAGGGCTACAGGCTTGAGGGATTCTGTAGGTCCAGACTTGTCTGGACGCTTCTCCAGCCGGAAGTAGGCCGAGGGTGCCGCGCAGCGGCTCCCCGGCGCTTCTGCGTTCAGTGCGTGCCGGGGAACGCGCCTGCGGCGCGCACCCTCGGCCTACGCGCCTGCACCGACAACCGACAACCGACAACCAGAAACCACCCCCGGCCCGAAACAGGAGCGTCCAGACAAGTCTGGACCTACAGAAGCTTCTCCTCTGCAATCCGCCAACAGCGTCCAGACAAGTCTGGACCTACAGAAAACCGGAGTTCGGAAAGCGGCGAAGCCGCGACGTGAACTGGACGGTCCCGGAACGCTTGCTCAGGGGCGCAGGATTTCCAGCACGGCTTCCAGATCAGCGCGCATCTGCCGGATCAGTTCGGTCGGCACATGGCTCTCGCCTTTCTTCTGTTCGACCTTGTTGGCATCGCCATCCAGACGCTGACGGGCGCCGCCGATGGTGAAGCCCTGTTCGTACAGCAGGCTGCGAATCTGCCGGATCATCAGCACATCGTGGCGCTGGTAATAACGACGGTTGCCACGGCGCTTGACCGGTTTGAGGCTGGGGAATTCCTGCTCCCAATAACGGAGCACGTGCGGCTTGACGCCACACAGTTCACTGACTTCACCGATGGTGAAGTAGCGCTTCGCCGGTATCGGCGGAAGCTCGCTATTACTGCCCGGATCCAGCATATGCCTCTACCCGCGCCTTCAGCTTCTGACCTGCCCTGAACGTCACCACCCGACGTGCGGAGATCGGAATCTCCTCACCCGTCTTCGGATTGCGACCCGGGCGCTGATTCTTCTGGCGCAGATCGAAATTGCCAAAGCCCGAAAGCTTGACGTTCTCCCCTTTCTCGAGCGCTTCACGGATGACGTCGAAGAAGATATCGACGAACTCCTTGGCCTCGCGCTTGTTGAGTCCCACGTCCTCGAACAGTCGTTGGGCCATCTCGGCCTTGGTCAGCGCCATCCCCTAACTCCGCACCTGAGCCCCAAGTTCCGCCGCTGACTGCTCGATAATCGCAGCCACCAAACGGTCTACATCCGCGTCGCCTAGAGTGCGTGAATCGTCTTGGAAAATCAAGCCGATAGCGAAGCTTTTGCACCCCTTTTCGATCCCGGTGCCGCGATAGACGTCGAACAGGCACAACTCGCGCAGCAGACTGCCTGCCGCGCGGGTCACTGTTTGCTGGAGTGCGTCGAAGGCCACAGCCTCCGGAAGCACCAGCGCCAGATCACGCCGCACCGAGGGAAAACGCGACAATTCGCGGGCTTGGGGCATCAGCCTGGCGCGTACCGAGTCCAGGGACAGCTCGGCCACCAGCACCTCGCTGTCGACGTCCAGCTGTCGTGCCAGCTCCGGGTGCAGCGCGCCGATGAAGCCTGCGACCTGACCATCCACCAGCAACTGCGCACGACGTCCGGGGTGCAGGCAATCGGGGCCACCCGCCTGCCAGGTCCCGGGCTCGGCCATCAGGGCTTCGACGTCGGCCTTGAGGTCATAGAAGTCCACCGCCCGCGCCGGCTCAGCCCATTGCTCGGGGCGTGCCTCGCCGCTGATCACCAGCGACAGCAGTTCGGTTTCCACGGGTTTGCCGTCGGCACCGGCGCGATATTGGCGACCGAGCTCGAACAGACGCACCCTGCCCTGCTGGCGGTTCTGATTGCGCACCAAAGCCTCGATCAGACCGGGCAGCAAGCTGGTGCGCATCACCGCCAGATCGGCCGAGAGCGGATTCGCCAGTGTGATGGCGCCTTCGCTCATACCCCAGCGCTGTAGCTGCGGCTGACTCAGAAAGGCGAAGGTGATGGCCTCGGAATAGCCACGGGCCACCAGCCGCTCGCGCAGACGCATCAGCGGCAGACGCGACTCGCTGACGGGCTCCACTTCGAGCTCGCCGCGCGGCGCCACCGTGGGAATCTGATCGTAGCCATGGATGCGTGCGACCTCCTCGATCAGGTCTTCCTCGATGGCGATATCGAAGCGCCAGCTCGGTGGCAGCACGCTCCAGCCGCCATCGACCTTGGAGACCTGCATGCCGAGCGCGACCAGAATGGTCTGCACTGCGGAGGCAGGCACTTCGATACCCAGCACCCGGGTCAGGCGTTGATGGCGCAGGGTCACGGCCTGGCGCTGGGGCAATTCGCTCGCCAGCACGGCCTCGGTCACCGGTCCGGCGCTGCCGCCGGCGATCTGCAGCAACAGGGCGGTCGCGCGTTCCAGCGCCTGGCGCGGCAGTTCGGGATCGACGCCGCGTTCAAAGCGGTGCGAGGCATCGGTGTGCATGCCCAGTCGGCGCGCGCGTCCGCTGATCGCGTCCGGGGCAAAATGCGCGCTTTCGAGAAAGACCCGGGCGGTGCTGTCGGTGACCCGCGTATGGAAACCGCCCATCACGCCGGCCAGTGCCACCGCACCGCCGTCGTCGGCGATGACCAGGAATTCGGGATCCAGCGTGGCCTCACGGCCATCGAGCAGGGTGCAGCTCTCGCCAGCCTGTGCGCGACGGACCTGGATGGCACCCTTGATGCAGTCGGCATCGAAAGCGTGCAGCGGCTGACCGAGTTCCAGCATGACGTAATTGGTGACGTCGACCAGCGCACTGATCGGTCGCAGTCCGGATCGACGCAGGCGCTCGACCATCCAGGACGGCGTTGCCGCAGCCGGATTCAGGCCATTGATGACGCGACCGCAATAGCGCGGGCAGCCGGCGGCCGGCGTGAGCCGGATTTCCAGTTGCTGATCGTGGCCGACGGCGACCGGAACGATCTCGGCCAGCCGGGTGGCGCTGCCGTATTCGGCGGCGACTTCCATGGCCAGTCCGCGCAGGCCGAGGCAGTCGCTGCGATTGGGCGTCAGGCCGAGTTCGATGATGGCATCGGGCAAACCCAGCCAGTCCGCATAGGACTGACCCGTGGGTGCATCGGCCGGCAGTTCCAGCAGGCCGGAGGCATCGCTGTCCACGCCCAGCTCCTTGCCCGAACAGAGCATGCCGAAGGACTCGACGCCACGCAGCTTGGCAGCCTTGATCTGAAAGCCACCTGGCAGGCTGGCACCGACCACGGCCACCGGCGCCTTCAGGCCGACCCGCGCATTCGGCGCGCCACAGACGATGTTCAGCAACCCGGCCTGGCCGGCATCGACCTTGCAGACACGCAGGCGGTCGGCATTGGGATGCGGTTCGGCCTCGACGATCTCGCCGATCAGCACGCCAGCCAGATCCGCGCCCAGGGCCTCGACCGATTCGACCTCCAGACCGCACATGGTCAGCCGGTGGGTCAGCTCATCGCGCGTGGCCGGAATATCCACCAGATCGCGCAACCAGTTTTCGGAGAATTTCATGATGGGTCTCGGGTCTCTTCAGGTAGGTCACGCAGCCGCGCAGGGTCTACGTGACATGTCAGCGCGGCTCACAGCCGGGCGCGCGCGACGACATCAGGCAAATTGATCGAGAAAACGCAGATCGTTCTCGAAGAAGGCGCGCAGATCGGTCACGCCGTAACGCAGCATGGCAAAGCGCTCCACGCCGAGGCCAAAGGCAAAGCCGGTGTAGCGCTCGGGATCGATGCCGCAGTTGCGCAGTACATTCGGATGCACCATGCCGCAGCCCAGCACCTCCAGCCAGCGTTCGCTGCCATCGGGCAGTTCCCAGTTCATCAGCACGTCGGCCGAGGGCTCGGTGAAGGGGAAATAGGAAGGACGGAACAGCAGTTTCGGCTCGCGCTCGAAAAAGGCGCGCACGAAGTTCAGCAGCGTGCCCTTGAGATCGGCAAAGTTGATGTCCTCGCCCACCACCAGGCCTTCGACCTGATGAAACATCGGCGAATGGGTCTGATCGGAATCGCTGCGGTAAACCTTGCCGGGGATGATCACCCGGATCGGCGGCTGCTTGTTCTGCATCACCCGGATCTGTACCGGTGAAGTGTGGGTACGCAGCAAACGACCATCGGGGAAATAGAAGGTGTCGTGCATGGTCCGCGCCGGATGGTCCGGCGGGAAATTCAGGGCCTCGAAGTTGTACCAGTCGTCTTCGATCTCCGGGCCGTCGGCCACGGTGTATCCCAGCCGCTCGAAAATGCCGACGATGCGATCGAGCGCGCGTGTGATCGGATGAATGCCGCCGACGCCCACCTGGCGACCGGGCAGCGAGATATCAATGCTCTCGCGCTCCAGGCGCGCCTGCATGGCCACGGCATCGAGCACTGCCTTGCGCTCGTTCAGGGCCTGACTGAGCGCATCGCGCAGGCGATTGACCTCGGCCCCGCGCTGTTTGCGCTCTTCCGGCGCCAAGGTACCGAGAGACTTGAGAATGGCGGTGACGCTGCCGGACTTGCCCAGATACTCGACGCGCAACTGATCGAGCGCCGCCAGATCGGAAACCGCCGCGATGCGCGCCTGCGCCTCGCTTTGAACTTGTTCGAGGTTCATGCCTGCCCCAGAAACGAGAACGGGGAAAAGCAAGCTTCTCCCCGTCCGGTCGACTAACGTATGGCGATGGACGCGACCTCAGTCGCGCACCCGGTTCAAGCTGCGACCAGCTTGGACTTGGCCTGATCGGCGACGGCCTTGAAAGCGACCATATCGTGCACGGCGAGATCGGCCAGTACCTTGCGGTCGATCTTGATGCCGGCCTTGCTCAGGCCGTTGATGAAGCGGCTGTAGCTCAGACCGCATTCGCGCGCAGCGGCGTTGATACGCACGATCCACAGCGAACGATAATCACGCTTCTTCAGCTTGCGACCGATGTAGGCGTACTGCAGGGCCTTCGTGACCGCCTGTTTGGCGACGCGATAAACCTTGCGGCGGGCGTTGTAATAGCCCTTCGCGCGATTCAGGAGCTTCTTGTGGCGCCGACGCGCCGTTACACCACGTTTGACTCGTGCCATTGTCGAAATCCTCCCTTATGCGTACGGCAGCATGCGTGCGACGCGACCTGCATCTTCGGCACGCACGTGATTCGGAGCGCGCAGGCCGCGCTTACGCTTGGTGGACTTCTTGGTCAGAATGTGGCTCTTGAAAGCATGACCACACTTGAACTTGCCCGAGCCGGTCTTGCGGAAGCGCTTGGCCGCCGCCCGGTTGGTCTTCATCTTAGGCATTGCTGTTCCTTTCACTCACTTGGTTGAGCCAGCGGGTGACCCCTTGCGGAGTGCTTTCCTGATCCGTACCCGATTGACTTCGAAATCCGGTTGCCCGGTGTTGCCCGACCATCACTGACCGGGGGAGTCTCCCGCCATTCCTGGCAGGTCCAACCGGCGACGATAACCCGTCGCCGTAGAGCAGGCGATCAGGCCTGCGGTTTCTTCTTGGGGGCGATCATCATACTCATGACCCGCCCTTCCACGCGCGATCGCTGTTCGATCGCTGCTTCTTCCTTCAGCTCGGCTTCAATGCGGTTCAGCATGGCATCGCCGAGGTTGATGTGCGCCAGCTCGCGCCCGCGGAAGCGCAGGTTGATCTTGACCCGATCGCCCTCTTCCAGGAAGCGGCGGATGGCGCGCATCTTGACGTTGAAATCGCCGTCGTCGGTACCCGGACGAAACTTCATCTCCTTGATTTCGACCTGCTTCTGCTTCTTCTTGGCCTGATTGGCCTTCTTCTGCAGTTCGAACTTGAACTTACCGTAGTCCATGATGCGGCAGACCGGTGGCTCGGCATTGGGCTGGATCTCGACCAGATCCAGTCCAACATCCTGCGCCATGGCCAAGGCCTCATTGCGCGACAGGATGCCGATCTGTTCACCATCAGCGCCGATCACGCGAATCTGCGGTACTCGGATGTCTTCGTTCTTTCGGGTGGATTTGTCCAGGACAGCTATGGCGGCGACTCCTTTTGATGCAAGCCGGTGACTACGGCACCGGCACCGTTACTGACCGAGCGACGACACCTCAGCCCGCAGGTGTTCGGCAAATTCGGCAACCGTCATCACGCCCAGATCCTCCCCGGTGCGACGACGGACAGATACGCTGCCAGATTCCTTCTCGCGCTCACCGGCTACGAGCAGGTACGGCGTCTTCTGCAGCGTGTGCTCGCGGATTTTATAGCCGACCTTCTCGTTCCTCAAGTCCGAAACGACCCGGAAGTCTTGATTTTCAAGGGTTTTGGCCACTTCTGCGACATATTCGCCCTGCGCATCGGTAATTCCCATCACCACGGCCTGCGTTGGCGCCAGCCAGACCGGCAAGGCGCCGGCGTGATTTTCGATCAAAATTCCGATGAATCGCTCCATCGAACCGACGATGGCGCGGTGCAACATGACCGGGTGCTGGCGCTGACTGTGCTCGTCGACGTACTCGGCACCCAGACGTCCGGCCATCATGAAATCGACCTGCATCGTACCCAGCTGCCAGGTGCGACCGATGGCATCCTTGAGGTGGTACTCGATCTTGGGGCCGTAGAAAGCACCCTCGCCCGGCAGTTCTTCCCATTCGACACCGGCCTTGGCCAGCGCATGACGCAGTGCGTCCTCGGCGCGATCCCAGGTGGCGTCATCGCCCAGGCGCTTTTCCGGGCGCAGCGCAATCTTGATCTGCACCTCGCCAAAGCCGAAATCCTGGTAGACCTTCAGCGCCTGCTGGTGGAATGCCGACACTTCCGACTCGATCTGGCCCTCCGTGCAGAACACGTGGCCATCATCCTGGGTGAAACCACGCACGCGCAGGATGCCGTGCAGCGCCCCTGACGGTTCGTTGCGGTGACAGGAACCGAATTCGCCATAGCGGATGGGCAGATCGCGATAGCTGTGCAGTCCGTGGTTGAAGATCTGCACATGCCCCGGGCAGTTCATCGGCTTGACGGCGTAGGTGCGCTTCTCCGACTCGGTGAAGAACATGTTGTCGGCGTAGTTGTCCCAGTGACCGGAGCGCTTCCACAGCGACACGTCCAGAATCTGCGGACCGCGCACTTCCTGATAGCCGGAAGCGCGGTAGACACGACGCATGTACTGCTCGATGACCTGCCAGATCGCCCAGCCCTTGGGGTGCCAGAACACCAGACCCGGCGCCTCCTCCTGCATGTGGAACAGGTCCAGCTGCTTGCCGATCTTGCGGTGATCGCGCTTTTCGGCCTCTTCCAGCTGCGTCAGATAGGCCGCCAGATCCTTCTTGTTGAGCCAGGCCGTGCCGTAGATGCGCTGCAGCTGCTGGTTCCTGGAGTCGCCGCGCCAGTAGGCGCCAGCGACCTTCATCAGCTTGAAGGACCCGAGCCTGGCCGTGTTCGGTACGTGCGGTCCACGGCACAGATCGACCCACTCGCCCTGCCCGTACAGCGAGATGTCCTCGCCCGGCGGGATGATGTCGTCGATGATCTCGGCCTTGAACAGCTCGCCCTTGGCCTTGAAGAACTCGATGGCATCGTGCTTGGCCATGATGCTGCGCTGCACCGGCAGCGCCTCGGCCACGATCTTGCTCATCTCAGCCTCGATCGCCGCCAGATCGTCGGGCGTGAACGCACGCTCATAGGCGAAGTCGTAATAAAAGCCGTTGTCGACCACCGGGCCGATCGTCACCTGCGCGCCGGGAAACAGCCGTTGCGTGGCCTGGGCCAGCAGATGAGCCGTGGAATGGCGCACGATCTCCAGCGCATCGGGATGCTTGTCGGTGACGATTTCCAGCTTGCTGTCGTGCTCGATGCGAAAGCTGGTGTCGACCAGCCTGCCGTCGACCTTGCCGGCCAGTGCCGCCTTGGCGAGACCCGGACCGATGCTCATCGCCACGTCGGAAATCGACAGCGGAGCATCGAAGGAGCGGATGGAACCATCGGGTAGTTGTACGTTGACCATGTTCTTGTCCTGGCGAACTCCGACCTGGATGCGGTCGGATTGCAATCGGGAAGTGTGCGATCCGGTCTTGCCGTCACTGGGCAATTGGTGCGTCAACGGCGATCGAAAGACACAAAAAAAGGCGCCGAGCGCCCTGGATTGTCGCAATGAGGCTGCTCAGCTAGTCAGTTGTTCACCGCAGTTCGAGTGCTCATGTGCCACCTCACGATTTGTCCGGCTCTTGGTGGGCGCAACAGGGATCGAACCTGTGACCCCTACCATGTCAAGGTAGTGCTCTACCGCTGAGCTATGCGCCCAAGAGAGCCCGAGAGTATATCAGCGTGTTTTGCAGGCGCCAAGATGCCCGGCGCCGCAATCGAAATATTTCTTTTTTGGCGTCCGGCGCGCGTTGCGGCGGGGCCTTGCTGACATATCGTTATGCTGACGCGGCATCTGACAGGCTCCCCGGCGCCCTTCAGAATCCGCCCTACAGACGTATGGACGTCCGCAAAGGCGCAATATGGCAGTCGAAGTTCGTGGATTGTCCAAGACCTATGAAGGCCGGGCCGTGGTCCGCCAGGTCGATCTGTCCATTTCCCGGGGCGAGCTGCTGGTGCTGCTCGGCCCCAGTGGCAGCGGCAAGAGCACCCTGCTGCGCATGATCGGCGGGCTGACCGCTGCCGACAGCGGACAGATCCTGGTCGATGGCGTCGATGTCACCCGACTGCAGCCGCAGGCCCGCGACATGGGTTTCGTGTTCCAGAGCTATGCGCTGTTCGAACAGATGAGCGTGGCTGACAATGTCGAGTTCGCGCTGCGCGTGCGCGGCGTATCCCGCGAGCAACGTGAGGCCCGGCGCCGCGAACTGCTGGCCATGGTCGGCCTCGACGGGCTGTCGGCGCGAATGCCGGCGCAGCTTTCCGGCGGCCAGCGCCAACGTGCGGCGCTGGCGCGGGCACTGGCCCACCAGCCCAGACTGTTACTGCTGGACGAACCTTTCGGGGCCCTGGATGCGCGCATACGCGGTGAACTGCGCAACAGTCTGCGGGAACTGCTGAAGCGCCTGGGAACCACGGCAGTCTTCGTCACCCACGATCAGGAAGAAGCGCTGGCGCTTGCCGATCGCATGCTGGTGATGCATCGCGGCCGGGTACTGGAACAGGGAACGGCACGGCAACTGTATCTGACGCCGCAAAGCGAATTCGTGGCGCGCTTTCTGGGGCGCGCCAATCTGATGCCGGCATCGCGACTCCCCGCAGCGCAAGTGTTTGACGGACAGGCATGCGCGCCCGGCGCGCTGGCCTTGATGCGTCCCGAGGATCTGCAATTGCGGGAGCTGACTTCGGCGCTGGCCCAAGGTTCGATCTCGCTCGGCATCGGCGCGGTCGAAGGCAGCGAGTTTCTCGGCGCCAGCGAACGCATCCGCGTGCGCCTGTTCGGCAACTGCCCGGATGGCGACACCCGCAATGACGCCCTGATCGAGGTGGAGCAGCACGGCAGCGAGACCGCCTTCGCGATCGGCAGTCGCTGGCGCGTCGAGGCCAGGCGCGTGCATTGGATCGCTCAGGCGCAGCTGCGGATCATGCTGCTTGCCGACGCCGGCGCGCACAGCCTTGCCTTGCTGGATCGCGCCCTCGCCTATGGCGAAGACGCCGATGCACTGGTGACGATCGTCGGTGAACTTGGGCGCTCGGGCGCCAGCAACGCCCGTCTGGATGGCTACAGACAGCAATACGCGGGTGATCTGCGAATTTGCGAGACTGGCGACGCCCATCGTGGCGCGCTGGAGGTGGCCAGCGAGCTGTTGCAGGGCGAGGCCTTCGATCTGCTCATCGACCTCAGATCCGAGGCTGGCGATGACTGGCAGTCACTGCTCGCGAGCGGCAATCTCGGGGCGCTGTTGCTGCCACCGCGCGACCTGAAGACAGGCTGGCCGCTGAGCGCAGCCACGGCCGCCCGCTGGCGCTGGCAATCGCCGCAGCCACAGGACGCGCCCACCGCCATGACACTGGTACAGCGACTGGCCAGTCTGGCGCAGACGGCGATCGCCGACGAGACTGCCGTGGGTGCGGCCCAGCTGCTGATCCGCGCCTTGCCGGCCAGCACGGTCGCGATACAGGGCGAACTCGATGCGACACGCCAGCAGTGGCTGCAGCAGCCGCAACAGGGGCAGCTGCTGCTGACCCGCACGGAAGCGCTCAGCCAGGGGCTTTCGACGAGTGCTGCCTACGCCGATCTGAGCGAGGCACTGGCCGCCATGGAGCTCCCGCTGCCCCGATCCTGGTTGCGTCTCTGAGCCCCGGATCATCCATGCTGCGAACGATCATTCTGGCACTGGCACTGGGCCTGGGCGGGCCGCTGACCGCCGGGACCCTGCTGAATGCGTCCTTCGACAGCACCCGCGAGTTCTATCGCGATTTCAACGCGGCCTTTGTCAGTTACTGGCAGGCGCAGGGACAGGCGTCACCGCAGATCCAGATGTCGCACGGCGGCTCCGGCAAGCAGGCACGCTCGGTCATCGCCGGTCTGGACGCCGATGTCGTCAGTCTGGCCCTGCCTGGCGATATTGATCAACTGGCCAGGCGCGGACTGCTGGCCACCGACTGGGCACAGCGCCTGCCGCAGGCCAGCGCGCCCTACACCTCAACCATCGTCATGCTGGTGCGCTCCGGCAATCCCAAGCGCATCCACGAGTGGTCCGATCTGGCCCGCCCGGACGTCGCCGTCATCAGCGCCAGCCCCAAGAGCTCCGGCGGCGCCCGCTGGGTCTATCTGGCCATCTGGGGCGCACTGCACCAGGAAGGCACCAGCGATGCCGACATCGCCGCACTGATGCGCCGGATCGTTCACAACGTACCGGTCTGGGACAGCAGCGCCCGCGGCGCCACCACCACCTTCGTGCAACGTGGCATCGGCGATGTGCTGCTGACCTGGGAGAGCGAAGCCCTGCTGAGCCTGGATCGGTTGGGCCAGGGCCAGTACCAGCTGGTCCATCCACGCTGGTCGATACTGGCCACACCCAGCATTGCGCTGGTGGACAGCGTGGCCGATGCCCATGGCAGCCGCGATCTGGCACAAGCCTATCTGCAGTTTCATTATTCGATGGAGGGCCAGTCACTGGCAGCGCGCCATCACTTCCGACCGCGGGACGCCAAGGCCGCCGCTGCCGCACCGGCGCTGCCGGCCATGCAGCTGTTCACGGTGGAACAGGTCTTCGGCAGCTGGGCGCAGGCTGAGGTCCTCCACTTCGCCGATGGCGCCAGTTTCGACCAGGCGCAGGCCGAGCACTGACGCCCGATGGAGACCCTGAGCGCTTCGTTGCCGCCGCTGTCCTCCCGCCGGGTCATCCCGGGATTCGGGCTGTCGCTGGGGATCACCCTGAGCTACCTCGGGCTGGTGGTGCTGCTGCCGCTGGCGGCCCTGCTGCTGTCAGCCATGGACATCCCCGCCGACAAGTTCTGGAGCCTGGCCAGCGATCCACGCACACTGACAGCGTTCAGACTGAGCTTCGGCCTGGCGCTGCTGGCTGCAGCCATCAACTGGCTGCTGGGCCTGCTGATCGCCTGGGTACTGGTGCGCTATCGCTTTCCAGGAAGAGCCCTGCTCGACGCCGCCATCGACTTGCCCTTTGCCCTGCCCACCGCAGTCGCCGGCATTGCCCTGGCTACCGTGTATGCGCCCAGCGGCTGGATTGGCCAGTGGCTGGCGCAGGTCGGAATCCAGATCGCTTTCAACCCCGCCGGCATTCTGCTGGCACTGATCTTCGTCGGCTTGCCCTTTGTCGTGCGCACGGTGCAACCGGTGATGCGCGATCTGCCGATCGAGCGCGAGGAAGCCGCCATCTCGCTGGGCGCCGGCCGCTGGACCGTCTTCTGGCGGGTGCTGCTGCCGGCGGTGCTGCCCGCCAGCATCACCGGCATGGCGCTGGCTTTCGCCCGCGCCATCGGCGAGTACGGATCGGTGATCTTCATCGCTGGCAACATGCCGATGGTGTCTGAAATCGTGCCGCTGCTGATCGTGGTGCGGCTGGAGCAGTTCGATTTCGCTGGCGCCAACGCGCTGGCCCTGATGATGTTGCTGACCTCCCTGCTGCTGTTGATGGCCATCAATGCGCTGCAACGCCGCTATAGCGGGGGTGCCACCCATGGCTGACACCCATGCCGCCGGTGCCCAGAGCGAAGCGCCATGGCTGCGAGCCGCGCTGATCGGATTGACGCTCATCATCCTGTTGCTGCTGCTAGGACTGCCCTTGCTGGTGGTCTTCGTGCAGGCTTTCAGTCTGGGCTGGTCAGCCTACTGGCAGGCGCTGGCAGATCCGGAGGCACGCGCAGCGATCAAGCTCACACTCTGGCTGACCCTGCTGACGGTGCCGCTGAGCACGGTCTTCGGGGTGGCCGCCGCCTGGGCGCTGGCGCGTTTCCGCTTCCGCGGTCGTGGACTGCTGCTCACATTCATCGATCTGCCCTTTGCCATTTCTCCCGTGGTGGTCGGTCTGGCACTGATCATGCTCTACGGCAAGTTCAGCCCGCTCGGCGGCTGGCTGATCGCCCACGGAATGCAGGTGATCTTCGCCCTGCCCGGCATGTTGCTGGCCACCCTGTTCATCTGCGTGCCCTTTGTCGCCAAACAGGTGCTGCATCATCTGGAAGCGCAGGCGGTCGATCGTGAGGAAGCGGCCTACACCCTCGGCGCCAGCCCCTGGAGCACTTTCCTCAGGGTCACGCTGCCCTCGATCCGCGCCAGCCTGCTGTCGGGTGTGCTGCTGTGCAGCGCCCGGGCCATGGGCGAATTCGGCGCGGTCTCGGTGGTTTCGGGCCACATCCTCGGCCGGACCACGACCCTGCCCCTGCAAGTCGAGAACCTCTACAACGAATACAATTTTCAGGCTGCCTTTGCGGTCGCCTCGGTGCTGACGGTATTCGGGCTGCTGGTGTTGCTGATCCGCAGCGCCCTGTCCTGGCAGCAATTGCGGCGTCAGCTTTCGGCCCGCGCGACACCGATCTGAATACGCTGGCATAGCCCGCAACTGCGTCACAAGCCGGGTTCAAATGCGATAGTCTGTTACTTATCTTCACATCCCACATCCATGCCGATGAGCCCGGTCCGTGTCCGTCTGCAATTCACCGACGCTCTGGGAGCGGGGCAGTCATTTGATGTGGCCGATGGCGATGTCTGCGGCCGCGATCCTGCGGTGAATCTGCTGTTCGATCACCCCACCGTATCCAGACGCCACGCCCAGTTCGCGATCGTCGATACCGAAGTCGACGTGCTGGATCTGGGCAGCGCCAACGGCACCTTCGTCAATGGCAAGCCGCTGGATCAAAGACCCTATCGACTGTCGGACGGCGACCAGTTGCGTCTGGGGCATCTGCAACTGCGGGTGATCATCGATCCCGCAGAAGATGCCACGGCGCCGGCACCGGAGAGCCGCGATCCGCATCTGCTGCGCACCACCCAGCATGGCGGCGTGCAGATGGAGCCGCAGTTGCTGATGGCGCGCATCGCGCAGCGACGCATGGTCTCGGATCCACCGCCGCAGTTCGAGGACTACGACATCGGCCAACTGATCGTGCCGGCGCTGGGCGTGGGCGGCGACTTCATCCACTGGGCGGTCGCCAATGACGGACGCCAGGCCGTGGTCATGGGCGAAGTCAGCGGCAAGGGTGTGGCCGCCGGTATTTACATGGCCTTCGTCAGCGGCCTGCTGTTCGAGATCATTCCGCATTGCGGCTCCGCCGAAGAAATCCTGCGGCGCATGAACCGGGCGCTGCGACGGGTCATCGAGCCGGGCCTGTCGGTCACGGCGAGCGCCGTCCTGATTGATTCCAGACGGCACATTGTCGAACTGGGCTGTGCCGGACACCCACCGGGCCTGGTGAAACTCGTGGGCGGCAAGGTGGTTGACCTCGGCATCGAATCCGGTCGTGCCCTGGGACGGGAGGCCGAGCCGGCGATAGGTCTGCTGGCTCGTCACATGGCCGCTGGCGAAGTGCTCATGGTCAGCACCGACAAGGTCGAGGAAGCGCAGAATCCGGCGGGCCAGAAACTCGGGCATGCCCGGGTCATCGAAGTGCTGAGCGAAGCCTCGGGTGCCACCGATGCAGCACGCCGACTGCACTCCACCATCCGCGAATTTGTCAGCTCGGCACGCCAGCAGGACGATCTGACCCTGGTGACGATCGAGCGCATCTGCTAGCCGCGAGACGTGTCGTCGAAGGGATTGATCAAGAATCGGGCATAGGCCGAGGGTGCCGCGCAGCGGCTCCCCGGCGCTTGTCGCATCACTTCGGAGCGATGAAGCAGGCCGGGTCCGCGCGCCCCCGGACGGCGCCGCCTTGCCTCGAAGGGAAATCAAGAGCGGCCGCGCAGGCGCGCGTCCCTCCTCAAAGCCGCACCGATCCAGCGAGACCGTTCACGGGCTGTGGGCAGTGCCATTCCAATTCAAACAGCACTCGATGACGGTCTCTCCAGAGCAGCTTGAAGATCCAGACGCTCTTCTTCGCGTTCTCTCTGCTTTTCCTTCGCGTCCTTTGCGTCCGGCTTCTGGCCACAACCGGCCTCAGGACGAGATCGTCGCGTCTACGCCAGCAAGCCCTGCGCCTTGATCTTCTTGATCTCGTCGCGGACCCGGGCGGCTTCTTCGAATTCCAGGTTCTGGGCGTGCTGGAACATCTGTTCCTCGAGTTTCTTCAGCTTCGATCCCAGCTGCTCGGGTGACATCGCGGCGTAATCGATGCGTGGCTCGGCGACGCCGATGGCGCGCTTGCGGCCGCGGCCACCGGCACTGACCGTCGTTGCCTTGTCCTCGGCTGGCGTGTCGCGGGCACCCTCCATGACATCGGTGACGGACTTGGTGATGCCGCGCGGGGTGATGCCGTGGGCGAGGTTGTATTCGATCTGCTTCTCGCGGCGGCGGTCGGTCTCGTCGATGGCGCGGCGCATGGAATCGGTGATCCGATCGGCATAGAGGATGGCCTTGCCGCGCAGATTGCGGGCGGCCCGGCCGATGGTCTGGATCAGCGAGCCGGTCGAGCGCAGGAAGCCCTCCTTGTCGGCATCCAGGATCGCCACCAGCGAGACTTCGGGCATGTCCAGACCTTCGCGCAGCAGGTTGATGCCGACCAGCACATCGAACTTGCCCAGGCGCAGATCGCGGATGATCTCGACCCGCTCCACCGTTTCGATGTCGGAATGCAGATAGCGCACCTTGACCCCATGTTCGGTCAGGTATTCGGTGAGGTTCTCGGCCATGCGCTTGGTCAGCGTGGTCACCAGCACGCGATCGCCCATGGCGGTGCGCAAGGTGATCTCCGACAGCAGATCGTCGACCTGGGTGGCCACCGGCCGGATCTCGGTGGGCGGATCGATCAGGCCGGTGGGCCGTACCAGCTGTTCGACCACCGCGCCATCGGTCAGACGCAGCTCATAGGGACCGGGCGTGGCCGACACGAAGATGGTGCGCGGCGCGCGGCGCTCCCATTCCTCGAAGCGCAGCGGCCGGTTGTCCAGCGCCGAAGGCAGTCGGAAACCGAAGCTGACCAGGGTTTCCTTGCGCGAGCGATCGCCCTTGTACATGGCGCCGAGCTGGGGAATGGTCACGTGACTCTCGTCGACGACCAGCAGCGCATCGGGCGGCAGATAGTCGAACAGCGTCGGTGGCGCTTCACCCTCGCCACGCCCGGTCAGATGTCGCGAGTAGTTCTCGATGCCCTGACAGAAACCGATCTCGGCCATCATCTCCAGATCGAACTGGGTGCGCTGCTTCAGCCGCTGCGCCTCCAGCAGCTTGTTCTCGGCGTAGAGCACTTCCAGCCTTTCGGCCAGCTCATCCTTGATCGTGGTGATGGCGTCGAGCACATTGCGGCGCGAAGTCACGTAATGCGACTTGGGATAGATGGTGAAGCGCGGCAGGCGCCGGATGATCTCGCCGGTGAGCGGGTCGAACAGGGCCAGATTCTCGATCTCACCGTCGAACAGCTCGATGCGCAGCGCCTCGCCATCGCTTTCGGCCGGATGTACGTCGATGATCTCACCACGCACCCGATAGGTACCGCGGCGCAACTCGTAATCACCGCGCTTGTACTGCAATTCGGTCAGTCGGCGGATGATCTCGCGGTCAGGGATGCGATCTCCGCGCACCAGGTGCAGCACCATGTTGAAGTACTGGTCGGGGTCGCCGAGGCCATAGATCGCCGAGACCGTGGCCACGATCAGGGCATCCTTGCGCTCCAGCAAGGCCTTGGTGGCCGACAGTCGCATCTGTTCGATGTGTTCATTGATGCTGGCGTCCTTCTCGATATAGGTATCGCTGGACGGCACATAGGCTTCAGGCTGGTAGTAGTCGTAATAGCTGACGA
>JALHRS010000058.1 GCA_022841325.1 Lysobacterales bacterium | reverse complement strand
GCCCAGGTATTGGTACCCACGCCACCCGCCTGCTGCACCCAACCGGTGGCTGCGCCTTCGAAGTCCTCGCTCAGCACGATGGTCGGTGCCGGGCCAGCCGGGCAGTCACCCGGTGCGGCGGCGGTGGTGAAGGTGCCCGTTGCCGAGACCGTGCCCAGACCGCCGGCAGGTGTCGTGTCTTCGAAGCCATCCGCAAACAGCTCGGCTGCCGTGGAGCAGGAGTTGCGGGCGAACACGCGCCAGAAGTACGTGGTGCTGGTATCCAGAACCGGGCTCGCAGCCCAGGTCGTACCGGTGATGGTTGCGGTGCGCACGATGTTGGCAAAAGCCGCATCGGTAGCCACCTGCACCGTGTAGTCCAGCGCTCCGGCAACCGCATCCCACGTGAAGGTCACATTGGCCGCGACATTGGTCGCGTTGTTGGTGGGAACTGTAAGTGTGGATGCCGCCGGCGCGCCATTGGACACGCTGACGTTGAAACTGTCGTTGCGCACGATCGGCGTGCCACCGCCATTGGTGGCCTGGATGGCTACCGGATAGGTACCGGAAGCCGCGCCCCCATCCAGCGTCAGGCTCAGCTGCGAGGTCACGCCACCGGCGGTCGGAGTCACCGGATTCGGGCTGAAGCTGGAATTGGAGAACACGGCGCCATTCAGCCCCGGCGTGCTCAGCGTCACCGAGCCGGAAAAGCCCTGCAGCGAGCTCAGCTGCACGTCAACCGGCGGCAGCGGGTTGCCCAGACAAACCTCCAGCGAAGTCACGGCTGTACCCATCTGGTAACTCGGACCCGAGACCACGTTCTCGACGGTACCGGCAAAGGAACGCTGCGAAGTGGTCGAGGGTGGCGTGACAATGCGATTGTCGGTCCAGGTCATGGTGACTCGGGAGTCATCCGGCGACACCGCCAGACCGTTGTAATCACCCCACTCCTGGCCGTTGTTGATGTTCTGGGAAGTCACCGAGGACACACGGGTCTCTTCAATCCAGGTGGCGCCACCGTCAGTGGACACGGCGTAGTACCAGTCAGCCTTGTTGCGCAGACCCGCGCCCGAATTGCGGGTGTCCTGCCAGCCGATGTGGACATTGCCGATGCCGTCGACCTTCATCCACGGCTGGAAGCGATCCACAGTCGTCTGATCGGCGGTCGAGTGCGGCGTCGTTGCCGTGGTCCAGGTCGCACCCTGATCGTCGGAATACACAACCTGGATCCAGCCATGACTGGCAGCAGCGGTGCCGGTTCCGTTGCCGGGGCTACCGGCGGCGGCGTTCTCGTCGGTGAAGGCCACATAGACGCGACCATTGCGTGGGCCGCCGCTGCGATCCACGTCGACGACGGTGTAGATGAAGACGCGGCGCGTCTCCATCGCCGGGATGGCGAAATCAAAGCGTCCGTGCAGATCGTAGACCATCTTGCCCTGACCCGCTGCCGCACCATTCAGATCGAGAAAGGTGGCGCCACCGTCGTCCGATCGCAGCAACCAGACTTCTGCCGAACCACCGGTGGTGCTGGGATAGACATAGTAGATACGGCCGGCGCTGTCGGTGGCGATATCGCTGCCGATGCCGCGCTCATCAGCGCTGAAGTTGATCGTGGGTGCAAAGGTCAGGCCCGAGCCGCCGTTGACCGGCAATGCGGTCGAACGGGCGAACTGCATGACGTTGCTCTGGTGCCAGGTCAGGTAGACGCGATCCCTGAAGGGCGAGGTCGGCGACTTGTCAACATGGATCCACTCCTTGTCGGAGCTGGCGGTGGAGGTATGCACCGGTCCCTGCCAGGTCTGGCCGTTGTTGAAGGACCAGTAGGTGCTGGCGCAGAGGCTGAATCCGCAGCCGCTCGCGGATTGGCCGAGAGTCGCGGCGAATGCGATGGCGCCATTCGAGGTGAATTCGATGGCCGGATCGCAGCAGGTGCCACCGAGCGCACCGGAGTTGCCCCAGGTCGCACCACCATCGCTGGAGAAGGACATGCGCTGACCGCCGGAGCCGTTCGAACCCGCGATCAGGATATTGGGGTTGGTCGGGTGATACTCGACGGTGGTCTCGTTGTTGCTGAGCGTGCCGTCAAATGGTCCTTCGGTCAGCACCGGTGCAGCGCGCACCAGTGGATCGGTGGCCAGACGCTGGAACGGCGGCGGATTGTTCGGATCGTGGCCATTCGCCTGGCCGCGCTTGGTGACGTGATGCACGCCGCCCTGGATCAGTCCGCCGTAGTAGATCTGGAATTCCTTGTCCAGCTCACGCGGATACAGATCTTCTTCGATCGGGAAGCCCTCAAGGATCGCCTGCTTGCGTTTGAGCACTTTGAAGAAGGCGGGAACACCGGGAACATAGCGATCGTTGGACGGCAGGATGGCGACATCCTGGGCGCTCAACTGGTAGTTGCGGTCATCCCAGGGACCGAACTTGAGCAGGCTGCTGTAGTCCAGACTCGGGTCTGAACCCAGCGCATTATTGGGAACGAAATCAGGATCAGCCGCAGCGTATGCGCCGCCTGACAATCCCATCCACAGTGTAGCCATCACCAGACAGCAGAGCTTGCTGCCCATCGTCACTAGACGCATTCACCCTCTCCAAAACTGAACGTCACTGGAACGTCAAGCATACGTCCAAACCGCGTGGAGCGCCCGTCACAAGTCGGAAAGACACCATCCTCAGGGCTGAATTTTGAATTCGATACAGGCGTGAAGGGCCACAGGGGCGCCGAAACGCTCCGTCGAAATCCGAATCAGGCGGGATAAGCCGGCACCTGCAGCAGCCCTGCGTCCTCGTGCCAGCAATGCGCAAGATTAAGATTCTGGATGGCCTGTCCGGCCATCCCTTTAACCAGATTGTCGATGGCCACCAGCACACAGGCATTGCCGCCCGAGACGCTCACGGCGATGTCGGCGAAGTTGCTGCCGGCGACTGCCGCGATGCGTGGCGTGCCTTCGAGCAGGCGGATGAAGCGGCGGTCTTGATAGCGCTGTTCGAAGGCCGCCCGCAGCTCGGCGCCGGAAAGGTCAGGCGCCTGAAAAGTCAGCGTGGCGAAGATGCCGCGCACCAGCGGTGCCGAATGCGGCACAAAAGCAAAGTCCAGAGCCGTGCCCTGCTCTGCCAGCGTGCGCCGTATCTCACCTTCGTGCTGGTGGGCCAGCATTTTGTAGGCGCGGAAGTCGTTGGCTCGGGTGGGATGGTGAGTGGTCTCGCTGGGACTCGCGCCAGAGCCCGATGAACCGGTGATGGCGGACACCGCCACCCAGGCCGGAGCCTGCGCGCCGAGGTCGGCCAGGGGTAGCAATCCGAGCTGGATCGCCGTGGCGAAACAGCCGGGATTGGCGATACGGCGGGCGCCAGCGAGCTCAACACGGCGCCATTCGCTGAGTCCATAGACGAAGTCGGCCAGGCGCTCCGGGCACGGATGCTCGCCGCCGTAGCTGCGGCTGAAACTAGGCGCATCGGCAAGGCGGAAATCACCAGACAGATCGATCACGGTGAGCTTCCGCTCCAGACCGTGCTCAAGCCACTGCTGTTCCAGCTGCAGCAGTTGCCGTGCAAACTCGCCGTGCGGCATGGCCGCGAACAGCACCGGGCAGTCGCTTTGCGCCAGTGCTGCCCAGTCCGGTGCGGCGACAAATTCGCCGGTCACGATGCCGCGCAGATTGGGATGCACGGCGCCGATGGACTTGCCGACGTGCTGGCGCGAGATGCAGCTCACGCTGCGCAGGCGCGGGTGACTGGCCAGCAGCCGCAGCAACTCGCCACCGCCATAGCCTGATGCACCGAGAATCACGACATCCATGGGGGCCTCGTCTTCCGATTGATGGGTCGGTGGCTCAGGTCCTACGTCTTGTCAACCCAACGCCGCGCAGCTGCGCCAATCTGACCAGACATGGCGCACATCCTCGATCCTGCGTGTAGGTCACGTTGTTCGCGAAGCGGCCTACGTGATTCAACCTGCCGTCACGTAGGCCCTCCGGGCCAACGTGACCTACTTCTTGATTGCACTGACTCAACCTGCTCTCCCTGCCCGCGGGGGGAAGGAACGAAATCCCGTGCCCCGTGCCCCGTGCCCCGTGCCCCGTGTCCCGTGTCCCGTGTCCCGAGTCCCGAGTCCCGTGCCCCGAGTCATCGCGCCTTGAACTTCTGCACCAGATCCAGCGCCAGTTCGCCCAGCGATTTGGGATCGACTCGGGCGTTGCGGGCGGGAATGCCCAGACGCTCGACGAAGCGGGTGCCGACGGCATTGTCGGTGGCGGGGCCGGCGACCACATCGACATCGATGCCAAAGCTCTCGCGCAGATATTCGACACCGCCGGCTACGCCGACCGGATCGTTGGCGCAGAACACGAAACAAGCGCATTGGGCGCGCAGCGCTTCGTCGGCCAGGATCGCCTGCACGCCGTATTCGCCCATGACGCCGTCGCCGGTTTCCGCGACGATGACATCCACGCCTTTGGCCGCGATTTCGCTCAGCACCTTGTGTGCGGTCTCACCGGCGTTCTCCGGACTGGAGCAGACCACGCCAGCATCGGTGAAATCAGCAATCACGTCGGCACCGTGGTCGTACAGATGCAGCGTATCGCGCATCAGCGAAATGCCGGTCAGCTTGGCGCCACCCACCTTGTAGCCGGCCTGGTGCAGAGCACGCACCATCGCCGATCCGGCCAGGGTCTTGCCGGAGTTCATGCAGGTACCGAGGATGAAGATGATCGGCACCCTGGGTGCGGCCGGCACGCCCTGCAGCGCGTTGTGGCGGATGTGTGCCGGTATGCCCTGACGCGACTGGAATTCGGGAAAGATCAGCACCTGACCCAGCACTTCCAGCTGGAAGGGCTTGCCCACCTCGGGGTTGTAGGACACGCATTCGCCGATGACGCCGCCGATGTTGAGCATGTTCAGTGTGTCGCCCACCTTGACCGCCTTGGGCATCACCCCTTCATAACCATGCAGCGCGTTGCGCCTGCCCAGCGCGCCGACCACCAGATCGCCATCGTGCAGCGTCATCCAGCGACCATGGGTGTCTTCCAGCTGGTTGTAGGTGCGCTTTTCGCCATGCACACGCACGGCGATGGCCGACCCCTCCTCCACCAGAATGTCCTCGCCCAGCGTCAAGGTGCGCTGCAGATTGAGATTCCGGGTGACGCTGGCGATTTTGTCGACGGTCAGGCGCATGGGGATGAATCCTGGAAAAGGGGAAAAGGAAAAAGGAAAAGGGAAGAGCGGCGCGCGGCGAGGCTGGGGCGGCGGGTGTCGTAGGTCAGGTTGGGCGCGCAGCGACCTACGTGACATCGCAAGGTCTTCGGGAGGAAAAAGGAAAAGGGAAAAAGGAAAAAGGAAGAGCGGCGCGCGGCGAGGCTGGGGCGGCGCATGTCGTAGGTCAGGTTGGGCGCGCAGCGACCTACGTGACATCGTCGGGACTGCCGCGTGCCCACAGATGCGTCATTGCGAGGAGCGCAGCGACGAAGCAATCCAGAGCCTTGATCTGCGCCCGAGTGCTGGATTGCCGCGGCCCGCTGCGCGGACCTCGCAATGACGCTCTCGAAGGTCCGGGGTGCCAGAATGGCTCTACCCATTTTCCTTTTCCCCTTTTCCTTTTTCCTGCATTTCAGCGCGAGCCGCCAACGCCACCTGCTGAGCCACTCCAAACAGCTTGCAATAACCGCGGGCTTCTTCGCCGGTCCAGGCCTTGGCGCCTTCACCGTAACTGGCCACCCTGGATTGCATCAGGCTGTGGCTGGAGCGTACGCCTTCGACCTGGGCCACGCGCGGGTAGAGCGTCAGGCGTACATCGCCGCTGACCGACGTCTGCGAGGACGCCAGGAAGGCTTCCAGATCGCGCCCCAGTGGATCGAAATAATGGCCCTCGTGCAGCAGACTGCCGTAGAGATTGCCCAGTGACTCCTTCCAGAACAGCTGCTTGCCGCTGAGCACCAGTTTCTCAAGCTCGCGATGGGCCTGGATCAACAGATGCGCCGCCGGCGCCGAGAAGCCGACCCGGCCCTTGATGCCGAGGATGGTATCGCCGAGGTGGATGCCGCGGCCGATGCCGTATTTCTCACCCAGGGCGTTCAGCGCCTCGACGATGGCGACCGCACCCAGACGCTCGCCGTTCAGCGTCACCGGCTCGCCGCGCTCGAATCCCAACTCGATGGTCTGTGGGGCCAGATCGCCGGCAATGGCGCCGCCGGGATAAGCCGATTCGGGCAGATGCTGCCAGGAATCGTGGGTTTCCTTGCCGCCGACCGAGGTGCCCCACATGCCCTCGTTGACCGAGTACAGCGTGGTCTTGGCCGGAATCTCGACGCCGCGCTCGGCCAGCCAGCGGGTCTCGTCCTCGCGCGACAGGGCCAGTTCGCGAATCGGCGTGATCAGCTCCTTGTCCGGGCACAACGCCCGGAAAGCCACGTCGAAACGGACCTGATCATTGCCGGCACCGGTAGAGCCATGAGCAATGGCGCTGGCCCCGAGTTCATTGGCGGCCTGGGCGACGCGCTTGGCCTGACAGACGCGCTCGGCGGAGACCGACAAGGGATAGAGCTGACCGCGCAGCACATTGCCGAACAGCAGATAGCGCAGATAGTCATCCCACAGTTCCTGGCGGGCATCGATGGTCAGGTGCCGAGTCACACCGAGGCGCCGGGCAGAGGCCTCGATACGGCTCAGTTCCGCCGCATCAAGTCCGCCGGTGTTGACCGACACCGTGGCCACATCGAAGCCACGCTCGCGCAAATGCAGCACGCAGAATGAGGTATCGAGGCCACCGGAAAACGCGAGTACGCAGAGGGGATTGGACATGGGTTGGCTTAGGAAAATGGAAAAGGGGAAAGGGAAATAGGAGGAGCTTGAAGCGACGGCGTCTGGCAGAACCCGGCGTCATTGCGAGGAGCGAAGCGACGAAGCAATCCAGCGTTCTTGCGGCTGGCGCCGTTCTGGATTGCGGCGGCCCGCTGTGCGGGCCTCGCAATGACGCCAATTGAGGAATTACCGCAAACGTAGGTCACGTTGGGCGCGTAGCGACCTACGTGACACGGGCCTGCCGTACCTCGCCGAATGCATCGAAGACCCGGTCGGCCAATCGAAGCGGCTTCGAGGAGGGACGCGCGCCTGCGCGGCCGCTCTTGATCTTGAGGCCAGGCAAAGCGGCGCCGCAGCGCGGCGCCCTCCACGGCAACCGCCCGCGCAATGACGCCAATTGAGGAAACGCGGCCAGCGTGGCTCACGGCGCGAACACCCGCGCATCGACGGCATCCAGCAGCTGCTGGCGCGCCTCCAGCCAATGGGCGCAGTCGGCCAGTTCCTGCGCGGCGAGATCCAGTTTAAGATCACCCAGCCCACCGGTGTGGGTGGCGCTGAGGGCGGCCTTGTCGGGCAAGAACTCGCCGGCCATGACCGCTGTGCCGATCTGCTTGTAGGCATCGCGGAAGGTCTGACCGCCGGCCACCAGTACATAGGCCTGATGTGCGGCATAGAGCTCGTCGCTCATTGCGGCGCCACTGCGCTCGGCGTCGACCTTCAGCACGGGGATCAATCGGGTGAGCACATCCAGCGTGGCTGCCGCCGCATCCAGACCCGCCAGCAGCGGTCGCTTGTGCAACTGGAAGTCGCGGTGGTAGCTGCCGGGTACCCCGGTGACGATCTGACGATGCCATTCGGCGATCCCACGCAATTCGCGACAACGCCCGCGCGCCAGTTCCAGCACGTCCGGATTGCGCTTCTGCGGCATGATCGAAGAGCCGGTGGTGAAGGCATCGGGCAGACGCACGAAACCGAATTCCTCGGTCGAATAGAGCAGCAGATCCCAGCACAGTTTCTCCAGCGTGCCGGCCACCGAGACCAGCCAGTCGAGCAGCGCCTGCTCGTGGCGGCCACGCGAATTCATGACATCCACCGGCGAGCGCTGCACGCGGGAAAATCCGAGCAGCTCGGCCACCCGTTCACGGCGCAAAGGCAGGGGTACGCCAAAACCCGCAGCCGCGCCCAGCGGGCAGCGATCCAGCCGTTGCCAGAGACCATCGGCCGCCTGCATTTCCTCGATCAGCCCTTCGACATAGCCAGCCGCCCACTGGCCTACGCTGGAGGGCATGGCACGGCGCAGATGGGTGTATCCGGGCAGCGCCACTGTCTCGTGGGCGCGGGCGAAATCCAGCAGTACCGCCGCCAGCGCCTGCACCTGCCCGACCAGCCCATGCAGGCGTGCGCGCAGCAGCAAGCGCAAGGCCAGCAGCACCTGATCATTGCGCGAGCGCCCCAGATGGATGCGCTTGCCGGCCTCACCGACACGCTCGATCAGGGCATGTTCGAGCGCAGTGTGACCGTCTTCCTGGTCGGCCGAGATGAGCAGCTCGCGGCGCTCGGTCACGGGCTTGAGTTCGGCAAGCGCCCCTACCAGCGCCGACGCATCCTCAGCGGACAGCAGACCGGCCTCGCCCAGCATCCGCGCATGCGCCGCCGAGCCCTGCACGTCGAAGGGCAACAGGGCCAGATCGAGCTGCGGATCCTCGCCCACGGTAAAGCGGTGGACGGCCGCGTCGAGCGGCAATCCCTTGGCCCACAGTGGCGTACTGGCGGTGGAACTAGTCATGTGAGTGTTCAAGACCCTGGAAGCTGAGTAGGTCACGTTGCCCGCCCTGCGGGCTACGTGACGAATGGTGTGTCGCCGATGTCACGTAGGTCGCTGCGCGCCCAACGTGACCTACACTGCTACTCCCCATCCTTGACGATCATGGTGCCCGCGCCCTCGTTGGTGAAGATCTCCACCAGGAGCGCGTCGGCCTGTACGCCGGACACCAGATGTGCCGAATGCACGCCGTTGTTCAGGGCATGACGGATCGAAGCCGCCTTGGGCAGCATGCCGCCCGCCAGTTCACCGCGGGCTTCCATCTCGTCGAGCTTGGCCAGCGTGGCAAAGGTGATCAGCGAGGACGGATTCTTGACGTCCTTCAGCAGGCCGGAGACCTTGAGCACATAGAACAGCTTCTCGGCGCCGAGCACGGCGGCCAGGTGCGAAGCGATGGTATCGGCATTGGTGTTGTAGACACTGCCATCGGGGCTGCCCGACAGCGGCGCGATCACCGGCACATAGTCCGATTCCAGCAGATGATTGAGCAGCGTCGGATCGATCTGTTCGATATCGCCGACCAGTCCGTAGTCGAAGAATTTCGGCTTGCCCTCGTCCTCGCCCATGTACATCGGCGCGCGCTTGCGGGCCTTGATCATGCCGGCGTCGACACCGGTCAGACCGACCGCAGGAACGCCCACGCGGTTCATCTCGGACAGCAGATCGGTGTTGGTGACGCCGTTGAACACCATCTTGGCGGCTTCCAGCACTTCGGGCGTCGTCACCCGACGGCCAGCCTGCTTCTCGATCGGCAGGTTCAGCTGGGTGCACAACTGGTCCAGCCGCGAACCACCGCCATGGACCACCACGACGCGGATCGACAGCGTCCACAGCACGCCGATCTGCTCGACCACCTTGCGCCGGCTTTCCGGCTCATCAAGCACCTCGCCACCGAGCTTGATGACGAAGGTCTTGCCGCGAAACTGACGCAGGTACTTGGACAGTCCTTTGAGAGCGTCGTAGGGATTGGATGCGAAGGGCATTTTGGGAACCTCAGAAACGGGGAAAGAAGAAAATGCGGGGCACGGGGCACGGGGCACGGGGGCTGGACTTGGGAAAGTGACCACGAGGCCCGCTTTTCCCGTGCCCCCTGCCCCCTTTCCCCTGCCCCCCTCTTACGCCTTGCCAAACAGCCAGGCGAGCGCGGCCATTTGTACCCACAGGCGGTTCTCGGCCTCGTCGATCACGCGTGAGAACTCGGAATCGAGGACTTCGTCGCTGATCTCGACATTGCGTCGTACCGGCAGGCAGTGCAGAAAGATCGCCTCGGAGGTGCAGTTTTCGAAATGCTTGAGCGTGGGCATCCAGCCGCGCAGCGCCGGCGAGGACACGATGCTGTCTTCGCTGGCGCGCGGTTCCGGGCCCCAGGCCTTGGCATACACCACATGCGCGCCATTCAAGGCCTCGCGCTGATCGTGGGTGTAACGAATCCTGGCGCCGCTCTCGCCGGCGTAGCGCTGGGCTTGGGCACGTACAGCCTCGCCGAGTTCAAATCCGGGTGGGTGGGCTACCGTGATGTCGCATCCGGCAGCGGCCGCATGCAGCAACACCGAGTTGGGCACGGCCTTGGCCAGTGGTTTGACATGCGGAGCCCAGCTCAGAACCACTTTCACGCCCTGGGTCTGACCAAAACTCTCCTGCACCGTGAGCATGTCAGCCAGTCCCTGACAGGGATGTTCACGAGCCGATTCCAGGCTGACCATCGGCACCTTGGCATGCCGCCGGAAAGCATTGATGACGCCATCGATATCGTCATCGGCCTGACCCATGCCGCGCGAGAACGCACGCACGCCCAGCGCATCGACATAGCGCGACAACACCGGCGCCGCCTCGCGCACGTGCTCGGCCTTGTCCGCATTCATGACCGCGCCGTCTTCGGTCTCGACCTTCCAGACGCCGCTGCCCTCTTCCAGTGCCACTGCCTGGCCGCCGAGCTTGAGCATCGCCACTTCAAAGCTGGTGCGGGTGCGCAGCGAGGGATTGAAGAACAGCATGCCGAGCACCTTGCCCTTGAGCAGGGCGCCGGGTTCGTTGCGCTTGAAATCGGCCGCCAGCTTCAGCAGCGCGGCTTGCCCCTTGGGGCCGAGATCGTCCAGATGAGTGAAATGGCGCATCAATACTTATCCTTGGAATTGCGAAATGGCGAGCTCGAGTGCGCTGATCGCGTCCTCGCTGACATTCAGGCAGGGCATCAGGCGCAGAACCTGCGGATCGGACGAGCCGCCGACCAACAGTCTACGTTCGAATAGATGACGCTTCAGCGCCGCAGCCGGCCCGGCCGTGCGCAGACCCAGCAGCAAACCCTCGCCGAGCACGCTCGTTACCGCCGATCCGGGCAAGCTCTGTTTCAGGCGTGCGCCGATATCGCGGGCGTGAGACGCAAGTTCTTCCTCCTGGATGACCTGCAGCGTAGCCACCAGAGCGGCCATCGCCAGCGGTCCACCGCCGAAGGTACTGCCGAGATCGCCGCTCTGCACCGCCGCTGCGCGCTCGGCCGACAACAGCGTGGCGCCCACCGGCACACCCGAAGCCAGGCCCTTGGCCAGGGTCAGTGCATCGGGGCGCACGCCATGGAACTCGGCCGCCGTCGGCGTGCCCAGCCGCCCTACCCCGGTCTGGATTTCATCGAAGATCAGCCAGGTACCCGCGGCTGCCGTCAACTCGCGCAAACGCGCAAACCAGGCCGGGCTGGCGCAGCGGATGCCGGACATGCTCTGGATCGGCTCAACGATGACCGCGGCCACCGTGCTGAAGTCGAAGCGCTCGAGCGCGGCGAGGTCGGCAAAAGGCAGACGCTGACTCTGCGGCAGTACCGAAGCGTAGGGATCGGTGATCTTGGGATCATCGGTGACCGCCAGCGCCAGCGTGGTGCGCCCGTGCCAGCCGCCATCAAAACTCAGCAGTCCGCTGCGACCGGTCTGCTTGATCGCCAGTTTCAGCGCGTTCTCGTTGGCTTCGGCACCGGAATTGCAGAAGAACACCCGGCTCATGCCCGAGCCCGCAACAAAGGACATCAGAGCATTGGCGGCCTGTTCGCGGATGCGCAAGCGCGCTGCCGCCGAATAG
The DNA here is from genome assembly GCA_022841325.1 of Lysobacterales bacterium. Lineage (GTDB taxonomy): Bacteria > Pseudomonadota > Gammaproteobacteria > Xanthomonadales > SZUA-5 > JADKFD01. The sequence continues at coordinate 21,466 of JALHRS010000058.1, read as the reverse complement.
AACAGCAGTCGCCCGGCCTGCTCGGCAATGGCCGCCACCACGCGCGGATGCGAATGCCCGGTGGCCGTGACACAATGTCCGCCGTACCAATCCAGGTATTCGCTGCCGTCTTCGTCATAGACCCGGTCGCCACGACCGTGATCGAGCACGAAGGGAAAAGCGGCATAGGTTTCGAGCAGTGCGGACATGAATAATGTTGCATAACATGCGGAGGTGTCGCATATTATGCACTTTCCATCGAGCGCACAAGCCCATGGCCCGAACCGCTGCAGATCTTGATCAAACCCTGCTGGAGTTGATCAGCAACGACCGCATTTCTGACCAGTTCGAACTGCAGGCGGCCCTGGCCAAGGCGGGCAAGGTGGTCAGTCAGCCTACGCTATCACGCCACCTCACCCGCCTCGGCATCTCCAAGCGCAACGGCCGCTATGCACCCCCGGGCGATGGCAGCCCGGGGGCCACGGCGGTGCTGTCGGCGCCACCCAATCTGATCGTGCTCAGGACCAAGCCGGGCTTTGCCAATGCCGTGGCCGCGGTGCTGGATCACCAGCCGCTGCCGGGTCAGGCCGGTACCATCGCCGGCGACGACACCGTGTTCATTGCCCTGCGCGAGGGCCATGCCCTGCAGACGCTGATCGATGCCGCCCGGATGCGCTTCCTGGACGAGCCCTGAGCGCGCTCCCGGGATGAGTGACTCAGGCCAGGGGCGCGGCGTGGTCATCATTCTGATGGACCGTGACCGCGTGCTGATGATCAAGCGCTCCGATCTGGTGGCACGACCCGGCATCTGGTCACCGCCAACCGGCCACGTCGAGGCCGGAGAAAGCCTGGCACAGGCGGCGGAACGCGAAACCCTGGAGGAACTTGGCATCGCCGTCCGGGCGGTGGAAGCGCTTTGGCAAAGCGATACCGACGACGGCCGCCATCGACTGCACTGGTGGCGGGTTCTACCCTTGTCCACGCCGGTACAACTCCTTCCCAATCCGGCTGAGGTTGCCGACTGTCGCTGGATGGCACCCGCTGATTTCCCTAACCTGACACCGACTTTCGCGCTGCATCGCCCCTTCTTTCTGGAAGTGCTGCCGGCCTGGATGGCCAGACAGGCTGGCCATTCGCAGCGCTCATGACTGCCTTTGTCGCCGACTGTGGACGGCGTTCGCGCCGCCCCGCTACCCCCGACGATCCGGCACGACCGTATCTTCGTAGCGGTCCATCGCCAGTTTGGCGGCCTCACGACCGATCTCGATCATCTCGCTGGCCTTCCAGAACTCGTAGAAGAAACAGGATCGATGTGGAATCCGCACCAGCACATCGGGCGGATCCAGGGCCAGCTGGGTCTGGCTGATTCGGGACTGCACCGCGTCCAGCGAGCGCGACATCAGGTCCAGCAGACCGGGCTGTGCCGGTTCCGGGCTGTCGCGTTCCATCAAGCCCTCGATCCAGGCTTCGATGCGCGCGCGCAAGCCATTACCGTTGCTCCCCTTGTGGACGTTCTTTTCCCGATTCTGCGCCTGCGGGTCGCTCTTCCGTGGCAGGACAGACTGGGAATTGGCATCCACCGCCAGCACCAGATCGGCGGAGAACATCCGCGTTGCGGCGAGGGGTATGGGCGCCAGCAATCCGCCGTCGACCAGTTCCCGCCCATCGAGACGATGCGGGGTAAACACCATGGGGATAGCGATGGAGGCTCGCACGGCGTCGAACAGCTTGCCGCGGGTCAGCCAGACTTCGCGTCGATTGGCGAGATCGGTAGCCACCGCCACAAAGGGCAGATCCAGCTCCTCGATGCGGTGCTCGCCCACCAGGCGGCGCAACTCGGCGATCACCCGATCGCCCTTGATCAAGCCCGGATGACCGAAGGCGAAATCCAGCAGGCGCATGACGTCGGCACGCTCCAGCGCACAGGCCCAGTCGCGGTAGTCATCGAGCTTGCCGGCGGCGCAGATACCACCGACCAATGCCCCCATCGAAGCTCCGGCAATGGCGGCGATGCGATATCCGCGCTCGCGCAGCACGTCGATCACGCCGATATGGGCCAGACCACGGGCGCCACCTGCACCCAGCACCAGCGCCACGCTCGGGCGCTTGCCCTCGCCAGCACTGGGGCTCCGGGTCTGCCCGGCACCCTCATCCCTTGATTCAGCTGTCACTGGCCCATCCCATTGTGGTCTTGCGGTTTTCGACTACAGGCCCACCCACATCTCTCACGTGTCCGCCCGAACAATGCGCTATCCCCTTGTGCACGGCTGTCGATCCTTCATGGTGTCAGCGCGGGCCGGGCAGGAACATGAATCCGGCGGCGGCCACCAGCAGCAGAAAAGCCACCAGATGGTTCCAGCGCAGGCTCTCGCCCAGATAGCTCACCGAAAACACGCAGAACACCGCGAGCGTGATGATTTCCTGCAGGGTCTTGAGCTGGGCCGCGCTGTAATAACCATGACCGATGCGGTTGGCTGGCACCTGCAGGATGTACTCGGGCAGTGCGATCAGCCAGCTCATGGCAATGACCACCAGGAGCGCCGAGGTCTTGTAGCGCAAATGACCGTACCAGGCGAAGGTCATGAAGATGTTGGAGCCGATCAGCAGCACGATCGGCAACCAGGCGGCAAGGGGCAGCCCGGCATTCACTCGGAATCGGCTCCCGAGTCAGCCCTGACCCGGCTTGGCTGCTGCACCAGGCGTTCGGGACTGACGGCGATGCTCATCCAGAAGCCCTGCGCCTGATCGCAACCACGCGCGCGCAGCAACTGGTATTGGGCCTCGACTTCCACGCCCTCGGCAATGACCTGCATGCCCAGCGAATGGGCCATGGCGATGATCGCGCTGGCCAGCGCCAGGTCTTCGGGATCACTCAGGATGTCGGTGATGAAGCTGCGATCGATCTTGACGCCGTCGACCCGCGCACGGCGCAGATGGCTCAACCCGGAGAAGCCGGTACCGAAATCGTCCAGCCAGACCCTTACGCCGGTTTCACGCAACTTGCTCAGGGCCTCAAAGGCCGTTTGCTCATCGTGCAGCAGGCTCGATTCGGTCAACTCCAGATGCAGCAAATGCGGAGACAACTGATGCTTGTCGAGTATCGCGCTGATCCGATGCCCCAGATCGCCGCGCTGCAGTTGACGTCCAGAGAGGTTGACTGCCACCGATAGTCCCGGACGCTGAACCTGCCATTGCGCGGCATCACGGCAGGCGCGATCGAGCACCCATTCCCCCAGCGCATCGATCAGACCGCAGGCTTCGGCCACCGGCACGAAAATCGACGGCGGCACCGAGCCCCGGCGCTGATCGGTCCAGCGCAGCAGAGCCTCGGCTCCCACCAGCACCCCGTCGCGCAGGGCGTGTATGGGCTGATAAGCCACCTCCAGACGTCCTTGCTCCAGCGCTTCGCGCAAGTCGTGCTCCAGACCGAGCCGCTCCTCGGCGGCCTCGGTCAAATGTCCGGCGAAGAAGCGATAGCAGTTCTTGCCACGCTGCTTGGCCTGATACATGGCCAGGTCACCGTGCTTGAGCAGCAACTTAGAGGTGTGGGCGTCATCCGGGAACACGGTGATGCCGATGCTTGCCCCGACCAGCAGCGAGCGGTCGCCGATCAGGAAGGGTTGTTTGAGGCTTTCGAGCAGTGCAGTTGCCGCGTACTCGCTCTTGCGACGGGCGTCGATGCCTGTGACCACGGCCACGAACTCATCACCACCCAACCGGGCAATCACCGGCTGGACCGGAGATTCGGGCGTGATCAGGGTGCGCTTGAGTCGGCTGGCAAACTCGACCAGCACTTCATCGCCGGCATCATGTCCCAGAGTGTCGTTGATCCGTTTGAAGTCATCCATGTCGATGAACAACAGCGCCAGTCCCATGCCACTGCCGCGGAACTCGGCGATGGCCTCGTCCAGCAGTTCTCTCAGCATCAGTCGATTGGGCAGACCGGTCAGGCTATCGTGGTAGGCAAGCTTGCGGATGTCATGATGGTGGCGACGTACGGCTTCACTCATCCGTCCGAAGGCCCGGATCAGCTCACCCAGCTCGTCACCGCGATGACTGCCGATGTGGCGCTCGAAGCGGCCGCGCTCTATTTCCCGCGCCTGCGCCGCCAGATGTCGGATCGGCCGGACCAGCCCACGCGCCACCAGCCAGCCTGCCAGCACCACCCACAGCAGCAGGGCCAGGAAACCGAGCACCAACATGTGTGCAGGCCCCGAGAAAGCCACCCGAAAGCGCTCTCTGGCACCGGCCTTCTCGATCGCCAGAGCACCTTCGGTGCGCGCCAGCGACAAACCCACGCGCACGCCGCCGAGGTGCAGATCGCCAATCTCGATGGGCGAACTGGCGTCGATCTGTCGCTCGCCCCATTGCACCAGGGGCGCATCGGCAGCGATCACCGCCGGCGCCAGAGCATCATCCATGACCTGACCGAAGCGCGGAATATCGCCGGTTCCGTCGTGGATCAACCGGCCTTGATTGTCGTAGACGAGCACATAGTCGACATCAGGCTGATCCAGTGCCGATCGCGCCACCTCGCGCACCGTCAGCAGATCGGTGTAGTAGACCGGGTTGGTCAGGGTTTCAGCCAGGAATGCCGCCAATTGCACGCCACGATCTGCCAACGCCGCCCGGCCCTGATCCCTGGAGGCCAGTTCATTCTGCAACAGCACATCGTCCATCGCCTGGGTAGCGCTGCGCCAACCCATCACCAGTATCGCCAGCCACAGCAGCGTGGTGGCCAACAGACTCAGCACGAACTTGGCGCGCAGGCCTATACGCATCATTCGATCTCGGCGCGAACGCGGCGCACGCCATCCTGAAGACGGCTCAGCACCTCGGAAGTTGCCTGGTCGATATCATCAAAGCGTTCGGTTCTGGAATAGGCCTCCAGCGCGGTTCTGGCAGCAGGGTCCTTGTGGGCATCGACCAGGATCGCGCGCAGCCGCGACTCGATGGCCGGATCCAGTCCCGGCCGCACCAGCTCCAGCGCTCGCGGAAAGCTGGCGCTCTGGTGAAACACCTCCAGATCCGCGTAGACGGCCGGCTGCTCGCGCTGCAGCTGCGACCAGTCCTGATTGCTGAATACGGCAGCATCGACCAGGCCTTTGTGGACCCAGGTGATCAGATTGCTTTCCGATCGCGAAAAAACATAACCGATGAAATCCGGCGGCGGCCGTTCCAGCGGAGAGGCCTGGATAGCGAGCGGCAGTCCCAGTTCGAGGATGATGGCCGCTGGTGCCAGATAGGCACTGGTGGACAAGGGATGCTGGAAACCAAGAGCCTTGCCGCGCAGATCCGACAGGCTGCTGATGCCGCGGTCCTTGCGGGCGAAGAACACGCTGTGATAGTCAAACTGCCCGCCGCGACTGGCGCGCAGGAAGATCCTGGCGTTGGCGCGTTCCTGGAATCCCAGCGCCGCGCCCGAGGTTTCGCTGATCCAGTCGACCTTGCCCTGACGCAGATAGCTCACCATCTGCTGGGCATCGCGCGCCATCAGCACCCTACCCTCGCGAATACCGACATCGGCCATGCGTGGCACGACATAGTCAAGCAGCGGCTTCAGCTGTTCGTAGTGGGCCTTGGGATCATCGCTGACGCGCCCCAGAACGAGCGTTGTCCGGGGCGCATTTTCGGCCCGGACGAGGTCGCTGCGCAGAGCCAGCAAGGGCAATGCACACAGAAGCAGGAGCTTGGCCGGATTCAGGCTGCGCATGCCTATACGGGGTGGCGGGCGACGAACCAGTATAGGCCCGAAGATCGATGCCGACGGCGGGAAACCTGGATCGGGTCAGAAGGAAACCGCGCCCAGGGCAGTCGAGGGCGCGGACTCGAAGCCGTCGATGAAGAGTTCATCCAGCGTCTGGACATAGGCCGTTCCTTCCAGTGGATTGTCGACACCGCGGCCAGGCGCACCCACCAGTACGGTAGCCCCGTCCACTGCCACCGAGCGCCCGAACCCATCGCCGGCAGCCCCGCCCGCAGCGAGCAACTGCTGCGCCTGGCTCCATCCGGCCGGGCCGCGACGGAACAATCGTACCGAGCCCTGATTGGCCGCACTGCCGACGTCGAAACCGCTGCCGCCGAGTACCGCCAGATCACCGTCGATAGCCACCGAGATACCGAGACCCTCACCTGATTGCGGCGGTGCCGCCAGCAGGGCGCCGTCGAACACCAGATCGGGCAGCCGGTAGACATAGGCGGCGCCCTGCACGGCGTTGCCATCCTGGAAGGCTCCGATCAGCACCCGTTCGCCATCAGCCGAGACCGAAAATCCGAAGGCCGCGTTGGCTTTTGGCACCGGCGCCTGGGTTCCGGCGATCGAGACCCAGCTGTTGCCGCTGCGGGCGAACACGAACACACCGCCCGCCGAAGACGGTCCGGGGAACTTGGCAAATCCTGGCGCACCGACGATGGCCAGGTCATCCGCCAGGGCCACGCTGGCGCCGAAGAAGGCGAAGGCGCCCGGTTCCGGCAGATCCAGGTTGGCCTCCTGTTGCCAGCCTGAAGGGCTGCGTCGGTAGACATAGGCCTTGCCCTGATCGGTAAAGGGAACCCGGGCTCCGCGCGCCCCGACCAGCACCAGATCCCCTTTGATGGCCACGGCAAAACCGAACAGGTCGCGCGCACGGCCGTCGCTGGCGGTCAGCTTGGTGTCGAACAGCCAGTTTGCGCCCTCGCGTCTGAAGACATAGGCCGAACCCTGATCGACATTGTCGCCGACGACATCCCAATAGGCGCCGATCACCGCATGGTTACCATCGATGGCCACGGCAATGCCGAAGCGGTCCTCGATGGCGGCATCCGGGGCGTCCAGGCGACCGCCGTACAGCCATTGCGAACCGCTGCGCTCGAACCAATGCACCGCACCCGCCTCGGCGCCGGCATCCGTCTGTTCCAGATACGCACCAACCATGGCGACATCGCCATTCACGGCCACCGCAGTGCCATAGCGATCAAACATGGCGCCATCGCCGCTGTCGAGCCGGCCGGCGGTCGTGACCAAGGCGCCCTGGGTCAGATACCAGTGCACGGCGCCCTGGCCGCGATTGGGTCCCACCCGATCCAGATCAGCCCCGATCAGCGCGCCATCGGCGGTCAGCGCCAGGGATGAACCAAAGCGGTTGGAGGTGCCACCATCGTCGATATCCAGCTGCGCGATTTCGGTGAGCGCCTGTCCGCTACGCCGGTACACGCTGACCACGCCCTCGCCCAACAGCGCTGCGCCGGCCGAAATCAGCGCCCGGGTTTCATCCAGACTGACAGCAGTGCCGAATCGATCCGCGGGCAACCCGCCAGGTCGGGTCAGAACCGCCAGCTGCTGGGCACCGCCAACGATACGCAGCAGCCTGACCTCGCCCGACCCGGCGCCGGGTGCCCCGATCAGCGCCAGGCCGCGACTGGCCGCAATCGCGGCTCCAAGTTCCTCACCACTGCGTGCCGACAGGGGCAGACGCGCCAGCGCCGACCAGGCACTGCCCGACAGTTCGCTGCGATAAACCGCACCGCTGCCGTCTGCATCAGGGGCACCGATCAGCAGCACGCCGTCAGCCATCGCCACGGCTGTGCCGAAGCGGGCGGCTACTGGACTGTCGGGTGGCGACATGCTCAGCTCGAACTGGTACTGCCCGTTGCCATCACGGCGATACAGGTCGACCCGGCCCGAGCCCGCTCGCGGCACACCGACAGCCAGGCGGTCCTGCCACACGGCGATGGCGGCGCCGAAGCGTTGATCAACCTCCACCACCGGCGGCGTGATCAACTGACGCAGCAGATAGCCTTGTGCGGATCTGCCATAGACAAAGATGCTGCCGGCTTCCCGTGCCTGAGCCACCCGTCGGCGTGGTGAGCCGATCACCAGAAAATTCTCGGCCATGCCCAGCGCCGCGCCAAAGTTGTCTCCGTCCTCTCCGATGGGCTGCGGACTCAGCTTCTGGCTCTGTATCCAGCCGCCACCGGAGCGCTCATAGACATAGGCCGAACCCTGACCAATACCAAAGGTGGCTGCCGGCGCTGCAATCGAATCGCCGTAGGCACCGATCACAGCCACATTGCCGTCGACCGCGACAGCGATGCCAAAATTGTCGCCGGACGCACCATCGCCAGTGACCGGCGGTGGCAGTTCGGTCTCGACCAACCTGACCGGCTGCGCCGGCAGAGCAGTGCAGGCCAGCAGCCCGATCGCCAGCAAGGGCAAGCAGCGCCGCCAACCCGCCTGGCTTCCATCGCGCCCGATACTCACCCCAGTCATGAATTCGCTTGCGCCCCGGTCTGAAGTCTTCCACCGCGGCGGAGGATCGCACGCCGGGAAACAAAAGCGCGTGCACCCGAGACGATCGCCTGTACCGGGCTTCAGCCAGCCTGCACAAGCGTGCGGGCAATCCCCGCACCGGCGGGATTCAGCGTCACGCCCATGCCAGGTCCAGGCGGAGCGACCATGAGATTTTGTCTGCAGACGCGTAGCATCGCGGACCCAAGCAGCTGCAGGACACGCCCCCTTGAGCCAGGATCCATCCCATCTGGACGCCGTCGACCCGCTGCAGGCCTTCAGGGCCGAGTTCGCCGTGCCGACCATGGCGGGGCGCGAAATCGCCTATTTCTGCGGCAATTCGCTGGGCTTGATGCCGCGCGCCACGCCAACGGCCCTGAGCCGGGTGACCGAACAGTGGCAGACCCAGGCCGTCGAAGCGCATTTCACCGATGACGACGCCTGGATGAACTACCACGAACTGGCGCGCGACGGACTGGCCCTGATTGCCGGCGCCAAACCCATCGAGGTGGTGGCGATGAACACGCTGACCACCAATCTGCATCTGATGATGGTCAGCTTCTACAGACCCACCGCCCAGCGCCGCAAGATTCTCATCGAGGCACGGGCCTTCCCCTCCGATCGTCACGCCGTGGCTTCGCAGATCGCCTTTCATGGCGGCGATCCGGCCGTGGATCTGATCGAACTGGCGCCACTGCCTGGCGCCAGCACGGTGGATCCGGCGCAGATCGAAGCGCTGCTGGAACGCGAAGGCGAGCGCATCGCGCTGATCCTCTGGCCAGGCGTGCAGTACGCCAGCGGACAGCGCTTTGATCTGCAGCGCATCGCCGCGCTCGGCGCACGCTTTGGCTGTGCGGTCGGCTTTGATCTGGCCCACGCCATCGGCAATGTGCCGGTCGATCTGCACGACAGCGGTGCCGACTTCGCCGTCTGGTGCAGCTACAAGTACCTGAATGCCGGTCCTGGGGCGATCGCCGGCTGTTTTGTCCACGAAAGGCACGCGCACGAGCATCTGCCGCGCTTTGCCGGCTGGTGGGGGCATCAGGCCAGCACGCGCTTCCGCATGGGGCCGGAATTTGTGCCGACCCCGGGCGCCGACGGCTGGCAGCTGTCGAATCCCTCGATTCTGTCGCTGGCGCCGCTGCGCGTGTCGCTGGCCCAGTTCCAGCGCGCCGGCCTGCCGGCGCTGCGCCACAAGTCCGTGGCGCTCACCGGCTGGCTGGCGGAAAATCTGATCACGCGGCTGGGCGATCATCTCGAGATTCTGACCCCCGGCGATCCCGAACAACGCGGCTGCCAGCTGTCGATCCGGGTGCGTGCCGGGCGTCAGGCCGGACGCGACGCCTTCGAATTCCTGGCAGCAGCCGGCATCCTCTGCGACTGGCGCGAACCCGATGTGATCCGGGCCTCGCCGGTCCCGCTCTACAACCGCTTCAGCGACTGCCAGCGACTGGTCGATGCGCTGGACGAGTTCTTCCGAGGTCAGGCATGAATTCCAGCACAGCTCCCATCTTGATCGCCGGTGCCGGATTGGCCGGTGCCCTGCTGGCGGCGCAGCTTTCCGGGCAGGGTCATCGCGTGACCCTGGTCGAGCGCCGCGGCGACATGCGCCGCGAGCAGATTGCGGTGGGCCGATCGATCAATCTGGCTCTGGCCGAACGCGGCTGGGAGGGCTTGCGCCGGGCTGGCGCCGTTGAACTGGTGCGCAGCTACGCCCTGCCGATGCGCGGCCGCATGGTTCATGACCGCGACGGCGAGTGCCAGTTCCAGGTCTATGGACTCAAGCCCAATGAAGTCATCTGGTCCGTGCATCGCGGTCGATTGAACCAGACCCTGATCGACGTCGCCGCCGATGCCGGCGCCACGCTGCGCTTCAATGCCCGGCTGGACCGCGTCGACTTCGACGGCCGCCAGGCACACTTCGTTGATGAACTCGACGGCAGCGAGTTCGAACTCGAGTTCTCGGTGCTGATTGGTGCCGACGGCGCCGGCTCGGCCGTGCGCGCTGCGATGGAGGCCGAGCAGCCGCTGGGCCAGCGCACCGATTTCCTCGATCACGGCTACAAGGAACTGACCATTCCCCCCCGGGCCGATGGCAGTCCGGCCATGGATGTGGCGGCCCTGCATATCTGGCCGCGCGGCAGCTACATGCTGATCGCGCTACCCAATCCCGATGCCACCTTCACCGCCACGTTGTTCCTGCCCAATGAAGGCGAGTGCAGCTTTGCCCGATTCGCCGATGTCGGCGCGGCACGCCGGTTCTTCGAGACGGAGTTTGCCGATGCGCTGGCGCTGATTCCCGACTTCGACGAGCAATATCAGCGCAATCCGGTCGGCCTGCTGGGCACGCTGCGCTGCCCGCACTGGCATCGCGGTGATCGCGCCTTGCTGATCGGCGACGCTGCCCACGCCATCGTGCCCTTCCACGGCCAGGGCATGAACTGCGCCTTCGAGGACTGCGTGGCGCTGCAGGACCTGATCGCCGAATGCACCGATCAGGGTCAGACCCGCTGGCCGGAAGTGTTCGAACGCTTCGACGCCGAACGCCGTCCAAACGCCCACGCCATCGCCGAGATGGCGCTGGAAAACTACCTGGAAATGCGTGATGCCGTGGCCGATCCGCGTTATCAGCTGCGCCGCCAGCTGGAGCTGGAACTGGCGCGGCGGGTGCCGGATCGCTTCATGCCGCGCTACAGCATGGTCATGTTCAGCAGCGTGCCCTATGCCGTAGCCCGCGCGCGCGGCGAACAGCAGCTCGAACTGCTGAAGGAACTCACCGCCGGCAAGGACCGTTTCGACGAAATCGACCTCGACGCCGCCGTCGACCGCGTGCACGAACGCATGACGCCGCTGCCGGCATGAGCGAAACCGCCGATTCCGCCCTCAGCACAGAAGCGCTGCTGCAGCCCATCGCCAGCGTGCTCATGCAGACCTCGCATCCCGGCAACATCGGCTCTGCCGCTCGAGCCCTGAAAACCATGGGCCTGTCACAACTGCGACTGGTGGCCCCGCTGCGTTTTCCCGACCCCGAGGCCGTGGCGCTGGCCTCGGGCGCGGAGGACATCCTCGACAGCGCCCAGCGCTTCGACACGCTCAACGAAGCTCTCGCCGATGCCCGCATGGTCTTCGGCAGCAGCGATCGCGTGCGCGGCATCCGCATGCTCGAGATCGAACCGCGGGAATTCGCCCGGCTGGCGCTCGACGCCGCAACCGCAGGTCCGGTCGCCGTGCTCTACGGCACCGAACGCACCGGTCTGACCAACGAGGAACTCGAGCTCTGCCAGTATCTGGTGACCATTCCCGCCAACCCGCACTACAGCTCACTGAATCTGGCCAGCGCGGTGCAGGTACTGTCCTACGAGTTGCGCATCGAGGCTCTCAGCCGCAGCGGCCATGCGCCCGCCGAGGCCCTTCACGTGCCGGCCCCTAATGAACAGCTGGAACGCTATTTCGTGCACCTGGAGCAGGTGCTGGAACTGGTCGGGTTCTTCGGCGACCGCTCCTCGACCAAGATCATGCGCCGCCTGCGCCGGCTCTATCAGCGCAGCATGCCTGACGAACGCGAAGTGCAGATCCTGCGTGGCATCCTCACCGAAACCGAAGTCACCATCCGCGGGCGGAGGCGCCGGGAACCTTAGTTCCCCGGGATCGCCGCCGGGATCGCCGAGTTGCACTCGGCCGCTCTTGGCCCCGAAACAGCGAAAAGCAACAGCGCCGACTGCAAGTCGGCGATCCCAGGCCCAGCTTGCCGCCGGGATCGCCGAGTTGCACTCGGCAGCTTCTGGCTCTGCCAAGGCGAAAGGCCTCAGCCTGCGCAGCAGGGTCGTCGTCCCTGCCTATACTGGGGCATCCTCGACCCTGCCCTCGCCCATGCCCCACGCCATCGTTGAAGAACTGATCGACCTGCTGCAACTGGAACGTCTGGAAGAAAACCTGTTCCGCGGCCAGAGTCGCGATATCGGCACCCGTTTTGTTTTTGGTGGCCAGGTACTCGGACAGTCACTGGCCGCGGCGCAGCGCACGGTCGAAGGCCGCGATGTGCATTCGATGCATGCCTATTTCCTGCGTGCCGGTGATGTCGAGGCACCAATCGTCTACGAGGTCGACCGCAATCGCGACGGCAAGAGCTTCAGCTCGCGTCGGGTGGTGGCCATCCAGCACGGCCAGCCAATCTTCACCATGGCCGCCTCGTTCCAGGAACCGGAAGAGGGTCTGACCCACCAGATGTCGATGCCCGACGTGCCTCAGCCCGAAGATTTGGCCGAACCCGAACCGCTCAGTGCCGAAACCCTGGCCAAGATTCCACCCAAGCTGCAACGTTGGGTCATGAGCCGCGGTCCCTTCGAATTTCGCCATGTCTATCCGCGCGACGAATTCAAACGCCCCAAGCGGCCACCTCTACAACATGTGTGGTTCCGACTGGTTGACCGCATTCCCGACGATGCCTTGCTGCATCGCGCCCTGCTGGCCTACGCTTCGGATTTTCACCTGATCGGTACCGCCACCCTGCCTCATGGCATCAGCTACCTGCAGGGCAATGTGCAAATGGCCAGCCTGGATCACGCCATGTGGTTTCACCGCTCGTTCCGGGTCGACGACTGGCTGCTGTATTCCTGCGACAGTCCCACCAGCCAGGGCGCGCGCGGTCTGTCGCGCGGCTCGATTTATGAACGTAGCGGCCGACTGGTGGCCTCCACCGCCCAGGAAGGTCTGATCCGATTGATTGCAGAGAAACCTGATTCCGCTTGACAGCCATGAGCGAAGACAGCATCCGCCTGTATCGCACCCACCTGCATGCCTGCGGCTATTTTCGCGACCGTCAGGCCAGCAATCATGTGCTCGACCCGGAGTCACCGCGACTGGCCTCGGTCTACGCACAGGCCCTGGCCCAGGGCTTTCGCCGCGCCGGTGACGTGCTCTACCGCACCGCCTGCCCCGGTTGCCATGCCTGTGTGCCCTATCGCATTCCGGTCTGGCAATTTGTCCCCAAACGCAGCCAGAAGCGGGTACTGGCGCGCAACGCCGATGTTCAGGTCCGCTGGCGCAAGGCCGAGCTCACAGACGAACATCTGGCCCTGTACCAGCGTTACCTCGGCCAGCGCCACCGTGGCGGCGGCATGGACGGCGCCGGGGCCGAGGATTTCAGTCGTTTCCTGCTGAGCGCCTGGGCCAGCACCTGGTTCATGGAGATGCGGCTTGCCGAGCGCCTCATCGGCTGCGCCGTCACCGATCTCTGCGCCGACGCTGCCTCGGCCGTCTACACCTATTTCGATCCCGATCTGTCGGCGCGATCGCTGGGGACGCTGGCCATCCTCAAGCAGATCGCACACTGCCGAATCAACGCACTGGCGCACCTGTACCTCGGATTCTGGATCCAGGGGCACCCGAAGATGGACTACAAGCGCCAGTTCGCGCCCGGCCAGCAATACCTCGGCCAGCATTGGCAGCCGATCGACTAGCTCAAGCTGCTCAATTCGAGCATCACGACAGCCCACTCGACGCGCACCCCCAACGCAAAACTGAGACTTGCATCACCCTTCCGCAGCACCCGCGGGCCCAGCCTCGCCACTTGTCCGGTCATTGCTACCTCGCGCCCGAAGCCACTTGCCCGGCATCAGGCAAATCACTAACTTGGCACGCATTACAAAAGGCGGATCTCGGGAAGTCATGACACCTGGTCCCAACGCACACTCGCGAAGCTCGGTACGGCAGCAAGCCGGTTTCACATTGCTGGAACTGGTGATCACGCTGTTTCTGGTGATCATTCTTGGCGCCATGGCCGCTCCGGCCATGCGCGAGATCACCATCCGATCGGTGGTGAGCTCCAATACCAACGATCTGGTGACTGCCCTCAATCTCGCGCGCTCCGAAGCGGTCAAGCGCGGCAGAGACGTCGCCCTGATCGCTCGGAATGCCAATTGGAGCGACGGCTGGATCATGCAACAGGTCGGCGCTGCGGAAACGCTCAACGCTCACGATGCGATCAAGGCCGACTACCGGATCCTCGGAGCAGCGACAGGCGCAGGCGCCGCAGCCGATCGCGTCATCTTCACCGCCACCGGCGCTTTGCGTACAGCAACCGCCTACGATTTCAGCGTCTGTCGACCCAGCGCCCACCCCGGAAACGCGGACTCGCGTCGTATCGTCATTGCGGCTACCGGCACGATTCGCTCCCGACCCAACACCTCGGGCTCGCCCGCTGGAGAATGCTCGTGAGCTCAATGAAGAAACCGGAACCGCGCCAGCGTGGCTTCACCTTGATCGAGGTGCTGATTGCCTTGCTGATCTTCAGCCTCGGCATGATGGGCATGGCCGCCTTGATGATTGTGTCGGTAAAGACCAACCAGAGTGCCTTTCTGCGCACCCAGGCCTCGTTCCTGGCTCAATCCATGGCGGATCGAATGCGCGGAAACCTGAGCCAGATTCTTGCCTACAACGGTACCTACGACGCCTCTACTGCCGGCGCTGACCCCTGCCCGAACGGTGCGGTCTGTACACCAGCGAATCTGGTCAACCGCGATCGCGCCCTGTGGAGCCAGCAGCTGATCACTTCGCTGCCCAACCCGACGGCCGTGGTGGCCTGCAATGGCGTCACCCTGGGCACTGCCGCCCAACTGGGAGCGGCGCCCTTCAATGGCATGTGCACCCTGACCATTCAATGGGATGAAGCAACGCTCGCCAGGGGAACCAACAGCGCCACGCCGGGCACCGCCAACCCCGACATTCAAACTTTTGCATGGGTTTTTCAGCCCTGAGGCCGCCTGAAAATGAAGAAACCCATGATCATGAAGACCAGCAAGGTGCGCGGATTCTCGTTGGTTGAGTTGATGGTCGCGCTGGCGATCGGCTTGATCGCGAGTATCGGCATCGTCAGCTTGTTCAGCGGCACCAGTCGCACGAACAAGGTGCAGGAAGGGCTGGCGCGACTTCAGGAAAACGGTCGCTATGCCACTGCCCGAATGGAAAACGACTTCCGCATGGCCAGCGCACAGTACTGTTCCAACAGCGTTGGAAACAGACTCACTTCGGCACCCGCCTCGCCGATGTGGGTCGATCGGGCGCCCATCGTTTTTGCGCCCGATCTGGCGCTGCCCGACAGCGGCAACATGCGCAGAGTCGACAGCACCGGCAACCGTTCTACCGTGCCGGCGACTGCCCTGTATTCCCTGAGTCCGCGTTACTTCATGCAGGGTTTCAGCTGCACAACCGGCACCAGTTGTACACCCGCCCTGTGGTCTACCAGCATGTTTCCCTCCGCAGGGCTGGCAGCAGGACAGCGCGTTCCGAACTCGGACATCCTGACCATCCGGTATCTGCGTGGCACCGGATGGCCGATCGATGGCCAGGGCAACTGCGCCAGCGGTGGCACCCTCACCCTGGCCCCTCAGCCGGGCGACGACCCGATTTCCTTTGTGCCGTCAACATCACAACTGGCTCTGATCACCGACTGCCAGACGCCGTCCATCATCCCGATCAGCAATGTAGCCGGAAATCTACTGACCGTGGGCTTGCGCCTGCCATCGACTGCAGATCCCGTCTGCGGCAGCATTTCCGATCGAGACGTCAGGGTTTTTGATTTCACCCGCAATATGGTCACGGTGACTTATTACCTCGCGTTCCGCGCCGATGATGATCCCACCGCCCGCCCCAATATCGGTGCGCAAAGACTCGTGCCTACGCTCATCCGCAGGGAGAATGGCGTTGAACAGGAACTCGTGCGCGGAATCGACAGACTGGATTTCCGTTACGGTGTTCGTGACAGCACTGGAAACTACCGCTTCCTGACAGCGGCACAGGTCGACAATCGCCTGGGAGGAACCATTCAGTGCACCGAAAAGGAATCCAACATACCTCCAGCAGGCGTCACCACGCCGGAACCAGGCTGCCTGTGGCGCTCGGTGCAACGCATAGAAGCACACATGCTGGTGAACCCGGGCAGTGAGGTACCGTCGCTGGACACCGTCGGCCTGTCATACCGATATATGGACACCGACTATACGGTCACCACCAGCACCACCATGCCCTCTGGCGTCCGCGCCATGAGCATGCCCAGGCGCGAATTTGTCGCGAATTCGGTTATGCGTAATCGCACACCATGAATAACCCGAGATCTCAAATGAGCCCCTCACAGATTAGAGTGACGCGTCAACACGGCGCCGTGTTGTTCCTGTCTTTGATCTTTCTGGTCCTGATCAGCATTCTCGCCTTGACTGCGACCAGCACTTCGATCATGCAGGAGCGCATGGTCGGCGGACTGCGCAATCGGCAATTGGGACTGATGGGCGCGGAAACCGCGCTGCGCGGTGGCGAGGAATTTCTCTGGAACCTGAACTTCAACGGCATCCAGCAGCCGCTGCCACCCTGCATAGGCAACTCCACGGGTCTGGACTGCCTCTATAAACCGCAACCGTCCGGCCTGCTCGACCCCACGGTACAAGCCTTTCGCTCGTCAACGGACTGGATCAGTCCAGCCAGCGACGGTGGCAAGCCCTATGCCCGCGATCTCACTTATCTGACTGGCGATTCAATTACCGCCCGTATCGCCACACAACCCCGTTATCTGATCGAATGGCTGGGTGTCAACCGCCCACCCAGCCTCGGCGCGACCGGTGGCGGCAAGTACCAAGTCGGCGGTCCGGCACGCCCGGGTGAGTCCCATTTCTATCGTATTACCGGACGCAGTCAGGGCGGCACCGATGCCGTCATCAGGGTCTCCGAGAGCTATTACACCGCACTCAATCTGAGCACCACCGGATACAACCCAGGTGCCGCCAACCCGCCGCCGACCCCGTAAACCCGTTGCAGCACTGAGGTATCGCCATGTCCATCTTCGACAATCAATACACCAGCGTTCCGATTCGGCTGGCGGCTGTCATTGCCGCTGCCTGTCTGCCGCTCTCCGGGCAGGTCCTGGCTCAGGCGGCGGGCACCGTTGACCTTCTGGCAACTCCCCCGGAAATCACCACCAGCGTGGCTCCCAACCTGATGATCTCCTTCGATGATTCCGGGTCGATGGGCCGCAATTACATGCCCGACCAGAGGCCCTTCGACGGCGCTGGCTGGGGCGCCGACGATTCGCAGAATTTTCTCGGCTCGGCCGACTACAATGCTGGGCGCCCCTGGCTATGCGCCGGCGTTATCGACCCACGGGTGACGGATCCGGCGAATATCCGCTCACGCCCGATGAATGGCGTCTATTACAATCCGAACACCAACTATATCCCACCCTACAAGACCGATGGCGTCACCCAGTTCCCCGACGCCTCCTTCACGGCTGCCTGGGACAACGGCATCACCGCCAATTGGCCCAACAACGGCTCGAATACGGTCACCACACGCAATCTGGGCTCGGGCACCCGCATCTGCGGAAACAGCGCAGGCTATTATCGCCTCAAGTCCAATATAACCATCAACGTCGATGCGGACGGTAATGTCACGAATACCGGCACCCTGTATACCGTCAACAACTGGGAGTGGGTAGCGCTGCCCACCAGCGAACGGCAGAATTACGCCAACTGGTATTCCTATTACCACATCCGCTCGCTGGCGGCCCGCTCGGCATTTTCCCGCGCGGTGGCACCTTTCGATGAGAATATCCGCGTCGCCTGGCAGAACTTCAACAGCAACAGGCTGGCAGCCGGCACCGAGATCTTCAAGTTCGTTGACCTGCCGCTCAACAACAACGTCAGAACCCGGTTTTACGACTGGCTGTACACACATCCGGTCGGTGGCGGCACGCCCAACCAGGCAACCACGGTCCGAGCCGGAGACTTCTTCAGACGGAACAACGGCAACGTGGATGCGAATCCCTACTGGGATCGCGATTATGAGCCCACCCCAGTCGACGACAGTCGCGAGCTCAGCTGCCGCCAGAATTTTCATCTGAACATCACTGACGGCCTTTGGAACGGTGGCACGGTGACGACGGCTACACATGACAACAACCCAACGTCGCAAACATTGCCCGATGGCCGCAGCTACTCGACCTCGGACAACCAGTCCCAGATCATGTGGAACGAGGATAGTCCCACCACTCGGACCATGGCCGATATCGCCTGGCATTACTGGCGCACTGATCTGCGCCCGGATTTTGCCCTCAATGCTTCAACCCGCCTGAAAGTGCCACCCTTCCTGCCCGACCGGTCGACCAATCTGTTCGGCGTGCCGCTGGCTGGAGGTCAGGATGCACGGGACAACAAGGAAATCTACTGGAATCCGGCCAACGACCCGGCCACCTGGCCGCATCTGGTGCAGTTTTTCATCAGCTTTGGCGCCGATGGCACGCTCCCGCGTACCGAAGCCAACTATCTGCGGCTGCGGCAGGGGTCGCTGAACTGGCCGGCACCTGGCGCCACTGACGACGGTCGCAAGATCGACGACGTCTGGCATGCGGCGCTCAACAGTCGCGGCAAGTTCTTCTCTACCGCCAACCCCGATGACTTGATCGTTGCGCTGAATGAAATCGTCGCCAGCATCATTGCCCGACGTGGCGCCTCGACGGCGGTTTCCGTGTCCCTTCCGATCATTACCGACGGTACCACCGGGTACAAGGCCGGCTACGATACCGCCGACTGGTCGGGATTCGTCACCCGTAACCAGCTCGACCCGCAGACTGCAGCCACCGTGTCCATCATCTGGGATGCGGGTTGCATCCTGACCGGCGGCAACTGCGCCAGTACGGCCCAGACCGGGCTTCCGGTGCGGGATCCGAATTCGCGAGTCATCTTGACGTCCGACGGCACCCCTGGTTCTGGAAAACCGTTTCGATGGAGCAATCTGAGCACCACCCAGAGGGCCCGGCTCAATGTGAATCCCACCAGCCTTCGCCTCGACCTCGGCACCTTTACCAGTGATGCCTTCGGGCAGCAACGGGTCGACTATCTCCGCGGTGTCCGCACCAATGAGAGCACGGCATCGCCGCGCTTCCGCGCCCGCAGCTCAGTGCTGGGTGCCGTCATTCGTGGACAACCCGTCTACGTGTCCTCTCCGACCACCGGTCACCGCGATACATTTCCCACCGGTTCCCCTGAGCAGGTGGCGGCGGCAGCCGGCAACAGTTATGCGCGTTTCCAGAACGATCAGCGTGGCCGCCGGCCCATGGTCTACGTCGCGGCCAATGACGCCATGCTGCATGCTTTCGATGCCGCCACTGGCCGCGAGCAATTCGCCTATGTGCCCAACATCGTCATCGAGAACTACAGGGCAACGAAAACCACCCAGGTGGACAGCGGCCTGACTCCGTCGGTAGACGACAAGCCACTGGTGTATGACGCCTTCATCAACGGCAGCTGGCGGACCATCCTGATCGGCTCGATGCGCCTTGGCGGCCGCGGCGTCTATGCCATCGACATCTCCAATCCCACAGGTGTGAGCGAAACCTCGCCCAGCCCTGTACCCATGTGGGAATTCGCCAACGTGCCGCCGGCGGGCGTCGCTTCTACCGATTGTGCCCCGGGCGCGCGCCATTGCTCGTCCCTGGGTTACACCTACGACTCGATCAATGTGGCTCGATTGAAGTATCAGAACAAGTGGGTGGCATTGGTTTCCAGCGGCTATTTCCCGAAGGATTCCCTGGATCCCGCAAGCACCTCGGCGGCGGCGTCACGTACCTCACTGCTGGTGATCGATCTGGCCACCGGTGCGCTGATTCGCGAAATCCGGACCACCGCCGCTCCGCAGACGCCGGCGGCGACTTTCGGATTATCCGAGCCCATTGTCTACAACATAGGCAATGACAACATGGATGATCTCGTGGTGGCGGGTGATCTGGCCGGAAACCTCTGGCGCTTTGACCTTTCATCGGACAACCCGACCAACTGGAAAGTGGACCTGATGTTCCGTACCTACGGCAACGGCGGTGCCACCAACCCTGGCGATCAGCCGATTTCATCGGCACCGGTCCCGTTGACCGACCCGGTGACACGAGGTCCGATCTTCGTCGTCGGCACCGGCAAGTTCATTGGTCTGCCAGATCGCTCCCCGAACATCCCGGAACAGGCCTTCTATGGCATCCGCGACTACGGCACCTGCGACGCGCTGGCCAATAACTCCGCCTGCGCCAACTACCCGATACGGGTCAATCAGCTGGTAACCCAGACCCTGACTCAGGACGGTGACGGCGTACGCACCGTCACCACGCGCAATCCGATCCCCGACACTTCGCGCGGCTGGCGTTTGCGACTGAACATTACATCGGAACCCGGCGAGCGCTCCTTCGGCATCCCGATTCCCTTCTACAGCGCCAACCAGGTACTGCTGCGGTCCATCATTCCCAAGGGTGCGGACCCCTGCAATCCGGGAGCGCGCTACAGCCTGATGGTGGTTCGCGCCGAGGACGGTACCGCTGCGGTGGAT
Source organism: Lysobacterales bacterium (assembly GCA_022841325.1). Lineage (GTDB taxonomy): Bacteria > Pseudomonadota > Gammaproteobacteria > Xanthomonadales > SZUA-5 > JADKFD01. The sequence continues at coordinate 867 of JALHRS010000058.1, read as the reverse complement.
CCGAATCTGCCCGCTTCCGCACGCAGGGTGGGTGGCGTACTGGATAGTTCCACACCACCGGGTGAGCCGATCACCATCCGCGGCGGTGGAACCGTGGTCATTGCCGGACTCGGCGATGGCACCGGCGGCGCGGGCGGCTCGGCTGCGGCGCAACTCGTGACCGATGCCATTAGCCAGGCCCTGGCCGGTGCGGATGACGTTTGGCACCGCGGTGCATGGCGTGAGTTGCTGAACCCGCAGTAAGCTAACGGGCACGCGGCGGGCTCAATGCCCGCCGCGTCTTCCAGGAATCATTCAACTAGGGGATGCGGACGATGCGCCGAGTCAGTAAGGGCTTTACCCTGATGGAGCTGGTCACCGTGATGGCCATCATCGCGCTGCTGGCGGCGATCGCATACCCGTCGTACCAGAACTATGCATTCCGGGCGCGCCGCACCGAGGGAAGGGAAATGCTGCAGCGCATTGCCGCGGCGCAAGAACGCTTCTATACCAACCGGAACACCTACACCAGTGATCTGACGACGGCAGCTGGCTTGAACCTGGGCACCACCTCGTCCGAGTCCGGCCACTACAACATCACGATCGACGTGCCGGCCGGCGGCCAGACCTACACCTTGACAGCCAGCCCGCTAGGCGTGCAGGCGAACGACAAATGCGCGAATCTGACCGTCAACAATGTCGGTGCGCGCGGATTCTCCGGCGACGCTTCAAACGGAAGTTGCTGGTAACCAGGAAGCTGTTTCACGGGGTATCCATTCGCCCGCCCCCATTCTGGCGTAAGCCCCATTCGATGCTGAAGTCTGTCGATCCTCATGCCTGGTGGGAGGATATCGATGGCGCAGCGTCAGCGGTTGGGTTCGGTGGTTT
>JALHRS010000057.1 GCA_022841325.1 Lysobacterales bacterium | reverse complement strand
CAGAGAACGCAGAGAGAAGCCGTTCTGATCGATCCCGCTTCTCTGCCTTCTTTGCGTTCTCGGCGCCCCTCTGCGTTCTCGGCGTTCCGCTTCTGACCGCACTCCGCCGCAGTTCCCGATCGTCGCGATGGCGAAGACCTGTCTTTGAGGCTGGCCGGACCCAAGAGCTAAACGCAGAGAACGCTGAGACCCGCAGAGAACGCAGAGAAAAGCCGTTCTGATTGATTCTGCTTTCTCCGCGTTCTCAGCGCCCCTCTGCGTTCTCCGCGTTCCGCTTCTGAGCACACTCCGCCGCAGTTCCCGGTCGTCGCGATGGCGAAGACCTGTCTTTGAGGCTGGCCGGACCCAAGAGCTAAACGCAGAGAACGCTGAGAGCCGCAGAGAACGCAGAGAAAAGCCGTTCTGAACGATTCTGCTTTCTCTGCGTTCTCAGCGCCCCTCTGCGTTCTCCGCGTTCCGCTTCTGACCGCACTCCGCTGCAGTACCCGATGGTCGGCGTTCCGCTTCTGACCTCACTCCGCTGCAGTACCCGATGGTCGGCGTTCCGCTTCTGACCGCACTCCGCTGCAGTACTCCTACCGTCGCGATGGCGATCCACAGGGCGGTCGCGACGCGAGGTCGCTCCTGCAGTGGGATGAACTGTGGGAGCGGCCTCGGGCCGCGATCGCTGTTTGCAGCAACGAAGCAGCACAGGATCCAAAAGGCAGCAATCTGAGATTCTCCCGTGCCCCGTGCCCCGTGCCCCGTGCCCCGTTTCCCTCTTCTCCTCAAAGCACCTCGAACAAGCCCGCAGCGCCCTGGCCGCCGCCGATGCACATGGTCACCACCACGTGCTTGGCGCCGCGACGTTTGCCTTCGATCAGGGCGTGGCCGACCAGGCGGGCGCCGGACACACCGTAGGGATGGCCGACGGCAATGGCGCCGCCGTTGACGTTGAGTCGGTCCATCGGAATGCCCAAGCGATCGGCGCAATACAGCACCTGCACGGCGAAGGCTTCGTTGAGTTCCCACAGATCGATGTCGGCGACGGTCAAGCCGGCGCGGGCCAGCAGCTTGGGCACGGCAAATACTGGTCCAATGCCCATTTCCTCCGGCTCGCAGCCGGCAACGGCAAAGCCCTTGAACAGGCCCAGCGGGCTCAGATTGCGCTGCTCGGCGAGCCTGGCGTTCATGACCACGACGCTGCTGCTGCCATCCGAGTACTGGCTGGCATTGCCGGCGGTGATGACGCCGCCGGGCACCGCCGAGCGGATGCCGCGCACGCCCTCGATGGTGGTGTCGGGGCGGATGCCTTCATCGGCGGCGATGGTCACTTCGCGTGAGAGAAGTTGACCACTGGCCTTGTCGGCCACGCCCATGGTCACGGTCATCGGCACGATCTCGTCATTGAAGCGGCCCGCCGCCTGCGCCGCTGCAGCCAGCTGCTGGCTGCGCACGCCGTATTGATCCTGGCGTTCCTTGTCGACCGAGTAGCGCTTGGCCACCAGCTCGGCGGTCTGCAGCATCGGCCAGTACAGCTCCGGCTTGTGCTGGGCCAGCCAGGGATCGCTGAGCATGTTCTGGTTGATCACCGCCTGCACGCAGGAGATGCTCTCGACGCCGCCGGCGACAAAGATGTCGCCTTCGCCAGCGATGACGCGCTGCGCCGCCAGGGCGATGGTCTGCAGACCGCTGGAGCAGAAGCGGTTGACGGTCATACCCGGCACGGTGACCGGGCAGCCGGCGCGCAGCGCGATCTGTCGGGCAATGTTCATGCCCGTGGCGCCCTCTGGATTGGCACAGCCCATCAGCACATCCTCGACTTCGGCGGCCTCGATGCCGGCGCGGGCGATGGCGTGCTGCACACTGTGGGCGCCGAGGGTGGCGCCGTGAGTCATGTTGAAGGCGCCCTTCCAGCTCTTGGCGAGGCCGGTGCGCGCGGTGGAAACGATCACTGCGTTGTTCATGGCTTTCTCTCGCTCAGGATTCAGGTCAGGGACTTGCCGCTGGCGACCAGGTCGACCAGCAGGGGGGCGGGTTCCCAGGCGCCAGCCTGGCGACCGTTGCTATCGGCCGCGGCGTAGCGACGCATCGCCCGCAGCACATTCCACAGGCCGATCTCGTCGGCATAGCGCATCGGGCCACCGCGATACACCGGGAAGCCGTAGCCGGTCAGGTAGACCATGTCGATGTCGCTGGCCTTGCTGGCGATACCGTCGCTCAGGATCTTCGCGCCCTCGTTAACCAGCGCGTAGACCAGGCGTTCGACGATTTCCTCGTCGCTGATCTGGCGACGTTCAATGCCCAGCGCCTGGGATTCGGCGATCACCAGTTCATCCACCAGCGTGCTCGGATAGGCCTTGCGGTCGCCCGCCTTGTAGTCGTACCAGCCGGCGCCGGTCTTCTGGCCGAAGCGACCGGTTTCGCACAGACGGTCAAAGACCTTGGGGTAGCTGAGTTCGGGCTGTTCGATGGCGCGCCGTTTGCGGATGGCCCAGCCGATGTCATTGCCGGCCAGATCGCTCATGCGGAAGGGGCCCATGGCCATGCCGAAACGTTCCATGGCGGCATCGATCTGCGCCGGCAGCGCGCCTTCTTCCAGCAGGAACCCGGCCTGGCGGCTGTATTGCTCGATCATGCGATTGCCGATGAAGCCGTCGCAGACGCCGGAAACCACGGCGGTCTTGCGGATGCGTTTGGCCACTTTCATGGCCGTGGCCAGCACTTCCTTGGACGTGAGCCTGGCGCGCACCACTTCCAGCAGCGGCATGACATTGGCCGGGCTGAAGAAATGCAGTCCGATCACATCCTGCGGACGCTGGGTGAAGCTGGCGATGGTGTCGACATTCAGCGTCGAGGTATTGCTGGCGAGGATGGCGCCGGGCTTGGCCACGGCATCCAGCTGCTTGAACACCTTCTCCTTGACCCCGATCTCCTCAAACACCGCTTCGATGATCAGATCGCAATCGGCCAGCGCGGCGTAGTCCAGTGTGGGCGTCAGCAGACCCATTCGCGTCGCCAGCTTTTCGGGGCTGAGCTTGCCTTTCTTGACGCTGCTCTCGTAATTCCTGGTTACCGTGGCAATGCCACGATCAAGCGCTTCCTGAGCCGTTTCCAGAATCACCACCGGCAGGCCGGCATTGAGGAAGTTCATGGCGATGCCGCCACCCATGGTGCCGGCGCCGATGACGCCGACCTTGCCGACCTCACGGGTGGGAGTGGATTCAGGCACATCCGGAATCTTGGCGGCAGCGCGTTCGCCGAAGAAGGCATGGCGCAGCGCCCGCGACTCGGGGGTCATCATCAGCGCGGCAAAGGCTTCGCGTTCGATCTTGATGCCCTCGTCGAAGCGCTTGCGCGCGGCGGCTTCGACGCAATCGACGCAGCGCTGCGGCGCCGGGTAGTCCTTGGCCATGGCGCCAACCGTGAGGCGGGCGAAGGCAATGAAGCCCTCGGCGTTGTCGTGCTTGACCCGCAGATCGCGCAGTCGCGGCAGCGGCGCGCCGACCTTGGCCTGGGCCAGGGCGATGGCGGCGTCTAGCGGATCGCCGTCGACGATCTGGTCGAACAGACGCTGGCCGGGAATGGCCGCCAGCATTTCGCTGGGGACGGGATTGCCGGACACGATCATGTTCATCGCCGGCTCCAGACCAATGGCGCGCGGCAGCCGCTGGGTGCCGCCGGCACCGGGCACCAGACCAATCTTGACCTCCGGCAGCGCCACCTGGGTGCCGCGCGCCGCGATGCGGTAATGGCAGCCCAAAGCCAGCTCCAGACCACCGCCCATGCAGACGCCATGGACGGCAATGACGACCGGCTTGGTGCTCTGCTCGAAGGCCAGTATCAACGACAGCAGATTGGGCTCGGCCAGCGCCGCCGGCGTACCGAATTCCTTGATGTCGGCGCCGCCGCAGAAGGACTTGCCGGCGCCGTTGATGACGATGGCATCGATGGCGGGATCGGCCAGCGCGCGATCCAGGCCTGCCGCCAGCGCCACCCGGGTGTCGAAGCCCAGGCCGTTCACCGGCGGATTGTTCAGTGTCAGCACCGCGACCTTGTCGCGGGCAGTGTACTCAGTGGTCATCGATAGCTCCGGTCAGATGGGAGTGTGGTTTGCAAAGCATGCGGGATCGCCGGGTTGCACTCGGCGCTGTGGCATTCTGGGATCGCCGAGTTGCACTCGGCGCTGTGGCTGTTGTCGATACCGCCCTGTCGGGACCTTCTCGATTCGTGCGGCTTGGATGTCACGTAGTCCGCTGCGCGGCCAACGTGACCTACGCTGCGGGCAAACTTGAACGAGGGGTTTCTAGCCATTCCGCCCCTCCACCCGCCCCGACAGCAGCAGCTCGATCGCCAGCCCGGCATCGCCGACATCGATCTGCTGGTCGCTGATGACCTTCGCATAGATGAAGGATTCGCACAGACGCACGATCAGGTAGGCGAGGGTGTCGACCTTGAGCGGCAGGATCAGCGCGCCGCGGGCTTCCTCCGCCTGCAACAGTTCGCGCACCCGCTCGATGCTGCGCCCCTGCACCGGGCCGATCTTGCTGGTCAGCAGGCGCAGTGCGTATTCGGGATCCTGGCGCACGAACTGGCGCAGCGGGCGGAAGTTGACGATCGCGCGGACGGCGTGTTCGCAGATGGCGGCGACCCGCTGCGCGCCTTGGCCTGAGGCCTGGGCAGCGGCCTCGGTCATCAGCGTTTCGCACATGGACCAGAGAATCTCGCCCAGCAGCAGATCGCGGCTGCCAACCCAGCGAAAAGCAGTGGCGCGCCCGATCTTCAAACGTTCGGCCAGCGCGCCGATATCGATACGCTCACCCGACAGCCACAAGCGCTTGGCCAACTGGAACAGATCCAGCGGCGTCGCCTTCGGTGCCGCGGGTTCACGCAGCGCCTTGGCCAGCCGGGTAGGTCGTGCGGCCTTGGTCATGCGACCCGATGCTGTTGTAGGTCACGTTGTCCGCGCAGCGGACTACGTGACGAGGTGAAGCCGCGGTCAGGGATTGACGCTCTACGATCCGGGTTTGACTCCTGTCCTGACGGCCAGCCTGTCGTCACGTAGACCGCGCTGCGGTCAACGTGACCTACCAGAGCAGGTGAAGCCGCGCCAGAAATTGACGTTTTACGTTTCACGTTTCACTCCTGTCGTACCGGGCTAGCCTGCGTCACGTAGACCGCTGCGCGGTCAACGTGACCTGCGAAAGGCAACAGCGTCCCGTCACATCATAGTCATTCCTCGCACTTGACGCTAGATGAGCCACATCGGCAGAATGACTCATCACTGCAGGAGTCACCATGAGCGCCAGCCCGCTGACCGATCGCCGCCATCTGGATTTCACGCTGTACGAATTGCTGGGCGTCGAGCGCCTGACGACTTATCCGCGCTTTGCCGAGCACAGCCGCGATACCTTCGACGCCGCCATCGAACTGGCGCACCAGATCGCGGTCGAGAAATTCCTGCCGCACAACCGCAAGGGCGATCTCAACGAGCCGCGCATGGTCGATGGCAGGGTCGAGCTGATTCCGGAAATCGCCGAGGCCATGGACGCCTTCAACGGCGCGGGCTTTTGCGCGGCGCTGGCCGATTACGAGCAGGGCGGCATGCAGCTGCCTTTTGTGGTGACCCAGGCCTGTGATTCGCTGTTCTCGGCCGCCAACGCCGGCACCATTGCCTACCCGGCACTGGCCCGCGCCGCCGCCAATCTGCTGGCGGTGTACGGCACCGAAGACCAGAAGCGCCGCTACATGCAGCCGATCATCGAGGGTCGCTACTACGGGACCATGTGTCTGTCCGAGCCGCAGGCTGGGTCATCGCTGTCGGACATCAAGACCCGCGCCATTCCCCAGCCGGACGGCAGTTACCGCATCGTCGGCGCCAAGATGTGGATCTCGGCCGGCGACCATGAACTCGGCGAGAACATCGTGCATCTGCTGCTGGCCAAGATCGATGGCGCCCCGGCTGGCGTGCGTGGCATCAGTCTGTTCATCGTGCCGCGCTGGCGCGTGAATGCCGACGGCAGCCGCGGTGAGCGCAACGACGTGCAGCTGGCCGGTCTCAACCACAAGATGGGTCAGCGCGGCAGCGTCAATACCTTCCTGAAGTTTGGCGAGAACGACGACTGCCACGCCGAGCTGGTCGGCAAGCCGCACCATGGCCTCAGCTACATGTTCCATATGATGAATGAGGAGCGCATCGGCGTCGGCATGGGCGCGGTGCAGCAGGGCTCGCTCGGCTACCAGTACTCGTTGAAGTACGCCCGCGAACGCCGCCAGGGGCGCCACCCGGATCAGAAGGACCCGACCGCGTCACCGGTGACGCTGATCGAACACGCCGACATCCGGCGCATGCTGCTGATGCAGAAGTGCTACATCGAGGGCGCGCAGGTGCTGGGCTTCTACGCCTCGATGCTGGTCGATCACGCCCTCGACAGCGACGAGACCCTGCGCAGCGAGAGCCATCAGCTGCTGGAGCTGCTGACGCCCATCATCAAGGCCTGGGGCTCGGACTACGCGCTCAAGGCCAACGAGTTGGCGATCCAGATCCTCGGTGGCTACGGTTACACCCGCGACTATCCGGTCGAGCAGTGTTATCGAGACAACCGCATCAACCCGATTCATGAAGGCACCAACGGCATCCAGGCGCTGGATCTGCTCGGTCGCAAGGCGATGATGGATGGCGGCGCAGCACTCAAGCTGCTGCTGGGGAAAGTCGCAGCCACCTGTGCCGAGGCGGCGCAGATCGAAACGTTGCGGCCTTTGGCCGCGCAGCTGGCCGCGGCCGCAGAGCTGGCCGGCAAGACCACCCGGATCGCCGGACAGCGCATGGCCGCCGGCGAGGTCCGCCAGGTGCTCGCCAATGCCCAGCACTACATGCAACTGATGGGACATCTGAGCATCGCCTGGGTCTGGCTGTGGCAGGCCACCGTCGCCGCCCGCGCGCTGCCCGGCGCCAATGCCGTCGACCAGCCCTTCTACGAAGGCAAACTGCAGGCCTGCCGATTCTTCTACGCCACCGAGCTGCCGCTGGTCGAACACGCTGCCAAGCTGGTCAGCCAGGTCGATGACACGGCCTATGCGATGCAGGATGAATGGTTCTGAGAGCGGGGAAAAGGGGAAATGGAAAAAGGAAAAGGGGTAAGAGCGGACGATCGGACCTGCTGCAAAATGCTGGTGCTCGCTGCAGGCTTACCTGTGGGAGCGGGCTCTGCCCGCGATCAGGCACAGTTAGACCGCAGACAAACCAAAAAAGGCCAGAAGCATCGCGGGCATAGCCCGCTCCCACAGGTGTAGGCATCTTGCGGGTCGCGTCCATTGACGTTTCGCCTTTGACGTTTTACTCAGGCGCGACATCGCCCCGAGCTTGCGCCACCCACCGAGATATCCAGCCACCCCACCAACCCCAAGGACCCCACCATGAAAGCCATTCTCTGTGAACAATGGGGCGGACCTGAAACCCTGCAGCTCAGGGACATCGAGCTGCCCGAGCCGGGTCCGCGACAGGTGCGGATCAAGGTCGCGGCTGCCGGGGTCAATTTCCCGGATGTGCTGATCATCCAGAAGAAGTATCAGATGCAGCCGCAGCTGCCATTTTCGCCTGGTGCGGAGATCGCGGGCACCATCACGGCGGTGGGCAGCGAGGTTTCCGGCTTGAAGATCGGCATGCCGGTCGCTGCGCTTTGCGGTATCGGCGGTTTTGCCGAGGAATGCGTGGTCGACGCGACCCTGTGCATGCCGCTGCCGCCCGGAGTGCCGATGGCACTGGCCGCCAGTCTGGTGCTGGCCTATGGCACCAGCTGGCATGCGCTGCGGGATCGCGCCGCCTTGCAGTCCGGAGAAACGGTGCTGGTGCTCGGCGCGGCTGGCGGCGTGGGTCTGGCAGCGGTGGAGATCGCCAGGGCCATCGGCGCGAAGGTGATCGCTGCTGCCAGCACGCCGGAGAAACTCGCCGTGTGCCGCCAGCACGGAGCCGATGAACTGATCGACTACAGCCATGAAGATCTGCGCGAGCGGCTCAAGACGCTGACCGGCGGCAAGGGCGTCGATGTGGTCTTCGATCCGGTGGGCGGCGCTTACACCGAGGCCGCTTTTCGTTCCATCGCCTGGCGCGGACGGCATCTGGTGATCGGATTCGCTGACGGCAATGTGCCGGCGCTGCCCCTGAATCTGCCGCTGCTCAAGGGTGCTTCCCTGGTAGGCGTGTTCTGGGGCGAATTCGCCAAGCGCGAACCCAAGGCCAATGCCGCCGGCGTGCAGGAACTGCTGGGATGGATAGCCCAGGGCCAACTCAAACCGCTGGTCTCGAAAACCTACCGCCTGGCAGAAGCGCCGCAGGCGCTGATGGACATGGCCGCGCGCAAGGTGGTTGGCAAGGTGGTGGTGCTGCCTTGAGAGCGTTGTCGGTTGCTGGTTGCTGGTTGTCGGTTGTCGGACGAGAGCGGGGCACGGGGCAGGCGGCAGGGGGCACGGGAGAAGCGGGTGAACCGTCGCCTTGAGGAGGGCCGAGCGCCTGCTCGGCCGCTGCTGAGCTCAGACAAGTGCTCGATCGTGAAGTAGCGCGGCTCCGGCGCGCGGATGGACCGGAATGCGCCTTGCGTTGGTTCGCGCCGGCGGCCGCGGCTCGGTAGACCGAAAAGCGCCGGGCGCCTCGCGTATGTGATCTTGGGGCTTGCGCAAAGGACGTCGACGCGAAGGACCCGGCCCACAAGAGCCTGCGCTGCTTCGAACCCGCGCTTCTGGATTGCTTCCCCCGGATCAAGTCCGGGCTCGCAATGACGCCGGTTTCGGGCTTTGGTAGGTCCAGACTTGTCTGGACGCTTCTTCCACGCGAGCCCAAGAGCGTCCAGACAAGTCTGGACCTACAAGTGCCCGGTGCCCGTAGCCGTTCCCCGTGCCCCGTGCCCCGTGCCCCGTGCCCCGTGCCCCGCTCTTGCCCCTCAACCAACAACCCGCTCTCAAGGCGGCGACACCAGCTTCTGTCGCCAGGCCCAGACCGCGGCCTGGGTGCGATCGGTGAGATCGAGTTTGCTCAGCAGATTGCCGACATGGGTCTTGACGGTGGCCTCGCCGATGCCGAGGCGCTCGGCGATGCTGAGATTGGACATGCCCTGGGCGATCAGCATCAGTACTTCGCGTTCGCGCGTGCTGAGCTGAGCCAGCGGATCCGGTCGGGCGTCGTCGCGTAGCGTGCGCACCAGACCCGCAGCAACGCGGGGGTGCAGCAGGGTTTCGCCCTGGGCGGCGCGTCTGACGGTGTCGACCAGTTCGGCGCCGGCCACATCCTTCAGTTGATAACTCACCGCGCCGGCGGCCAATGCCGGGCGCACGGTGCTCTCGTCGGTGCTGGACGTGAGGATGACCACCTGGGTCCTGGGGCTGGCCGCGCGGATGGCGCTGGTGGCGGCGACGCCATCGCCGCCGGGCATGACCATGTCGACCAGAGCGACATCGGGCAGCAGCTGGCCGGCCAGCTCGGCCCCCAGACTGGCATTGCCGGCTTCGCCACAGACCTCGATATCCGGCTGCAACTCCAGATAGGCGCGCAGGCCCTGACGCACGACCGCATGATCATCCACCAGCAACACTCGCAGCTTGTTCATCATTCCCCCAATTCAAAGATCAGGCTGACCTCGGTGCCGGCACCGTCCGGGCTGATGACCACAAACTCGCCCATCGGCAGGGTGGCGGCGCGTTGGCGCATATTGGTCAGGCCCATGCCCAGGCGGGATTCGCGGGCGCCGCCGCGGCCATTGTCGGCGATCTGCAGGAACACTCGCTGAGCTTCGCGCCGCAGTCGCACCCGAATCGTGCTGGCGGCGCTGTGACGCCAGGCGTTGGCCAGGGCCTCGTCGGCGATGCGCAGCACGGCTTCGGCGTGGGTCGGTGCCAGATTCAGGGTTTCCGGCAGATCGTTGTCGACCGCCAATCCGCTGCGGCGCGAGAAATCGGCCAGTCGGCGCTGCAGGGACGGAATCAGATCCTCGGCGGCACCGGCGTCTTCGCGCAGTTCGCGCAGCAGATCCGCCAGTTCCCGCTGGATTTCCTCGACCAGGGCATCGGCTTCGCTCAGGCGCTGCTGCAGGCGCTCGGGATCGGCGCCACTCTGGCGTGCCGCTGCCACCTGCAGCGACAGGGCGAAGACCTTCTGCTTGACGGTATCGTGCAGGTCGCGCGCCAGGCGCCGGCGTTCCTCCAGCGTGGCCAGGGTCGATCGGGTCGCGAACAGGGCCTTGAGATCGGCCGCCATGCGATTGAGGTCCTGCGCCAGTTCGCCCAGTTCATCGCTGCTCTGATCGGCCAGATGCGGCGCGAAATCACCCCGGGCCCAGGATTGCGCCGCGGCGCCGATCCGGGCAATCCGCACCAGCACCCGGCGGCGCATGAACCAGGCCGAGCCGAGCACGAAGACCACCAGATAGGCCACCGCGATCGGCCATTCGAAGCTCAGCCGGTCGGCCAGATGGCGCCACGGTGAAGGCACCGCCAGATCCAGCACCAGCAATTCCTTGCGATCGGACAAGGGCGCCGTCCAGCGCCGTATGACCATGCCAGCTTCCTGCGGCTGGGACTGATCAGCCAGCTCGACCGATTGCAGACTGGCCGCGAAGGGATGCGGCGTCAGTTCCAGGAGCACATAAGCCGCCTTGGTGCCCAGGCTCTCCCGCGGGCGCTCCAGTTCCAGCACGAATCGCCGCAGGCGCTGCTCGATCTCGGGTGCGGCTATGCCGCGACCCAGCGCCGTTTCCAATTGCAGGGCCTCACGTTCGAGCACCTGCTGCACGCGCCCATCGTCAAGCTGACCCACGCAACGCTGAAACTCGAATGCCAGGATCGACTGTTCCAGCAGCAGCAGCGCCGGGATCGACAGTGCCACATAGAACAGCGTCAGCTGCAGGCGCAGGCCGCCGCGACGCCAGTTCAGTGCTGCCATGTATCGCCTCCACCGGGGTACCGACGCATCATGCCTTTCGCGAGCCGGTGCTGCATCCGGTGCAGGTGGGGGCTAGAGTTGCCGGGGCTCATCCTTGAGGAGGATAGGCCCGGGTCAGTGCGGCTCGGGATTGCTCTTGCCAGTGAAACGCGGCGGTGGCAACGCGAAGTCGGTCCTACAACGACAGCCTGCTCCGGTGTGAGCACCCTTGCGGCGCGACCGCCGGGATCGGAGTTCAGTGGGGCCCGGTTCGCGGACAGAGTCCGCTCCCACAGGCAACGCCGGGCCAGACTTTGAGGGCGCGCTGAAAGAAGTCTGAAATGTTCTTCTCCGCGTTCTCTCTGCCTTTCCTCGGCGTTCTCTGCGATCTGCTTTCGCCTGGCACCTCACCCCGTTTCCCGGATTTCGCGCAGGAGGTCGCGACGCAAGGTCGATCCTAGTGAAACGGCAGGGCGCTCAGAACAGCAGGCTGGTCATGCGCCGGCGATAATCGCCGACCAGTTCCTGGTCCGGCACCAGGCGGAAAGCATCGATCAGGGCGCGTCGGCCAAGGTCGTCATTGAACTTGCGGTCGGTGCGCAGGATGGTCAGGAACTGATCCATGCCCGCGGCGTATTGCCCGGCCAGCAGGAACAGGGCGCCGAGCTGATAGCGGGCCAGCAGATTGCCGGCGTCCTGAGCAATCGCGGTCTGCAGTTCGGCATCGCCCGGCGCCTGTTCGACAGCCTGGATGAAGCCCAGACGAGCGCGTGCGCGGCGCGTGGCGTCATGGTCCTGAGCCTCGGCCGGCAGCTGATCGAGCAGGGCCACGGCTTCCTCGAGTGCGCCGCCACGAAGCAGTGCGTCGGCCAGTTCGGCCTTCAGCTCGGGCTTTTCCGGATGGGCCTCGATTTCGCCCTGCAGAGTATCGATCAGGGTGGCCAGATCTTCGCTGTTGGGGTCGACGTCGAAGTCTTCCTCGACTTCGGCTACCGCGGGCGCGGCGCCCACATGCTTGGCCAACAGGGCCCGGACTGCGCCTTCGGGCTGGGCGCCCATGAATCCGTCCACCGGTCGGCCGTCCTTGAACAGCACCACGGTCGGCAGGCTGCGGATGCCGAAGCTGCCGGCCAGCGCCATTTCCTCGTCGGTGTTGACCTTGGCCAGCTTCACCGTGCCCTTGGCCTCGGTGACGATGCGATCCAGCATCGGCATCAGGGTCTTGCAGGGCCCGCACCAGGGCGCCCAGAAATCGACCAGCACCGGCGTGGTGAACGAGGCTTCGAGTACATCCGTCTCGAAGTTGTCCTGTGTCGCATGGAAGATGTCGGTCGAGGCGGTCATGGCACGGCTCCAGAAGGCAATGTGCTGCGATGTTGGGGCGGAATCCGGAAAAGCAATGTGATGGCGAGGCGCAATGCGCAGAAACTGCGGAGTTGCCGTGGGAGGGGCAGGGTGCACGGGGCAGGGTGCACGGGGCACGGGGCACGGGGCACGGGGCACGGTGATGCGCGCTGACATAAATGCGGTCGGATTTTGACATAAATGACTGCGGTCGGATTTTCAGCGCTCGCGAACACTTCTCCGCACAGCGTAACGCACCAATGCGACGACGTCGTCGCATTGGGTCAGGCTGGTGCGAACAACGGATACGGCAGCGGCGCTGGAACTTCGACAATCTCGCCCGATATGTCGAACCGGTTGCCTCGCAGCTGGACTGTCTCCAGCGAACCATCAAGGCGACCGTAAACTCCCATAAGCTGGGTTGTATCTCCGAAGGTCGGCCACTCGGTTCGAGGCAAAAAGATGCACTCGCGATCCGGACCCTTCTCGTACATACGCTGGTGAATCGAGTTCACAGCCGACGGCGTTGGACCATAGATGTCAGCGATTGGGATGGCACGGCCCTGAAAGCTCACTCGGCGGTAGGCTTGGCCCTCGCCAACCGAGGGGATAGCGGTTTCGCCGATGGCCACCGCTTCAGTTCCTAGGTACTTAGTTCGCAGCGGGCTGCTGACCATGAAGCGCAGAGCAGGCCCAGACCACAGTCGACGAGCCTCCCACGCCCAAGCTGCGCCCTCCAAGTAGGTACCAAGTGTCACGTCGACGCGCCAATACTTCGCTACGGTTGGCTGCGGAAGGGCCATGAAGATGTTCCGCGGAATCCGACCCGGCCACCGATTGGGATAGTCGCCATACCACGACTTGAGAAGACTGCCGGCAGGGGTTGCGTAGGATCCACCATCGTTCCACCAACGCAGGTCCGCGGCGAACAGGCTGCGCCAGTTGATGCCGAGAATAGCGACCAGATCGGTGACGTCACCCGGATCGATGTTTTCCTCAATGCGGATGTCCTGCTGCCACGAAAACGAGACCGTGTAGGCGGCCGAGCTTCCTCGCGCGATCCCATCGAACCAGGGCACCTTCATGTTGCTCGTCGGCAACCCGCCCAGCGCGGTCGGCGATGCCGTGATGCTGATCGAGGACCGATCAATGTAGTTCAGCAGCGACAGCATGGACCCCATGACTACCTCCAGACGCGAACTCGGATAATTGGTGTGGTTCCCAGCAAGGTGCCGCCTACGAGCTGCACGAACACGTTGAATGTGCCCCAACGTGCAGACTCAACGGTCCAGCATTGGCCAGGCTCCAAAGCGGAAAACTTGGGGAGATCGCGAAGGGAAGCGCCACCTACCTTACGGCGCGAAGCGAACAGACCGCAGCGGTTGTTCACTTCACTCAGAGCACTCGACGTATCAACGATCAACGTATCAGCTGCGTCCTGCTCAGCCGCCCGCTGATAGTGGCTATGGGTAGCCGTTGTCGCGTAGACCTTGCGATCAGCTCGACGCAGCGACTCCACCGTTGCTTGCGGAAGCGTCACAAAGGACTGCAGGCTTTGGATCTCATTTGCGGTCAGCTGCGCATAGTTGATGCTGTAGCGAAGCGAAGTGGACAGCCCGTCGGCATCGTCGTCTTGCCGGTCAGCTCCGCCCAGCGTGAGCCGAGAATCTGAATTTGCTGCAGCCGATCATTGATCGCCGATAGGAGAGCCGGCGGCGAAGAGAAAATGGCCTGCAGTTCAGCAGCCAATTCGGGCGACACATTCATCGGGGTACCTCCGGGCACGTAGCGCGGCCGGGCCAGCCAGCCGCCAGGTAGAGGGGTTCGAGCGTCAGCAAGATGCGGCGCGGGTATTCGCGGTTTTCCTTGAACGCCCACGCCGCGCGCTTGGAGTGAAACTCGACCTGGTCAAACCAGATGGCGCTGTCGGCTCCGGTAGCCGATGCCAATCTCCGGTCGCGATTGAGCCACCCCAAGCCTCCGTTGTAGGCACTCAGCGCCATTGCCCAGCGGTCGCACGGCGTCGCCGTGTCAGCCAGTTGTCGGTGCAGATGGCGCATGTAGCAGGCTTGTGCCCGGATGGACCAACGCGCGTCCCAGACATTCGGGGCGCCGATCTCCGGGCAGACATCAGGAATCCACGCAGCCGTCGCCGGTGTGAACTGCGCCAGGCCCTGGGCATAGGGCGATTGCGCGTCAGTCCGCCAATGCGACTCCTGGTGCAGCTGCGCGGCCAGCAAGGCTACGGGCGCGGCAAGCCCAAACCGCGAGATCGCCTCGCGCTCCAATAGCTTCTGGTAGCCGTCGGCGCGGATGGGAACGCGCAACTGAGTAGAGTCGGCCGCGTCCGCGCGGCTGAGCACACCGAAAGCCAACGTGGCGATGACAGCAAAGTCGATCCACCACGCAACATTCAGCGTCCGGGCACTGCCGCGACGGTCAGCCCACTCCATCATGGCCGGCCAATGATTCACGCCGACGCGAAAGGCCAGCATCATCAGTGCCAGGATGGCAAGCGTGATCACAGCGTCCACCCGGCAGCCAGCATGCCAAAGCCGATGCAGATCGCCCGCGCGTTGATGGCGTTGCCGCGCGCAATCCCACTCAAAGCCTGCGGATCGCCGATCGGGATCAGCAGCCCGCCAAACAGGTTGCCAGCGAACGCACCCAGCGCCAGCCGGCACAGGATCCAAACGGCGATCGCGGCGCGCTCTGGCGCAACCGCCCAGACCGCAGCCAGGCAAAGCACAAACAGCAGCAGCACTGGCCAGCCGCTGATGAACTCGTGCAACGCCGCTTGCGTTGGAGAAAGAGGAATCGGCCCTTCAGCCGGCCCAGCCTGCGTATCGCGCTCGCCCATCGCTGCATCCCGGTGGTTTGACGGGTGCAGCCTATTTGGGGTGTAGGGCTAGGGTCTTGTGACGTGGGTCGAAGAGCGAATCGCTATTCGAACTCGAATGCACCCTGCTCGGGCTTGGTCAGTGGAGCGATAGCTTGGTCGTAAGCTCGCCACATCAGAAGGAAGTCCGCGCATTGGCACGCAAACAGCGCGATCTGCTGCAGGCCAAGGACGAACTGATCGGTGCAAAGGACCAGAAGATCAACTCTCTCGACCGTGAATTGCGCACCTGGAAGAAGTCCGAGGCGAGGGAAAAGGCGGAGCAAATCCTGTTCGACGCTCAGGTTGCGCAGGTGTCCGTGAAGATGGCTTGCAACGAGCTGGAGAAGGCCGTGCGCAAAGCCCTGGCCGAATACGGCGAAAGCCAGACGCCGCTGGATGACGAGACCCGCGAGTACATCAACGAGCTCGTCACTCTCACCAACGCGCACACCGCGCGCCTGAACATCCTAATCCAGAGCTAAGACCATGTCCTCGCGCGACTTTGCCGAGTCCGATCTGCTACGCGAACTGAAGATTCAGCTGGACGCCACGCCGCATGGCGGCAAGTCGTCATTGGTGAAGTCAGCCGCCGACAAGCTAGGGGTGACACCGGTCACGGTGCACCGTTGGCTCAAGGACAAAGCTGACCGCGTAACCGGTCGCAAGGCGCGCAAGGACAAGGGCGACAGTCGGTTACCGCTGGATCGGGCGAAATTCCTGGCCTCGATGCTGGCCCAGGGTGGGCGTCGCAATGGCAAACAAGTCACGTCGCTGAAAGTGGCGCTCTCGATCGCGCAGGCAAATAGCGAGGTCGATCGGAGCATCAGCCTCTCCACCGCCGAGCGCGTTTTGCGCGAAGCTGAGCTGCTGCCGCGCCAACTCAGCAAGGCGGCGCCGCATACGCGCCTGCGTTCGCTGCACCCCAATCATGTTTGGCAGATCGATCCGTCGCTGTGTGTCGTCTTTTACGAAGGCGGGCGCGTTCGCATCCTGGACACCAATTCAAAGTTCTACAAGAACAACACCGCGTACGTAGAGAAGATGAACCCGTTGCGGGTGTGGCGGTACGTGCAGACGGATCACACATCAGGAGCGATCTTCGCACGCTTCTATGCGCTCAAGGGCGAGTCCAGCGAGTCGGTCTTTGAATTTCTCATGGATGCGATGGCGCCGCGCGATCCGCGACACATCATGCGCGGTGTGCCGTGGCAGTTGGTATGGGACGCCGGATCAGCCAACAAGTCACACGCGGTTCAACACATGCTGACCGCGCTTCAGGTGCGACACTGGGCTCACACACCTGGCAACCCACGCGCCAAAGGCCAGGTAGAACAGGGCAATAACCTGGTTGAACTTGATTTCGAGGGCAGGCTGCCGTTCTGCGCAGTCCCGTCTGTGGAGGAGCTGAATCGCCACTTGGATGAGTGGCTGGTTGCCAAGAACTCCGAGCCCTTCTACCGCGACGGTAAGCTGCTGGGTTCGCGCTACGGCCTTTGGCAGTTAATCCGCGCGGACCAACTTCGCTTCCGCCCCGAACGCTCGCAGTGCGAGTTGCTGCTGACCAGCAAGCCCGAGCGCCGAGTGGTGCGTGGCGACTTGACCATCAGCTTCGCGGTCAAGGGTCACGGTTCGTCCAGTTACAACGTCGATCATATTGAAGGCGTTTCCAACGGCGACGCGGTTGACGTGGTGGTTAGCGCGTACCACGCGCCAAATATCTGCATCGTTCGCAAAGATGGCGACGGCCGCGTGCGCTATGTGGAGTGCACGCCGCAGCAGGTCGACCAGTTTGGCTTCCCGATCGACGCTCCGGTCATCGGAGAGCGCTTCGCCGCGAAGGCCGATACGCCCGCTGACACCAAGCGCAAAGACCTGGCCGAAATCGCATACGGCACTCGCGATCTGGCAGAGGCACGCAAGGCAAAAGACAAAGGTGTAGTTCCTTTTGGGGGAACGCTCGACCCCTTCAAGGATGTTCGCGAGGCAGCCGCGGCAGCGCCCTCGCACATCGTTCGCCGCGGCACCGATCTGAACCTGCCCAACCCAGTACAGATCGAGGTCAAGCCCCTCTCAATGGTCGAGGCCCTACGCGCCCTGCGCGAATGGCTCGGCCGACCCATCACGCCCGAAGACCGCGAGCGGATCGGGCAGTGGTACCCGCAAGGCGTCCAGGAGACGGATCTTCAGGACATCGTCAACCGCTTGTCGCAACCAGTACAGGAAGAACGCCCGCGACTCGCAATCGTCCGGTAACCGACCATGCCAGACCCAATTGTTGCACCCGCCAATCGGCGGTTTGATCCCGACGACCTCGATCTACCCGTCGCCGTTGCGGCGATGGACGCGATCGACGAATACACGGGCGAGCGCTCAGGCGCTGGTCGATTGAACCTTGTGCTGGCTCATCAGCGCATTGCCGCGCTGCACGCCTACCTGCACATCCTGACGGAGGAGCTGGACAAGGCCGCAGAAGAGGTGCGCTGCGAGTGCCCCACGTGCATGAAGTCGCGCGAAGGGGCGCCGTCATGAATATCTGCGTTGAGTCCTACGCACGCGACAACGGCGAGCCATTGGTAGCCGTCTGGTCAGGGTGCGATTCCGTCCGGAAGCTGCGCGTTCAGTGCAAGCAGCTGATGCGAGAGCACCATCCCGGCCTGAAGTTTGACCTGGGCGTGGTACGCGTACAGCTCCCTTTCCTGGGAGTGCCAGCGGAAGGCTGCCATGTCTCGGAGAGGCTGCCGCAATGAGCCGCCGCCCCGACCAACTCAACCACCCTCCGATTCGGCTGCGCAGCGCCCTACAGGACGCCGGCATTCCCATGCCCATGCTGACCCGAGAGCTGGCAGATATCCGCCACCAGACGCTGGGTCAATCGATCAGCAAGACCAGCCTGTACTACCTGGCTCGGCATGGATTGTGGCCAGCCGGTTACGACCGCGAGCAGCTGCAGCAGCGGATCGAGGCCGTAGTCGCTGCGGCAGGCGGCAGCACCGACGCGCTGTTCGAGCCAGATGACTCCGCAGCCCGTTCGCGCCAGCGCAACAAGGCTGAAAAGCCCTTCGCTTCAATCGTTCCCCCGACCTTCGAAAACCCGATCCCGGAGCCTGAAATGCTTTCAGAAGCTGCTCGTCGCCACTTTGGCTTGATGCGTCACCCCTTCGTCAACGAGATCGACGGTCCTCAAGACCTGTTCTACAGCCGGGACGCCCGTTATGTGCGTGAGGCCATGTACTACGCGGCGAAGCACAGCGGATTTCTGGCGGTCGTCGGCGAGAGCGGCGCCGGCAAGAGCGTGCTCCGCCGAGATCTGATCGAGCGGCTGCGCCGCGCCGAGGAAAACGTCACGGTGGTGCAGCCCAAGACCACCGACAAGAAGCTGCTCACCGCGCACCACATCTGTCACGCCATCCTGGCGGACATCAGCATCGAGCGGCCAAAGATCAGTCTGGAGGCGCTGGCTCGCCAGGTCGAACGTGCGCTGCTCGATAGCTCTGCGGCCGGTCGCACCCACGTCCTGGTCATCGAAGAAGCCCACGACCTCAACGTCAGCACGTTGAAGTTCCTCAAGCGATTTTGGGAGATCGAGGACGGCTACAAGAAGCTGATCGGCATCATCCTGATCGGCCAGACCGAACTCGGCCACGTCCTCGACGAACGCCGCAACCCCCAGGCCCGCGAGGTCATTCGCCGCTGCGAAATCGCCACGCTTCGCCCGCTGGGTGACGACGTCCGCACCTACGTCGAGCACAAGCTCAAGCGCGTCATGGACAAGGCGCGCGGCATCGACACGGTATTCGACGGCCCCGCGCTGGACGCGCTGCGTCAGCGGCTGCTTCTGGTGCGTCAGGGCAGCAAGACTCCCGAGGATCACAGCTACCCACTGGCCGTGCACAACATCGTGGTCGCCGCGATGAATTCGGCTGTGGATCTCGGCTACGAGCGCGTCACGGCTGAGCTGGTGCGGGAGGTTTGACGTGACCAGAAATCAGGCCATTGAGAAGGTCAAAAAGCTGCTGCGACTTGGAAAGTCCAGCAATGTCCACGAAGCCGCTGCGGCAATGCGGCAGGCACAGGCTCTGATGCGTCAGCACACGCTTGACGAAGCGGAACTCGGCGAACAGACGCCAGACGACGTTGGCCAGGCGGAAACTCGGCCAGCGCGCGGAAAGACGCCGCCCGTCTATGTCCAATATCTCTGCGTCACCGTTGACGAGACCTTTGGTGTCGGGATCGTGATTAGTCGCGACCACATCCATTGTCGACACTGCATCGTGTTCATCGGCCCGAACTGGCGAAGTGAGCTTGCGATCTACGCCTATCAAGTGCTCTTGCGGCAGTTGGAGAAAGACCGCAGGGCGCACCTCAGTCGGGTTCGCGTCCGCAAGAACCGAAACGCCCGCGGCGATCACTTCGGTATCGGCTGGGTCGATGGCGTTAAGTCGGTGCTGCAGCCCTGGACAATCAACGCAAGTGAGAAGGCGCAGATCGACGCTTTCACGCGTAAGACGCACCCCAACTTGGTGGATGTAACGCCGGAGATCCGCAACTCAAAGGCGGTGACGCACAACGACCTGCATTCGGGCGTTGAGCGTGGGCGGAAGGCACAACTGAATCGGGGAGTTTCGGGCTCCGGACAACTGGCAATCGAAGGGCCGCGGTCATGATTCAGATCGCTCTCGCCTATTCCCCCGCATGCGAAGTCGAGCTGCAGAAGCTGGGCTTCGAGCAAAGGGTGGTCTACGTCAAGCCGGCACCCTCTGACTTCTCGAATCCGAACAGTGCGAAGCTGGGAGATCGAGAGTTCTTCGGAATGTCTCAGCCACCCTTCCAGTTCGTTACAACGAGCTATTGGGGTGCGGGGGCAGACTGATGAGACTCGTCTGCCCCAACTGCCAATGTAGCTACGAGCTAGCCGCAGCGCTGGAACTGGCCGGCGCCCGATCGGCGCTGGTGTCAGCGATGGCGCTGTCGGGCGAGTTGGGGCGCTTGATGGCGCACTACATCGGCATGTTCAAGCCGGCCAAGAAGGCACTCTCGCTCGATCGCGCCGAACGCTTACTGGCGGAGATCGCGCCGCAGATCGAAGCCCAAGTGGTATTGCGTCGCGGCGCCGAGCTGGCCGCACCGCGCGACCTCTGGGTAAACGCGCTGCGCACGATGGTCGAGCAACGCGACGCCGGCAAGATAGAACTGCCGCTCAAGACCCACGGCTATCTGCTGGAAATCGTGGCGGCAGCTGCGTCACGCGGCGCTGCAAAGCAGGAGCTGGCTGTCGAGCAGGCTCTGCGCACCGGCGATCGATCCAAAGCGGCAGCCATCCGCGCCCAGTACCAGGACCGGTTCACCGAGCTGCAATCCGATCTACGCCTGAAGCTGATCACCCCTGAACAGCACCAGGAACGCGTGGCTGCACTGAAGAAGGAGTTCGGCCTGTGATCAAGACCCTGCCATCGCTGACGCGCAAGCACCACCTTTTGCTCGCTGTATTGACTCGCCACGTAGGCGCGGCCAACGGTCTCAGCGCCCGCCAACTGACATTTCTGGTCAACCAGGTGGCAGGACAGAGCCTGATCAGCGAGCGCGAGTTGCGCCACCTGGTCACAGATCTGCGATCGCACGGTCACCACGTGTGCGCAACACCCGAATCCGGCTACCACATGGCAGCCAACGAAGCAGAACTGCTGATCACCTGCAGATTCCTGTTCGACCGCGGCATGACCGGGCTACGCCAGGTTGCCGCAATGAGGCGCGTCTCACTGCCGGATCTCGCCGGCCAACTCCGCATCCCCCTGGAACCCTCTGAGGAAACACCATGAGCAAGAAGAAGCTCAAAGCTGCCGCCGTAGAACATCCCGTGCCGCAATCGCTGGACGAATGCGCGGAGTTCATCGCCCGCATCGGCGAAGCCCAGCGCGAGCGCACGCTGATCGAAACCGCAATGAACGATGACCTGGCCGCGCGAAAGCAAGCCTACGAAGCCCGGGCAAAGCCCTGGGGCGAGAAAATCGCTGCGCTCACCAAAGGCGTGCAGACGTGGTGCGAAGCCAACCGCGCGCGCATCACCAACGACGGTCGCGTCAAGTTCCATCGATTCGCCACCGGCGAGGTCAAATGGCGCATGCGCCCGCCCTCGATCGCCGTGCGCGGTGTCGACGCCGTCATCGGCTGCCTCAAGAGCATGGGTCTCGATCGACTCATCCGCACCAAGGAGGAAGTCGACAAGGACGCCATGCTGCGCGACACCGAGCTGGCCAAGACGGTGCCGGGCGTGACCGTCAGTCAGAAGGAAGACTTCGTGGTGGAGCCGTTCGAGACGCAGCTGGAGGAGGTGGTCTAGTCATGCGCCTGCGCGAAGTTCTGGCTCTTCTGGATCATCCGAGCGTGTCGCCTGACGCCACGCTTGAAGGCGCCGACATGCCCGGCACGGTGGCCGAGTTTCGCGCCAGACATGCTGGCTTCGCAGAAGAGACCCTGGACGCGCCGCTCTGGATGTATGGAGAAGTTGTGTCTGCGGTCGTGGTCGATGGCCGACGCCTCCGCATGAGCGATCCGCTGCCATGAGCGGACTTTTCGGAGAAAACGTCGCACGGCTTCGGCACAAGTCAGTCGAGTGGTACACGCCGGCATGGCTTTTCGAGGAACTGGATATCGCGTTCGACCTGGACCCTGCGAGTCCGCTCGGCGTCGAGACGCCGGTGCCTGCAGCATTGAAGCTGACCTACAAAGACGACGGCCTCAGCGTCCCCTGGTCTGGGCGCGTTTGGCTCAACCCACCGTACGGGCCGACAACAGGGTTCTGGATGCGGCGCATGTGTGCCCATGCAAACGGCATCGCCTTGGTGTTTTCGAGGACCGACTCGCTCTGGTTTCAGCAGTGCATGCAGTCTGCCGACGCTGTCCTATTCATTGCCGGGCGGATCCAGTTCATTCCCGGTGCGGAAAACAAGCACAAGCGTTCGAGGTGTGGAGCGGGTACCGCGATCTTTGCCTGGGGTAGTGAATGTGCTTCCGCGCTGCGAAAGATCAGCAATCGTGGCGTGCTGATACAGGGGATGAATGATGGCCGATAGCACTCTGCGCACCCGCGACCTCGCCCAGATCCACATCGCCAAGAAGGATCTCGGCCTGGACGACGATACCTATCGCGAAATGCTGTTCACCCTGACGCGCAAGCGCAGCAGCAGCGAGCTGGACGCACATCAGCGCGGCCAGGTGCTGCAGCACATGATCAGCCGCGGTTGGAAGCCAAAGCCCACACGGCGCGCGCCGGCAAGGGCTGCCAAGGCACCGCCGCAGGTTCGCCTCATCTACGCCCTGTGGGGCCTGCTGGCGCGCCACGGCGCCATTCAAGACCGATCGCCTGCTGCGCTGCGTAGCTGGATCCGTCATTGGGGTCAGTCCAACCCCGAAGAGGTCGGCGAGGGCTCGCCAGAAATGCTGATACCGGCCATGCGCCATCGAGTCGCTGAGTACCTGATCCAATGGTGCCTGCGGCTGAAGATTCCCGTCGACGCTGTCGCTCGCTCGCCAGCCAAACCCAGGCGAGCCAGAGCATGAGTGACCGCATCGTCGACGCCCACGGTGTGCTCCATGAAGCGGTCGCGTTGCTGACGCAATCGCTGATGGATCGCCGCGTCTGCATTGACGAAGAAGAAGCAAAGGACATTGCCGAAGCAGTGCTGATCGACACCTGGCGCGAGTTCGCCGGGTCCACCATCTACGTCCGACGCACTATCGAAAACCTGATACCAGACCGCGATCGCCGCCTTTATGCCGACTATCGCGCTGGCGTGCCCATCGTCGAGCTGGTGCGCAGATACAAGCTATCCGATTCGTGGGTCTACCGCGTCATCAAGCGTGTCGAGAAGATCGGCGCACCGGAACAGCAGGGCCTGTTCGAATGACCCCGCAGCGGCGACGAGTGCGAGGCGTCCATGTCACCGAGCACGCGATCGTCCGCTATCTGGAGCGGCACTACGGCCTCGATATCAAGGCACTTCTTGAAGAACTGGTCTCACCCGAGATCGCGGCGCGTATCCAACAGTTTCCGAACTGCCGCATCGGCATAAAGGGTGATCTCTGGCTGAACGTGAAGGAGGGGCTGATCGTGACTGTCGAGCCCTCTGACCTGCGTCACAAGCCAGCCACTCAACAACGGCGCAATGCTGATTGAGAGAAGAGGAGCGCTCGCGCCGCGGTTGCAGCCGTGACGCGAGCCCCAATCCACCGAAGGAACCGGTGAACCAGGCCAGGGCTCCCCACCCGTGCACGGGCGAGCTGAGGCTATCCCAGGATCACCCAAAATGCAGCCAAAGCCGCTTATCCCCTGGCCCGGTGGAAAACGCCGACTGGCCAAGATCATCTTGCCCTTGTTTCCTGCCCACGATTGCTACGTCGAGGCCTTTGCCGGCGGTGCCGGCCTGTTCTTTGCGCGGCCAGAGCCATGCAAAGTCGAGGTACTCAACGACATCAACAACGATCTGATCACGCTGTACCGCTGTGTAGCCCACCACCTGGAAGAGTTCGTCCGCCAGTTCAAATGGTCGCTGGCCTCACGAAAGATGTTCGAATGGGCGCAGATGCAAGACCCGCGAACCCTGACGGACATCCAGCGCGCAGCCCGATTTTTCTACCTGCAGAGACTGTGCTTCGGCGCAAAGGTCGAAAGCCGAACCTTCGGCTATGCGACGACGTCGTCGCATTCGTTCAGCTTGCTGCGCATTGAAGAGGAGTTGTCCCTCGTTCACCTGCGGCTCTCAGACGTCTACCTGGAGTCGTTGCCCTGGGACGATTGCCTGCAGCGCTACGACCGCCCGCACACGTTGACCTACCTTGATCCGCCTTATTGGCAGACCACTGGCTACGGCGTCCCGTTCGGTCTGGATCAGTACGAGAAGATGGCCGAGCTGCTGGCCAAGCTCGAAGGAAAGGCCCTGCTGAGCATCAACGACCACCCCGACATGCGCCGGATCTTCGCGCGCTTCCCGGTGGTCGAGACCTCCCTCAAGTACACCATCGGCAGAGCAGGGCGCGAGAAGGCGCGTGGCGAGTTGATCTATCGCGTCAATTGCTGAGGCGAGCGCTTGCGGCTCCGGCCGCAAACGCAGCGCGTAACGCGGCATCGACGCTCCACACCGAAACCTCGTGGAAGTCGAGGCTGTCGCTCTTGCGCTCTTCCAGCGTCTCGATGCCAAGGTGCTGCTTGGCGATGTTGGCCACATGCTGATCAATGCTCATGAACAGTCCTCCGCGTCCATTGCCGCCTGGACTACGAAACAGGTGAGGTAGGGCACCCCAGCTGGGAATCCCTCCCTCACCCGGGTCGCCCGTGACATCGGGAACGCCATCCAACGGTCCGCAATCTGTTCAATCGCCAGCGCCAGGCCAACGCCGCGTGAGACTCGGCCACGCACTTCGTCGGCGAAATGCCGGCCCGACTTGCTGTCCAGGAATGATCCAACCGCATCAAAATCTTCGCCCGTTCGATCCGAGATCCTGTCGATGGCAATCACCCAACCCGCCTCAGCAAGTTCGCCCATCGTTCCGTAGAATCCCCATCCCGGGTTCTTGCTTTCTGGCTTCGTCCTCATCGTGCGTCTCCTTGGTCGGTGATGACCAGTAGCGCTCTGTCGAAGACACACAGCAACTGAGCCAGAAGTCGCGGCCAAAGTTTGTTCACCCCTTGCGAACCCTTTTCACTTTTCAGCCGTCCCACTACGTCTCGGACCAGACCACCAAATCCCGGTTATGTCACAGACCCCCGGCCACTTATCTCAAGCCCGATCAGCACGGGAAAGGCTGGTGGGACCGCACTTGTATGGACTCATGGCAGCCCGCGTCATTGCGAGGAGCGCAGCGACGAAGCAATCCAGTGCTTCCGCAGTCGCGCGTCTGGATTGCTTCCCCCGGATCAAGTCCGGGGTCGCAATGACGCCGGGGGTTCATTGCCCGTAGGCAGTTTCGGGCCGAAACGGGTGGCTCGAAATGACGCCGGAAGGCGAGTGCCGGATTCCTGACACCGAATCGCTTGCAGTCCGATCATGCGGCGCGCTTTGGCCCCTCGACCCGTACCCCCTTCCCCGTGCCCCTGCTTCTAAAGCGGCACATGCGCCACTGCATCCTTGTAAGTCAGCACCGGCCGCTCCAGCGGCGTGATGTCGGCCAGCGGATCGCCGTCGACAATCACGATGTCGCCGTAGTGGCCGGGGCTGAGTGAGCCCAGAACGTCGCCCAGGCCCAGCACTTCGGCGGCATTGCGGGTGGCGGACGCGATGGCCTCATTGGCGGGCATGCCGGCCTTGTGCACGAAGCGGCACCAGACCATCGAGGGTGTGAATCGCGATATCGGCGCGTGCTATACCTTCACCACCGCGATCGCCAAGGTCATGGAACTTGAGCAAGGCCATCAGCAAGTTCGAGGCGAGTGGCCCGGCTTCGCGGGCGGTACTGCAGGAGAACTGGGAGGCGATTGCGCTGTTGCTGAATCCGATTACGCCACACACCTGCCACGCTTTGTGGCAGTTGCTCGGTCATACTGAAACCCTGCTGCAAGATCAGCCTTTTCCGAAGGCGGATCCGCAGGCCTTGGTCAAGGATCAGATCACGGTGGTGGTGCAGGTCAACGGCAAACTGCGGGGAAAGCCGGAAGTGGCGCCCGGCAGCACCGGGGACATCCTGCGGCCATTGGCCCAGAGCCATCCGGATGTGGCACCTTTCACCGAAGGCAAGAGCGTGCGCAAGTTCATTGTGGTGCCAGACAAACTGGTCAATATTGTGGTTACCGACTGAGTCAGGAGTATCGAGCCATGGCTGCAACCCATACCCTGCGCACCGCCTTGCTGGGCGCGGCCCTGCTGGCTGCCGGCGCCTGCGGCTATACGCTGAGGCAAAGCGCACCGCTGCCCGAAGCATTGGGCTCGGTGGCGATCCAGGCAGTGAACCGGGACAGCGTGCTGGTCATGGACCTGGAACGGGAATTGGAGGGCGCCGGCGCCAGCCTGCGTCCGGTGGGCAGTGCGGGCGTCAGCACGCTGCGCATCGACAGCGAGACCATGGAGCGCAATGTGGTCAGTCTGGATTCGCGCGCCAAGGTGGGCGAATACGAGCTGAACTATCGTGTGACCTACGCCGTCGATGACGCCGACGGCAAGCCGCTGGTGCCGACTACGCCGCTGGCCTTGTCGCGTACCTACAGCTTCGATGAGCAACAGGCCATCGGCGCCGGTCAGGAAGAAGACCTGATTCGGAGCGAGCTGCGGCGTGAAGTGGTGCGGATCATCATGGAGCGGCTGCAACGCATCCAGGATCCGAATCGCGCCAAGGAATCGCGCACCAGCAATCAGTACGGGGATTGAGTTGGCGTAGTTTGGTCGCTGGCTACGGCAAGCCTGTTCGCGGGCAGAGCCCGCTCCCACTGCAGGAGCGACCTTGCGTCGCGACCCGGCGGTGTCAATCCGGCAGGCGTTTGCGGATGTCTTCGGCGGCCTGCCAGTTCTCGAACAGCAGATCGACCAGCTTGGGATCGAATTTGCGCCCCGACTGGCCGCGCAGGAAGGCCTGCACCTCTCCTTCGGCCCAGGCGCGCTTGTAGCAGCGATTGCTGCCGAGCGCGTCATAGACATCGGCCAGCGCCACGATGCGTCCGGGCAGGCCGATGCTCTCGCCCTTGAGCGCACGCGGGTAGCCCGAACCATCCCAGTTCTCGTGGTGTTCGCGGGCAATCTGCGCTGCCAGCTGCATCAGCGGGCGCCTTGAAGCCCCCAGCATCTGCGCGCCGAGCTCTGCGTGCGTGCGCATGACCACCGCTTCTTCGGCCGTGTGCGGTCCCGGCTTGTTGAGGATGGCATCAGGGATGCCGATCTTGCCGATATCGTGCAGCGGCGCGGCAAAGCGCAGCATGCCGGCTTCCTGCTCGTCCATGCCGACCGCCTGGCCGATCAGTTCGGCAATCAGGCCGACCCGACGCACATGGTTGGCGGTTTCGCGCGAGCGCGTTTCAGCAGCGCCGGCCAGCAGGTAGACCATCTCCAGCTGGCTCTCGAACAGCTCCTTGTTGAGGTGCAGGTTCTCGAAGGCGATGGAGACATTGGTACAGAACAGCTGTACCAGGCGGTAATCGACGTCCCGCAACTTGGGGGTCTCGCCGACATACAGCAGGCTTTCGGTGCTGTGACTGTCGGTGAAATGCAGCACGTAATGATCCTCGGCGAAGAGGTTCTCCTTGAGCTCGTAGGCCCGGTGCACCGACTCCAGCAGGTGCTTGGGCAATGCCGTATCGACCGGTTCATTGACAAAGCGGGCGTAGTCGCCGGTCGCGGCAGCCACCACCAGGTTCTCGCCGGAGTCACTGACGTGTTCTACCGGCTTGCAGTACAGGGCGCCGCGCTCCAGCCCGACCACGTTGCCCAGTTGTGCCAGCACGGCTGAGGCAAATTCGTGGGATTTCTGATGCGAGAAGATGTGCGCCGAGGCCGCAATCACGCGCTCCAGCCCCAGGCGGTTGCGTTCGATCAGCATGACATCGCGATACGCTCGCAGCGTGGCATACATCATCGTGCGCAATTTCTGCGCGGTGAGCTCGGTCTTGTCCTTGTAATCGTTGATGTCGTAGTTGGTGATGACTTCGTGCTCAGGCGCCTGGCCTGGCTGTCCGGTCCGCAACACG
The DNA here is from genome assembly GCA_022841325.1 of Lysobacterales bacterium. Classification (GTDB taxonomy): domain Bacteria; phylum Pseudomonadota; class Gammaproteobacteria; order Xanthomonadales; family SZUA-5; genus JADKFD01. The sequence goes on along the minus strand of JALHRS010000057.1, from coordinate 7,930 downwards.
ATACGAACGAAATTGTTGTGCAGCTCCTGGCGCACAAACCTCACCAGATCAAGCCCGGCCTGGTCCGATTCCATCACCACATCGAGCAGCATCACGCCGATGTCTGCGGTGTTGCGCAGCAGGTCACGAGCTTCGGCAGCCGAGTAGGCGTGATGGAACTTCAGGGGTCTGCCTTCGAATCTGAAGGTCCCGAGCACCAGTCTGGTGACTTCGTGTACCGCTGGTTCGTCATCGACGATCAGCACATTCCATGGCTCGGCTGCGGCCGGTTCGACCGCGAACTCGAAGAGTTCGTCACCCTGCGCCATCGCAGCCCTCCACGTGGACACCGACCCGCCGAAATTACGCGTCCGCGACGCTCCTGTAAACGTCAATGGCGTGAAGCTTTGCCCCCATGTTCCAGGGTTCGACGTCCTGACTGCGGTAGGCGCCGCGAGCGCGAGGCATTCGCGCGGGATTTAGTGCTTGCCGGCAAACAACTCCCGGCCGATGAGCATGCGGCGAATCTCCTGGGTGCCGGCACCAATCTCGTAGAGTTTGGCATCGCGCAGCAGGCGTCCGGCCGGATAGTCATTGATGTAGCCGTTGCCGCCCAGGGTCTGGATGGTCTCCAGACTCACATCCACCGCAGCCTTGGAGGCGTAGAGCAGGCAGCTGGCTGGATCCACCCGCGAGTTGCGGCCGGCGTCGTAGTCCTCGGCCACCCGATAGGCGTAGGCGCGTGCCGATTGCAGCGAGGTGTACATATCGGCGAGTTTGGCCTGCATGATGCCGAAGCTGCCGATCGGCTGATCGAACTGCTTGCGCTCGCGCATGTAGCTGAGGCTGAGCTCGAATCCCGCCTGCATCAGGCCCAGCGGCCCGCCGCTGAGCACCAGACGCTCGGTGTTGAGTCCGCTCATCAGTACCTTCACGCCCTGATCGACTTCGCCGAGCACGTTTTCCTCGGGGATTTCGCAGTTGTCGAACACCAGTTCGCAGGTGCTGGAACCGCGCATGCCGAGCTTGTCCAGTTTCTGGGCCGTACTGAATCCGGGCATGCCCTTTTCGACGATGAAGGCGGTCATGCAGCGCGAGCCGCGGTCCCTGGGGGCAGTGCGCATGTACACCACCAGCACCTCGGCATCCGGTCCGTTGGTGATCCACATCTTGGAACCATTGGCGACCCAGACATCGCCACGCTTCTCGGCCCTGCAGGCCATGGAGCCGACCACATCCGAGCCGGCGCCGGGCTCGCTCATCGCCAGCGCGCCCACCCATTCGCCGCTGCAGAGCTTGGGCAGGTATCTGGCTCGCTGGGCCGCATTGGCGTTGTTGTAGAGGTTCTGCACGCACAGATTGGAATGTGCGCCGTAGGACAGGCCGACCGAGCCGGAGGCTCGCGAGATCTCTTCGAGCGCCAGCAGATGCGCCAGATAACCCATGCCACTGCCGCCGTACTCCGGGTCCACGGTGATACCGAGCAGGCCGAGTTCGCCGAGCTTGGGCCACAGGTCGCGGGGGAACTCATTGCTGCGATCAATCTCCTCGGCCCGCGGCGCGATCTCGGCGTCGGCAAAGCGGCGCACGCTGTCGCGCAGCAGATCAAGATCTTCGCCGAGTGAGAAGGGGGTCATGGGTGGGCTCCGTAGGTTGGTATTGCGCGAAGCGCTAGGTTAGCGGCTTCTGTGTGGATGAGGCGGGGAGAAGCGGGGCTGGGGGCTGGGGTGCGTGGTCAACCGCAAAGGCAGGTTAACGGCCTTTTACTCAATCGACGGTCTGGCCGCGAGGCTGTGGGTAGCCGCCCCAGCCCCCAGCCCCGCCTTTCCCCGCTCTTGCTTCCCCCGGGGCTATCCGCGCGTACGCCCCTTGAACATCGGCCGCGCGCTGCCCATGTACGGCAGCTTGACCTTGCCCATGGTGTTGATGCGCTCTTCGGCCATGCGGTCGGCGGCCTTCCAGCTGCCGATGCCGTCGCGCTTGGCGATCTTGAAGATGGTGCCGACGTTGTAATAGATCGAACGCAGCATGCGCATGGCGCGCTCGCGGTCGTAGCCGTCGAGTTCGATGGAGACATTCATCAGGCCACCGGCGTTGACCGCATAGTCGGGCGCATAGAGGATGCCGCGGCGTTCCAGCTCATCACCACATTCGTCGGTGGCCAGCTGGTTGTTGGCAGCTCCGCAGACGATCTTGAACTTGAAGCGGTCCATGGTCTTCTCGTTGACCGTTCCGCCCAGTGCGCAGGGGCTGTAGACGTCCGCGTCGACGTCGTAGATCTCGTCCAGTGCGACCGCCTCGCAGCCGAGTTCCTCGACGCAGCGCTGTACGGCAGCGCGATTGATGTCGGTGACGAAGACCTTGGCTTTCTCGGCGCGCAGCAGCTTGGCCAGCTCGTAGCCGACATGACCGACACCCTGCACCGCATAGCTGTACTTGCCGATGTCTTCGTTGCCGAAACGTACGTGCAGACTGGCCATGATGCCCTGCAGCGACCCGGCCGCGGTGAATGGCGAGGGATCGCCCGAACCGCCGTGCACCTGGTGCACGCCCGAGACATAGTCGGTCTCGTGGAACACGTATTCCATGTCATTGACATCGATGCCCACGTCTTCGGCGGTGATGTAGCGACCGCCCAGGGAATTGACGAAGCGGCCGAAGGCGCGGAACAGCCCTTCGGACTTGTCCTTGGACGGATCGCCGATGATCACGCCCTTGCCGCCGCCGAGGTTCAAGCCGGCGACCGCGGCCTTGTAGGTCATGCCGCGCGACAGCCGCAGCACGTCATTGAGGGCTTCCTGCTCGGTCTTGTAGGGCCACATGCGCAACCCACCCAGTGCTGGACCGAGGGTCGTGTTGTGGACGGCAATGATCGCCTTCAGGCCCACGTCCTTGTTGTGGCAGAACACGACCTGTTCGTGGCCCAGCGTCCCAATCGACTCGAATACCATGGCTTTCTCTCGAATTAGATTCACGGGCAGCGCGCCGACTTGCGCACTGGCGATGGAGCGAAATGCAGGGAAGGCTGGGCGCGCGATCAGCTCTGCGCGGCACCGGTGCAGCGGACGCTCAGCATCGCCCTCCCGGGATGCAGGCGGCGCGGACTATACCCCCAAGTGTGATGGCACCCAAGACGGATTTGTGACAATCGTGAATCCAGTTCAGCCAAGGGCTTACATACGCGGGCGTAGGGTTGGCGGTGGTCGTCAGCACGTCAGGATGGTCCTGCAGCGCGTATCGCCTGTCCTTGTTCTGGGTCAATCCGCAGATGTCGGCTCACCCCGATGAGGAACGACAGTCGGGCCTCTTGCCGCCGGCCTGTGCCGCCGCGAACAGTGTGGTCAGCTCCGGCATGGCCGCGCGCAGCTCGGTCAGTCGGGTCGTCGGATCACCATGCAGGCTGACCCAGGCGGGACGGCTGTCGGCGCTGGTGGCCGCCAGCTTCTGCCACCATGCCAGCATCTGCGCCGGGTCATGACCTGCTCTTGCCGACAGCTCCAGGCCAGCGCGAAAGGCTGCCGATTCGTCGGCACTGCTGTAGGCCAATGGCAGACCGACGCGTGAGCCCAGCCCCAGCAGCGCATACAGCGTGCGCGACTGCTGCGGACCCTGCGCGCCGCGATAGGTCTGCACCGCGGCGATCGCGGTGTCTGCGGTGAAGGCCCCGGATACCCGGGCTGCGACATGTCCCAGCTGCAGATGGGCGAGGTCATGGCCGAGCACGGCCGCCAGTCCGGCCTCATCATCGATCAATGCCAGCATGCCGCTGTTGATACCGACCGCAGCGCCGGGCAGGGCAAAGGCATCGATGGCAGGATCATCGAAGACCAGCGTCTGCCAGTCCCAGTCGCGGGCCTCCTCAGGCAACTCGGCGGCCAGCACACCCACCACGCAGCGCAGACGGCTCTGCGATTCGAAATCGGTACTGATCGTGCTCTTGGACTTGAGTTGTTCGAAGGCCGTGCGAGCGATGTCGGCCATGTCTCCGGAGCTGATCATGGCCGGTTTGGGCCGCTCTGAACGGTCGCCGCCACAGGCCTGCAGCAGGGCTGCGGCCAGGATCAGCACACTCAGTCGCTGGACTATCTGCATCGTGTTTCCCCTCACTGGAAAGGTATTCTGCGGCATGCACTGCGGTCCTGATAGCAAGGGCGCTGGCCGCGAGCTGGTTGGAGCACTGAGCGGTCCGCAAAGAACGCAAACTCAGCTCGCCGCGGACGTAGCTCACGTTGTCCGCATCGCGGACCACGTGACGCTGGCGCTGCGGTGCCTCAGCTCATCAATTCGGGCCCCGGCCGACCGTCCTCGACCCTGTAGCTCGCCTGGGTCAGGAATTCCGGGTCGCGCACCCGCACATCGCTGACCACCTGCATCCTGGCTTGCATCGCACGGGTCTCGAAGTCGAGCAGCGTATAGCCACGCTGGTCGCTGCGGATCTGCTGAATGTGCGGATTCCCGGTGCGGCGCTCGTCATAGTAGGCCTGCGGGCGCGCGTCGGCGGAGATCGACGTGGCCACGAATTCGCTGGCGACCGGGCGGGAATCGAAACGCCGGGGATCGCCAGGCACGGCCGCGACTATGCCCGCATGCAGATCGCCGCCGGCAATGATCGGGTTGTTCAGCTGGCTGCTTTTCAGCTGGGCCAGTAGCCGATCGCGGGCCAGCGGATAGCCATCCCAGCCGTCGGTCCAGGAACCGCGGTCCGGACCTGGATCCTCATCCAGGGGCGCGAACAGGGTTTGCTGCCCGATCAGATTCCAGCGCGCGCGACTGCTTCGGAAACTCTGGCCCAGCCAGTCCTCCTGAGCACGACCCAGGAGGGTCTGCTCGGGATTGCTCAGCTCATCGCAGTGGCTGAGCACCTGTGAACCGTGGCGATTGAGCTTCGGGCAGGGTTGTGGCGTTCGGTATTGACGGTCATCCAGCAGATAGATGCGCAGCAGATCGCCGATATCGAAGTGCGTGTACAGCCGCATCTCGGCGGCGCGCGGAAACATGCGTCTGGGCACCGGCATGTGCTCGAAATAGGCCTGGTAGGCGGCTGCGCGGCGCAGCAGGAAGGCCGGGTCCAGATTCTCGGACTGCTCGCCGGCGTAGTCGTTGTCGACCTCATGATCATCCCAGGCAAACACCCAGGGGCCGCGCTGATGGGCGGCCTGCAGGTCCGGATCGAGTTTGTACTGGGCGTGACGCTGCCGATAGCCGTTCAGCGTCGCCGCTTCGGCGCCGAGATGGCGTCGAATCGGGTCGTCGCCCCATTGGCTCTCGTAGATATAGTCGCCGAGAAACAGCACCAGATCCGGTTGATCGCGTTGCATCTGGGTGTAGGCGCTGAAGTAGCCGTGCTCATAGTTCTGGCAGCTGGCAAAGGCGATGCGATAGCGCTCCAGCGGCGATCCCTCGGCGGGCAGGGTATGGGTGCGACCGACCGGGCTGACGGCATCGCCGCTCTGGAATCGATAGAAGTAGCTGCGCGCCGGATCCAGACCCTGGATGTCCAGATGCACGCTGTGGGCCACTTCCGGCGCGGCTTCAAAATCGAGCGACTGACGAATCGAAGAGAACTGCTCGTCGTCGGCGATTTCGCAACGGACCGGCACGCGCTCTTCACCCATGCCGCCCTTGGCCAGCCAGGGCGCCGGCGCCAGACGCGTCCACACGCTGAATCCGTGCGCATGCGGATAGCCGCTGGCCACGCCCAGCGTGAATGGATCGGCGACGAAACGCACCCGGGTCGGGGATTGCGCCGCCAGCGGTCGGACCATGCCGCCGCCGAGCGCGACGGCGGTCGTGGTCCAGACGGCCTGATGCAGGAATCGACGGCGGGCGAGGGGGTCGCGCGGCAGCGTCGTATGCCGTGAGAGATGGCGTATCCACTCGGTGAGCCTGTGCATCGTTCCGCTCCGAAAACACGAGCCCGGAGTTTGCCAGCGAAGTGTGGCAAGAAGAAATCGCGATGACGTGGGTTCAGGGCTCCGGCGTGCGCCGGCGTAGGCCGGGTCCTTCGCGTCGACCGGATTTGATGGAGCTGCAGTCCACACACGCGAGGCGCCCGGCGCCTTGCCGGTCACAGAGCCGCGGCCGCCGGCGCGAACACCCGCCGGCGCTCACCAAAGCCCACGCGCGCCGGAGCCGCGCTACGGCTACCCGGTCTAGCCTTTCCCGTGCCCCGTGCCCCGTGCCCCGAAACCCATTCACGCAAAAAAAACGAACGGGCGTGCTAATATTTCCCCATGAGCCCAGAAGTCAACTCCAGCAAAGGTGCCGCGACCCGGGAACTGATTCTCAGCCGGGCGCTCGAGATGGCTGAGGCCAAGGGTCTGGATGCCTTGACCATAGGTACCCTGGCCGAGGCGGCCGGGATGTCCAAGAGCGGCTTGTTTGCGCACTTCGGCTCGCGCGAGGATCTGCAGTTGGCGGTGCTGGAAGTTGCGGTACGCCAGTTCACTGACGAGGTCTTCGCGCCGGCCGTGCGCGAGCGTCGCGGAATGCCGAGATTGCGGGCCATCCTCGCGAACTGGATTGCGCGTACCTTGCGTTACGGCGAGGATCGTGGTTGCCCGATCGGAGCCGCGGTGCAGGAGTTTGACGATCGTCCCGGTCCGGTTCGCGATCGCGTGATGGGCTATGTCTCGCACCTGCGCCGGGAAATCTCGCGCGCGGTGGCCATGGCAGTCGAGCAGGGCCACACCCGTACGGACGTCGATCCGGAGCAGTTTGCTTTCGAGATACATGGCTTGATGCTGGCCTTTCATTACGAGGTCAAGCTGGTAGGCAGAACACGCGCGCTGCCGCGCGTGGAGGCAGGCGTGAAGCGTCTGCTGGATTGGCTGACGGCAGCTTCTCCCTCTACACCACACTAAGAATGCCCTGACTTTTCGAAGGAAGACCTGACATGGCTGCGTCTCAAAATAGAACGACCGTTCGTGGTATTTCAGCTCCGTGGCCACTGCGTGCCGCTGTCAGCGTGGGCAGCGTCGTCGCGCCCCGTGCTACCGCCACGCGGGCCATGCAGCTGTTCTGCACTCCCTTCGGCAGCTCTCACCAGCGCGCTGCCGATGCCGAGCTTGGCGGCGCCACGATGCATCGCATGGAGCACGCCGGCGAGTCGATCGCGATCTATCACTGGGGCGAGGTCGGCGTCGCCCCGACCGTGTTGATCTCGCACGGTTGGTCCAGTTTTGGACTGCGCTTCCTGCCCTGGGTGCAGACGCTGCAGGCTGCCGGCTACGCGGTCGTGGCCTTCGACCAGCCCGGCCATGGGCGCAACCGTCCCGCGCAGATCACCCTGCCGGGTTTTGCCAGCACGGTCCAGGCCGTAGCGGCGCAGACCGGACCTTTGGCCGCGGCGATCGGTCATTCGCTGGGCGGTGCTGCGGTCGCCATCGCCATGGGTCGCGGCATGCAGGCCGAACGGGCGGTCATGCTCGCGCCCGCGGCCGATGGCGCCGCCGCGCTGCGACGCTTCGCCCACGCCATCGCGCTCCCCGAGCATGGTCGCTCAACCCTGCAGCGGCAGCTGGAGATGGAGACCGGACAGGCGATGGATGATCTCGCCATCCACCGGGTGGCGCCGCACCTGACCCAGCCGGCGCTGATCGTGCACGATCTGGTGGATCACGACGTGCCCTGGGAAGAGGGTGAGCGTTATGCCCGCTTCTGGCCGGATGCCCGCTTGCTGACGGTTGAGGGCCTGGGGCATCACAAGATCGTCAACGATTCCGCCGTCATCGCTGCCGGCATGGCTTTCCTGCGCGGTGAACCCGTCGGCGAGCGCGTGGTCTCGACCCAGGAGCTGGTGTACGGGTACGCCTGAGCGGGTCGACGGCGTTCCCTGGGTGTCGTTGCCGGGACAGCGCTGCGGGCAAAGGGTAGATGCCATGAGGGCCGTGGACGCGAGATCCTCTGCGGTGCCTAAACCTGAAGGAGCTACGCTGATGTCCACGACCCT
>JALHRS010000056.1 GCA_022841325.1 Lysobacterales bacterium | reverse complement strand
TGGGCGCCGACGGTGCCCCGTGGCCGCGGGCCGGCACGCCCATGAGGCGCGCGTAGTCTGGGTGGTCGGGCTCCACCGCGAGCTTCACCACGTTGCGGTCGCCGCCCTTGGCGTCCTTCTCCACGTCGACGCGGGCGAGGAACTCCAGGCCGTCGAGCTCGTGGAAGCCAGCGATGCGGCGCGCGGCGACCGCCGGCGGCGAGTTGTCCTGCGGGTGCACGTTGCGTGCGCTGTTGAGCGCGGCCCGGAGGAAGCTGCGGCCCATCTGGCCCCAGGTCGGACCCTTGGCCGAGTACAGACCGATATTGCTCCAGAGCTTGCGCTTGGCGAAGTCGCCGCCGGTGACGACGAACTCGGCCGAGAGATACACCGCGCCGGTCTCGAAGGACTGCGTGGCATAGCCGCCCGTCCAGCCCTGCGCCGGCTCATCGAAGCCGCCCGGCTTGATGGTCATGCGCACCGGTACCAGCGTGCCCTTGGGGATGAGGTCGAAGCCGCTCTGGGTGTCGGCGTCGTTGAAGTCGTTCCAGCTCGAAGCATTGGAAGTGCTCATGGATTACTCCTTGGAAGTGGCAGAGGCAGGCGTCGGCGCGGCAGTGGCCGCGCACTTGGCGATCAGTGCGCCGAGGTCGGGCGGTTCGAGCAGATCGAGGCGACCGGAGCGGTCTTTGGCCGGGAAGCCGTAGGGGTTGAGCGTGTGCGTGACGAAGGCGCGGTAGGCGCTGCCGTCTTCGGCCTTGATCTCGGCGAGGGTCACGACTTCGTCGACAATCCCGGGCATCTGCAGGCCGGTCTTGCTGCCCTCGATTTGCGGCTCGAAGACCCTGCGGTTGTAGTCGTCAAGGCGCTCGTCGAGGATCGCGACGAACACGACGTTCTTGCCGCGCGCGTGCTGCAGGTGGGTGAGTGCGCCGACCATCTCCTGGCCGAGCAGTCCGTAGGCCGCGCGCAAATCCGGCTTACCGGAGCGGTCGCTGATGGCGCCCGGCTGCGACTTGCACCAGGTGAAGCACAGCCGCGACATCTGCGTGATCGAGTCGACGAAGAAGGTCGCGTAGCGGTCGATCTGGGCGACGTCGCCGAACTGGCCGACGACGTGCTCGTAGTGCGCGACCGAGAACGCAGCCTCCGGCGGCAGCGAGCGATCCGGCCCTGCGAGGTAGACGAACAGGTCGCGACACTCCGGCCAGGACGCCGGGCGGATGGTGTCGCCAGGCCAGTCGGCGACCGAGAGATCGCCGGCCTCGATATCGATGAACAGCGTCGTCGACGGATCGAGATCGCGCAGGCGAGTGGTCTTGCCGATGCCGGATTTGCCGAGCATCAGCAGCTTCACGCCCTTGCGCTCGGCCATGCGCTGCTGCGCGGAGATGATGGGGAGGCTCATGCGGCCTCCTTCAGCATCTCGGCGACCGCGGGATTCCAGAGGATCTGGTAGCCGCTGTGGCCGTTGCGGGAGTACGGCATGGCCTCCGCCCAGGCCTCGCCGGCCTCGGTCAGTTCCCACTCGTCGCGGTCGTTGCGGATCTGCAGACCGTTGTCCGACAGCAGCCGGTTCGTTGCCTTGGGCGAGCGATTCAGCAGCTTCCCGAGCTGGGTGGCGTTCAATGCGCACATCGGCGCGTTGGCCGCCGGCAGCGCGCGCCGCAACACCTCGGTGGTGATGCCGGTGTTCTCCTGGATGCAGGTCAGCATCGCTGCCGCTGCGATGCCCGCCTTGACGCCCGGCACCTTGGCGACCGCCTCGCCGATCAGCAGGATGGCGCTGACCCGGTCGTGGGTCGGTGCCGGAAGCGTGGTCAGCGCCGTGCTGGCCGAGTACACGCCCGACTTGCGGATCGCGGGTAGGACCTCGCTGGTCACCCAGCGCTTGAAGCGCTTCGCGGACTCCTTGGTGCTGCCCAGGATCAGGGCGTAGAGGCCGGACTCGTTGACGTGGTTGGCGCGCTGCGTGCGGCCAAGGTTGTCGATGACCTCCAATTTCTGGAGATCATCGGCGTCGACGTGAGACTTGATCGCCTGAGACGGGTTGCCCATCTCCAGCGCGTCGCAGACATCGCTGGCGTTGAACCACGGCGAGCCTGTGGCGTCGACCTGCACGCGGACCGCGTGCGATTCGAAACTGAAAGGAATGATCGCGCTCATGATCAGCCCTCCAGATTGACGTCGATGACGCGATCAGGACCGCGCGCCATGCGCAGGCGGAGCGCGGTGTAGAGGTCTTCCAGCGCCACCCGCTGGCGGGTGATGACGCTGGCCTCGCGGTGCAAGGTCTGGATCGCGAACGCCAGCTCGTCGACAGTCGCGGACTCCAACGCCACGATCTCGCTGTGGCCAGCGACGTTGCGGTAGCGGATGTCGGCGGGAAGGAATTCGCTGTACAACGAAGGCGCACGCTGGCGCAGCAGCGCAACCGGATTGGTGCTCATGGCTCAGTCCTCGGAGATGGTGGTCAGGCGGAAGGTCGGCTTGCCCGGCTTCACGGCGCGGGCGCTGGCGAACTGCTCGCGGAGCGAGGACGGCCAGTTGTTGAACCGCGATTCGCTGACGGCGTAGTCGACGTCGATGAAGTCCTCGACCTTTTCGCCAGCAGCGGCGATGCGCTGGGCGATGGCGGCGAGCTTGGTCTGGTCCCAGGACACCCGCTTCGGGACGTCGACGGTGACGCGGACTGCGCCGTCGTCGATGTGCACGGTGCCGAAGTCTTTGCCGGCATCGGCGCGGACCTTCTGGATGCGCTCGGCGTAGCTCTGGTCGAGCGCCGCATCGATCTTGGCGCGCTGCTGCTTGTGCCAGGTGAGAAGGTCGTCGAGGTTGCGGACGATCTCGGCGATCTGGGTCGCCGGCAATGCGGCGAGGTCAGCGACGCTGAGTGCGGTGAGGCGGTCGGGGAGAATGGTGAGGGGCGTCATGGCGGTCGACCTCACTGGTACGCACGAGCGAAGGTCGAGTAGCGCGAGACGCGCCGCTCGAAGGCTTCGATTTCGGAGATCAGGTAGGTGACACGCGCGCCGAGCTTGCAGAAGATCGGACCGAGCTGTTCCTGACGCCAACGGCGCAGGGTCTTGACGGACAGGCCCCAGCGAGCCGCGAGTTCGTGCTCGTCAAGCGCGATGCGCTTGACGCCGTCCGAACTGGACCGGTTTGCGAACCGGCTCGATTGAATGGAAGGGACTTGGTCTTGCATGAGGAGCACTCCTTTCGTTGGGGTGCTCCTACTTTCTTGCCGTATGGCTTGCGATATTTCGCAGTCTTCTCGCGGAAATTACGCGGAAATTACAAGCGACTGTTCCTCAGGCAGTTTCGGATTCCGCTGGCTCGTCGCCAGTAGCTTGCGCGGTGGTCAGATAGTCCGGCGTGCCGATGTTCAGTTCCCACACACGGGGCTTGGCATTGCCATCGGCACCACGGAAGTACGTCTGCCACTCCGGTGCACCGCGGAAAAATTCGGCCATCGTGCGGATAGTCGGGACTCCAGCCGCAGACTCGATTTGGGCCTTCGTCCACTTGCGACGCCCGGTTGCCCAGCCATTGACAAACACTTCGACCACATCGAGCCACTCCTTCTTGGTCAGCGTCCACGGGTCGGGCCACGGCCCGTGCAGCGTGCCGCTGCGCGCGTCGTCCTTGATCAGGCGCGGAGTGTCTATCACAGAGGCTTCGGTTTGACGGCGGCGAATCTCCGCCTCCACCGGGGCGAGATCAATCGACACCTTTCCGTTGGAATCCTTGGCGACCGCATCCAGTGACACAACGATGCCGGGCCCAAGGTAACGGCGCGGCTGGCCCGTCGTCGTCGACAGCACGATGGTGAGGCCGAGATTCGACTGCCGCAGTTTCGTGTCCAGCTTGTCGGCGTGCTTGGGATCCCATAGTCGAGACACCAGTGCGACCGGGATGCGCTGATCGCCCATTCGGTAGTTTCCGAGCACATAGGGCTCGTCTTCATCAACGATTAGCGGGACATCGACCAGTTGAGGTCGGAGGAATTCGTCGAGCCGTTCGCGTAGGTAGCCCTTGTTGATGTCGTAACGGCAGAGATCGCCCTCTGCCAGGTTGTGCCGCTCGCCGGTGACATCATCCAGCGCCGACGTGCTAGTGCTGTTGAAGGTGACTTTCAGGCGTCGGAAACCCTGCTGACCGTCATCAGCCTCAACGGGAATAGTGACGTAGTCGCCCGGAGCCTTCTGTTTGATCAGACCCTTGCTGGCCAGATCGGCGGCGGTCAGGCCAAGCGCCGCTAGCAGATGCCCGTCCACCTCCTGGCCCGCAAGGTCGAGCAGCTTCATTTCTGCTTGGAATAGTGCATGGTCGGCGCCAACCTTTGGCGGTTCGACGCGCTTCATCACGCCTAGCGATGTCAGGATGTCTTCACCGCATTGACGCAAGCGCGGATCGGGTAGGTTCAGTAGATTGCAGGAACCGCGCTGATCCACCGTGATGTCCAGGGCTCGCGCGTCCTGCTCGCCGTCGAAGCGAATTGACAACGAGAGCTTGACCTCGACCACGGAACGGCAGCTCGACAGCGGGTTGTGATCGCCGAAGTGTGAGTTGGACACAGTCCAGACGCTGTCGTTGTTCGCCATCGAAATCGTGACGGTGTGCCGGGTGTGCCCGAGTGTCACGGTCATCGAGGAAATCCACGCATCCAGGATCACCGCGCCTCTTGCTGTTGCTGCGCGGAGATCGACAGATCGCTTGAACATGCCCAGCTCGTAGCTGATCGCTCCCACTGGCTGTTTCGACAGCGGTTTGTCAAAGCCGACGGCAACGAAGTGGTTCGCGAGCAGCTGCGCGGTGCCACGCTTGTCCGAAAGAACATGCACTTTGTTCGCAGCGGGGTCGTACACCAGCGTCGCTTCCAGTGCAGGCGTGAAGACCAGCAGATCGCGGCGACGATCCTTCATCTGCCGGAGCAGCTTCATCTTTCCGGGGTGGTAGACGACCAGGTAGTGCATGCGACGCTGGGCGTCTCCATCACCCTCATCCATTTCGAAGTGGATCAGCTCGCAGTTCTGCCTGGCATCTTCGTCCAGTTCGAGGATCTCCCCGACGCCTGCGTGCAACTTCTGCTCGACCTCGGGTGTCCATTGGAAGTCGCGCCCGTCGCCATCGCGCACGGTGAAGCCAAGGAACTTCTTGTGTCCATGGAAGTGGTGGGTCAGGTAGATGGTTTCGATCTGGTCGAAAACCCTCGTCGCCTTCACGCGCAGCCAGATCAGCCGAGTCATCGCATCCGCTGACTTCTCGAAGGTGCCGATCTCCGCGTGCTGCTCGAACTCCAGCTCTCGGTAGGCGTGCTCTAGCATCTCCTCGGTACGAAAGCGCTCGAGCTGGAGAAGCCGCACGGCTTCCTGATCGGCGATGGTGACGTCATCACGCTTGAGCGTGAGGATGTGTTCGCGCAGCGCCGCGCGCGCCTGATCTTCGGGCAGGGACGCAGCGATGCTGCCGAAGATGGCGAACTTGTCGACTTGCGCCAGAAGTCGGATGGAGTTGACGGTCGCCGACTCGATCAGTTCGGCGAGGTGCTTGCTGTTCTTGTGAGACCTCTTGGCCACTCAGTGCTCCTTGGGATCGTGCTGAGTGGCCTCGCTTGCGTCGGCACCGTCAGCGCGGCGGCGTTCACGGGATGATTCCCAAAATGATCTTTGTCTTGGTGCTGGACAGCCAATCTTCGCGGTACTGCAAGGCGAGGGCATCCAGATTGACGCGAGCGACGCCCGCCTTGCGCGCGAGGTCTTCGAGCGAGGTCATGCAGCTGAGCCAGCCCAGCCCATGCGATGCCACGAGGGCCGCCTTGTCGGCGGTCGTGACGACGATGACATTCGATGGCAGCAGCCTGCTGGCCTGCAGCCAGGCAAACAGGTGCTTCTCGCCGTCGTCCAGTGTCATGCATCCAGGCTGGCTGGTAACCAGCGCCGCCAGTTCCTTGCGGGTGACGGGGTGCTGGGCGGCCAGACCCGCGCGAAGTTCGGCGGGCGCAACCGCTACATGGCGAGGATCGGAGGGATCGCCAGTCAGTGTCTCCTCGACGCACTTCTCCACCGTTTCCACAGCGAAGTGTGCGGTGATGGCTGTCCAGCACCGCGTGCGGAAGGCTTCGAGGATGACGTTTGTGTCAGCGAACACGCGGACTTCTGGCATCGCGTATTCACCTCAAAGCTCGAACGGAGCGGGCAGGTCGTACTGACCGAACAGTTCGGTCAAGCCGCCAAGGCCAAGGCCGATGGCTTTCGCCGCCTTGCGCGCCGACAGACGTCCGTTGTCCAACGCCTCGTGCAACATCTTCACGAAGGACGAGGAGAACCGCTTGGGTGACCCAGACACGGAGGGGCGCTGCTTCTCCTGCGAGAGGCTCTGCCGCGTCACGTCGCTGATTAGTTTGAGGTTGAACAGCCGCCACGCCAGCGCCACGGGCGCAACGCGCAGCAAGGCGGCGACCTCGCACAGATGTGCGATGTCGTTCGTGCGCTCGTTGTCGATGAGCTTCTCGAGCGAGGTGCGCGGCATCAGCAGCGCAGCGGCGAAGCTGTTTGCCAACTGCTCGATGCGCTTACCCTTGCTGCGCTCCTCATAGGAATTCGACTCCCGGTGCTCGGGCCGCATCGCATCCCACGTCAGTGCGTGAAAGAGTTCGTGGGCGAGGTCAAAGAAGCGCCGAGCCTCGCTTTCATTGCGGTTGATGAGAATGACGCCCATCTCCTCCAGATGACAGGTCGCGCCGGAGATCGACTTGCCGTCTGCAGTCTCGACCGTGTCGACGAACAAAACGGGGATGTCCAGTTCCCGCTCGACCTTGTCGATCAGGGTTTCGGCCGGGATGACGCCGAGATCGAGTTCTGCGGCCAGACTTTCCGCGCGGTCTTGCGCATCTTCGAAGGACGACTGGGTGGACAGGCGCAGTGCGCGCTTGAGCACACTGGCCCGGCTGTCGCGCTGTTCGCGCAGCCAACGCAGCAGCCCGATCCATTGCCCCGCTTTCAGCTCGAAGCCATCCAGGCTGTCCTCTGGCACGCCCGGATCGGCGCGCCAGTTGAACTGCGCCTCGCCCGCAACGGCGAAAGGGTCGATGAAGAATTCGATGTCCCGATCTAGCAGATCGGACAGGGCGAGCATCTCCTCCGGCCGCAGCGTGCGCTTGCCGTTCTCGATGTCGGAGACTGACTGGCGGTCATTCAGGCCAAGGCCTTGCGTGAGCTGGTCCTGGGTCCAGCCCTTGGCCTCGCGCGCCGCCTTTACGCGAAAGCCGATCAACTTGTGCGGGATCTTGTCGAGCATGGATTGCGCCTCTGAGAACGCCATTCTCGTCTTGCGAACGACGAATTGCAAGAACATCTTGCAATTCGCTAGGTGCATGGAGTTGCTCTGTGTTGCCATCCCTTTCGGACGTTCGATCCCACGATGCCAGGCAGTTGCATAGCCCGGAACTTCCGTGATGCCCATCGAACTGCCGTCTCCAGCCGAGATGAAGCCCGCCGCCCGCGCGGCAGAAATCACCGCGATCCTCGCTGCCGCCATCGCGCGCACCTTCTCGCCAGCCAAGCCGGAGGGCAGAGAAGTTGACCTTGGCTTCGTGCCTGACCAGCGCGTTCATGCAACCCCCTATCCGTCTGAGAGGTTGTGATGAACGACAAGCAAGCGTCCGTGTCGGCACGCATCGCCGAGTTGTCCCGGTTACCGACTGCAGATGTCTGGGTCCTATGGGACCGCTACTTCACGAGTCGTCCCATGAACCCAAACCGGGCGTTCCTGGAGTCGCGCATTGCCTACAAGCTGCAGGAGGAGGCGTTCGGCGGCTTGTCTTCGGCCACTCGGCAGCGACTGGAAGCCATCGGAGCTAAGCACTCCAAGATCAAGCTGCGCGCTCGGCGCCAGGATCTCCATTTCGCTCCGGGAACGGTCCTCTTGCGCGAATGGGGCGAGCGGGAGCATCTGGTTACCGTCACCGCAGAGGGCCTGTTCGAGTACCAAGGGCGGACCTTCAAGAGCCTGACCGCGGTGGCTAGGGCGATCACCGGCACGCACTGGTCCGGGCCATTGTTCTTCGGCCTCGGCAAGGGAGGCGTGTGATGTCTGAAGCCACGCAGATTGCGACCACCAAGCCGCGCAAGCGATGCGCCGTCTACTGCCGAGTGTCTTCGGACGAGCGACTCGATCAGGAGTTCAACTCCATCGACGCCCAAAAGGAAGCCGGCGCGGCCTACGTCGTCAGCCAACGCACCGAGGGTTGGATTCCCGTGGCCGACGATTACGACGATCCGGGTTTCTCCGGTGGCAACACCGAACGGCCGGCACTCAAGCGCCTGATGACTGATGTCGAGCGCGGGCAGATCGACATCGTGGTGGTCTACAAGATCGACCGTCTGACGCGCAGCCTCGCCGACTTCTCGAAGATGGTCGAGGTATTCGAGCGCCATGCAGTGTCCTTCGTGTCGGTGACCCAGCAGTTCAACACCACAACATCCATGGGACGCTTGATGCTGAACGTGCTGCTTTCTTTCGCGCAGTTCGAGCGGGAGGTCACGGGTGAGCGCATCCGGGACAAGATCGCTGCCAGCAAGCGCAAAGGGATATGGATGGGCGGAGTGCCGCCTTTGGGCTACGACGTCGCGAATCGCCTGCTAGTGATCAATGAAGTCGAGGCGGGCATCGTCCGCCGAATTTTCGAGAACATGCTGACCATCGGCTCGCCGACGCAGATCGCCGCCAAGCTGACTGCCGAGGGCATTACCACCAAGGCATGGACGACGCAGGACGGCCAGATCCGAAAAGGTACGCGCATCGACAAGAAGTACCTGCACAAGCTGTTGCGCAACCGGATCTACTTGGGCGAGTTGTCGCACAAAGGAAAGTGGTTCCCTGGCGCACATCCGGCGATCATCGATCCGGGTCTGTGGGGCCGAGTTCATGAGGTGCTCTGCAAGGACGGGCACGGGCGAGGCGTGGAGACCAAGATTCGCTCCCGCACCGACGCACTGTTGCGTGGGCTGCTGTACGCACCCTCCGGCGAGCGGATGTACCCGACCTACTCGCGAAAGAACGGGCGCAAGTACCACTACTACGTGTCGAAGTCGGAGAACCGATTCGGTGCGCCTGGTAAGAACTACGAACGACTGCCTGCAGCTGAAATCGAGGCGGCGGTCGTGGCCCAGATTCGGACCGTGCTGACGAGCCCGGAATCGGTGGCGGCGGTCGTGCAGCACATTCAGCGAGCCGGCGCCGACGTTGACGAGGTCACGACCGTGATGGCGATGCGGCGGCTCAATGACGTCTGGGATCATCTTTTCCCCGTCGAGCGCCATCGCATCGCCAACCTGATGATCGAACGCATCGATCTGGTCAGCGCGGGCGAAGTGCAGGGGATCAAGGTGAAGTGGCGCGAGATCGGCTGGCGGTCACTGGTCAAGGAATTTGCGCCCAACAGCATCGGCGCTGAGTTGGCTGAGGTCGACGAGTGATGGACGACGGCCTGGAGACCTTCGTACCACTGACGTTTCGCCGCCGCGGAGTCCAGCGCCTTGCGGTTGACGACCGCCAGGCCCACGACGTCACCCTGATCGAAGGATTGGCACGCGCGTTCTACTGGCAGCACCTGCTCGACAGCGGGGCGATGCAAAGTGGCTCTGCAATAGCCCGCGCCGAGAAGCTGCACCAGTCGGTCATCAACGAACTCCTGCGCCTGACACTGTTGGCGCCAGACATCATCGAGCAGTGGATGGCGGGACGTCAGCCGCGTCGACTTACCCTGATGTGGTTCCAGCGCAACCGCCTGCCGGTGGACTGGCAGGCCCAGCGGAAGCTGATGGCTAGCTTCGAGGAGAGGACATGAGCCGGAAGCACCGAGGCCGGGGCAAGGGTGACCCGGTGACCTACGCGGCGCCGCTGCCAGCGGGCGGCGTTCAGTTGGAGACGTTTGTGCCCTGGACATTGGTGAAGCGCGGGTACAAGAAGCAGGTCATCACGCCGCTGGATGCACCGCAGGAATTTCTGGAACAGGCTGCGCACGACCGGCAAGTGCGAGCTGCGGCACAGGACACTGCGCTGATGCGGGCATTGGGGCTCGCGTACCACTGGCAGCGCCTGCTCGACGAAGGGCGCTTTGCCTCCATCACCGAGATCGCAGCGGCCGAGGGCATCGACCGGGGACAGGTCAGCAAGATCGCCCAGTTGGCCCGCGTTGCGCCTGACATCGTGGAGGCCTGCGCCACCGGGCGAGCCCCACATCTCACGCTGCAACGTCTGGCGCGCAGCGCCGTTCCAGCAACGTGGGACGCACAGAGGGCGCAGTACGGCCCCATCGCGTGACCGTCATCACCGCCCGCCAACCGCCGCTTCCGGGCGGTTTTTTTGCGCATCTCCGTTCTCGGTTCCCGATTGGTGGAAGCAATCCCCATCCACAACCTGCGGCCCGCAAACCCGCGTCAATACTGACATTATGGTCGAGAACGTTCACGAGGGCAGCAGAGAAAGACAGAGACAGAGAGGCGAGAAATGCGCCGAAATCGTGTCGTTCGGCCGGCTCGCGCTCACGAGGCCAACCCCGGAAACCGCGCCAGTACTGGCGTTTTGGGCAAAAAAAATCCCAACCGATAAGGGTTGGGATTCTCTCTATTGGTGGAGGCGGGGGGAGTCGAACCCCCGTCCGCAAGCCCTACGTCTTGTGATCTACATGCTTAGCCGATTCTTTGATCTCGTCACACAGTGCTCCAATTGGCGGGATAACCGTGCAACCAGCCCTGAGGTTTTAGCTGCCGACGTCGGGCACGTCTGGCTCGCGATTTCGTGATTCTGACCCACCGTTACCGAGCACGAACACAAGATAGGGTGGTTAAGCAGCCCTTAGGCTGCTAGAGCGTAGACTTCGTCGTTCGCGACTAGAGTCTTGCAGCTGGATTAACGAGGAAAGCTACCCCCTCGGCATGCACCCAAGGTTTCGTGACTCCCGTCGAAGCCATTGCGCCCCCAGTTGCAAGATGGAGTGTAGGGGTAGGGGGTCGGGTATTCAATGGCGGCGTTCAATCGTGTTCAGATTGGACCGGTGTGCGCACTTCAGTTTCGGCAAGGTTGCGGCCCGCGATTCAATGGAATTCCTCTGCGTCGCACGAAGGGCGTGTAGTGCTTCGCGGGCAGAGACGCTCCGCCGCAGCGCGGTGCCATCCACCGAAGCGATCCGCAGGTTCCGGCAGGATGCCTCACGCGGAGGCGCGGAGAACGCGGAGATGTGCGATCGGCATAGAGGGCACTTGGCCTTTCTCCGCGTCCTCCGCGCCTCCGCGTGAACAAGCGGTCTCGGGTCTCATCCCAACCCCTCTTTGCTCGACCGCAGTTGGTGTCTGGCATAGATTTTTTCGCTGCGCTCCCCATGAAGCCATGTCGTAAGTTGTTGATGCGTCATTGCGAGGAGCGCAGCGACGAAGCAATCCAGGGTATCGCCGCACGCCTCTGGATTGCTTCCCCGGGATCAAGTCCGGGGTCGCAATGACGCCGGGGCATGACTCGTGCGCATTGCTTGCACTGCCGTCGGTGTGCGCGGCTTCGCCTGCAACCGTCGATCTCACACCGTCTGGACGATGAATCGGGTCTCGTACAGCAGCTGATCGATTTCCGCCGGCTGGCCGGCATCGAACTGGAAGGCCAGATGGTCATCGCCGGCACGGACCAAAGTGGCGCGCATGTCGACGACGGTGTCTTCGTCGAAGATGAAGAACAGGCGGAAGGGCGGTTGGATGCCTTCCTTCCAGGTCAGCGGCAGCGTAAGACGCGCACCGCCGCCGGAGATGTCCTGGGCATTGGTGAGATAACCGCCGCGGGCGCTGGCCACGAGCACGGCGACCGCGCTGATTTCAGTACGTGGGTGACGGCGCTTCTCGTAGCCCTGAACCATGACGCTCTCCCTGCCGAATCAGAAACATAAGCCGAGCGCCTGCGCGACACAAGTCGGCGAGGGTGAAGATGTGAACTTGCGCGCGCCTCAGGCGGGCGAGGGCACCAGGGCAGGAGGGCACGTAGAAGCATGATGATGCGAGCTTCTCGCGTTTGACGTGCCCTCATGCCCTCGTTCAATCCGCTCCTACCCGCAATGTCTGTGCCGGCGGTGTGGCGCTGACGCCGCGCAGCACCAGCCAGGCGGCGGTCAGCGACAGCGCCGCGCCGAGTGCGGCGCCGGCCAGTGGCAGCCACCAGGGTGCGGCGTAGTCGATCTGGAACACCCGGTCGGCGAGTGCCCAACCGGTCAGCAGGGCCGCCAGCCCACCGAAGCCGCCGCCGAGCGCGCCGACGCTGCCGAGTTCCAGCCATTGAGTGCGTTGCAGCGTGCGTTGCGAGGCACCGAGGCTGCGCCACAGCGCGCTCTCGAAGCGTCGGGCACCGGCACTCACCGATAGCGCCGCCAGCAAGACCGTGGCCGCCGCCGCCAGCGCGCACCAGAAGATCACCGACAGGCTGCGGACCACGGCATCGACGACGCCAAGGATGCGGGTCAGCAGCGCATCGACATCGATCAGCGTGATGTTGGGGTAGGTGCGGATGACGCTGCCCAGCTGGCGCGCCTGCTCGGCATCGGCGCGGATGCTGGTCACCCAGGTGCTGTCCAGGCCAGCAACGGTCTCCGGTTTGAACAGCAGGAAGAAATTGACCCGGAAGGAATCCCAGTCGACCTTGCGCACATTGGCGATTCGGGCCTCGATTTCCCTGTCACCGACGCTGACCGTGAGGCGATCGCCGACGCCGAGGTTGAAGGTCTTGGCCCAGTTTTCGGCGATCGACACTTCCGGCCCTTCGCCCCACCATTCGCCCGAGATCAGGGTATTGGCGGCCGGCAGCTCCTGACTCCAGCTCAGATTGAGATTGCCGTCGATGAAGCGGGCGGCGCGTGGATCGGTGTAGGCCTCGGGCGTGGGCCTGCTGCCATTGATGGCCACCAGCCTGGCCACGGCGAAGGGATAGAACTGGGCGTCGACTATGCCGAGCGTCGCCAGCTGTGCTCGCAGCGCGTCGGTCTGATCGGGCTGGATGTTCAGCAGGAAGCGATTGGGCGTGTCCTGATCGAGGCCGCTGCGCCATTGCCGCACCAGATCGCCCGATACCACGCCCAGCAGCAGCACGGCCGCCAGCGCCAGCGCCAGCGAGACCGCCGACAGCAGCGTCGTGCCTGGTCTGGAGGCGAACTGTCGTAGCGCCTGACGGGTGACAAAACTGCGGCCCGGCGTGTGCTTGCGAATGCCCCGCAGCAGCAGCCACATGACTCCCGCCAGACTCAGCGCCAGCACGCTCATGCCGATCATGGCGATGATGCCGAGCTGACCTTCGCCGGTGAGCAGCCAGACCGCCAGCGTGAGGACGCCGAGCGCGGCCGGGTAGGCCAGCCACTCGCGCAGGCCGAGGCGGTCCTCGGTCTGTCGCAGCAGCGTCGAGGGCGCAGTGGCGGTGAGTCTGGCCAGGGCCGGCAGGGTAAAGCTCAGATAGGCCAGCACGCCGACCAGCGCGCCGAGCAGGGCGGCGCGTGGCCCTGGAATCGGCAGGGTCTCGTTGAACAGCGCGCCTACGCCGAGGGCTATCACCGCCTGCAGCCCGTAACCCAGCGCAATGCCGAGCCCAATGGCCGGCAGCCCGTACAGACCCAGTGTGGCCCCGAGTTGCAGCAGGATGCGCCGCCGCGACAGGCCGAAGCAGCGCAGCTGGGCGACGACTTCGCGGCGCGCTTCGGTGTAGCGACGCGCGGTCAGGGCGATCGCCAGAGCCGCCAGCCACAGCACTGCCAGCGCCGCGAGACCAAAAAAGGCCCGGGTCTGGCGACCGACCTCGGCCAGCTGCTGTTCGGCATCGCGGGCCAGCGTCAGTCGCTGACCCTTCAGCAGTGGGCGGACCGATTTGGCATAGGCCTCGACGGTGGTGATCGGGCCGGCGATCAGCAGACGATGAAAAGCGCGGCTGGCCGGGCCGAGCAGGCCGAGCCGGGTGACATCCTCGGCGCGGACGATGGCTCGGGGCGCGAGGGTGAGAAAGCTGCCGGCACCTTCCGGGTCCTCGGTGAGCACGCCGGCCACGCGCAATCGGGCGTTGCCTATTTCCACTTCGGCGCCAACTTCCAGTTGCAGTGCTGCCAGTGCCCGGGCATCGATGTACGCCATCCCTGTCGCCGGCGCCCTGGCCAGTTCTCCGGGACCTGTCGGCGTCGCTGCCGTCTTCAGCTGCCCGCGCAGCGGATAGTCGGCGGCAACCGCCTTGATCTCGACCAGCACGCTGGCTTCGCCGGAAAACAGCACGGTCGGGAAGGCGACCACCGGCGTGCTCTGCAATCCGGCAGCGCTGGCCTGATCCACCAGCGTCGCCGGAATCGGCTGGCGCGAGGACAGCACGGCGTCGCCACCGATCAACTCGCCGCCGCGGGCGTTGAGGGCACGCTCGACGCGGTCGGTAAAGGCGAGCACGCCGGTGGCGGCGGTGACCGCCACCAGCAAGGCCGCCAGTACCGGCTTGAGCTCGGCCGCGCGCCATTCGCGGCGGGCATGGCGCAACAAGGTCAGCAGCAGATTCATGCGATCCGCCGGCCGGCTTCGAGCCGGATCTGGGTCTGACAACGGGCTGCAAGGCGCAGATCGTGGGTCACCAGTATCAAGCTGGTGCCGGTATCGCGGTTCAGCTCGAACAGCAGATCGGCGACGCGGGCACCGGTGTTCTGGTCGAGGTTGCCGGTGGGCTCATCCGCGAACAGCAGCCTGGGGCCGATCGCAAAGGCCCGCGCCAGGGCCACGCGCTGCTGTTCGCCGCCCGACAGCTGCCGCGGCAGATGATCGAGCCGGTGCGCCAGACCCACCCGTTCCAGCGCGGCGCGGGCCTTGGCCATCGCCGCTCGGTTGCCGGCCAGCTCCAGCGGCGCCGCGACATTCTCCAGCGCCGTGAAGCTCGGCAGCAGATGAAAAGCCTGGAATACGAAACCGACCCGGCCCAGGCGCAGTGCCGCCCGGCCATCTTCGTCCAGGCCCTTCAGGCGCCGGCCGAACAGAGAGATTTCGCCGCTGCTGGGCTGATCGAGTCCGGCCAGCAGCGACAGCAGGGTGGTCTTGCCGGAGCCCGATTCGCCGACGATGGCCAGCGATTCCCCGGCTGGCAGCTGAACATCGATGGCGTCTAGTACCGACAATTCACCGGCTGCAGTCAGGACTTGTTTGCTAATGTCGCTGGCTTCAACGACGAGTTCGGTACCGCTATTCATGAGGCGAATCCTGTTTCTGCTGTTGCTGTGGTGGGGGACTGCACTGGCGGCTGCCGAGGTGCGCACGCTGCTGGTGATGGGCGACAGCCTGAGCGCTGCGCACAACATCCCGACCGATCAAGGTTGGGTGCAACTGCTGCAGAACAAGCTGGCCGAAAGTCACCCCGGCCAGTGGCAGGTGGTCAACGCCAGCATCAGCGGCGAAACCACGGCCGGTGGTCTGACCCGCTTGCCTGCTGCACTGAAGACCCATCGACCCTCGCTGGTGCTGATTGAACTCGGCGCCAATGATGGGCTGCGCGGCCTGCAGATTGCGTCGATGCGCGCCAACCTGCTGCAGATGATCGAATTGGCCAGGGCCGCGGACGCCAGGGTCGGTCTGATCGGTATTGAATTGCCCGCCAACTACGGCGAGGCCTACCGCAGTCGTTTCCGGGCGGTCTATCAGCAGCTGGCCAGCGAGCTGCAGATTCCGCTCCTGCCCTTCCTGCTCGATGGACTGGCCATGGATCTCGCCAATTTTCAGGAAGATCAGGTCCATCCGACCGCTGCGGCGCAGCCGCATATCCGCGACACGGTATGGAACTGGCTCGAGCCGCAGCTGAACTAAAGCAGGCCAGCGGCTGAGCTCGGTGTGATCCTGCGGAGGGACGCGCGCCTGCGCGGCTGCTTTTTGTCTCTGGCCACAGCAAAGCTCCGTCACCGCGCTCTCCATGAATAGGTATCGCAAGTTATTGATGCGTCATTGCGAGGAGCGCAGCGACGAAGCAATCCAGTGCTTCTGAGGATGTGTGTCTGGATCGCTTCGCAACGCTCTCCATGAACCCAGATCGTTAGTGCTTGATTGGCCGTAATGGTGCCGTTTGCGCGTAGGCCGAGGGTGCGCGCCGCAGGCGCGTTCCCCGGCGCGGTGCAGGAGCGCCGGGGAGCCGCTGCGCGGAACCCTCGGCCTACTTCCGTTCCGATGGTTCATGACCCATGGGCAGTGTCGTGGCGATACAGGCGGCTCGCCTCGACGCCAACTCAGGGCCACCATGTTGCCTCGTGGCCCATCCGACGACCTGAAAATGCCCCGATTCATGTCTGCAAAGCAGTTCCCGCTATGATCCGCGCCTCTTACATAGATACGGCAGCCCCATGGAACATCGTTTGACCCTGATCCGGGTGCTGACCGAATGCACCGAGCGCGCCGAACACCAGCCGATGAGTCTGGGTGAGGCGCTGGACTCTCTCAAGACCTCGGCTTTTGCGCTGTCCGCCGTGTTGTTGTGCCTGCCCTTCCTGCAGCCGTTGACGCTCGGGCCCCTGTCGAGTGCCGGTGGTCTGGTGCTGGCCTCATTGGGCTGGCAACTGCTGCGCGGCCGCGAGCGCATGTGGCTGCCAACCAGGATCTACGAGATCAAGCCCTCGACCAAGCTGTGGGAGCGCCTGCTGGGTTTGTGCCAGTGGCTGATCCGGATGCTGGCGAAGATCACCCGCGAGCGGCTGACTTCCTGGGTCGATGGCCGTTTTGGTGAACGTTTCTGTGGCAGTCTGATTGCCATTGGCGGCCTGCTGCTGGTGATCCCGGCACCCATATTGCCCTTCAACAACACGTTGCCGGCGTTGGGGATGCTGTTTGCGGCCATTGCCTTGCTGGAGCGGGATGGACTGATGGTGCTGGTCAGCATTTTCTGGCTGATTGCCACCGTGGTGTACTTTGCCGCCTTTTTCTACGCCCTGATCTTTCTTGGGGCCGAGGCCACCGAGTGGTTCAAGACTCTGGTGCCGGGCTGGTTCAGTTGACGCGGTGCGCATGGGCGGACTTGATCTTGCCGTAGACTCTGCCCGGATCGATCTGATGCAGGAGACGGTGTGCTGCTCGATTCGCGATGGCGTCCGTCCACTACACCCTGGGTGATTGCTCACCGAGGGTGCAGCGGGCATCTGCCCGAGCACACGCTGCCGGGCTACGCCCTGGCCATCGAGCAGGGCTGCGATGTCATCGAGCCGGATCTGGTGGCCAGCGCTGATGGCGTGCTCTTTGCGCGCCATGATCTGGGTCTGGCGCGCAGCACCGACATTGGCCAGCGTCCCGAGTTTGCCCGGTTGCGGCGGCCGGGGCCCGATGGCAACGAAGACTGGTGGATAGCCGACCTGACATCAGCACAGATCGATCAGCTGCGCGCCGTCCAGCCCTGGCCGGGACGCCCGCATCATCGCGACGGCTGCTACCGGATACCGCGTTTCAGCGAGATTCTGAAACTGCTGCTGGAACAGCGTCGGCGCCGGGGGCGGAACTTGCAGGTCTATCCCGAACTCAAGCATCCCGGTTACTTCCTCGACCGGGGCATCGACGTGGTGGAATTGCTGTACCGCGATCTGGCTGCTGTTGGATGGTTGGGCGCGCAGGCGCCGGTGCCGGTGCAGTGTTTCGATGCTGACTGCCTGGCCCGGGTGCGAGATCGCTGCGGGTCCAGGGTGGTGCAGTTGTCGGTCGAACTGCCCGCGCTGCAGTCTGGTGTGCATGGCTATGGCGTTTCCAAACAGGCCTTGCTGACGCCAGCGGGTCGCGACTTCATCGACGCTGCCCATGCCGCCGATCAGATGGTCCATGCCTGGACTTTTCGTGATGACCAGCCGGCGGTTGACCTGAGCCCGGTGGAGGAGTGCGCCCGCGCCTATGCATTTGGCTGTGACGGCCTGTTCGGGGATTTCCCCGACACCGTGCGTGCAGGTCGATTGCTCGCTAGCGCCGAGCCCGTCAGCGCCGATCCACCGATTTCCATACTCGCCCTCACCGGCGCTGCCATCCGCCCGTTCCTGCCGGCGCTGGCGCGGCTGCGCATCCGGGTGTTTCGGGAATGGCCGTACCTGTACGACGGCGATCTGGACTACGAATCCCGATATCTGCAGACCTACAGCCGTTCGCCGCGCAGCCTTTTCGTGCTGGCGGTGGATCAGGGACGCATCGTCGGCTGTGCCACAGCTGTACCCTTGTGTGACGAAGCTGAATATTGCCAAGCGCCATTACGGGCAGGCGGCTACGATGTGGGCCAGATTCTTTACTTCGGCGAATCCGTGCTCGACATTGCATACCGTGGGTATGGTCTGGGCCATCGCTTCTTCGACGCCCGCGAGCGCTACGCGCGCTCGCTCGACGGCATCACTCATACCTGTTTCTGCGCGGTCGAGCGCGATCCCGGTGATCCCCGACGCCCGCCAGACGCGCGGTCGCTGCATGATTTCTGGATGGGTCGCGGCTACCTGCGTCAGTCTTCGCTGCGGGCCCGCTTCAGTTGGCGCGAGCTCGGTCAACCGGCCGAATCCGAGCACGACATGGAATACTGGATGAGAGCACTGGATCGTGACTGAATCCGCTGAGCCTGCTGCCGATCAGATGGCTCAGTTGCGGGCCGAGCTGGCGCGGGCGCAGGCCGAGAATCAGGCCTGGCGCAGTGCCCATGGGGCCAGTCTGATTGCGCAGATCACCCTGGACAGCCAGGGCCGGATCCAGGTCGCCACCGAGCGTGCCGCGGAGCTGCTGCGCAGGGACAGCGCCGAGTCCCTGAGCGGCAAGTCCCTGTCCGAGGTCTTTGCAGACGGCCAGTGCGCACAGATCATGGAGTGCATGGCGCAGCTGGACGACAGCAGTCTGCGCGAGCGCCGCTGCATGGTCCGGGCGCCGGGGCGGCGCGGCCGCCCGGCGGTGTGGCTGCGGGCGACCCTGACACGCGCGGCGCGCGGCGATGGGGATTTCGTGCTGGTGCTGACCGACGTTACCGATATCGAACTCAGCCGCCGGGAACTGGCGGCCGATGTCGATCTTTTCGGCGCTCTGCTGCAGGTGGCGGGCGTCGAGTTCTTCGAATGGCAACGTGACGGGTCCCTGCGCAGCTCGCCCGGTTTCCGTAGCCTGCTGGGTCTGGCGAGCAACGCCACCTTGCCGGAAGAACTGCCGAACTGGGTGACGCGTTTGCATGCGGATGATCGCAGC
Organism: Lysobacterales bacterium; assembly: GCA_022841325.1. Taxonomy (GTDB): domain Bacteria; phylum Pseudomonadota; class Gammaproteobacteria; order Xanthomonadales; family SZUA-5; genus JADKFD01. The sequence continues at coordinate 16,824 of JALHRS010000056.1, read as the reverse complement.
CGCGCCCGGCGACATTTTGCACGGGCGCTGACCGGGCCTGCAGACCCGATTGAGTTTCGGGTGATCGGCGACGATGGCCGCACGCGCTGGGTGCGGGTGGCGGCGATCGTGCGCCGTGACGAGGCAGGACAACTGGCCAGTGTCTCCGGGGTACTGCGCGAAGTATCGGCGGAGCATGAATTCCGCTCCCATCTGCTGCGCTTGCAGAGTCTGGTCGATACCGCCCGCGCAGCCATCCTGATGGTCGATGGCCAGGGTCGCATCGCGCTGGCCAATCAGGCTTTCTGCGCTGCCGCGGGACTGTCGCTGGATTCGGTGCTGGGCAGCACCATGGAACAGTACTGTTTTCCCGAGGACAGCGAGCAGCGCCGGGAGTCGGTGCGCAGCTTGCTGGCTACCGGTGCAGCCAGCTTCGCCTGGCGCATGCGCTGTCACTCCGGCGCCGAGCGCTGGTATCAGGTAGACGCCAGTACCTTCGGTGAGGATGACGGAGACCGCAGCCAGTTCGTGTTCGTCGGTACCGATATCGAGGCCGCCAGGCGCGAACGCGTGACCATGATCGAACGCGAGCGCTGGCTGGACCGGGTGCTGCGCGATGCCGGCATCGGCGCCTTCCGGCTCGATCGTTCCCGCAATGAAGCGGAACTGGTCGGTGCCTACACCGAATTGATGGAGCTCCGGGAACCGCATGTGGTGATGCCCGACGAGTTGCTGGCCCGCGTCCTGAAAGATCATCGCAACCGGGTCAGCGGCGAGCTCTCGCGCTTTCTGAGCAGTGAAGCCCGCACTTCGCTCGACCTGCCGCTGACGCTGGCGGATGGGCGAGTGCGCTGGTTGCGCGCCTTCCTGCGCAACGAGGGTGTTTACGCCCAGCACAAGGGTGTGCTCAGCAGCGTGGTCTTCGACATCACCGAGGACCGTCAGCGCGCCGAAGAGAGTGAGGAATTGCAGCGGCAGATCTACCAGGCCCAGAAAACCGAGAGCCTGGGTGTCATGGCCGGCGGCATCGCCCACGATCTGAACAACATGCTGATGGCCGCCATAGGTCAGCTGAACATGGCCGTATCCACGGTGTCTGCCGACAGCATGCTCGGGCGCCATCTGAGTACCGTTGAAAGCGTGCTTGGCCGTATGGAGGGTTTGACCGAGCGCATGCTGGCCTACGCCGGCAAGACCGTGGCGCAGATGCATCCGGTGGATGTGGCGCAGCTGCTGGATTCGATCGAACCGCTGTTGCGTGCCTCCTGCGGCCATCATGTGCGCCTGCGTATGGTCGTCAATGCCAGGCCGGCGACCGTGCTGGGCGATGGCACGCAGATCGAGCAGGTGCTGCTGAATTTTGTCCAGAACGCGGTGGACGCCATCGGCGAGCGCAACGGCCAGGTGCAGCTGCGCCTGTCGGTGGTGGCCGAAGCCGAGATCCAGACCACGGCGATGCAATGGCCGCTACCACTGTCCGAGCGCTATCTGGAGCTGCTGGTCCGCGATGACGGTCCCGGCATCCATGAGGACGTGCAGCGACGCCTGTTCGAACCCTTCTACACCACCAAGACCACCGGCCGTGGCCTCGGGCTGTCGGTGGTTCAGGGCATCATCAAGGCCCACGGCGGTTCCATCAAGATCCTGAGTGAAATCGGGATCGGGACCGAGTTCCGGGTTTATCTGCCACTGATCGAAACCGCAGTCGAGCCCCCGCTGCTGACGCTGCCGGATATGGGAACACAGCAGCCGCGAACGGGCGGGGCGGTACTGGCCGTGGACGACGATGAGGATGTGCTGGCGATCACCACAGTGATGCTGGAGCAGTGCGGGCTCGAAGTGGCCGCATTCCTGTCCGGTGACGAGGCCATCGCCGAGTTGGCAACACGGCCGGACCATTATTGCTCTGCGGTGGTCGACCTGACCATGCCGGTCAAGGATGGTGTTGAAGTGGCGCATGCGCTGCGGCAACTGGTGCCGGACCTGCCAATCCTGTTTGTCAGCGGCTATTCCAAGGAGCAGGCCGCCGAACTGGTCTCCACCGACGACCACACCCAGTTTCTGCGCAAGCCATTCCGTATCGATCGCTTGTCGGCCGCCCTCGCACAATTGCTGCGGCGATCCTGACCGGGCCGTGCAATCCGCTCCGGGCGGGTTCGGTCGGCGGCTGCGGAGTACTTCTGACGACTTCGAAATCGTATTCATGTGCAGACGTCTACACGTCTGGCCATCTGGTTTGACGCATCGCAACAAGATGTGATCTAGTCAGACGAGATCGGCTTTCCGAGCATGCGCTCTAGAACTTCAGGCGAGGCTCATAGGCTGGCTTTCAACTCGGCGTGGAGGCGGCATGACACAGGCTGGTGGGCAATCCGGGATGTACGATCCGGCATTCGAGAAGGACAGCTGCGGCTTCGGTCTGATCGCCCAGCTGGACGATCGGCCGTCGCGGGCCATCGTCGATGCCGCCCTGGATGCACTCAAGCGCATGACCCACCGCGGCGCGGTGGCTGCCGACGGCAAGAGTGGCGATGGCTGCGGTTTGCTGATCCGCCGGCCGGAGAGCTTTCTGCGGCAACTGGCGGCCGAGGCCGGTATCACCCTGCCGGAGAGTTTTGCCTCGGGCATCGTATTCCTGCCGCATGACCCGGCTGACGCCGCACGTGCGCGAGTGACACTGGAGGCCGAACTCGGCGCCGCCGGATTGCTGCTGGCGGGCTGGCGCGACGTGCCGGTCGATATCTCGGTCTGCGGCGAGCAGGCCTTGCGCACCTTGCCCGCCATCGTCCAGGTCTATGTCGGTGTACGCGAAGATCTGGATCTGTCAGCCCTGGAGCGCTTGTTGTTCCAGGCACGGCGGCGAGCCGAGATTGCGCTGGCCGACTTGCCGGAGTTCTACGTGGTGTCGCTGTCCGCGCATGTCTTCGCCTACAAGGGCATGGTCATGCCCGAGTTCCTGCCGGCCTTCTTCAAGGATCTGGCGCGAGCCGATCTGTGCACCAGCGCGGTCACGTTCCACCAGCGCTTTTCGACCAACACCCTGCCGCGCTGGCCGCTGGCGCAGCCCTTCCGCTTCCTCGCCCACAACGGTGAGATCAACTCGATCCAGGGCAATCGCAACTGGATGCGGGCGCGCGGGCCGCGCTTCCGTTCGCCCCTGGTCGATTTCCGTGATCTGCAACCGCTGGTCTCGATGACCGGATCGGATTCGCAGACGCTGGACAACATGCTCGAACTGCTGCTGGTGGGTGGCATGGATCTGTTGCAGGCCATGCGCGTGCTGATTCCGCCCGCCTGGCGTGATCGCGAAGACCTGGACAGCGACATCAAGGCCTTCTACGAGTACTACCAGCTGCACATGGAGCCCTGGGATGGTCCCGCCGGCATCGTCCTGCTCGACGGCCGCTACGCGGCGTGCACACTGGACCGTAACGGCTTGCGTCCGGCGCGTTATCTGGTCACCCGCGACCGTCATGTCGTCATCGCTTCCGAAGCCGGCGTCTACGACGTGGATGCCGCCGATGTGGTCGAGAAGGGGCGGCTAGGACCTGGCGAGATGGTCGCGGTCGATCTGCTGCGCGGCGAGTTCCTGAAGAGCGCCGATATCGACGTCATCAATCGTGGCCGGGCACCCTTCAAGCGCTGGATGAAGACCGGCGTGCGCTTCCTCAACAATTCACTGATCGATCCCAGCCTGGCGCTGGAGCCGATGGATGCGCCGACATTGGCGGTGCACCAGAAGCTGTTCAATCTGTCGCGCGAGGAGCGCGACACCGTGCTCAAGTATCTGGCCGAGGCAGAATCGGAAGCCACCGGCTCCATGGGTGACGACACCCCGGTTGCGGTGATGTCGAGCAAGCCGCGTTCGCTGTACGACTATTTCCGCCAGGCCTTCGCCCAGGTCACCAACCCGCCGATCGACTCGCTGCGCGAGCAGCGGGTGATGTCGCTGATGACCCAATTGGGGCGCGAATGCAACGTCTTCGAGGCGGCGCCGCGCTATGCGCGCCAGATCGTGCTGAATTCGCCGATCCTGTCGCAGCGCAAACTCAAGCAGATCCTGTCGATGGCCGATTTCGGCAGCCACGTCGAGATCGACATCAACTATCCCGAATCCGAGCGGCTCGACGCTGCGCTGGAGCGCTTCTGCCAGCAGGCAGAAGAAGCGGTTCGTGACGGCACGCTGCTGGTATTCCTGACCGATCGCCACACGGCGCCGAACAAGGTGCCGGCGCATGCCTTGCTGGCCGTGGGCGCAGTGCATCAGCATCTGACCCGCAACGGCCTGCGCGCGGCCTGCAATATCGTGGTCGAGACCGCGACCGCCCGCGATCCGCATCACTTTGCCTGTCTGATCGGCTTTGGCGCCACCGCGGTTCAGCCTTATCTGGCCTATCAGAGTCTGCTGTCGCTGGTGCGCGGCGGGCGCATCAAGCGGCGCTTCGGCGAACCCATGGAAATCGGCCGCAGCTACCGCCGCGGCATCCGCAAGGGTCTGCTGAAGATCCTGTCGAAGATGGGTATTTCCTGCATCGACAGCTATCGCGGCGCCCAGCTCTTCGAGATCGTCGGTCTGGCCAGTGAAGTGGTCGAGCGCTGCTTCACCGGCACTCCCAGTCGCATCGAGGGCGCCGGCTTCGCCGAGATCGAGTCCGAACAACGGGCCATGGGCGTGCAGGCCTGGAATGCCAACAGTCTGGTCGATCCCGGCGGCTTGCTGAAATTCGTGCAGGGTGGCGAGTACCACATGTACAACCCGGATGTGATCGCACGGCTGCAGGCAGCGGTGCAGGCTGGCGACTACGAGCTCTATCGCGAATATGCCGATGTCGTGAACAGCCGCCCGCCCTCGGCGCTGCGCGATCTGATGGACCTGCACAGCGAGCGTCCGCCGATTCCGCTGGATCAGGTCGAATCGGTGGAGTCCATCGTCCGCCGTTTCGATTCGGCCGGCATGTCACTGGGTGCGCTGTCGCCCGAGGCGCACGAGGCGCTGGCGATCGCCATGAACCGGCTCGGCGCACGCTCGAATTCCGGTGAGGGCGGCGAAGATCCAGCGCGCTACGGTACCGAGCGCATGAGCAAGATCAAGCAGGTGGCGTCGGGCCGTTTCGGGGTCACGCCCGAATACCTGATCAACGCCGAAGTGCTGCAGATCAAGGTGGCGCAGGGCGCCAAGCCGGGTGAGGGCGGTCAGCTGCCCGGTCACAAGGTTGATGAAACCATTGCCCGACTGCGCTACGCGCGCCCGGGCATCGGTCTGATTTCGCCGCCGCCACACCACGACATCTATTCGATCGAGGATCTGGCTCAGCTGATCTACGATCTCAAGGAGATCAACCCGGACGCGCTGGTCTCGGTCAAGCTGGTGGCGCACGCTGGTGTCGGCACGATTGCCGCCGGCGTGGTCAAGGCCTATGCCGATCTGATCACCATTTCCGGTCATGATGGCGGCACCGGTGCGAGCCCGCTGACCTCGATCAAGTACGCCGGCACGCCCTGGGAGCTGGGTTTGTCGGAGGCGCATCAGACGCTCAAGCGCAATCAGTTGCGACAGAAGGTCCGGCTGCAGACCGATGGCGGCCTGAAGACCGGTCTGGATGTGCTCAAGGCCGCGGTGCTGGGCGCCGAGAGTTTCGGCTTTGGCACCGGGCCGATGGTGGCGCTGGGCTGCAAATACCTGCGCATCTGTCATCTCAACAACTGCGCTACCGGCATTGCCACCCAGCATCCGGTGCTGCGCAAGGTGCATTTCATCGGTCTGCCGGAAATGGTCGAGCACTTCTTCCGCTTCGTGGCCATGGAAGTGCGTGAGCGTCTGGCGGCACTGGGCCTGCGCTCGCTCGACGAGATCATCGGTCGCACCGAGTTCCTCAAACTGCACCCGGGCCACACCGACAAGCAGCGCCGGCTGGATCTCAGCCCCTTGCTCAGTCTGGATGGGATGGCGGCCGATGCCCCCAATTGCTGCATCGATGAGCGCAACCGTCCGCATGACAAGGGCCTGGTCGCGGCGCAGATGGTGGCCGCCACCCGCGATGCCATCGCCCACAAGCGCGGCGGCGAGTTCCCCTTCATCGTGACCAACCGCGATCGCAGCCTGGGTGCCCGGGTTTCGGGTGAAATTGCCCGGCGTCACGGCAATCTGGGCATGGAAGACGCGCCTTTGACCTTCAAGCTGACCGGGTCGGCCGGGCAGAGCTTCGGTGCCTGGAACGCCGGTGGCCTGATTCTGGATCTCGAAGGCGAGGCCAATGACTATGTCGGCAAGGGCATGGCCGGCGGCAAGATCGTCATCCGCCCGCCACGGAACGCTGGATTCGTGCCACGTGATACCGTGATCGTCGGCAACACCTGTCTGTACGGGGCCACCGGTGGCGAGCTTTTCGCCGCAGGTCGCGCCGGCGAGCGCTTCGGCGTGCGCAATTCCGGCGCGCTGGCGGTGGTCGAAGGCAGCGGTGACCACTGCTGCGAATACATGACCGGCGGCTGCGTTGCCGTGCTCGGCCGCACCGGCCTCAACTTCGGCGCCGGATTCACCGGCGGTTTTGCCTATGTACTGGATATGGAGCGGGATTTTGTCGATCGCTACAACCATGAGCTGATCGACATCGTGCGCATCTCCACCGAGGGCATGGAGAACCACGAATCGCATCTGCGCGAGTTGCTCGGCCGTCATCAACGCGAAACCGGCAGCGTCTGGGCCGGCGAGATCCTCGATGAGTTCCGCGACATCCTGCCACGCTTCTGGCTGGTCAAGCCCAAGGCCGCAAGCCTGGAGAGCCTGACCGAGACCTTGAAGAGGGCGGCATGAGTCTGGATCGGGGAAAAGGGAAAAGGGAAATGGAAAAGGGAAGAGCGAGCGAGTTCTTGGCACAGGTTTCGAGTGCAAGGCCCGGTCATGGCCTTGATCCGCGTGCGCGGAAGGCTTCGGTCCTGTCTGCAACCGGCGTCGAGGCACTTTGTAGCGCTGATACAAACGAAGCTTGGCGCCATTGGCGACTGCGCCACGAGCGCTCAAGCCTGAAACCGCAGAACATCGCAATCTCGCGACGGTCCTGCTCTTCCCCTTTTCCTTTTTCCTTTTCCCATTTTCCTGCCTCCCATGCATGACCCCCTGAAGTTCCTCAAGGTCCAACGTGAAATGCCGCGTGAGCTGCCGGTGGCCGTGCGTGTGCTTGGTTACTCGGAGATCTACGGGCAGTTTCAGCCGGAGGTGGCGGCGGATCAGTCCGGGCGCTGTCTGGATTGTGGCAATCCTTATTGCGAATGGCAGTGCCCGGTGCACAACTACATTCCGAACTGGCTGAAGCTGGTTGAGGAAGGGCGCATCGTCGAAGCGGCAGAGCTGTCGCACGAGACCAATCCCTTGCCGGAGATCTGCGGCCGGGTGTGTCCGCAGGATCGGTTGTGCGAGGGCGCCTGCACGCTCAATGACGGCTTCGGTGCGGTCACCATCGGTGCCATCGAAAAGTACATCACCGATGAAGCCATCCGGCTGGGCTGGAAGCCGAACCTGTCCTCGGTGCGTCGGGTGGGCAAGAAAGTGGCGGTGATCGGTGCCGGCCCAGCAGGACTGGCAGCGGCTGATGGTCTGGTGCGGCGCGGCATCGATGCCGTGGTGTTTGACCGCCAGCGCGAGATCGGCGGTCTGCTGACCTTCGGCATTCCGCCCTTCAAGCTCGAAAAGCAGGTGGTGGAAAAGCGCCGCCTGCTGCTGGAAGGCATGGGCGTGCAGTTCAAGCTCGGTGTCAATATCGGCACCGACATCAGCTTCGAGCGCCTGCTCTCCGACTATGACGCGGTGTTCATGGGCATGGGTACCTACAAGGCTGTGGACGGCGACTTGCCGGGTCTGAAGCTGCGCGGCGTGCACGAGGCGCTGCGCTACCTGATCGCCAACGTTCATCGGGTGATGAACTGGGAAGACCCACTGCCGGCGATCGATCTGTCCGCTCAGCGGGTTCTGGTGCTGGGCGGTGGCGACACCGGCATGGATTGCGTGCGCACGGCCATTCGTCAGGGTGCCGCCGCGGTCAGCTGCCTGTATCGGCGCGATGAAGACAACATGCCAGGCTCCAGGCGCGAGGTGAAGAATGCCAAGGACGAGGGCGTGCAGTTCCTGTTCAATCGCCAGCCGCTGGAAATTGTCGGCGTCGACGGTCAGGTGACGGGTGTGCGCGTGGTCGAGACCCGCCTCGGTGCGCCCGACGCCAAAGGTCGCCGTCGTCCCGAGAACGTTCCTGGTACCGAGGTCATCATTCCTGCCGATGCGGTGATCATCGCCTTCGGCTTCCAGCCGGATCCGCCGGAATGGCTGGCGGCACAGCGGGTGACCATGCACGACACTGGCCGTATCGAGGTCGGTGGCGATGACGGGGTGTTATTGCCCTTCCAGACCCGCAATGACAAGGTCTTTGCCGGCGGCGACATGGTCCGCGGCGCGGATCTGGTGGTGACTGCGGTGTACGAAGGTCGCGAGGCCGCCAAGAGCATTGCTCGCTACCTGGGCGTGACCTGAAGGCGGCTGCCGCTGCGGGCTCAGGCGGCGCGTCGCGGACTCTCCAGGTCTGTCCACGAACTGGCTTCGGCGCTGCGCGGTGCTTCGTTGCGCGTCGCAACGGGCATGTCCACCCGGTAAGGCACGAGCGCGGTGATGCCGTAACGCTCGATGAAGGCGTAGATCTCGTCGTCTGTAGCCGGCACGAAACAGCGCATGGCGTATCTCCTCGATCAAACCTCTCATGCACAGTCCAACATGCAAAGTGGCGCCGGCCATGACACAGGCGGGGCGAAAGTCGGGCGTTCGTGCCGGCTGCGTGAATGGTCGGCACCGAATCTGACAGGCAGCACCCGGTGCGGGTGCTTATCGGTCTGATTTCAAGCATTCTTGGGGCTGGATGCTCTGCTATCGGGACGACGCATGAAATTTCCGCACCTGGCTCTGGGCCTGGCTGCCTTGATGGCGGTTTCCGGCCCGATATCGGCTGCAATGACCGCCCATCAACAGGAAATCGCCAACTGGCGAGCCGCACGAGTCGAGCGGCTGAGTGCGCCCGGCGGTTGGTTGTCGCTGGTGGGACTGCACTGGCTGCCCGAAGGTACCAGCCAGACGCTGGGTAACGGGCCAGACAACGACATTGATCTCGGACGCGGCCCCAAGCGTCTGGGAACCCTGAGCTGGAATGAGGGCAAAGCTCGATTCGACGTTGAAAAAGGCGTCGAAGCCAGTGTGGCTGGAGAAATTGCGGAGAGTTTCGACCTGACACCTGCCGCCGACGGCAGTCCGGTCGTGGTCAATTTCGGCACGGCCAACTTCCAGGTCATGGAGCGCGGCGACAAACATGCGCTCAGGGTCAAGGACAGCGAGGCACCGACCCGCCTGAACTTCGCCGGCATCGCCTATTTCGACATCGATCCGCAGTGGCGTATCGAAGCGCGCTTCGAGGCCTACGATGAGCCCAGGACCATTGAAGTGGCGACCGTGGTCGGCACGCTGGAGTCCTATCCCAATCCCGGTCGTATCGTTTTCGAGAAGGACGGCAAGACCCACAGCATCGAGGCGCTGGTGGAGGAGGGCGAGGAGCAGTATTTCCTGATCATCGCCGATCGCAGCAGCGGCAAGGAAACCTACGGGATGGCCCGCTATCTGTATGCCGGACCGCCCAAGGACGGCCACATCGTGGTCGATTTCAACAAGGCCTACAACCCGCCCTGCGCCTTCACCGCCTTTGCGACCTGCCCGATGCCGCCACCCGGAAATCGGCTCGATCTCTACGTCGCGGCCGGCGAGAAGTACTCCGCTGAGGCACACTGAGGGAGATTTGCCCATGCACGTCCGCGCCGCGCGCACGTCAGCGCTCTGCCTGATACTGATCTGGCCGGCGTTGGTTTTCGCTGAGGACATCGCTGAACTTCCAGGCGCGCGGCGCTCGACAGTTCTCATAGCGGGCAAGGCGGCAGGTACCGAGGTCTACGCCCAGCAGGGTGACGAACAGATCGCCACCTTCACCTACAACGATCGTGGCCGCGGGCCGGAGGTCTCGGTGCGCTGGCGTCTGGACGCCAGGCAGCTGCCGACGTCTATCCGGATCACCGGCAAGGACTACTTCAAGGCGCCGGTGGATGAGTCGTACACCAATGTCCGCGGCGTGGCCAATTGGAAGAGTGCCGCTGAACAGGGTTCTCTGGCCGGCGCCGATGAGCATTTCTACATCCCCATCGAGGCGCCGCCGGTCTTCCTGGGCGTGCTGGCGCGGGCCTTGCTGGCCGATGACGACGGCCAGATCGAACTGTTGCCGGCCGGCAGGGCGCGGATCAGCGAAGCGCTGAGCATGCCCGAGCCAGGCTGGAACAATCGTAGCAAGCACACCCTGGTTGCCTATGAGATCACCGGTCTGGGTTTCACACCTCAGCTGGTGTGGTTTGACGCCAAGGGTGATTTCCTGGGAACGGTCGGGGCGTGGTCGAGCACTTTACCGGAAGGAAGGGAAGCTTGGCTGGAGCCGATGTTGGCGGCTCAGGCCGGGCATTTGCAGGCACGTGCGGCGGAACTGGCCAAGACGCTGGCGCATCCAGCTTCGAGCGCGCAGCTGTACAGCGGTGGTACGGTGTTCGATCCCAGAACCGGGCAGTCGAACCCGGCCAGCGTGCTGATCGTCGGCCGCCGCATTGCTGCGGTCGGCGACGAGCGTCAGATGAGCCTGCCTGAGGAACTCGAGCGGATCGATGTCAGCGGTCAGTTCCTGATGCCAGGCCTCTGGGACAATCATGTGCATCTGGATTCTGTCGATGGTTTGCTGCATCTGGCCGCCGGCGTGACCAGCGTGCGTGATCTGGCCAACGACGAGCAGACCTTGCCTGGACTCGTGCAGCGCTTCGAGGAAGGCACCGAGATCGGACCGCGAGTGGTCATGGCCGGTTTCATGGATGGCTCCGGACCCTACACCGGCCCCACCCGTGTGGTCGTAGACAGCCCCAGCGACGCCGAGCGCTGGGTGAACTGGTATGCCGATCAGGGCTATGGCCAGATCAAGGTCTATTCCTCGTTGAAGCCCGAACTGGTGCCGCTGATCGCACGTCTCGCCCACAGCCGCGGCTTGCGTCTGTCTGGCCATGTGCCCGCGACCATGACGGCTGCGCAATTCATCGAAGCCGGTGCCGATGAGTTGCAGCATCTGAACTTCGTCATGCTCAATTTCCTCAGCAAGGAAGCGCCAGATACCCGCGACATGAGCCGCTTCACCGCGATCGGCAAGCATGCCGCCAGTATCGATCTCCAGAGCGCGGAAGTGCAGGCCTTCATCGCGCTACTGGTGCGCGAGCAGACGGTGCTGGATCCCACGCTCGGGATCTTCGAGGGCATGTTCGAGGCCGAGGCCGGATTGGTCGCGCCGGGCTATGCCGATGTGATCGAGCGGCTGCCGCCTCAGGTACGGCGCTCGCTCCTGCTCGGCGGGCTCAAGCCGGATGCCGGCGATCAAGCCGCTTATGCCAAGGCATTTCCGGCCATGCTGCAGTTTCTGCAAGCGCTGTTCGAAGCCGGGGTGACCATCGTTCCGGGCACCGATACGCTGGCCGGATTCGGTCTGCATCGGGAACTGGAGTTGTATGCCGCCGCCGGCATCCCGAGCACCAGTGTTCTGCGCATGGCCACACTGGATTCGGCAGCCGTCAATCGCCGATCTGACGAATTGGGCCTGATCGCTCCAGGCTGGCTGGCTGATATGATCGTCGTAGAGGGCGACCCGACGGCCAGCGTGTCGGCCCTGCGCAAGGTGCGTCGGGTGATCAAGAATGGCGTCAGTTACTACCCGGACGAGCTCTATCAGGCACTGGGCGTGGCAGCGGCGCCATGAGTCGCGAGCTGGCGCTGATCGTGGCCCATGATCGTGGCGGCGCCATCGGCATGCATGGCCAGTTGCCTTGGCGGCTGCCGGATGATCTGAAGCGCTTCAAGTCGCTGACGATGGGCCACACCGTTCTGATGGGGCGCAAGACCTTCGATTCGATCGGTAGCCCGCTGCCAGGTCGTCGCAATTGGGTATTGAGCCGGGATTCGAGCTGGAGTTATCCCGGCGTGGTCCGCCTGGACAGTCTGGAAGCCGCCATGCAACTGCACGCCGAAGGCTTGCTGTGGGTGATCGGGGGCGGCCAGATCTACCAGGCTGCGCTGCCGCTGGTCAGTCGGATCGAGGCCACCGAGATCGACACCACGCTGGACGGCGCCGATGCCTGGTTTCCGCGGCTGGATCCAGGGCTCTGGCATGTGCTGCATCGCGAACATCACCCGCGCGACGACAGGCACGAATACGCCTTCGACTTTGTACGCTGGTCGCGCAGCTGACAGCAGTTGCGGTCAGTCGCTGTCGCCCATGTCGTCCTTGGCCAGCGGATCGGCATCCGTACTGCCGGGTTGGGCGCAATCCACCGCGATGAACTCAGGTTCGCTTTGCAGCTTCAGCGCCGTCAGCTTGCCGCCCCAGACGCAGCCGGTGTCAACGCCGAATACGCCCATCCCCTGAAAGCGTCCCAGGGCCGACCAGTGGCCGATGACGACGCGGCAACTGCGTGGCTTGTGGCCCGGGGCCTCGAACCACGGGTAGAAGCCAGCCGGCTGGGTGCCCGGCGTACCTTTGGCCTCGAAGGAAATCTGGCCGCGCGGGTCGCAATAGCGCATGCGGGTGAAGGCGTTGATCGCAGCTCTGGTGCGGTCCAGACCCTTCAGCCGTCGGCTCCAGCCCCGGGGGCGATCACCGTACATGCGCAGCAGCACATTCTTGTAGTCCTTGCCGCGCAATTCCTTTTCCACACGCTCGGCTTCGATACGGGCGCGATCCAGCGTCCATTGTGGTGACAGCCCGGCATGGACCATGGCGAATCCCAGTTCCTTGTCCATGTGCAGCAGCGGACGCTGGCGCAGCCAGTCGATGAGCTCGGCTCCGTCATCCGCTTCCAGCACGCGGCGCAGATCGAGGTTCTTCTGGCGCCGCTCGGTGGCCTTGACGCTCTCCGCAATCAGGTGCAGATCGTGATTGCCCAGCACCGCCAGTGCCGAATCACCAAGGCCGCGGATGAAGCGCAGCGTCTCCAGCGACTGACCTCCGCGATTGACTAGATCTCCGGTGAACCAGAGACGATCGGCGGCAGGATCGAAGCGCAGATGCTCCAGCAGTCGACACAGCGTGTCATAGCAGCCCTGTACGTCGCCGATGGCATAGGTGCTCAAGACGCGCGTCCTCCGGTGAGATCGGCAGATCGGTGGCGGCTCGGCCTCTGGCTATCCATGTCAGTGCAAAGTCCTAGGAATTGAGAGCGTGAAAGCGGCAATGGGGGCCTCGAACAACGTGCCATCGTCGGCCAGCATCTGATAGCTGCCTTGCATGCTGCCCACATTGGTCTCCAGTGCGGCGCTGCTGGTGTATTCGAAGCGCTCGCCGGGCTTCAGCCAGGGTTGCTCACCGACCACGCCTTCCCCGCGAACTTCCTGAGTCTTGCCGTGGGCATCGGTGATGCGCCAATGCCGCGACATCAGTCGAGCGCCGACCACGCCTGAGTTGACCACGGTGACCGTATAGGCAAAGAGATAGTGCCGCTTGCCCGGATCGGACTGATCGGCAAGAAAGCGGGTTTGTACGCTGACGTCTATGTGGTAGCGGGCTTTGCTCATGACCCATAAATAGCGACAAGCAGGGACGATACGCAACCGGCACTTGACAGACTTTTGCTCATAAGTAGCATAAGAGACTGCGTCGAGCCTCTTTCGGCGCATTCTTTTCCCATCTTAATGCTCAAAGTGAGCAAAAGGAGTCGCGGTGTCACTGGCACACACTAATCTGGCACCCCGTGCTTTCGATTCCGAGCTGGCTGCGCAGTACGCGGACCTCTACACCCGTGTCTCGGACCGAATAACACCTGATGAGTGGGCCGTACACCTGCCTTATATCGACGCGATTCGCAGCCTGAAGAGCCTGCGTCGGGCGGTGGTACTGGCTCACAACTATCAGTCGCCGGAGATCTTTCACGGAATTGCTGATGTGTGCGGCGATTCCCTCGCGCTGGCCCAGCGTGCTGCCGACAGCTCGGCCGATGTCATCGTGCTGTGCGGCGTGCACTTCATGGCCGAGACCGCAAAAATCCTGAGCCCGGACAAGACCGTGCTGATTCCTGACAGTGACGCCGGCTGTTCGCTGGCCGAATCCATTACTGCCGCTGATGTGCGTCTGCTTCGGCAACGCTATCCGGGCGCTCCGGTGGTCACCTATGTCAACACCTCGGCGGAAGTGAAGGCCGAATCCGATGTTTGCTGCACCTCGGCCAACGCCGTGCACGTGGTCGAATCCATGGATGCCGACACCGTCATTTTCCTGCCTGACAAGTATCTGGGGAAATACGTTGCCACCCAGACCCGCAAGCGCCTGATCCTTTGGGAGGGCAGTTGTGAAGTGCATGAGCGCTTCACCGGCGCCGAGATTCGATCTTTGCGTGAACCCGGCCTGTCGGTGCTGGCGCATCCCGAGTGTCCTCCGGACGTGCTTGAAGAGGCCGACTTCGTGGGTTCTACCGCGGCAATGACTGGAGCCATCCGCGACGGAAAGATGGATCGCGTACTCCTGATTACGGAATGCTCGATGGCCGACAATCTGGCGATCGAGTTTCCCTCGGTCAGCTTCACGCGACCGTGCAATCTGTGTCCGCACATGCAGAGGATCACCCTTCCCAAGGTGTACCGAGCCCTGCGGGATATGGCTCCGGTGGTGGAGGTCGATGCCGAGGTGGCGCGACGCGCTCGTCGCGCCGTGCAGCGCATGCTGGACATCGGACGACGCGAGGCTGCCTGACCTCTTGCGTCATCTTGTGCCCGCGGTGGCGCATAATCGCCGCGCAGCGATGCGCGGAATGCGCATTCGCTCACAGTACCCGTGTGGACAACCAGTGACACTCTCAATCCACGGGTGTAACCAGAAGTTGCGGTGCGGGGGCGCAAAGATGTCGGAGCAATACGATCTGATTGTGGTCGGCAGCGGTGCCGCTGGGCTGAGCGTTGCGTTATCGGCAGCCAGCGGCCTGCGGGTGGCGGTCGTCAGTCGTGGAGTGCTCGGCCTTGATGGTGCGACCTGCTGGGCTCAGGGCGGGATTGCGGCCGCCATCGGCAGCGGCGATTCGCCCGGTCAACACGCCGCCGATACCATTCACGCCGGGCAGCGCCTCAACAACAAATCTGCCGTCCGCTGGCTGGCCGAGAGCGCGCCGGACGTCATCCGCTGGTTGATTTCGCTGGGGATGCAGTTCGACGTCGTCAACGGGCGGCTGGCACTGGGTCGCGAAGCGGCGCACTCGTTTCCGCGCATTCTGCACGCCGGCGGCGACGCTACTGGCGCCGAGCTGATCCGCGCCTTGCGCGACGCAGTTGCTCGCCAGCCCCAGATGGACCGCTACGAATTCACCGATGTCTGCGAAATCCTGAAGGCGGGCGAAAAGGCCGTTGGCGTGCTGGCGCGCAACCGACGCGGTGACCTGATTCGCATACTTGCGCCCAACGTCGTTCTCGCTACCGGCGGCATCGGCCAATTGTATTGCCACACCAGCAATCCATCAGAAGCCGACGCGTCGGGCATCGCGTTGGCGCAACTGGCGGGCGCGGAGACGGCCGACCTGGAATTCGTGCAGTTCCATCCAACGGCACTGGCACCCATTGATGGTGACGGCAATCCGCAGCTGCCATTGATCACCGAGGCCATTCGTGGCGCTGGCGCCATCTTGCTCAATGACCAGGGCATGCGGTTCATGGCTGCTGCACATCCCCAGGCTGAGCTGGCGCCGCGCGATGTGGTGGCCCGCGCCGTTTGGGATCAGGTGTCCCGCGGGCACCGGGTGTATCTGGACGCGCGCCCGCTGGCCAATTCGCTGCGTGCCCGATTCCCGAATCTGGTCCAGGCCTGTCATCAGCGCGACATCGACCCCAGAGTGCAACTGATCCCGGTGGTCCCCGCTGCCCATTACCATATGGGCGGTATCAAGGTGGATCTGCACAGCCTGACCCGGGTTCCCGGGCTTTACGCCGTGGGCGAGTTGGCCTGCACCGGTGTACATGGGGCCAATCGGCTGGCCAGCAATTCCCTGCTGGAGGCGCTCGCATTCGGCAAAGCGCTGGGTGAGCGACTCGCTCAACGTGGCCCGGTTGCGCCGATTACCCGCGTAGACCCGCCTGCAGGGCATGCAGTACGCGCTGAATCGGCCAATGATCAGATGGTGTTGGCGCGTCTGCGGCAGTTGATGTGGAACGACGTTGGTATTTTCCGCACCGAGGACGGGCTGCAGGCGGCGTTACACCAGATCCAGGTCATGGAGCGCCGTTGTCTGTCCGGTGCGCCGGTTCTGCGGCAGCTGCTGGTTGCACGGCTGATGGTCGAGGCCTGCCTGCGCCGCCGGGAGAGCATCGGCGCACATTTCCTTGCGAGTCCGGCTATGGAGTTCTCCAAGCCTGCCCACGGTCAAGCCGTTGCTTGAGTGGCGAGTGGTGCGCGCATCCGCACCGGCAGCGCCCGGGCAGTCCTGACGCAGTTGATTCAGCTTCGTTCATGTCCGACTGAAGCCGGGGCTTGCGCAAGATTTGGACTGTGCTAGATTTCGCGGCCCTTCGACGAGGGCAGCCCGAACAGGGTGCAGCCAGGGATGCGGTCAGCGCGTCTCGGCCTCGAAGAAGACTTCGAAGATTCTTTCGAAAAAGGTGTTGACAGCCATCGAAGTTGAAGTATGATTGCTGGCTCACCCGACGAGATGTCGGGATGGGTTGAAAAGTTGGAAGGTTCTTTGACAACGGATTCGGAGTGTCTTGTGTGGACG
>JALHRS010000055.1 GCA_022841325.1 Lysobacterales bacterium | reverse complement strand
GGGTGCCTGCTCCGGGTCCAGCCGCAAGCCCTGGGCCTGCAATGCGGCGGCGATGCGCTCGAGCTGCTCGGCGAAGCGCAGTTCGCCGGCATCCTCTTCCAGCAACTGATGCATGGCATCGCCGAAGCGTGGGCCCTTGAGCGCCGACAGCGCCTGCAGTTGCGGATGGGCCTTGCCGACCTCGAGCGCGGATGCAGGCTCGCCCGGCAGCGCGTTCTCGTCTTCGGCACCACGGCTGCTGTCGCTGACGCTGCTGGCACTGTACTGGGTCAGCGAGGAAAAGCTGTGCAGGCCAAAGCGGGGTCGCGGCACCCGGCTGGGTGTCCGGGCCTGACGCACCTGGTCTGGCGCCGGCGCCCGGGCGTAGGCGGCCGCGGTGTCCGCGCCCCATTCCAGGTGCAGCGCCGGGACTTCCAGCGCCAGTGCCTGCCAGGGTTCCTGGTCCCGGGAACGGCTGGCGCCGGCCAGCGCCGCTCCCAGCAGCAGGTCGAGCTCGCCCTTGCCCGGGCGCGCCGGTTCCGGGTCCGCGGCCAGATCGGCGCAGGCGTAGATCTGGCAACGGTAACGGGCCCGGGTCAGTGCCACATACAGACGCCGCAGGCTCTCCTGCATGTCTTCTTCGGCTTCGATGAGCTGGTGGGCGGCGAAGTTGGCGCTGCCCAGATCCAGTCGGCGCCGATGCCCGGCGTCGTGGAACAGCGCCCAGTCGACGCTCGGAAACTTGCGATGACGCCAGGCCATCGGCACGAAAACCACCGGAAATTCCAGACCCTTGCTGGCATGCAAGGTCAGCAGTTGCACCCGTCTGGCCTCGCTCTCGATGCGCAGCTGCAGTTCGCGGCTGGCGTCTTCCTCAGCCAGGCCCTCGCTGCGGGCTTCGGTCAGCCAGGCGTAAAGCTGCTCCGGCCCGTAGCACTCGGCCGCGGCGGCTTGCAGGACTTCGCCCAGATGGCGCAGATCGGTCAGGGCGCGCTCGCCATCGGCGGCGGCCAGCAGCCGCGGCGCCTGCTGCAGCACGATGGCTTCGATGACCGCCAGAATGCCGCGGCGATCCCAGAGCTGACGCCAGTCGGCGAAGCGTGCCAGCTGCGCTTCCCACAGCGAGGGCGTTTGCGCCATCGCTGCGAGCTGGCCGGCATCGAAGCCCAGCAGGCGCGTTGCGAGCGCCGCGCGTACGGCGTAGTCATCGTTGACCTGCAGCAGCGCATGCAGCAGCAGCTGCAGATCGTCGGCCCAGTGCGTGTCGAGCACGCTGGTCTTGCCGCTGCCGACCACCGGCACCCGGCGTGCAATCAGGCGTGCACGCAGCTCGCCGATCTGCCGGTTGGTGCTGAGCAGCACTGCGACATCACCGGGCTCGAGCGCCCGGCCATCGATCTGCAGCTCGGCGCGGTTGAGCAGACGGGCGATGTCATCGGCGCAGGCGTCCAGAATCGCCTCATCGCGATCGGCCTTGTTCTTGCCGGGCGGCGTCACCAGTCGCAGGTGCAGCGCGGTGCTGTGGTCAGGGTCATGCCAGCGCCCCGGCTCGCCCGGCAGCACCGGCACATAGCTGATCTGGCTGCCGCCGAAGGCCTGGTCCCCGGCCAGCCGGTAGAGATCGTTGAGCGCCCGCAGCAGGGCCGGATGCGAACGGAAGTTGTGGCGGATCGAATACACGCGATCCGTCGGCAGCGCCTCGCGTGCTGACAGATAGGCGTGGATGTCGCCGCCGCGAAAGGCATAGATCGATTGTTTGGGATCGCCAATCAGGATCAGCGACTGCGCCGCCGGGGCCTTGGCCAGTGCCTGGAAGATCTGCCACTGGCGGGCGTCGGTGTCCTGGAACTCGTCGATCAGCGCCGCCGGCCAGGCCTCGGCCAGGCGCTCCGCCAGGGCCTCGCCGCGGGCCCCGTGCAGGCGCCGGTGCACTTCCTCGATCAGGGTCGTATAGGTGATCTGGCCGCGGACCTGCAGCCGGCGACTGATCTGTTCCAGAACAAAGCGGGCGCAGGCCAGAGCGGTCGCCTGATGGACGCCTTGTTCGACCCGCTCGAACAACGGTTGAGCCTGCGCCAGCGCCTGTAGCTCCGGGCGTTGCTCGAAAGGCACGGTGGCGCTGTTCTTCCACTGCCCCCAGAGCTTTTCGGCTGACAGGACCTCATGCAGGCCGGCCCAGTCTACAGCTGCCGGATCGGCCTGCTCGGCGGCTGCGAGCAGGCTGCGCAGCAAGCGCCGCAGGCGCGAGCGATCGGCGTTCTTGAAGGCGTCGGCGTCGTCGATGGTGGCCCGCAGCGCGCAGTGATCCTGGGCGCAGAACTCCCGCCACCAGTGGCGCAAGGCCTGGGTATCAGCGCTCAGGATCGCATCCGGCTCGGCATCGAGCAGCGGTCGTACCCGCGCCATCAGGCTGCCCGGCCCGGCGGCCAGCACCATCGCCATCTCCCAGGGATCGGGCTGCTCGACCAGGAATCGGCCGCGCCAGAAATCCTCCACACATTCGCGCAGCAGCGCAGCCTCATCGACCAGTTCACCAAGGTTGAAGGGCACCCCGGTGTCGAAGGGGAAGTCGGTGAGCACCCGTCGGCAGAAGCTGTGGATGGTCGAGATTGGTGCCAGGTCGATTTCCGACAGCGCCAGTCGCAGCCGCGCCTGCAGCCTGGCCTCGGGCTGCGCCGTCGCCAGTCCGGACAGCCAGCCACCGAGTTCGGCATCGGCTTCAGCGCCGCCCAGAGCCCGCTCGGCATCCACCAGCCGGGCGCGAATACGAGCCTTGAGTTCCTGCGCTGCGGCATCGGTGAAGGTGGTCACCAGAATCTGGCGCACGCCCAGTTCGCGCTCCAGCAGCAGGCGCAGATAGAGCAGGGCGATGTTGTAGGTCTTGCCGGTACCGGCGCTGGCCTCGATCAGCGTGGTGCCGGTCAGATCGAGCGCGCGCCAGTCGAGTTCGCGGGGCGCGCTCATGCCAGCTCCCCGGTGGCCGCGGGCGGATCGAGCAGGCGATGCAGGCGTAGCGCCAGATCGGCGAATCGGCGTTGGTCCTCGGTGCCGGCATCCAGGAATCCGGCGCTGCCGCCGAGCAAGGCGTTGTAGCCCGGCGTGTAGCCGGATTCGCCGGTGCTGGCAAAGCCGCCGAGCCAAACCTCGCGGGCCTTGGCCAGGGCCAGTTCCGGCTCATCCGGATACTTGCGCAGGGCCTGCGCATATTCGTAGCTGGTGCGGGCGAAGTACTGCCCGCTGTGGTCGCCGGCGGCGCCAAAGGTGTCGAGCAACAAGGCCAATCCGCCTTGCAACTGCACAGGATCGGCATCGAACTCGGTCAGCGCTTGCAGCACCGCGCCGGTCTTGCGGTCGCGATACAGCAGCGCGCAGCGGTAGCGGGTGTGCGGATCGCTCAGGCTCAGCGCCGCCCATTGCAGATACAGCGGCAGCAGCTGCCCGAAATGGACCTGGCCGCCGCTGTGAACCTGCAGCAGCCAGCGGTCCGACCCGTGCGCATGCAGCGGGCCGATGGCACCGACCAGCCGACGCTCGCCGATGGCCAGATCGATGGCCCGCGTCTGCGCCTCGGGCGTCGCCGTGCTGAAGGGCGGCAAGCGCCGTGCCGCGGCCAGCAGCGCCTGCGCCGAGGCCCGAATCTCCTCGAAGGCCTTGCCGCCCACGGCGCCGGCCGCCAGTTGCCCGGAGTGCAGCAGATGTCGCGGCGGCTGCGTCGGAATCTCGCTCCAGCCCTGCTGCAGTGCGTGCCAGAGCAGCTCGATGCCACTGCGGTCAAAGCGTGCCAGGGCCGGGGTCAGTGCTTCCTGATCTTCCGAGGCGTCCTGTTCGAGCGCCTCGCGCGACAGCCCGAGCGCATGGCGGCACAGCCATTCGCTGGGGCGGGCGTAGTAGCGGCAGATCGAGTTCAATTCGATCTGCGCGTCCGTATCGATGGCGGGCAGCGCGCCGCTGCCATGGCTGAAGCGCCATTCGCCGGCGTCATCGTCGCGGCGCACGGCAGCGTACTCGCTGGAGTAGGAAAACAGCCGCGGATCGCCGTTGGCGCCAAAGTAGCAGGCATCGAAGGGCTGCAGTGGGTGGCGCACGCACCAGGGCCTGTGGCCATCGCCATCACGCAGCTCGGCTGCATGCTCCTGGTCGAGAAAACCCAGCAACTCGGCCAGTGGCAGTGCCGGATTGCGGGCCTTGCCGTCCTGCGGGCCTTCGGCCAGATAACTGAGGTGCAGCGCATCGCGGGCGCTCATCAGCGCTTCCAGGAACAGATAGCGATCATCCATGCGGTTGTCGCGATCCCCAAGGCGCGGATGCTGCTGCATCAGATCCAGCCCGGTATCGGTGCGCGGCCGCGGATATTCGCCGTCATTCAGGCCCAGCAGCGCGACCACGCGAAAGGGGATCGCGCGCTGCGGCACCATGCCGCAGAAGCTGATGCCGCCGGCAAGGAAGGCCTGGCGCTCAGGTATGCCATCCAGACCGGTCTTGAGGAGGTCGCGCAGCACCGGCCAGTCGATCTCGGGGTCGAGGTTGGCCTGCGCACATTCACGGGCGATGCCGGCGACCAGCTTGTCCAGCGCGCGCAGGGCTTCGGCCTCGTCGGCGTCGTCCGGGTCGCCCTCGAACAAGCCCAGCATCCAGCCTTGCAGCAACTCGATCCAGCGTGTGGCCGGCAGCAGCTGATGGCTGTGGTTGCGCCAGTCCTGCAGGATCTCGATCAGCGCCGACAGGGCGCCGAGGCCCGCAGCGTCCGGGCCGTGCACCGGATCGGCCGGCAGGATCAGATCCTGCAGCAGCCAGTCCGGATCTTCGTGGCCGACCAGCAGGCCGGCAGCCATGCGGTCGATGCCGAAGGCAAAGCTGTTCTGGTCGACCGGGGCCGCCCCGAAATCGGCCTTCATGGCGCCATCCAGTCCCCAGGCCACCTGAGTGCGTTGCAGCCAGCGCGCCAGCGCCTGATGCCGGCTCTGGTCCAGGCCCAGGCGCCGCGCCACCGCCGGTAGCGCCAGTAGCGCCAGCACCTGGGAACGGCTGATGCGCTGCGCCGGCAGATCCAGCAGTTCGCGAAAGGCCTGCAGCAGCGGATGGCTGCGCGCCAGCGCGACATCGGCCAGATACCAGGGCAGGGCGCTGTCGGCGCGACCCGGTTCGCCGAAGACCACCGGCAACAGCGGCGCGTATTGCGCCATGTTCGGCGCCATGACCACGATCTCGCGCGGATTCAGGTCGGGCTGCGCCGCCAGCCGGTCGAGCAGCGCATCCTTGAGCACCTCGAGCTCGCGCAGCCGGGTGTGGCACTGATGGACGCGCAAAGAGGCATCGGCCAGCGCCGAGCCCAGGTCCAGATCCGCCGCCACCCATTCGGGCCGCAGACAGCGCACGCTGTGCTGCAGGCGGTGCAATAGCGTGGCCTGCTTCGACAGCGGCGATTGCAGATCCAGATCGGCCAGATCACGGTCGTCCTGGGCGCTGTCGAGCGCATTCAGCAGCAGCGTGAAGTGCTGACCCATGCGTCCCAATGCCGCCAGCAGCGGATGGCCGATGTCGAGGAAGGCGCCACCCTCCAGCTCGCTGCGGTAGACCTCGGCGCGCGAGCGCAGATCCTCCCAGAGTTCGCGGCAGGGGTCGGGAAAGTACAGGTGCACGATTTGCCGCTGTCCCATCTGCTGCAGCGCCATCAGCGCATCGGGCGGCAGATGGCTGACGCCGAACACGTGCAGCGCCGGTTCTTCCGGGTCGCTCGGCAGGTTGCGCAGCTGCTCGCCGAGCTCGCCCATGCGCTGGCCACGGTGACTGAGACCGATCCCGGCGACCAGCTGCCGCCACAGCAGTCCCTGCCAGTGATCGCCCACGGGACTGCGCTGCCGGTGCTCCCAGTCGAGCAGCCAGTCGCGGCGGTAAACCAGATACTGGCCGTACAGTCCGGCCAGCCGATCGGCCAGCTGGAAACGCCGGCGCGGCGCATCTTCGCCTTCCAGATAGCGCGCCACCTCGGCGCAATCCAGCTCCGGCAGCAGCTGATAGATACGCCAACGCAGCGCCGGGCGGCGGTAGGGCGCGATGGCGATAGCCTCGGTGCCGAGCACCCGCTGCGCCAGCTGATCCAGCCATTCGCTGGGCAGCAGCATCTGCAGATTGGCGGCGATGCGCGGCAGGCCCGGCAACTGCTGCTCGGCCAGCCGCTGCGTCAGCCAGCGCTTCATGCCCAGATGACCGACGATCAGGGTCTGCGGCGACAGCACCGAGCGCGGCCGGAAGCGCTGCAGCTTGACCGCCAGAATCTCGGCCAGGCGCTCGATACGGCTGCTGCGGAAAACCTGAAGCATCTGGGTGGCAGAGCGCTGGTGGGACCGACGGTCACTCTAGCGTGCCCGGGCGGTGATCAGAAGCGGGGTGCGGCCCTGGGGGCGATATGTGCGGGTCCGTCGCGAAAACCGTTGGCAACGGCAAGCTTCTGCCAGAAGCAGGACGCAGAGGACGCAAAGGAAAAGCAGAAAGAACGCGAAGAAGAGCGTTCAGGTCGTGGGATGCCCTGACGAGATGGTCATTGCGGTAGCCCGTTGTGCCGCGTAGCGGCTCAGCGGGGCTTCTCGGCGTCACCGCCCGGAGAGCGCTGCGCGCACTTTGGGCTACGCCAAGCAGGTCGATCGAGTTTCAAGGCTAACAGGGGGCAGGAGATGGCGTCATTGCGACCCCGGACTTGATCCGGGGGAAGCAATCCAGGGACTCTGTTTCAAGTGCACTGGATTGCTTCGTCACTGCGTTCCTCGCAATGACGCTCCAACAATCGGTGGCACCTGAAACTGGCGGCCTTGACGGAGCCTCGGGAGCGCCGAGCCACGTCGGCGTGTTCGCACCCGTGCCGGCACTTTGCGGCATCATGCCGATCCGTTTCCTTCCCGCCCCGGTTCCGTGGACCACGCCACCTCATCCTCACGCGGCAACTGGCTGGTCGCCGCCTTCCTGCTGGTCATGGCTTTTGCCTTCCAGGGCTCGCGGCCGCTGTTTGATCCGGATGAGGGTCGCTACACGGCGGTGGCCTTGCAGATGCTGGACAGCGGCAACTGGCTGATGCCGCAATTCAATGTCTACCAGGATCACCTGACCAAGCCGCCGATGACCTACTGGGCACTGGCCGCCAGCATGGCGCTGTTCGGGCAGAACGAATGGGCGGCGCGCCTGCCCAATGCGCTGGCCTTCTGGCTGACCGGCTTGCTGGTGCTGCTGCTGGGTCGGCGCTTTGTGCCGGATCGGCCCTGGCTGCCGGCGCTGGTCTGGGGCAGTGGCGTGGTCACGGCGCTGGGTGCGAATGTGATCAACACTGACACTTTGCTGGCGCTGTTCGAGACCGCGGCCATGGTCGCCTGGCTGCGCAGTCGCGATGACCCTGCGTCGGCGCTGCGCTGGCGCCTGCTGATGTGGAGCGCTTTCGGTCTGGCCTTCTTTACCAAGGGTCCGCCGGCACTGCTGCCGCTGCTGCCGATCGTGGCCATCAGCGCGCTGGAAGGCGGCTGGCGGCAGGCACTGGCCGTTTTCGACTGGCGCGGTGTGCTGATCTTCCTGGTGCTCGGTGGCTGGTGGTTCGTGGCGCTGATGCTGCAGCGTCCGGAGCTGGTCGAGTACTTCTTCGGCTACGAATTGCGTGACCGATTGCTCAGCGATGTGCACAAGCGCAATTCCGAGTGGTACGGCGCCTTCAAGATCTATCTGCCGATCCTGGCGCTGATGCTGCTGCCCTGGATTTGCCTCCGTATCGGCTGGATCAGCGGGATCTGGCGCGGGCGCCGGTTCAGCTGGTGGCGGCAGTGCTGGCAGCGCGATCGGCAGCGCGTCGTCCTGCTGCTGTGGATATTGTTGCCGCTGGCGGTCTTCGTCCTGGCCCGTTCGCGGCTGTATCTGTACCTGTTGCCGCTGGCGGTGCCGATGGCGCTGCTGATCGCCCGCGACCTGTCGCCGCGAATCCCGGCCCCGATGCCGCGGCGCTGGCTCATCGGTCTGGCTCTGTGCGGCCTGGTCATTCTGGGATTGAAGGGAGCCGGCAGCACGCTGACCGGCTCGAAAGACGCCCGTCGCTTCGCTGCACTGATCCAGCAACTCGCGCCGGACGCCGAGCGCCTGCTGTTCGCCGACGTCACCGCCCGCTACGGCTTGCGCTTCTATCTGCAGGTGCCGGTGCAGCAGGTCGGGCGCACCCACTCGAACAGCCCGCTGGCCCGCGCCCAGACCGAGAACGTGCTCTGCGATCAGGTCCGCGCCTACCCGAACGCGCTGGTCATCACCCGCGGCACCGCCATGGGCAAACGCATGCTGCCCGAAGTGCGTCCGGAGTGTCCGGGCATCGTATTCCAGTCCCTGCAGCCCGACAGCGGGTTGTGGCGCGTGGATTGGACGCAGTCGCAGCTGCAGCCGGCAAGTCACGCGCTTCTGTAGAGCGGAGCTTGCTCCGCGGCTTTGTCTGGGCTGGCGCATTGGCGCTTTCCGGCGACCTGGAAAAGCCGCAGTTCCTGCCGAGCAAGCTCGGCACTACAACAGCCTCGTACGTCGATGCTCCGGTAGAGCGGAGCTTGCTCCGCTGCTCTTGCTGGGCTGGTGCTTTGGCGCTTTCTGGCGACCTGGAATAGCCGCAGATCCTGCCGAGCAAGCTCGGCACTACAAAGGCCTCGTAGACCGAGGCTGTTCTGGATCGAGGTCAGGCCGTTTGCGATTTCGCTGTGCCCCGAATTGAATGGCGCAGCAGCAAGGCCGGCGGTACCAGCAGCCTAGCTTGCAGCGGCCCGTGCAGCGCGCCGCAACAGTTCGATCAGCGGTTGCGCACAGTGCGACCAGTCGCAGCCGGCGAGCAGATCCGGGCGTGGGGATTCAAGGCACCGTCGACGTGGCTCATCCAGCAACAGCTCGGTCAGCACCGGCGCAAATTCCTCCCGTCGATCGCAGACCCGCAGGCCTGGAAATCCGTGCTGACGATGGCCGCGGGCGCCGGCTGCGGTGCTGACACAGACACGGCCGGCCGCGAGCGCTTCGAGGACCTTGATGCTGGATCCGCGCAACTGTGGCTGCGGGTTGATCGCGAGCGCAGCTTCCGCCAGCAGTTCGCGCATGCTGTCGACCGATTCCAGAACCCGGATCGACGGGTGTCCGAAGGCAGCTTCAGCGGCACAGCGCTCGCGCGCGCCGGGACCGCCGACGATGGTCAGACTGAGCCCATCGATCTGCGCCAGCAACCGCGGATAGATCTGATCGACAAAGGCGCGGATGCCTTCCCAGTTGATCGGCGCCCGGAACGGGCCGGCGAACAGGATGTTGCGGCCGCTGGAGGGGCGATAGTCGGCGGCCAAAGCGGCATCGCAGCCGTTCCCGACCAGAATGCTGTCGATATCCCCCAGCAGCGCCTGATCTTCCGGCGAGCAGACCACGCGGGCGTCAAAGGCCTCGATCAAACTGCGCTCATGACGGTCTGCTGACGCCTGACCGGGGTCATCCGGCTGCAGCAGTACATCCTGCAGATTCAGCAGCAGCGGCGGGCGCGGATGCAGATCCAGCTGGACCAGTTCTGCCAGTTCCATGTGTTCGATGAGCACGGCGCGTGGCCGATACCATCGGACCAGTTCCTGCAGTTCCGCACGCAGGGCCGCATGGGCGTGGTTGCCCATGCGCGCGACGCGATCCTGCGCCAGTGCCTCGGGCAGCTCGGGTCGGCCGCTTATCAGGTGCACCGCGGCGAAGGGCTGGTAGCTGGAATCGGACCGGTCTGCGTAGAGCTCGGCCTCGTCGCTCAGCAGCACCAGCGGGAACTCTGCCGACAAGGCCTGCGCCAGGCGTTGCGTGCGCAGTGCACCGCCATGCCGCGGTGGCAACACGGCAAAGGGCGAGACCATCAATACAGGCGGCGCATGCAGCGGCTGCAGAGGAATGCCGCGGGTCATCCGGTCGTAGCAGAGATCGCGCTCCGGCGCGTGAAACGCCCGCCACCGGGTCTGCCACAGCGCGATGCAGGCGGCCCAGCCGCCGAGTTCAACCTGCGACCTTGGATCCAGCGCAGCGACATGTTCCAGCGTGCGCGCCAGCGATACCCGGGGGAAGGGATTGCGCAGCTGGAACAGCAACCGATTGCGCTCGAAGATGCGCTCGACCTCGGCCTCTGCGTAGTAGCGATTGACCGTCACCCGATGCAGATGCAGCGCCTGCGACTGCGGGCACACCAGGCACTGATAGCCCTGGCGCCAGGCACGCACACCCAGATCGGCATCTTCCCAGTAGAAGGGGTCAAAGGGCAGGCAAGCGGGCAGCAGCTCGCGCAGCTTGCCGGCATGGAACAGGGCTGAGCCGGCCCCGGCCCACACCGTGCTCCGGGTTGCCGAATCGGGAAGCTCGGCGTGATAGGGCCGCGGCAGCGCATCGACCACCGGCATGAAGGTCCAGCCGGTTTCCTCGCGGCGGCGGCCATCGTCCGGGAACAGGATCTCCGAAGCGACCGCGAAGGTTCGAGCGCTGCGCCAGGCCATCGCTGAGCGCAGGGCCTCTGGCGCCAGTGCCATATCGTTGTTCAGCAGATAGATGGCGCCATGGCGCGCCAGGCTCACACCCTGCAGCACGGCACGGGTGAATCCCAGGGGCTGATCGAAATGGCGCCAGCGCACCAGCGGATACTGCTGCGCCAGGGCGGCATAGTCCTGTCGTGCCGAGCCGTTGACCACGACGATGACTTCAACCGGCTCGGCAATCGTCGCGAGCGCCGTGTGCAGCGCCTGCAGACAGGTGCCGAGCAGATCGACACCACCGCGCTCCGGGATCACCACGCTCAGACCCTGACCCCAGTCCAGAGCGTCCGCTGACGGGCTGGGTGCCCGCCGCCAGAATCGAAACAGCACATCGCTGAGCGCCACCGTGCAAGCCAGCGGCAGCGCGCGCCAGTGGCGCGGCCGCAGCCGCAGCAGACTGCGCAGCAGCCAGCCTGCGCGCCTGGCCATCATCCGCACGCGCTCACCCGGCCAGATCATGGATGGCTGCACAGACGCGTTCCAGCTGGGCTGCGGTCAATGCCAGGCCGGAGGGTAGATACAGTCCATCGGCGGCCCATCTTTCGGCATTCGGATGCCGTGGCTGCGCACCCAGACGTTCTCGGATCAGCGGCTGCTGGGCGCAGGACTGAAAACAGTCGCGCGTATCCATACCCCGCTGCGCCAAGGCACGCCGCAACTGCTCGCGCGACAAGGGGAAGGGTGGCTCGACGCGTAGCGTGTACATCCAGTGCACGTGCTCGGCCCAGTCGCGCGTCAGCGGCAATCGCAAGCCGGGAATGGCTTTCAGACTCTCGCTGTAGCGCGTCGCCATCCACGCCTTGTGGGCGAGGAATTCGGCCAGATGCTCCATTTGTCCGAGCCCGACCGCAGCCTGCAGGCTGCCCATGCGATAGCTGTAGCCAAGCTTGTCGTGGACGAAGCGCTGACCGGGACGATGGGCCAGATCGCGCAGGCTGCGGGCGCGAGTCGCCAGCGCATCGCTGTCAGTGGTCAGCATGCCGCCCTCGCCGGTGCTGATGATCTTGTTGCCGTAGAAACTGAAGGCAGCCAGATCCCCAAGGCCACCACAGCGGCGGCCGCGGTAGCGGGCGCCATGGGCTTCCGCGGCATCCTCCAGCAACCACAGATCATGCTCGTCGGCGATCGCCTGCAGGGCATCCATGTCGGCGCTGTGGCCATAGAGATGGACCGCCAGGATGGCCCGGGTGCGCGGCGTGATCGCCAGTGTCACCAGATTCGGGTCCAGATTGCCGGTGTCCGGATCGACGTCGACGAAGACCGGTTTGGCCCCGGTGTAGAGCACGGCGGCAGCGCAGGCGAACATGGTCAGATCGGGCACGATGACCTCATCCTCCGGGCCCAGCTCCAGCGTGGCCATGGCCAGATGCAGCGCCGTGGTTCCGCTCGAGGTGCTGATCGCATGACGCACACCGATGCACTCGGCAAAGGCGCGCTCGAAACGCTCGACCATCGGCCCGCCGCCGGACAGCCAGCCGGCGTCCAGGGTTTCATTGACATGGGCTCTGGCGCTGGCGGTGATCACCGGTGCATTGACCGGTACAGGCTCTGCCGAAGTCATGATGCGGGGGCAAAGCGCTTGTCGATGTCGGCGCCCGCATAAGGGCCGATACGAACTTCGATGACGCGCGCGTCAGCCACCACGGTCATGGCATGACCGCCTCGCAGCAACAGAATCATGCTGCCGGCGTCAATGGTCTCCCGGGCGCAGCAGGTCCAGTCCTCGTCATGGATTTCAATCTCGATGCGCCCGCTCTCGACGTACAGCAACTCGCCCATGGACGTGATCTGGCGCGGTCTGCTCGGGTGCATGTGCGGCTGAACGCGCTCGCCGCGGGCGCGCTCGATGATGCCCACCTGCAGTTCCATGGCTGCGGTTGTCAGAAAGCGGGTGCCCGGCTGCGATCCTGGACGGAAGATCAGCGCATAGGGCGCATCGCTGGGTCCGATGGCACGGGATTCGGTCGCCGTCGCTGTTTCTAGCTCGGGATCAATCTGGGTCTGCATCGACGGCGACGATTCGAATGGAGGCAGGAGTCTAGGATCACTTCTGGTGGCAGAAGTTTCTGCCGGGTGTGGCCAGGCCGGTCGCCGGGAATCCGGGCCAGCTGAAGGAATCCATACGCTCGGCGTCAAACCAGCTCGCCGGCCTGCGCCACCCGCACCCGACTCTTGCCTGGTGCCACCGGTTCCACCCGGATCTGCACGCCGATGCGTTCGGCCATGTCGTGCACATGCGAGATCACGCCGACGCGGCGGCCTTCGGACTGCAGACGGTCCAGGGCTTCCATGGCGGTGTTCAGGGTGGCCGCATCGAGGCTGCCGAAGCCTTCGTCGATGAACAGCGATTCGACCCGGACCCGCTGCGAGGACAGCGAGGCCAGCCCCAGCGCCAGCGCCAGTGACACCAGGAAGGTCTCGCCGCCGGACAGCGAATGCACGGTGCGCACTTCATCGCCGAGGTCGCTGTCGATGACCAGCAGGCTGAGCGCTTCCAGACCACGGCGCAGACGGTAGCGCGGTGACAGTCGGGCCAGATGCTGATTGGCGTATTCCAGCAGCACTTCCAGCGTGTATTGCTGGGCGTAGCGCTTGAACTTGCTGCCATCGGCGGCGCCGATCAGCTGATCGAGCATGACCCAGCGCGCGGCTTCGATTCGCCGCTGCTGCAGCAGCGACAGCTGTTCGGCGGCAGCCTTGCGCCGGCGCTCATCGTCGTTGAGCTGCTGTTCGAGGGCGCCGAGCTGCTGCAGGCTCTGATCGCGCAGCTCGCGGGTCGCTGCCAGTTCAGCCTGCACTTCAGCACGATCGCGCGCCGACCCGGCCTGCTGCCGCCACTGCGTCTGCGCCGTGCGCAGCGCATCCAGCTGCGAGCTTACCTCGCCCAGCGCCTGCAGCCGCGTCGCCCAGGCCTGCTGGCGCGCACCCAGATCCGCGGGCAGCTCGGCCAGCAGGTCCCACAGCTGCTGCAGCGACACCGGATCGAGTTGATCGGCCTGCAGCTGGGCCGTCCACTCCTGTTCGAGTTGCTGCTGCTGTTGCTCGGCGCGGCCTTGCAGCTGGCTGAGCTGCCGCTGCGCCGACTGCAGCTCGGCGGTCGCCGCGGTCTGCTGCTGCAGGCAGCGTGATTGTTCCGCCGCGTATTGCTGCTGTTGCGCGCGGGCCGCTGCCACGGCCTGATCCAGTGCCGCGGCAAAGGCCTCGGTATCGTCATGGCTCAGCAGGGCCTGGCGCTGCTCGATGACTTGCAGCAGCGCCGCGGCAGAGCGCTCGCGGCCCTCGGCCGCCAGCATCTGCGCCTGCGCGGCGGCATCGAGCTGCTGCTGCAGCGTCGCCAGCGCCTGGGCGATCTCGCGCACCGACTGCAGGGCCAGTTTTGCAGCGCTGCGCAGCTGTTCACCCTGCTGCCAGTCGTTCAGCAGTCGCGGGCAGTCGTCCGGTTCCAGCTCGATGGCCGGCAGCAGTTCCCGCAGCGACACCAGTCCGCGCCGCAGATCGGCGTCGATGGCCCCGAGTTCGCCCTGCAGCAAGGTCAGGGCGTGTCGGGTGGGGGCGATATCGGCCTGCAGCCGCGCCACAGCCGCCTGCTGCTCTTGCAGCTCGGCGCGGGCCCTGTGTTCGGCCTCGCGCGCGAGTTTCAGCGTCGACTGGGTCTGCTCCAGCCGGGTCTGCGCCAGTTCCAGCCGGGCTTGCTGCTCGGCGAGTCCCTGCTGTCGTTGCGGCAGCCATTCGGCAACCGCCGCGGCGTCAGCGACTGCTGGCCACAGGCTGGCGGCGGCGCTCAGCAGCTCGGCTTGCGACTGCGCCAGCGCACTGTCGGCGGCGCGCAGCGATTCCTCGATCTCCAGCAGCCGTTGAGCGGCAGCGTCGAGCCGGGAACGGCCACGCTGGTCCTCGGCAATCGCCTGCTGGTGGGCATGCCGCGCCGCAGCCGCTTGCGCTTCCAGCTCATCCAGCAGGGCCCGGACCTCGGCGCCATGCTGACCGGCCTGCGGGTGTTCCAGCGCTCCGCAGACCGGGCAGGGTTCGCCGGCCACCAGCAGCGCGCGCAATTGTTCGGTATGGGCGTCGGCGACCAGACTGACGCGTTGCAGCGCGGTCTGCGCGGCCTGGGCCTCGCTGGCAGCCCGCTGCAAGTGCTCAGCGGCCGCCTGCGCCTGCTGCTCCAGTGTCTGCCGCGTCTGCCGCAGCTGCTCGGCCTGCTGCTGCAGCTGCTGCAACCCCTTCTCGCGTTCCTGGCAGGCACCCAGCCACTGCTGCACCTGAGTCGCAGCCCGATCCTCAGCCAGCCACTGCCGCTGACGCGCAGCCAGCGCGGGTGCATCGAGTTCTGCCAGCTGCTGTTCTGCTGCCTGCACCTCGTCGCTGCGCTGCTGCAGTGCAGCCGCAGCCTCGTCGGTGGCTACGCGCAAGCTGAGCAGACGCGATTCCTCGCTCGCCAGCGAGCGCTGCAGTGCCTGCTCGCGCTCGCGGGCAGCGGTCTCGCGCCGACGATGCTCGATCAGCGACTGCAGACGCTGACCCAGTGCCGCCCACAGCCCTTCGTCGCCGGGCAGATGCGGATGCAGTTCCAGCCAGCGCCGGTGCTCGTCGATCAGGATCTGGTGCTGGTCACGCGCCAGAGCGCGCGCCGCCAGCTGCTGCTGCAGTTCGAAGTGGGTGGTCAGTGCCCGCTGCAGCTCGCCCTCGGCCTGGCCTTCGGCGGCCCGGGCCAGCTCGATCTGCACATCGGCTGCGCGCGCGGCCTGGATCTGCGGCTGCGCGCGGGCTCTGGCCTGTTCGGCCTGCGCCAGCGTATCGGCAGCACCGCGGCTGGCCAGCTCGGCCGCCGCCAGGGCCTGCTGCGCCGCCTCCTGTTGCTGTTGCAGCTGCGCAAGCTGGTTGCCAAGGGCCAGGGCCTCGGCCGCCGTGCGCTGCTGACTGTCCGCCAGATGCCGCAGCGCCGCCGCCGCCGCCCAGTAGCGCAGCTGCAGCCCCAGCCCGGCATCGGCCGCCAGTTCGCCTTCCAGTTCCGACAGACGCGCCGCCGATTGCTGCAACTGCTGGTCGATGGCCGCACCACGGTCGTGCCAGGCCGCTTCGCCGACCAGTGCCTGCAGTCGCTGGGCGTGCACATCGCCAGCCTCCAGCGCGGCCGCCCGCTTTTGTGTCAACTCGGCGCGGGCCTCATCCGACATGGGCGGGTGTTGCCCCAGTTGCTGCTCCAGTGCCCGCAGCTGCTGCTGTTCGCTGTGGTTGCGCTGATGCGCCAGTTTCGAGATCTGGCTGAAGATCTCGGTGCCGGTCAGCGCCTCCAGCAATCCGGCGCGTTCTTCCTGGCGCGCCTTCAGCAGTGCCGCAAAATCGTTCTGCGCCAGCAGCACCGAGCGGCAGAACTGCTCGAAACTGAGACCCGTGAGCGTGGCCAGCTGCTCCTGGACCTCGCGCACGCTGCCGGCCACCGGCTGCTGGTCGGCGATCCGCAGCAGCGAAACCTGGGCCTGCTGCAAACGCCCACCGACCTTGCCGCGCGCCCGCGCCACACTCCAGCGCGCCCGCCAGGAGACCCCGGACTGATCCTCGAAATCGACCTCGGCGTGGCCCTCGCCGCAGCCGCGTCGCAGCAGATGCCGCGGGTCCTGCGGCGTGAGCGTCTGATCCTTGATGTCGGGAACGGCAATCTGCGCTTCCTTGGCCGAGCGCAGGCGCGGGGTGTCGTGATAGAGCGCCAGACACATGGCATCGAGCAGCGTGCTCTTGCCGGCGCCGGTCGGGCCGCTGATCGCGAACACGCCGGCGCTGGCCAGCGGCTCGCTCTGGAAATCGACTGCGAAGTCGCCCGCCAGCGAGGCCAGATTGCGACCGCGTATCGCCAGTATCCGCATCAGTGCTCGGCCTGTTCGATCTGCGTCAGCAATTCGCCAAAGGCCGCCAGCAGTTCGGCCTCGGGAGCGTCCCCGGGCTGATCATCGAGCAGGCGCTGGAATAGGATGTCCGGCCTGAGTTCCGACAGCGACAGGCTGGGTCTGCGCTCGGCGTCGGCAGCCGACCCATCCTTGCGCCGCAACGGGTCGATACGCGCCAGGCGCACGCGCTTGCCGGCCAGTGCCTGATCGACCTGGGCGCGCACGTCGGTGTCGGCCAGCGCCAGCTCGATCGGGACTTCGATCAGCGGCTCCAGCCCACGCGGCGGATCTCCCGGCACTTCCAGCGCACGCAAGGCGGCCAGGGCTTCGGGCAAGGGCAGATGCCGCGCTGGCACCCGCAGGATCGGCGCCGGCCTTGGGACCCGCACAGGCTCGGCGCTGAGCTTGCCGCTGCCGTCGATGATCAGCTCGACCAGCTGGTGCGGATAGCCGATTTCGTTGAAGGACAGCGGCAAGGGGCTGCCGCTGTAGCGGATGCGGCCGCCATCGAAGGACTGCGCCAGATGCAGATGGCCCAGTGCCACATAGTCGAGCTCGGCCGGAAAGATGCTGGCCTCCAGCGCCTCCTGGCCACCGATGACCAGCTTGCGTTCCGACAGCTCCGACAGCTGGCCGCCGCGCACATGCAGATGGCCCATGGCGATCAGGGCCTGCCCCGGCAGGCGCAGCGACAGCGCCGTATCCACGGCCTCGCGATAGACCTCGGCCACGCCCTCCAGATAGGCAGGGGCTTCGCGCTGCGGCAGGTCCGAGGGCCGCAGGAAGGGCAAGGCCAGCACCCAGGCACCGATCTCGCCGTCGCTGCCGGCAATGGGGATGCACCAGCGCGGGGTCTGCCCGGGCTCGCCGCGGACATGGCCGATCACGTGCACGCCCAGACCCTGCAGCAGCGGGTGCGGCGCCTCGATGCGCCCCGGCGAATCGTGGTTGCCGGCGATGACGACGATGCTGAGACGCTGACAGCGCTTCAGCGCCTGTCCCAGAAAGCCGTAATACAGCCGCAGCGCATCGGCGCCGGGGTTGGCCTGGTCGAAGATATCGCCGGCGATCAGCAGGGCATCGGGCTGGCGCTGCTGCAACTGCTCCAGCAACCAGTCCAGAAAGGCCCGATGCTCCGCCTCACGACCGTGCCCGTGCAGGCTTTGTCCCAGATGCCAGTCGGAGGTGTGGAGGAGTTTCACGGCTTCCGAGAGTTGTAGGTCACGTTGGCCGCGCAGCGGGCTACGTGACACGGTGACGCGGAAAGACAAATTCGTGGGACGGAAACCGGCCACAGAGCTGAGAAGAAGCGGCGTTCTGCCGGCAACTGCCCGATCGGGAGTCGGCGCCTTGCCTTCGGTTGTGGACTCTTCGCTTCATTGATGTCACGTAGCCCGCTGCGCGGCCAACGTGACCTACCTGCTGGCCCACCATAGCTTTCATCGTTCACGGTTCCACCTAGAACACCGTCAACCCGCTGCGCTCCACGAAGGAGCGCATGGCCGCCAGACTGGCGACCGAATTGCCCTGTGGGTCGAGTCGGGGTGACCAGGCGACGATGGCGAGCTTGCGCGGCACGATCGCCAGAATGCCACCGCCGACACCGCTCTTGGCCGGCAGGCCCACCTGGAAGGCCACCTCGCCAGCGGCATCGTAGGTGCCGCAGGTCAGCATCAGCGCGTTGATGCGCCGGGTCTGCAGGGGATTGAGTACACGTTCCTGGGTGAAGGGGTCGATACCCTCGTTGGCCAGAAAACACGCGGCACGGGCCAGTTCCACGCAGCTCATGGCCAGTGCGCACTGATGAAAGTACAGGTCCAGCACCTCATCGACCTTGCCTTCGATGTTGCCAAAACTCTTGATGAACCAGGCCAGCGCGCGATTGCGGGCGCCGGTCGCGGCTTCCGATGCGGCCACGCGCTCGTCGTAGTAGAGGCGCTCGTTGCCGACCCGGTTGCGCATGAACTTCAGCAGATCGGCGCGGGCATTGATGCGACGCTTGGCCAGCAGATCCGCCACCACCAGCGCACCGGCATTGATGAAGGGATTGCGCGGTATGCCGTGCTCGCGTTCCAGCTGCACCAGCGAGTTGAAACTGTTGCCCGAGGGCTCGCGGCCACAGCGTTGCCACAGGGCATCACCGCCGTCGCGCAGCGCCATCGCCAGGGAGAAGACCTTGCTGATGCTCTGGATCGAGAACGGCTCGTGGGCATGGCCGACCGCGGCCAGATCGCCCTCGACCGTGACCAGCGCAATGCCGAAGCGATTGGCCGGCACTTCTGCCAGCGCCGGTATGTAGGTGGCGACCTCGCCGCGCCCCAGCGTGGGGATGGCGTCGGCATACACCTGATTCAGCAGCTGGGACCAGTTCATGGGCGCGATGATGGCGCATGCCGATGATCTTTGGGGCGGCTAATGGCTCGCCGGCACCGCGCGCGACCCTTGCGGATGGCTGCCAGCCCGGTTTGCGCCGGGCCAGAATTGCTTAGCGCGCCGAGTCTGTGTACCGTTCTCACAGCCGCACGAGGGACTCATGAGCATCGTCAAGACAGGCACGGTTCCGCGTCAACGGCCCACTTATCTGTACGCGCTGATCGCGGCATTGATGCTGGTGGCGGCGGTGCCCTTCGTCGCGGTCGGCTTTCAGACCTGGCTCGCCAACGAGTCGCTGATCGATCAGGCGCAGCGCTCGCATCTGCTGCTGGCCAGGACCGCCGCAGATCGCGTGTCCTACCGCCTGGAATCCCTGAATTCGCTGGTTTCGGCGCTGGCGGGCAATCCGCAGCTGTATGAACAGCCCGATGCGGCGTCCGCCCAGGAGGTCCTGGCCGGGGCGCTGCTGGGACGTGAGCAGGTGTTGGCCGTGGCCACCTTTTACCAGGACGGCGACCGCGATCTGCTGGTGCAGATGGCGCGCCGACCGGAGGCGGCATGGCTCAGCGACAAGCTGATGCAGGGCGCCGCTGCTGAGCTCAAGTTGGCCGCCGACAACCGCGCGATCCTGCTGATGCGGCCTAGCGAAAGGCCGGGTCTACGGGTGGTGGCAGCTCTGCCGGCGCAGGTGCTGGAGGGCGATTTGCAGCCCGATGAATTGACCGGGGCGAAGCTGACCCTGCAGGCCCGGGATTCAGGCAGCGACTTTCGCCTGGGTGATCCGGTGCCGACGGAAGTGGCGGCGCTGGCGACCAACAATCAGCTGAAGTCGGGCGCTTCGCGTTTCAACATTCACGATCGCACGCTGATCGGCGCCTTCGCCGAGATTCCCAACAGTCCCTGGGTAGTGCTCAGCGTGCAACCAGCCGAAGAGGCGGAAAAGGCACGCTCGCAGATGTATACCGCCGCCGGCTTTGCCGCGCTGTCGGTGCTGGCCCTGGTCGTGCTCATCAGTCTGGCAGGCTGGCGCTGGCTGCTGGCGCCGATGCGCCAGTTGCTGGCGATGCAGCGTCGCGTGTTGGGAGGAACCGAGGGTGCGGCAGCAGACGATGCCGGCGAGTTTCGGGCGTCCTTTGCCCGACTCGAAGCGATGGCCGAGAACAAGGACGCCTTCGAGCGCGTCTTTCTCGATCGCTATCAGGTGATCCGGATACTGGGGCATGGCGGCATGGGCTCGGTGTTCCGCGCCTGGGATCCGCGCCTGTGCCGGGATGTCGCCATCAAGACCGTACGCGTGGGTCAGTCGTCCGGCAATGACAGTCTCACCCTGCAGCTCAGCCTGCAGAACGAGGCTGTGGCTTTCGCGCGCTTGCAGCATCCCAATGTCATTTCGGTCTACGATTATCTGATGCGCGACGAATTTGCTTTCATTGTCATGGAGTTCGTCGACGGCGGCAGCTTGCGTGATGTGCTGCTGCGCGGCGACAGCGAATTGTCCGAGGTCGAAACCACCGCAGTGGCGGTGGCCCTGCTGCGGGCGCTCTCGGCGGCGCACAAGGAGGGCTTCCTGCATCGCGACATCAAGCCCGCCAACGTCATGATTTCGCCGCATGGACAGGTGAAGCTCGGAGATTTCGGTGTGGCCAGCAAACTGTCGGAAATACAGGCCGGGCTGCACAACGCCCAGGTGGGCACGCCCGGATACATTGCGCCTGAATGCCTGGCGGGCTCGGCGGCCAGCGTGCGCTCCGACCTTTACGCACTGGGCGTGGTGCTGCTGGAATGCCTGGCCGGCTGGGAGGCCTTTGACCGTGTCGATCCGCTGGGCAAGCCGATACAACGCATGCTCAGGCGAATCCGGGTGCAACCGGCTTTCCGGGCGTGGCTGGAAACGCTGTTGGCCGTTGATCCCGAGCAGCGTCCGGGAAGCGCCGCCGAGGCCCTGACGCAATGTCCGACAGTCTCGCTGGAGCAGGGCTTCGGGGCGCTGGCCGCCAAGGTGCGCGAAGTCATCACCGTTGCCCCGGCGGAACTGATCGCAACCCGGGTCATCAAGGAAGAAGCCGCATGATTCTCTCCATTCTGGGTTTGGGTGTGCTGATGTCCGGCGCCGTTGAACTGGCCCCTGGTGGCAGTCTCGGTGATCTGGTAGCCAATCAGAGCCGCTATGTGGCCATCGCGGGCGCACTGCCGGTGGAGGCCGGGCTGGCGCGCGCGCCCGTTGAACCGGGTGCCTATTGGCTGGCGCAATGGACCCGCCTGGACCAGCCGCCACAGTTGACCCGCTTTGTGGTCGGTGCAGGAAACACGCTGGTGGAACGAAGCGTACGTATCGAACAGGACCGCCGCCCGCCGTCCGCTGTGCTGGTCTGGCAACCTGCGCCTGAGCAAGGAGAGCTGCCCGTTGCAGGCCCGCGTTCGCGACCGCAGTTGCAGGTCAGCGATCGAACAGCGGTGGCCTCGGCGGAACTGCTGGTCGATGGCGTGCCGCGTAGTGCGGACAACTGGTCTGAAGGCTTGGCCAGCGGCGCACATGATTTCTCCGCCAGCGTCGCTGATGTGCTCGGAAATCGTGCCGAGCTTGCGTTGGGCCGGGTAGAGGTCGATCTGACGGGTCCGAAGATCACGGTGGCCGACCCGCCATCCGCTCGCGGCGGTTGGGTGGGCAAACCGCCGTATCCGATCGAGGCCAGCGCCGAGGATGCCCATGGGCCGGTGAGCTTGCGCATCGACAGCGGTCAACGCGAGCAGTGCCAGGGTGCCGAGCGCCTGCGCTGCACGTTGAGAAAGCCGGACTTCACCGTGGTCGCTGAAGATCGACTGGGCAACACCAGCGAGCTGGCAGTGCAGCTCAAGGTCGACCGGGTCGGGCCGGAGCTGTCGGCCGATTCCGGCCAGCATCGGATCAGCAAGGGGCGGATCGATGTGCGAGTCGGAGACGTGGTGGTGTTCGCGGCCGACGACAACAGTGGCGTCGTCGAGACCGGTTGTGCCCGATTCGGATTCAGCCAGTGCAATGATCTGCCAGCTCGCTTCGAGGCGGTGAATCCAGGGCGTTACCAGATTCGGGTCGAAGCCCGGGATGCTTTCGGCAATAAAAGCCGTACTCGCTTTCAGGTCCAGGTGCGCCGATGAAAACTGCATGGCTGTCGAGTCTGTTCCTGCTGGC
The DNA here is from genome assembly GCA_022841325.1 of Lysobacterales bacterium. GTDB lineage: Bacteria > Pseudomonadota > Gammaproteobacteria > Xanthomonadales > SZUA-5 > JADKFD01. The sequence continues at coordinate 14,418 of JALHRS010000055.1, read as the reverse complement.
TGCGGCATCGCTGGCGGTGGCTGATGAAGGTCTGCGCTACAAGGATGAGGTCGTCGATTACACCGTCGTCGCCGGTGACACCCTGCGTGGAATTACCGTGCGCACCCTGGGCAGTGACACCTTCTGGGAGGCCAACTGGAAGCTCAATCCCCAGGTGCGTGATCCGGATCTGCTGAGCATCGGCCAGCGCCTGCGCATCATCGCGGCGCGTGAGGTGATCGCCGAGCGTGCCCGGGTCGAGCAGGTGGTGAACCGCACCGAGAAGCGCTTCGAGAGCAGTTCCTGGCTGGAGGCCGAGGTTGGTGATGAAGTCTCCAATGGGGATGCGGTGCGCACCCGCGCCCGATCCACAGCCGTGCTGCGTTTCAACGCCAGTTCAGTGCTGCGCCTCGGCGAATTCTCGCAGGTGTTCCTGGCCCGCAAGGAAACCACGCTCGCCGGCATTGATCGTGGCTCGGTGCAGATCACCGAGGGCGACGTCGATGTGGTCTTCGAGAAGCTGTCCCGCCGCGGCACCGAGATCGAACTGATTACTGGCGCGTCCACCGTCCAGACCGCGCCAGACGCGCAGGGACTGGGTGAGATCCGTGCCGGCAAGGTTGAAAGCGGCGGCTCGCGGGTCATGGTCTACACCGGATCCTCGACGGTGTCGGCCGCCGGCGCCTCGGTGAAGGTGGCCAGCGGTGAAGGCACGCGGGTACCCGAGAAGGGACCGCCGGCACCGCCGGAAAAACTGCTGCCAGCGCCGCCGCTGGACGCGGCTGATCTGGTCTGGAATTACAGCAACGGTATCTTGCGCTGGGCTGAGGTCAGCGGGGCAGAGAGCTACACGCTGGCACTGTGCCGGGACGCCGAGTGTGCCGACATCGTGGTGCGCCGGACCAAGCTCAGCCAGGCCTGGCTGCAGATTGATCCGCAAGCGGTGGGTACCTACTACTTCCGCGTGCTCGGCGTCAGCGCCAGCGGACTGGACGGGTACATCAGCGCAGCCGGTCGCCTGCAGATCACCGATGCGACCCCCGATCTGGAGGCGCCGATGATTGCGGTGAGTCCGGTCGGCGGCTTCCATACGGATACACAGGGCAAGATGATCGCGGGTCCCGATGCGGGGCTGTTGCTCTCGGTCGTCGATGAGCGCAGCGGCGTCGACAGCGTCGCAGTGCGTTGGGACGATGTGCCTTTTGCCGACCACGACGGCAAGCCGATCGCGTTGCGACCCGGCACCCTGCAGATTCGCGCCACCGACGCGCTGGGACAGCAGCAGCTGATCAGTTATCAGGTGCACGAGAGCGAGTAGCAAGGAGCCGGCAACGCGTTGCCGTGCGAGGCTTTGGTAGCGCCGGGCTCGCTCGGCAGGGTGTGCGGCGTCCTGAGCATCTGTAGGTCCAGACTTGTCTGGACGCTTCTGCCTGGTGCCGCCAAAAGCGTTCGGACAAGTCCGAACCCACAATAGCCACAGCAGCGGAGCAAGTTCCGCTCTACCAGAGCCACAGGCGCGCCGCCCGGATGGGCGGCGCGCCGGGGTCTTAATCCAAGCCGGTGGCGAACAGCGCGGCGCCGCTGACGGTGAACTGCACCGGCACCGTGTTGTTGGCGGTGTTGGGATCGCTGTAGGGCGCAATGACGTTGGCGGTGGCCGTGGTCTGCACCGAGGTCCCGGGCGCGGTGCCGGCGAGAATCACGGCGTTGATCGTGTAACTGACACTGCCGCCGGCCGGCAGCACGATGTTGTGCGAGATCGCGCCGCTGCCGCTGGCCGGGCAGGTAGCGCCGCCGCTGGCGGCGCAGGTCCAGGTCACAGTGCTCAACTCAGCCCCCAGCGTATAGCTGAAGGTGGTGCTGGGCACGTTGATGATGCTGCTCTGATTGAGCACCGTCGCACTGTAGCTGATCGCCTGTCCCGGCCCGGACGGGCCGGCATTGCGCTGGTGGGTGACCAGCAGATCGGCGTACAGATCGTCATTGACGATGTCGACACTGACCGCGGCCGGCGACAGTTGCACCGCCGGGGCCGCGGTGGTGCTGAGATCGACGAAGAAGCGCTCGTCGGCCTCGGGCACGGTGTCGCCGATGATGCCGAGGGTGATGGTGCGACTGGCATTGGCGCTGCCGTCGAAGCTGACAGTGCCGCTCGCCGCGACATAATCCTGACCGGCAATCGCGGTGTCGTTGCGGGTCTGGTAGCTGACGCTGAAGCCGCCGGCAACCTGGCCGGCCAGCTGCAGTGTCAGCTGTTGCGAGCTGGTGCCGCTGTCGCCTTCTGCCACCACCAGCGGTGCGGTGGTCACCGTGGCGCTGTCATTGTCGGTGATGTTGGCCACGACATTGGCAATGCTGACGCCGGTGTAGCCACCACCTGATGCGCTGTGGGTGATGGTGCCGGTGTGATTGCCCTCGACCACACTGTCATCGACGGCGGTCACGGTTACCGGCTGCGGCACATTCCAGTTGGCGGTGGTGAAGCTCAGCGAGCTCGGACTGGTGCTGATCTGGGCGTCAGGTGTGATGGTCAGCGTGACCGTGCCTGAAGGCTGGGTGTTGAGCACCGCCGTATAACTGTCGGTGGCGCCGCCTTCGGTGACATTGGTGCTGCCGCCGCTCTCGACGATGGTCACACCCGGGGTGCCGCCACCGCCGCAGGGGCCGCTGCCGCTGTTGCAGATCGCCGCCGGCAGGGTGGCCGTCAGGATCTGGCCGGGCGTCACGCTGGCGGTGTTGAAGGAGTGCTGGGTGAAGATGCTGCCCGTGGTGGCCGACTGCACGCCGATGGTGGCCGATGCGCCGTTGGCGCCAGTACCGCCAGTGAGCGCATACAGATAGCGGAACTGGTTGCTGGCCTCGCTGAACTCGATCGCAAAGTTCACGGCGATGGCGTTGCCACTCTGGTTCACGGGTTCGCCGCGCCATTCGATGATCCACTTGCGGTTCGGTGCCGTGCCCGTGACCTGCTGATAGATGCCGCCGCCGCTGACCTGTGCCGTGCGCGTGTCCAGATCATCCCAATAGGGCATCAGTACTGGCAGAGACGCCGGGAAGGAACCCAGGCTATTGCCGGTGCCCGCGCTGGGTATGGCGCTGTTGGCGTATTCGCTGGATCCGCCGGTGTTGACGATCTGCAGATTGCCATTGGTGCTGACGCGCAGCGTTGATCCGCCATTGACGGTGGTGCCGTAGACCGAGAAGTTGAACCCGGCCGGCACCGCCAGATCAACGACGGCATCGTCGGCCTGGCTGCCCGCCACCAGCGCGCCGCCGGCTGGAATGGTGGCCCCGGTGGCGGTTGCGAAGCTGTAGTTGCCGGCCCCCGCCTGCCCCACCGGCAGGCTGAAGTTGCTGACATAGGGTGAGCCACCGCCGGTGTAGCTCACGGTCAGGGTCAGGTTGATGTTGGTGAAGCAGACCAGGGCGCTGCCGGTACTGATCTGGAAGGGCACCGTGTTGCTGCGGCTCTGGCCGGCCGGAATATCGGCAAAGCTGGCATTGGGCTGGCTGATGGTGACGTTCGGGGTGCTCGTCGAGAGCACCGCGCTGACGCCGGTGGCCGTGGCCGTGCCGGTATTGCTCAGGGTCACGGTCAGGTCATTGCACTCATTGGGCTCGATCAGGCCATTGCCGGTGGTGAGCTGCTGCGCGCTGTTGCTCAGCACCGGCTGGGTGGCGCCGCTGCCGGTGATGGTGAAATTGGTGTCGGAAATGTCGAAATAGATGTTGTTCTCGGCGGCGACGCGGATGCGCGCCTGGGTGGTCGGCGTGGCCCCGGCCAGAATCAGCGTGGCGCTGCCGTCATTGGCTTCGCCGGTGGCCAGGGTCAGCGGGAAGCTGTTGCCGCCGTCCAGCGACAGGCTGATGGTCACGGTTGACGTATTCACCGGCGGCGCGTTGGTGCCGGCCACATTCCAGGTGATGGTCTGCGGCTGCGTGGCATCGAGCGTGACTGCGGTATTGGGCGAGGTCACGGCAAAGGGCCCGGAGGCGGCATTGATGGTGATCGCGGTCGAGGCTTCGTTGGTGCCGCCGCCGCCGGCGCGGTTGTCGCGCGCGGTCACCCGGAAGTTCATAGTGCGATTGGTGCTGGGCAGCAATTCGCCCGTCAGGAATCCGCCGGTGGTCTGCGGCGGCACATTGGCATTGTTGAGAATGTACTGCAGCCTGGGGAAGGTGCGCGAAGGGCTGGTCAGCGGCGAGAAATTGCGGAACAGCGGGCCGCCGTTGTCGCTGAGCGTGCCGGCGGGCGAATTGGTCGGCCCCAGATCGAATTCTTCCCACAGATAGGTCAGCGTATCGCCATTCGGGTCGCTGCCGCTGGCGGTCAGCGTGAACGGCGTGGAGCGTGGAATCGTGAATGCGGTCGCCGTGGTCACGGTCGGCGGCGTGTTGCCGGTGGCGGTGGCGGTGCCACAGCTGGCGCCGGTGCCGGCATTGGTGGTGAAGGCCAGCATCTCATTCAGGCTGGCGCGGTGGAAATAGTCGACGCTGTTGCTCTGCAGATTGTCGGCACCACAGATACCGGCATAGGCCTGGATGGTCAGCCCGCTACCCACCTCATAGGCGGTGGAACCGTTGCGGTTGCCACCGCCGCAGGAACTGTTGGAGCTGTTGAAGGTGTGGTTGCCGGCGAACTGGTGGCCGATCTCATGGGCGACGTAGTCGACGTCGAAGGGATCGCCCACCGGCGAGGACGAGCCGGTCACGCCGCGGGCCTTGTTGCCGGCATTGCAGACCACGCCGAGCCCGGCGACGCCACCGCCGCCCGTGCTGACCACATGGCCGATGTCGAAGTTGGCGGTGCCGATGACGTTGGTGATGTTGGTCTGGTTCTGGCCGAGCATGGTCGAACCGTTGTTGTTGGTGTACGGATCGGTATTCGGATCGGTGTAGATCAGCAGGTTGTTGTTGGCCACCAGGGTCATGCGCACGCTGAGTTCGCGCTCGTAGATGCCGACCACGCGGTTCAGCGTCGTGGTGATGGCGGCCAGACCACCGGCGACGGTGCCGCCATGGAAGGCGGTGTATTCGCCGGTGGCGGCGATGGCCACGCGATAGGTGCGCAAACTGGTGCCCGAGGACACCTTGACCGCCTGATTGCGCTTCTGGAAATTCGGCGCGTCCTTCGGAAGCTCTTCGCCAGTGACCAGACAGCGCGGGCGTTCGCCCTGCTCCTGGGCATCGCTCTTGCGATAAACGATGTAGTGGTCGAGATCGCCCGGCTGGTAGGGGTCGATGTAGGTGCTGCCCTCCCAGGAGATGATCTGGGCATGGAAACCGGTGGGCGTGACATCGAAACGCAGCGTCGCCGTGCGATCGTCGATACCTTGACCCAGATAGGTACGAATTTCCGGGAATTGCGCGGCCAGCGCGGGCTCCATGATTGGCGCCTCGACGACGCGGAAGCTGCTGAAGCCGCCGTCGGCCAGCGGCAAGGACAGGATCTTGTCGCTTTCGGTTGCCGGCACCGCGCTTTCCAGCGGCAGCTGGTTCAGCAGCGTGCGCAGCTGGTTGCGATCCAGTTGTACGCTGCGATAGGCCAGCGGCACGATCTGTCGCGGGCTGGCGGTGCGGGCGATGCCAGCTTCGGGGATGTCGGTCCACATCCCGCCGTCTGCGGCAGCATGGGCGGGTGCCCAGCCGATGATGCTGACAAGGGCCAGCAAACAGGCAGGCGCGAATGCGCCCTTCAGCCATCCAGATAGGGGGTTCAGCATGAAACAGCTCCAGCTGCGACGGCGTGTCGCGATACTGGCAAGCATCGCCGCAGGCGCTGCCTGCGGCAATGGCAAGAAGGTGAAGGATTGCCGTCGAGTTGCTGCCGCGTGAGCTGCGGCTCAGCTGGCCCGCCTTGCGGGCAAGGATTGGTACCCGTGCGCGCTCAGATCTTCCACTCCAGCTGCAGCCAGATCTTGCGGGTGTCGCGGGCAAAGCTGTCGGCGTTGTAGCTGGCGTACTTGACCAGGGCGGTCACACCCTTGGCCACCGGAAAGCCCAGTTGTGCATCCCACTCGGTGCCGTAGTCGGCGCTGCCGCGATCGGCGCTGAAATCGTGGAAAGCGAGCAGCCAGCTGGCTTTCGCGGCCCAGCCGTCCCTGGCCAGGGGGCCGCCGGCGCTGACATAGAGATCGTTCAGGCCATTGACGGGTGTGGTCAGGAACTTGTCGTCCCAGCCGTTGAAGGCATGGCCGGTGGCAAACGGAGTCTGGAAGGCGTAGCGGCCGTCGCCGCTGAGCTGCTCGAAGCCCAGCTTGCCGGTGTAGCCACTCCAGACCAGGCCGCCTTCCAGCAACAGGTAGTGGGCGTCGATGATGGACAGGCCATCGGCATGGTCGTCCTGTTGGGCGAATTCCAGTGTCGCCAGCCAGCCCAGGCCGTCCGCGGGTCCGCCCTTGGCGGCATAGCGCACGCCCAGATTGCGGTGCGAAGTCAGCGGCAGTGTCTGGTTGTCGATGAAGTGGGCGTAGCCGCTCAGCAGGCCGGGTCCCAGCGTGTGGCTGGCGCTGACCAGATGGGTGCTGAGTTTCCAGCGGCCCAGATCGCGATTGGGGTGGTCGTCGCCGAAAATGCGCTGCACCCGATCGAGATAGCTGTAGCGCAGACTGAAGCCGTTGCCGAAGCGGTGAGTGGCGTCGAGCGCATCGAAGGTCTGCTCGTTCTGGCGCCAGCCGACATTGCCGAAAAAGCGCTGGTTGTCGTAGATCAGCCTTTGCCGCCCCAGGGTCGCCCGGCTGGCGGCATCGGGTTGATAGTTCAGGTACAGCTGGTTCAGTTCGGCGTTTTTCGGATCTGCCACCACGGGATAGCGGGTGTTGCCATTGCGGGTGTTGTTGGAGGATTCGTCATTGAAATTCGCCGTGCCCTCCAGTTCGCCAAACACACTCCAGCCCGAACGGGTTTCGCTGCGCCAACCGACGCGCGCACGCAGCGTGTGGGCATCGGCATCGCGGCTGAAGGCATCGTCGCTGACGTTCTCGTAGCGCAGGCGCATGTCCAGCGCCAGACCCGAGGGCGCAGGCGGGTTCTGGGCGGCGGCCGGCAGGCTCAGCGCCAGCAGCAGCGCCGTTGCAAGTCCTTGTTTCATGTGGAGGCTCCAAAGTCCCAATCTGGGGCCATCCTAGCGGCGGGGCAGTATTCACAGCCCTGACGCCGGTCAAGTGCGGGCGTGGCTGAGACATCTGCCGCCTTGGGGACCCTTATTGCCATGCCGACGCAGCCAATCCCGGCACGGCAGCCGCCAGCTTGCAGAAGCTACGGGACTGTCTACGCTGTCCGGAATGAGTTGCCAGATCAAGAGGAGCACACTGCATGCCGCGTCGTATCGTGATCTGCATCGATGGGACCAACAATTATCCCAACGGCGGTTACACCAACATCCAGCGGCTGCTGCGCATGCTCAAGCGCGATCAGGAGCAACTGACCTATTACCAGAGCGGCGTCGGCACCATTGAACCGAGCTCGGTCACCACCCGGGGTGGTCGCAAACTGGCGATGCTGCTGGATTCGATGTCGGCCGTGATGCTGAAAGACCACGTCTGCTCGGCCTATCGCTTCCTGATGTCTGAATACCAGGAAGGGGATGAGATCTGCTTGTTCGGCTTCAGCCGCGGCGCGTATTCCGTGCGGGTATTGGCAGCCATGCTGACCACGGTGGGTCTGTTGCAGCGCGGTTTCGATTCGCTGGTGCCCTTTGCCTGGTCAACCTACCTGGCCACCGGCGAGGACGACAAGGCGGATGAAGACGGCGATGGCGAAGCAGCCGATGGAATCAGTGTGGGCTTGAACGCGGCCCGGGCGTTTCGCAACAACTATGCGCGCTTCATTGGCAGGATCGCTTTCATCGGCCTGTTCGACACCGTCAGCGCGGTCGGCTTGCCCTGGGTGCCCAAGGTGTTTCCGCGCACTTTCGACAATCCCCGGGTGGTCTGCGTGCGCCATGCGCTCTCGCTGGACGAGCATCGGGTGATGTTTGTGCAGAATCGCTGGAAGGAAGCGCAAATCGAAACCGAGGCCAGCACCGATGTGCGCCAGGTCTGGTTCTCCGGCGTGCACTCGGATGTGGGCGGTGGATACCCCGAGGGCGAATCCGGATTGTCGCTGATTCCGCTGGCATGGATGGTGCGCGAGGCCCAAGCCCGGGGATTGACCTTCAAGCCGCAGGTCAGCGCACGCATCCTCGACCCCACGCACCAGGAAAACAACCCTACGGTGGAGTTCGTGACCGGCGCACAGGCTGCCCAGCCGGTTCACGACGAACTGCCGCGCCGCCTGATCTGGGGTCTGCTCGAGCGCCTGCCGGTGCCGCGCCGTCGTCGCAATGCGCAGTTGCAGTGGTCCACCGAGTGGGTCGTCAATCAGGGCCGGGCGCGTCATCCTGGCGAGCGTCCGCGGGTGCACGAGAGCGTGCGCTTGCGCATGCAGCAGGGCTACCAGCCGCGTGCGCAACTGCTGGACCCGCAGTTCGAGTGGTAGCTGCAATCAAGATCATGGGAGGGTGTTGTGCCTTCGATCATTCCGGAAAACCTGGCTGAATCTGGCACCCACGTGCTGGTGATCGGCGTCAGCCAATACCGACATCTGGCCGATGGGCCCGAGCCGACGCCCGCCGGCGTGGATTCCGAACTGAGCCAGCTCAGCAGCGCTGCGGGTTCTGCCGCCGCCATCGCGGACTGGCTCAGGACCCGGTTGTACCTGGCACCGCTGCCGCCGTTGGCCAGCCTGCGGGTGTTGCTGTCGCCCAGTGCCGGCGAGCCGATCCCGCCAGCGCTGGCGGCCCTGTTGCCGGCAAACCACGCCGCGAATTCTGTCAATGTGATCCAGGCTTTGAAGGAGTTTCGTGCCGCTTGCGAGAGTCGTCGCGACAATCACGCCGTGGTCTACGTTGCCGGCCATGGCGTGCAACTGAGCAAGAGCGGCGCCCTGCTGCTGCTTGAGGACTATGCCGGCCCCGATCAGCTCAACGAGTTGCAGGCAGCGCTCGACCTGACCAGCATCCATCGTGCCTTCAATCACGCCATGGCAGCTCGGCACCAGTTCTGGTTTGCCGATGTTTGCAGGCAGGTGCCGCATGTGGAACGACGTTTCGAGCGATTGATCGGCGGCATCCAGCTGGATGAGCGGCACGGCGCGGTCGAGTCCAGCCCATTGCTGTTGGCGGCGATTACCGGCACCGCCGCATACGGCATGCCAGGCGGACACAGCCTGTTCTGCCAGGCGCTGTTGTGGTCTGTTGCACAAGCCGGAGCCGCCACTGGCGCGGATGGCAGTGTCGATCGCTGGCATGTACCGCTGACACGACTGACACATGTGCTTCCGAGCCGCGTGTACGAACTGGCCAATGAACGTGGCGTCGAGCAGTTCGTCGAGGTCTCCGGAATGCCCAATCCGGCCATCTTCCATGTCTACCCCGACGTGCCGAACTCGCGTCTGGAGATCGATCTGCAACCGACTGAAGCTCGACCGCTGTCGCATCTGACGCTGCGCGACGAGACCCTCAATCCGGTCTGCGAGAAACGCGCCGATTGGCCGGTAGTCGCTGATGTGCGTGCAGGTCTGTACCTGATGGACATCGGCACTGAGGCGCCATTTCGGGAGCTGCACCGCCTGGTGCAGGTGGCGCCGCCGAGCGATCGCTATGAGGCCCGCGTGTCATGAGCAAGCTCAAACTCGATTTGCAATCCAATTCCCATCTGCTGGGCGGGATCATCTCCGCCGAAGTTCGTGACAGCCAGTTGAATCTGGTGGGGCGCATCGGTCGTGGACAGGAGTTGGACGTCTCCCCGGGGCTCTATCAGGTCAACGCGGTGCTGGAAGACGGGCGTCGCCATTCGCGATTGGTACAAGTGACCGAAGACGCCACGCCAGCGGTGCGCTTCGAGCTGTCGCAGTCCAGCCTGGCCGAACACCTCTCCAATGACGTGGGCGGCGTATCGATCCGGCATCTGCGGCAGATGGAGTCGGTGCAGCCGATGAGCAGCGGCTCGGGCAGCGCCGGTCGCCGCGAGCGGCTTGCCGGTGCTGAGTCTGGTGCGCAGCTGCTGCGGGTGGAGGGCGCCGACATCGAGGCTGCGGGTCCGGAGCGCTGGGATGTGCGCGGCCGTTCCGGGCAGTTTGCCTGGGCCGAGTTCCAGCTCGGATCCGAGCGGCTGACGCTATCCCTCCCCACGCAGTCAGGTCACCAGCAGATGCCCGGCCCCGACAGCCTGATCGAGGCGACGCAGCGCGCCGAGGGCTATCAGCTACGAGCCCTGATCCACCCGCAGCGCACGGTGGCCTCGACCTTGCAGCACATGCTGTTGCAGGGGCATCTGCAGAGCGCGTTGGAAGTGGCTGATCAGGCGACCGATTTGCTGGCCTCCAAGTATGAGGATCCGGTCGGGGCCACGCTGGGCGCGTTGATTTTGCAGCGCGTGGGTCGGCTGGAGCGGCTGGAATCCTGGTTGCACAATCTGGCACAGCGCTTCGACTGGCTGCCCGACGCGCGCGTGCTGCAATTGGCTCTGAACGCGGGTCGTCAATCGACGCCGGGCCTGCTGGATGAACTGATCGATTTGTGTGCTGGTCAGCGGCCGCTGTTCACCGAAAGCTACTCTCTGCTGCTGGACCTGTTGCGACGTTGGCCAGGCAACAAAGAGCGCGAGCGCCGCGTCGATGCTCTGGCACAACTCAGCGACCGTTACGGCGGGGTCGATTGGGGTGCGATTACCTTCACGACGCGGAGCCAGGCATGTTGAGTTTGCGGATGCTGCCGGCGCGTCAGGGTGATGCGCTGTGGATTGAATGGGGAAAGGACCCGGTGAGGCGGATGCTGGTGGACATGGGCACGCCGCAGACCGGTCGCGCATTGCGGCAGCGTCTGCTCGCCCTGCCCGAGGCGCAGCGCAGAATCGAGTTGCTGGTGATCAGCCATGTCGATGAGGACCATGTCGGTGGCACCCTGAGCGCGTTGATCGACGCTGATCCAATACCGGGGCTGGAACTGGCCGACGTCTGGTTCAACGGTTGGCCGCACCTGCAGATGGCGGCCACCGGTCTGGAAAGTTATGGCCCGGTACAAGGCGAGATTTTCGGCCGCTGGCTAGAGAGTCGCGCCTGGAATCAGGCGTTTGCCGGTAAGGCCGTGGCCGCGGATGCGGCGGGGCCCCTGCTCGAATCCAGTCTGCCTGGCGGACTCAAACTCACCGTGCTCGGGCCACCGCGGCAACGCTTGCACGCTTTCAAGGATGCCTGGGCGGAGGCCGTCGCCGAGGCCGTGCGCAAGGGTCGGCTGCCACCGCAGCCGGAGACGTCGGGGCTCGAATCCTACGGCCCGGCAAAAGCCCCGCGCCTCGACGACCGGGACGATCTGAAGGCCCTGGCGGAGACCGCGGTGGCGCCCGACAACAGCCCGGCCAACGGCAGCAGCATTGCGCTGCTGCTGGAATACGAGGGCGAGCGGGTGCTGCTCGGTGCTGACGCCTGGGGCCCCGATCTGCTCGCTGCCCTGGTGCGGCTGGGCCATGGGCAGCCGCTGGCGCTGTCGGCCTTCAAGCTGCCGCATCATGGTTCGGCGGCCAACATCAGCCGCGAACTGGTGGAGGCGGTCGATTGTCCGCTGTGGCTGTTCTCGACCGATGGCACCCGATTTCGGCATCCTGATGCCGTCGCCATCGCCCGCGTGATCTGCCACAGCCGCCATGCCGAGCCGGAATTGGCCTTCAATGTGCGCAGCACCTACAACGGCTGGTGGGACCGCGATGACTGGCGCGCCGAATTCAACTACCGCACGCGCTTCGGTGACGCTGACAGCGGCCTGGAGCTGAACTTGCCACCGCCTTGAGGCCAGCGTCACCGCCCCGGAGTGGCCACGAGCCGGCTCTCCGGGGCGCACTCGGTGCGGCTCAACGACTGCCGCGCAGCAACGACATCTGCAGTTCCACCCGCTTGATCTCGCGCAGCATGCGGCCGGTTTCCAGATGCTGCGCCATGAAGCCCTTGCCCATCATCACGATCTGGGTCAGCACCAGACCGAGGGTGGCCCACTTCACGGCGCCGAGGACATCGACGCTGACATACACCTGCCAGAAGGCGTAGAAGCTCAGTGCCGAGGCGGCGAGGATCAAGCCGTAGACCAACCAGATCACCCAGCTCAGTGGCCCACGAAAAAGCCCGAAGGCCTGTGCGAAATAGCCAGGCTCTCCATGCCGGGCCAACAGTTCCTGATCTTCCTGGGACAGGGCCTGCATCATCAGATCATCCAGCTTGCTCATTTCCCGCTCCTTCCAGTTGCGCACGGATCTTGTTCCGGGCATGCATGAGCCGGGTCTTGACCGTTCCCGGCGGAACGTCCAGAGCGACGGCGATTTCAGCCACGCTCAGGCTTTCCAGATAAAACAGGGCCAGCACCGAACGCTGGGCGTCGGGCAGCTGCTGCAAGGCGCCCATGACCTGATCGATGTCGGCGTGGATTTCGCCTGCGTCTGATTCGCTGGCGATCTCGAACTCTTCGAGCATCTGCGCTTCTGCGGCACGCCGAGCCTGATCGGAACGTCGGAACAGGCGCTGGCAGCGTCGCGTGACAATCTGAAAGGCCCAGGCCGGAAAGGCCGCCAGGTCATCCAGACGAGCCAGACCGCGCAGGATTTCGATCCAGGCTTCCTGCACCGCATCGGCGGCTCTTTCGGCATCGCCGAGCACGCGCCAGGCATGCCGCAACAGCCTGGGTTGCCAGCGGGCCACCAGCCGTTGCCAGGCTGGCCGGTCGCCGGTCAGTGCCGCGGCGAGCAGGTACTCATCAAGGATTCGTTCGCTGTTGCGCTGCACGTTCGGGCCGCCGTTTGGGTGCTGTCACATATTAGGTGCCAGCCAGGGGCGGATCGGTTCAATCGCCGCTGAGAGATCAGGTGTGCCCGGCTTGTCCGGCATCTGGCGCAGGCCGATCCGGGCGCGGCCTCAGGCGCGCGCCCGGAGGCGGCGTTTCACGCGCTGGCCGCTGCACTCGGGCAGCAAGACGCCTTGGCCGTCATCGCGGCTTTGCCAGACGCTGCAGTCTCGATGTCCGACTGTGCCAGAGCCTCAGGCCCGCCATCGCTGCCATAGGTCGCCACCGCGCCCATGCTGTGGAAGGCTTCCCAGACGATGCCTTCAGGATCCTTCAGCCAATGCTTGTCGGACCGGGCGTAGCAGCAGTTGGCGCCAGGCTCCGCGGCGCTGGCGATGTCGGCGGCAGCCAGATCCTGCTGCAGCGCTTCCAGTTCGTCGGCCGCGCTGACCTGGATGCCCAGATGGTCGATGCCGGCCTTGGCGCCCGGGCGCATGGAGATCGCAAAGTTCAGCTGAGGCTGCTCCAGCACCCATTTGGCGTAGTCGGGCTTGTGCACGCTGGGGGCCGCGCCGAAGAGTGCGGAATAGAAGGGGATGGAACGGTCGAGACTGCTGACGCTGACGTGTACGTGGAAGCGTTTCATGGTTATCTCCAAATCACTAGAAAAATAGATATGTTGGTGCAAAAAGAAGCGATCGATCTCAGCCCATGCTCACCCCCTTGCAGCAGTCTTTCATCAGGTACTCGGCGATCGCACGGACTTCGGAAAAAAGCACCCGGTTGAGGACTTCCTTGCCGGCACGCTCGCGTTGCACCATCCCGGTGTCGACCAGCATGGACAGGTGATGAAACTGCGTCGACGAGGCCATGCCGGTCGCCTCCTGGATCTGCCCGACCGAGAGTCCGGCGGGGCCAGCCTGTACCAATACCCGGAGCAGCAGCAGGCGCGAGGGATTGCCCAGCGCGGCCAGGCGCCTGGCCATCAGTTCATCCTGTGATGTGTGCTGTATCGACATATCTAGAATAATAGATATGAATGGCGAGCGGGTCAAGGATGGGGAACGGGGAACCGGAAACGGGGCAGGGGCAGGGGGCACGGGGCAAGGCCAGGTCCAAGGCGCATCGCGAGCAAACGACAGCCGCGCACATCGCGGATCGCTGTGGAGGAGGGCGCCGCGCTGCGGCGCCGCCTTGTTGTGGCCAGAGATCAAGGGTGGCCGCGTCGGCTCGGAGAACGTGACCTGCGTCGTGGATTGCTACGCTGTGTTTTCCAGGAGCCAACACAGCAAATGATTGATGCGTCATTGCGAGGAGCGAAGCGACGAAGCAATCCAGTGCTTCTGAGGGTCTGCTTCTGGATTGCTTCCCCCGGATCAAGCCCGGGGTCGCAATGACGCCGGTTCCGTGCTCAAGTGGGTCCAGATTTGTCTGGACGCTGTCTCCGAGCACCGAAGAGGCGCCCGGTTGCGCTTGTGTAGGTCCAGACTTGTCTGGACGCTCTTGGTCGGCTGCTCAAGAAGCGTCCAGACAAGTCTGGACCTACCGCCCCCTCAGGTCTGGGGCAGGCGGGTTTAGCCTTTCCCCGCGCCCCGCGCCCCGCGCCCCGCGCCCCGCGCCCCGCGCCCCGCGCC